>NZ_CAXBKA010000009.1:0-149060 GCF_963976355.1 uncultured Sneathiella sp.
CGCATTGCGAAACAGGCCCAAGGACAGCGAAGCAAAATCCTGCCCCCGCAACCAAATTAACGCCGCTATATCAATCATATAGCGGCGTTTGTGTTTAATCGTCACACCATAGCGTTAAAAAAATTATTGACTATTCTCATTTGAAGGGATATTTTGAGAACAAAATAGCAACATATAAGATAAATAGCGGATAGATGCGGGTATTTATTTCATATTCCCACCAAGATGCAGATGTGCTCAACCGACTGCATGTTCACCTTGCTAACCTCCGTAGGGAAGGTCGGGTAGATATGTGGTACGATCGGGAAATTTTGGCGGGGGATGTTTTGGACGACGAAATCAGCCGGGAGCTAGAGGCAGCCGACCTTTTTCTGCTGCTAGTCAGTCCAGACTTTATCAATTCAAACTATTGCGTAGAACGAGAGATGCGGCGTGCCTTGGAGCGGCATGACGCGGGAGAAGCTCGGATTGTGCCAATCATCGTCGAGCCATGCGAATGGAAGGAGATATCAGAGCTTCGCCGGTTGAAGGCAGTGCCCGAGGACGGAGATCCAATCTCTGAATGGACGAACGCGAACAATGCTTATCTGAATGTCGTACAGGAAATTCGTAGAATTGTCGACGCAAGCGAAACGGATGCCCCCAAATCTAACGAAAATGATCCTGCTCCGGCTGCTCCGCGACGAGACGTCCCTCGCTACCGGGTGCAGCGCGACTTCGACGACATTGATCGCAGCGAGTATCGGGACACGGCCTTCGTTACAATAAAGGATTATTTCCGACGGGCGACCGAAGAGATAAATGCTATGGATGGATTGCGTGGTCGCTTTGTAGACCGTAGAGCGAACTCATTTGGCAGCACGGTCGTCAATCAAGGTCGGCAGAGTGGAACCGCACATATAACGGTGCACTGTCGAAACTCGGATTACGCATTAAGTGACATCTACTATTCCTTCAACGAGAACGCTGCGGAGAACACGGCGAATGGTGGTTTTAATGTGTCATCGGACGAGTATGAACAGTTCTTGACCGTGACCATGTCGATGTTCGGAAACGAACCGGATCGCCTGAACCCCGGGCAGGCGGCAGAATACCTATGGAACCAGTTCATTGAACAAGCAGGAATTACCCATGCCTGAAAGGGTTCGCTTCCGCTGCAACAATTGCGGCCATCGATTTGAAACCGAAGTGCTGAATGAAGATGAGCGCCGTGAGGCGCGTCGCCAGAACCGTTCAACCAGTAGTTTACATTGTCCCAAATGCCATCGCATCGACTACCGCCGCGGCTGGGATTGACAATCAGATATATTTGCCCCGGGGACTACCGAAGATAGATTTCAGCCTTTGATTTGAAGTGTATCGGCATTCTCTGGCCGCGACATACATCTTTCCCATCCCCTTTTCTTCGCTGCCAGCTTGCGTATCGTAATTTGACGCGGCTATAGTATGGCCGTGGCAAAACCGGGGGCGGGATGACTTCCGGCAGGTGTGAGGGGCGAGGGTGTGATGACGGAAATTCCAGCGAAGAACCCGGTCGGGCTGGCGCTTCTCAGCGAGCCGATCCTGAACAAGGGCACGGCCTTTACCCTGAAGGAGCGGGAGGCGTTTGGTCTGCTCGGCCTGCTGCCGCCGCATATCGAGACGCTGGAAGAACAGACGGAGCGCGCCTATCAGGCCATCCAGGCGAAGGACACGGACCTTGAGCGGCATATCTACTTAAGGGCGCTTCAGGACACCAATGAAACCCTCTTCTACAGCCTCGTCATCGCCCATATCGAGGAGATGATGCCGCTGATCTACACCCCGGTGGTGGGCGAGGCTTGCGAGCAGTTCAGCGAGATCTACCGGCGGCCGCGCGGCCTGTTCATTTCCTATCCGCACCGCCATGACATCGACAGCATTCTCGACAATGCCTTGAACGAGACGGTGGAAGCGATCGTCGTCACGGACGGCGAGCGTATCCTCGGCCTCGGCGATCAGGGTGCGGGCGGCATGGGCATTCCCATCGGCAAGCTGGCGCTCTATACGGCGGCAGGCGGGGTTGATCCAAGCGTAACACTGCCCATCATCCTCGATGCGGGAACCAACAATCAGGAACGGCTGGATGATCCGATGTATATCGGCTGGCGGGAGAAGCGCGTCACCGGCGAGGCCTATTTCGACTTTGTCGATCAGTTCGTGCAGGCGGTGAAGCGCAAATGGCCGAGCGTTCTGTTGCAGTTCGAGGATTTTGCCCAGCCCCATGCGGAACCGTTGCTGGAAAAATACCGCGACCAGCTCTGCACCTATAACGATGATATCCAGGGCACGGCGGCGGTCGCGGCGGGCACGCTGCTCGCGGCCTGCAAGCTGCTGGATAAGCCTCTCAAGGATCATTATATCGCCTTCCTCGGGGCGGGATCGGCGGGCGCGGGCATTGCCGAGCAGCTGATCCGGATCATGATGGATGAGGGCTTGAGCGAAGCGGAGGCCCGCGCGCGCATCTATATGGTGGATCGTTACGGCCTGCTGCATAGCGATATGGACGGGCTGATGGAATTCCAGCAGCGGCTGGTGCAGGATCACGGGCATGTCGCCGCCTGGTCGAGCGCAGAGGACGGCAGCATCAGCCTGATGGATGTAGTTAAAAAGGGCATGCCGGGCATCCTGATCGGCGTGTCGGGACAGCACGGCCTGTTCACCGAGGAAATCATCCGCGAAATGGCGAAGAATACGGAACGGCCGATTATCTTCCCGCTCTCCAACCCGACCTCAAAGGCGGAAGCGGTGCCGGAGGATATTCTCGAATGGACCGATGGCCGCGCCCTGATCGGGACGGGCAGCCCGTTCGAACCGGTCACCTACAAGGGCGCATCGCATCATATCGCCCAGAGCAACAACACCTATATCTTTCCGGGCGTCGGCCTTGGCGTGATCGCCGGTGAGGCGACGCGGGTGACGGACAATATGTTCATGGCCGCCGCCCGTGCCTTGGCCGATATGTCGCCCGCCTTGCAGGACCCGACGGCGGCACTGTTGCCGCCGATTGCCGACATCCGGGCCGTGAGCCGCGCCGTTGCCCGCGCCGTCGCGCTGCAGGCGGTGGCCGACAAGGTGGCGCCGGAGCTTAGCGAGGCGGAAATCGACGAACGGCTCGCGGCGCAATTCTGGACCCCGACTTATCCGGATTTGTGCTAAGACGTAACAGAACATGAGGGGAAGAAGGCATGGCATTTGATTACGAGGGGTATGAGCCGAAAGGGGACAAGAAGAATTCCGATTTCTTCAACGACTTTCGCCCGCAAATCTATGAGCGCCGCAAGGCAAGCGGCATCGAGGATCTGGTCGGCAACATGCGCGCCGTCGTCCTTCAGGTGGACCCCGGCACCAGCATCGCGACCATGGTCGAGCTGTATGAGATGACGCCCTATCGTCACAGCGCCAGCTATATTGGCGCAACGCATCGCTTCCATGTACTGCACAGCCGCCCGGCCTTTCCCGCCCTCATCCTGATGGAACCCTTGAGCGAGGGATTTGAGGAATATATCACCCGCGTCAACCGGATGTATCCCTTGTCCCGCGCAACGCCCCATAGCCGCTATGTCGGGGAAATCTACCAATGCGCCAATAATGAAGCGGTGCGGGGAACGCTGGAGGATCAGGCTGTCCGCTTTGAATATCAGGGCGAGGTCGAGAACCCGTTCTACACCGAGGATGGCTTCCTTTTCACCATGCCCTCTGACTTTACCGGCAACCGGGTCGGCTACAGCCCGCTTGATTTCAATGATCCGGACAGCCTTGGCCTTGGCGGCCGTTTTGAGCTGACTCCGGCGGAGCAGGCGCTGCTCGATGCCGCGGCGGACTTCGCCGAAAGCTCCGGCGTTGGCGAGTTGCTGCTCGGGATCGACCATATGGCGACCCGTATCCTTGCGGCGGACCGGGAAGACGCCATTCTCGAATTCCTGACCCAGGTGCCCTATTATTTCTGGGGTGCCTATAACATCGCGGACATGAACTCCTCGACCAACGTCAACCGCAACGGGTCGATCATGGATGACAAGCTGTCCCCGGCGAAGGTGTTTACCGCCAACAATACCCCGTCCTTCGTCAATAGCTTCGAGAACCGGCCGATGCCGACGGAAACCTTCGTACGCAACTACGGACGGCGGATGCATCATATCGCGATAGAGGTGCAGGACGGCGACCATGCGGCGGGTGAGAAGAATGTCGATTTCGTCGTCGGGGCGCTGAAGGAGAAGGGCGTGCCGTTCCTGGCCCATGTGGTCGGCGAATGCAAGGACGAGCCGAACCTCAAGCAGATTTTCTCGAAACATTCGAAGAATACCATCCTGATCACCGAATATGTCGAGCGCTGCCACGGCTTCGACGGCTTCTTCACCAAGGATAATGTCGCGGCCCTCACCGAGGCGGCGGGACAGGATGAACAGTTCAAGCATGGGCAGGTCTTTGACTAGGGATACTCCGGATGATCATACGAACCATCGGCAAATCGTTTTTCAGCGGCGATAAGGGAACTCTCGCGCGGCAGATTTTCTTCGCCATTTCCGGCATCGGCCTGCTGCTGGTCTTTGTCATCCATTTCTTCTGGCCACCCGTCGTCTGGTTCCTGTGGCTGCTGCTGCCCTATATCGCCCTTGGCCTCTATGACATGCATTTCGCCGAGCATAACGTGCTCCGCAATTATCCGGTCATCGGCCATCTGCGCTATGCGCTTGAATTCATCAGCCCGGAAATCCAGCAGTATTTCATCGAGACGAACGAGAGCGGGCGTCCCTATAACCGGATGCAGCGCAACCTTGTCTATGCGCGGGCGAACAAGGGCCTCGATACGCAGCCCTTTGGCACCCAGTGGGATATCCTCGAAGTCGGCTATCAACGGGCCAGCCATTCCCTCGCGCCCAAGCATGTGGATGCGGAGAAGGCGCGGGTAACGGTCGGCGGACCGCAATGCAAGCGGCCCTATAGCGCCTCGCGCCTCAATATCTCGGCCATGAGTTTCGGCGCGCTCAGCCCGAATGCCATCCATGCCCTGAATGGCGGCGCGAAGATCGGCGGTTTCGCCCATAACACGGGGGAGGGCGGTCTCAGCCCCTATCACCTGGCGGGCGGTGGCGACATCATCTGGCAGATCGGCACCGGCTACTTCGGTTGCCGTACGGGTGAGGGAAATTTCGACGCGGAGAAATTCAAGGTCAACGCCAACCGCGATATCGTCAAGATGATCGAGATCAAGCTCAGCCAGGGGGCCAAGCCCGCCCATGGCGGCGTTCTGCCGGCGGCCAAGGTGGATGAGGAAATTGCCAAAATCCGTGGTGTCCCGGTCGGCAAGACTGTTATTTCCCCGCCCGCCCATTCCGCCTTCTCGACACCGGAGGGGCTGCTTGAATACGTCGAGCAGATTCGCGAGCTCACGGACGGCAAGCCGGTCGGCTTCAAGCTCTGCATCGGCAATCGCAGCGAATTCATGGGTATCTGCAAGGCGATGCTGAAAACCGGCATTACCCCCGATTTCATCACCGTTGACGGGGCGGAGGGCGGCACCGGCGCGGCGCCGCTGGAATTCACCAACCGCCTCGGCGTGCCCATCGACGAGGGGTTGACCTTTGTCCATAACTGCCTTGTCGGCACCGGGCTTAGAAAAGATATCCGCATTATTGCAAGTGGCAAGGTCGTCACCGGCTTCGACCTGATGGAGAAAATCGCCCTTGGCGCGGATATGTGCAATGTCGCCCGGCCGATGATGTTCGCGCTTGGCTGTATCCAGTCGCTCCGCTGCAATACCAACACCTGCCCGACGGGGATTGCGACGCAGGACAAGGTGCGCGCCCGCGCGATCGATGTCGAACTCCGCATGCAGCATGTCGCGAATTTCCACGGCGCCACGATCGAGAGTTTCCGCGAACTGGTCGGCGCGATCGGCCTGGATGATCCGGAAGATCTGACCCCGGATCATATCTATCAGCGCGTTGCCGATCAGACGGAACGCTCCAGCCGTGAGCTGTATGAATTCCTCGATGACAAGGAACTGCTCTCGGATACGATCCGGCCCAGCTATCAGCGCGATTGGGAGCGGGCCCGGGCGGAGGCTTTCTAAGCGCGCCTAGTGCAGCGCCGCCACATTCTTGAGCGCACGGGAAAGCTCCGTTTCCGTTACCACGCCGACGATATCCGCCGCCGTCTTCCCTTGCGGCGCGGTGGAGACAAGCGCCACATCGGCGCCCTGCTGCTCCAGCGTCTGCAAGGCCTCGATCAGGCTCGCATCCTCGGCAATAAAGGCAAAATTCACCGGCGTACCGACGGTCAGGGCAGCTTCGGGATTGTTCCGCTCGGCAAAGCGCTGCTCGGTCTTTATGACGCTGCCGTTCGCCGTCCAGATAACGGTGCCGGGGGTGTCGGGGAGGGCCTCTCCCTCCTTCAGCACCGTGAAGTTATGCGTCATGATATCGCGGATGCGCCGCGCCGCCAGCAGGGCGGAACTCAGCCCTTCCGGCACCGAATGGCCGCGCCGGTTCAGCTTCAGCGTATAGATGCTGGCCGGGGAGAGTTTCCGCCGCACCGCATAGGCGACCGCCGTCGCCAGCACCGTCGGCAGCACCGTATCGTAATCCCCGGTCATTTCGGCCAGCATCACGACGCTTGTGAAAATCGCGCCGGTGGTCGAGCCGATCATCGCCGCCATCCCGGCAATGGCAAAGACCGGAATGCCAACTTCAAGCGCCGGAAAGATCATATGCATAATGCTGCCGAACGCTGCCCCCAAAGTCGCCCCCATGAAGAGGGAGGGCGAGAACACGCCGCCGGACGCGCCGGAGCCGAGGGTGAGGCAGGTCGCCACCATCTTGAGCCCGAACAGCAACAGCAGGAACCATGGGTCTGACAGCGCCCCCACCAGCACATCGAGGATCGTGGCATAGCCGACGCCCTGCACATAGAAATGCCCGGCATAGAGCTGCATCAGATAGATCATGACCCCGACGAGCGCCATGCCGATCATATGGCGGCTGTAATAGTTGCCGGGCATCGCATCGAACTTGTCCTCCGCCCAGTAGATCGCCCGCACAAAGGCGGTGCCCGCGAGGCCGCAGAGCAGGCCGAAGGGCAGGAACAGGATCAGGCCCCAGTTATCGCCGACCCCGAAGGCCGGGATCTGCAAGGCGGGCACGTCGAAGCTCGGGCTGGTGCCGAGGAGCTGGCGGCCGATATAGGTCGCCATGATGGTCGAGGTAGCGACAAGGAAAATGCTTTGCGCGCTGATCGACACCAGCAGCAGCTCGACCGCGAAGAGGATCCCGCCGAGCGGTGCGTTGAAGGTGGCCGCAATCCCGGCCCCGGCGCCCGCCGCCATCAGGATGACCCGCTGGCGCGTCGGCATGGCGACCCAGCTGCCCATGACGGAGCCGAAGGTCGCGCCGATCTGGATGATCGGTCCCTCCCGCCCTATGGCGCCGCCGCTGCCGATGGAAAGGGCCGAGGCGAGGGACTTGACGATCACGACCACGGGACGGATGCGCCCCTCGTTATAATAGATGGCGTCCATCACCTCGGGCACACCATGACCCTTGGCCTCCGGCGCGAAGGTTTTCACGAGCCAGGCCACACCGACCGCGCCGATAACCGGCACCAGGATGATTCCCGGGCCCCAGACATTGGTTGGCGTATGGATATTGGCGTCATAATGTAGGCTGAACTGCCCGAGGAACAGTAGGTTGTGGAAAAAGCCGATCAGCAGACGGAAGACCCAGGCCCCGATGCCACCGATAACACCGATAAAAACGGCGAGCACACACAGCAGCACAATGTTGCGATTTTCCGTCTCCGGCATCCGGTTCCCCTCAGAACTCTCAATTTCGGCCATCATAGTGTTTTTGCGAAAGGGATAAAGCAATTATGCGTACCGCAGAAAGAATTCTCAGGCGGGGCTTCGCCTTTCTGTTGAATTTTCCTTAAATTTCCGCACCATGCGGAGGAGATCCTGGCCATGAAGGAGGAAAAAGATGTCTGAACCCCTGCCATCCTGGCGCGACCCGGCGGCGCCCAATCCGGTCCAGAGTGAGATGGAGGCCCTGCGCCAGAAGCTCGACCTTGATGTACCGGCCAAGCGGGATGTGAGCCGCAATCTGCTGATCGCGACCTGGAACATCAAGGCCTTTTCCTCTCTCACCGAGAAATGGCTGGCGGAGGATGACGACAGTCCGAAGCGGGACTATCGCGGCCTCTGGGCGATTACCGAGATTATCTCCCGCTTTGATGTCATTGCATTGCAGGAGATCAAGGGCGACCTCAAGGCACTCCGCACCATGATGAAGACGCTGGGGCCGGACTGGCAGTTCCTGATGACCGATGTCACACGCGGCGATGCAGGCAATAACGAGCGGATGGGCTTTATTTTTGACAGCCGCCGCGTCCGGCTCTCGGGGCTCGCAGGGGAACTGGTCATCCCGGAGGATGGCGTGATTGGCTCCGGCGCGCTGCAACGCCAGTTTGCCCGCACGCCCTATGCGGTCAGCTTCCTCGCGGGCAAGGATACCTTTATCCTGACCACCCTGCATGTGGATTTCGGATCGGATTCGATGGGGCGCATCCCGGAGCTTCAGGGCATTGCCGAATGGCTCTATGAATGGGCGGGGCAGGCGAATGCATACGGCCAGAATTTCATCGCGCTCGGCGATTTCAACATCGACCGCCATGGCGACGATCTCTGGCAGGCCTTCACCAGCACGGGGCTGACGGTCCCGGCGGAGCTGCACGGGGTCAAACGCTCCATCTTCGCGCAAGACAACGACCCGCAGCTGAAGAAATACTACGATCAGGTGGCCTGGTTCGAAAGCGGCGGCAAGCGGCAGCTGAACCTCGACTATGTGACGGCAGGCAGTTTCGATTTCGTGCCGCTGATCTATACCGAAACGGATTTCACCAAGGCCACGAAACAGCACCGCCTGTCCGATCACTATCCGCTCTGGGCGGAGTTCAACTGCCGGAGCTGAGTTTAGCCGTAGACCGCTGTGCCCCAGAGCTGGTTATGGGTATAGCGGGCGCCATGGGCCCAGCCGACGGGGAGGATTTTCTCGATCTCCGCAAGGTCGGCCGCCGTGAGGTTCATGTCCGCCGCGGCGGCGCATTCCTCAAGATGTCCGGCGCTCCGGGTGCCGGGGATCGGCACCATATCGCCATCCTGTGCGAGAACCCAGGCAATGGCCAGAGTTGCGGGCGTCACCCCCTTGTCCGCGGCCATCTGGTTGAACGGCTCAAGCGCCTTCATGTTGAGCGAGAAATTGGGTTCGACAAAGCGCGGGTTATTCTTCCTGAAATCCGTGTCCGCAAAGGTCGACGGATCGAGCGGCTTGCTGCTGAAGATGCCGCGCCCGACCGGCGAGAAGGGCACAAAGGTCGTCCCAAGCTCGATGCAGGCCTGCACCATGCCGAGTTCCGGCATCCGGGTCCAGAGGGAATATTCGCTCTGCACGGCCATCACCGGATGCACCGCATGGGCCCGGCGGAGCGTCGTCGGTGCAATCTCGGAGAATCCGAAACCACCGATCTTGCCCTCGTTCTTGAACTTGACCAGAGTCTCGACGACCTCCTCCACCGGGAGGCTCGGATCTTGCCGGTGGATATAGTAAAGCGCGACCTGCTCGACCCCGAGCCGCTTCAGTGATTTTTCAAGTTCACCGCGCAAATAGGCTTCACTGTTATCAAAGGTGCGTTCCGTCGCGCCCGGTTCGCGCTTGATGCCGCCCTTGGTTGCGATCTTGAAGAAATTCGGATGGTCCTTGATGAAGGCGCCGATGATCTCCTCGGACTTGCCCGCGCCGTAAACGTTGGATGTGTCGAGAAAATCAACACCGAGGTCCATGGCCTTCGCGAGGGTCGCATGGCTCTCCTGGATATCGGTTTTGCCGTAAAAGCCCGCAAAACTCATGCATCCCAATCCGACCGCGCCAACCTGCGGTCCGTTTTTTCCAAGCGGTCGTGTCTGCATGAACTCTTTTCCTTTTTCTGAAACTTGTTTTTTTCCCAATAATGTTACTATGTTAGGGAGACGACGCAACAGGTAAAAAAAGAATAGAAGGACCTGACCCGATGCATAAACTTGAATTTTTCTTTGATTGCTCCAGCCCCTGGACATATCTTGGCTTTGAATCCCTGCAGCAGATGGCCGCCCGTCATCCCGACCTTGAAATCAGCTATCATCCATTCCTTGTCGGCGGTGTCTTCAACACGGTCAATCCGTCGGTCTATGCCTCGCGGGAAAACCCGGTGATCCCGAAACAGCGCTACGCCAAAAAGGACCTTCAGGACTGGGCTGAATTCGTCGGTATCAAGATCATTCATATGTCGGAGCTTCCCGTCTTTCCGGTCAACAGCGTCAAGGCCATGCGCGGCGCCTTCGTTGCGATCGAGGAGGGCTGTATCGTGCCTTACGCCCGTCGGGTGTTCGAGCGCTATTGGAGTGAGGGCGGCGATATCTCGCAAACAGACGTGCTGGAGGGTATCGTGGCCGATGTCGGGCTCGATAAGGAGAGCTTCTTCGAAAAGATCAACGATCCCGTCTATAAGGACAAGCTGAAAGACAATACGACGGCTGTGATCGAGAGGGGCGGCTTCGGCACGCCAACCATGTTCCTCGATGGCGGCGATATGTATTTCGGCAACGACCGCTTCCCGCTCATCGAAGCGAAGATCGGCTGGAAATAGGCGCATGATCGATCTTTATTACTGGCCGACACCGAATGGATGGAAAATCTCCATCGCGCTTGAGGAAATGGGTCTTGAGTACAAGGTGATCCCGGTCAATATCGGCAAGGGGGAGCAGTTCGAGCCGGACTTCCTGAAAATCAGCCCCAATAACCGCATGCCGGCGATTATCGATCAGAACCCGGCGGACGGCGGCGAGCCGATCTCCGTTTTCGAGACTGGGGCGATCCTGATCTATCTTGCCGAGAAAACCGGTAAATTCCTGCCCGCCGATCTCCGCGGGCGCAAGGAGGTCATCGAATGGCTGATGTGGCAGATGGGCGGGCTTGGCCCGATGCTCGGCCAGAACGGGCATTTCAAATTCTACGCGCCAGAGAAAATCCCGTATGCGCAGGAACGCTACTCGACCGAGGCGCTCCGGCTCTTCGATGTGCTGAACAAGCGCCTTGAGGGGCGGGACTATATCTGCGGCGATTATTCGATTGCCGACATGGCCTGCTGGCCCTGGATCATCACCTACAAGCGGCAGGAGATCGACCTCGGCGAGTTTCCCAATATCCGCCGCTGGTACGACAATCTCAAGAGCCGCCCGGCGCTCCGGCGTGGCTATGAAGTCGGGCGGGAGTTCGGAAAGCCGACCGGGCAATGGTCCGATGAATCGCGCAAACATCTGACGGCACAACGCCAGCCCACCAAATCATGACATCTGCCGGATGAGCGATCTCGCCGCTTATGTAAGCCTGTTTTTCAGTGCCTTTGTCTCGGCGACGATCCTCCCCGGCACGTCGGAGGCGGCGCTGACGCTGATGCTGAATGAGGAAACCGGGGCACCCGCGATACTGTTGCTGGTGGCAACGCTCGGCAATGTGCTGGGGTCCGTCCTCAACTGGTTCCTCGGCCGGTTTTTCACCAATTATCGGGACCGGAAATGGTTCCCCATCAAGGAGGCGCAGTATGACCGCGCCGTGGGATGGTTCGATAAATACGGAAAATGGACGCTGTTGCTCGCCTGGGTGCCGTTCTTTGGCGACCCGCTCACCATCGTCGCCGGGGCCATGCGGGTGCATTTCGGCTTCTTCCTGCTGCTGGTGACGATCGGCAAGGGCGCGCGGTACCTGTTTGTGATGCAGGCGGCCGCGCTGATCCTTTTGGACTGATTATTCTGGCAGGTCGGCTTCGAGATACTGGCCGGCGGTCCAGCCGGTCATGCCGTTATATTCGATATTGCACCATTTGCGGCGGGTTTCCACCTTGCGGATCGCGGTGGTCGAATTACGCCATTCCAGATAGGGCATGCCAATATGGCAGCCGAGATTGACGATGCCGTTTGTCTCCGCCTGCAGGGCGCCGACTTTCTGTGCCTTGAGGGACGGGTTCTTTCGGACATTCAGCGTACCGCCCTTGTCCATTTTGACGCGGAAATAATCCGGATCGTCTGAATTGGCCTGGGCAAGGGGGGCAAAAGAGGAGACGGAGAGGGACAACACTGTCGCCAAAACGCCAACATGAAGAACAGATTTTACTGCTTTGGTTGCTTTCATCGCGGCAACGGAATCCGGTAAATAGCTCACAATACACCTCATCGGATAAGTAATCTAAATCGAGAATTTCAAATGATCAACAAGAGTTCTTAAAAAACGGTTGTTAAGATAGGTTAATCAAAAGTTAAGCCGCACCAGGAAGGTGGCAGGCAAATATTCCCGCGGGCGCTTTCTTTAGAGAATGAAGCGGTTACGGGGCGGGGGAACCGAAAATATCGCGACCGCCCCTATGTTTATTTTTATTCCTTTCGCAGTAATATTATGCCCGATAAAAGACAGATCCGGACGTTTGAAGGCCAGATTTCGCAATTTAAGGAAAGAATCGATGAATAGACGGTAATGATTTGATTTTAATATAATTTTATCTACATCAATAATTACTGTTTATCCCCTAAATGGGGTATGCAAAGCCGTTTCAGTTGATCTATGTTGCAGAGTATTGAAGTGGCCCGGGTGCCGTATGACGGTGACGCCCGGCGTTGAAACTGGACAAGCGGATGTCGAAAGAAACACCAGAACAGGAAATTCTGTTTACGGAAGACGAGAGTGACATACTCCTCTTCCCGACGCGCGCGCACGACCAGGCGACACAAGAGGTTATTAACGAGTTCACCCCCATGCTCGGCGAAGAGGGGGAAGAGTTCGTGATTGAGACCGCCGCAACGGTGGGTGATTTCGAAGCGCCCGCAGCGGACCCCGTCTATAGCGACGATAATTTCGATGTCTCCGCGATTGTTGAGGCCGCGGAAGCCACGCCCCACATGCCTGTCGCGGAGGCCGATCTTGACGGCATGCTGCCCGAGGTTGCCGAGAGCCAGCTTGATCTCGATCTCCTGTTCGACACAATCCAGGTGCAAGGCTATTCGGAGATGGATGTTCAGGACTACAGCAAGCCCGCCTGGATGGACGGGAGCGCCCTGCCGCCGTCCGATCCCGTGTCCATTGATGCGGTCGATGTCTCGGCGGCCATTGATGAGGCGCTCCGCTCGCTGATCACCAGCGACGAAAGCTGATACACTTAAAACCAGCTCCTCCAAACTTCCCCTGTTGAACCGGCTGCCTTGCCGTTACTATATAAGGTAAGCCCCAGCCTTCAGTCATCAGCAGGAGAGACAATCAATGCGGTCGGAAAAAGTTACCTTTGACGGGGAGGCGGGACAACTGGCGGCACGGCTGGACCTGCCGACCGGGGCGCCGCTGACCTATGCGCTATTCGCCCATTGTTTTACCTGTTCTAAGGATGTGTTCGCGGCGGCGCGGGTCTCCTCGGCGCTTGCCGGGCTCGGCATTGCGACCCTGCGCTTTGACTTTACAGGTCTCGGCCAGAGCGACGGCGAGTTCGAGAATACCAACTTCACCTCCAACATCACCGATCTCGTCCATGCGGCGAACTACCTTAAGGAAAACCATGCCGCGCCCAGCCTGCTGATCGGGCACAGCCTCGGCGGTGCGGCGGTGCTGGCGGCGGCGGAACAGATCCCCGGGGCGAAAGCGGTGGCAACCATCGGCGCGCCCTTCGATCCGGCCCATGCCGGCCAGCATTTCGTCGGCCAGCATGAGAAAATCCGCGCGGAAGGTACGGTTGAGGTGGATATCGGCGGCCGTCCCTTTAAGGTAAGTCGCCAGTTCCTGGAGGATATCGAGGATCAGCAACAGGCCGAGCGCATCAAAAAACTGCGAAAAGCGCTGCTTGTCTTTCATGCGCCGCTCGATGACGTTGTCGGTATCAACAACGCCACCAATATCTTTATCGCCGCGAAACACCCGAAAAGTTTCATCACTCTCGATAAGGCGGATCATCTCCTCAGCAACCGCGACGATGCCGCCTATGTCGCCGATGTCATCAGCAGCTGGGCCAAGCGCTATATTCCCGATCTCACGGAAAAGACCGCGACGACGAAGCTGAAAGCAGGCGAGGGGGAAACGCTGGTTAGCGAGACGGGGGCGGGCAAGTTCCTGCAACAGGTTGAGAGCAACGGCCATGCCCTGCTGGCGGATGAGCCGTTTTCCGTCGGCGGCCTCAATCGCGGGCCTAGCCCCTATGACCTGCTGGTCTCCGCGCTTGGGGCCTGCACCTCCATGACCATCCGCATGTATGCCGATCGCAAGAAATGGCCGCTGGAGCATGTGGCGGTGCGACTCAAGCATTCAAAAATTCACGCCGAGGACTGCGCCGATTGCGAGAGTAAAGACGGAAAAATCGACCTGATCACTCGGGAAATTGAATTTTCCGGTGACCTCACGGAAGAACAGCGCGATCGGCTGCTGGAGATCGCCGATATGTGTCCGGTGCATAAAACCCTGCATTCAGAGGTAAAAATAACGACAGAGCTGGCGTGAATCGGCAAAAAATCGACACTGCCCTGATTCAATCATAGTTTCGCCATGATTGTATTAGATAATTATAAAATTGGATAAAAATTTACCAAAATGATATCTAAAAGACACAGATTTTGACCTCCCTGAAGAATTCTACACCTCCCCTTATATGATCTTAACGAAATATTAAGACTCTACTGAGAGATTATCTACAGGACTATTGTATCCATCGTTTTGTAGTGAGTATCGATGTAGAGGTGAATTCTCGTGGTTGAAAATTTTCATAAGAATTTCGGGGTTATACTGGCGTTTCTTGCCTCGCTTTTTGCGCTGTTGTTCTTCTGGACCTATCAGGTCTATTCCCTGAATGCCCCGGCCCAGTGGATGGCCGCCGATCAGCAGTTCGACGAAACCACGAACAATAGCGAACAGGTGATGAGCCTTGTCGGCTTTCACGGGATGATCCACAACTTTAAGGATTATCTCTTGCGGGGCGAACAGAAGGACAAGGCGGGGTTCTTTATCGAATTTGAACATGCCCGCGAGGAGCTCGATATTGTCCGTGCCCATTTCGGTGACGCCGCCGAAAAGCAGATCGCCGCCATCGACAATACGCTGCGGGAGTATTTCGTCAGCATCAACCGGATTGACCAGCTCCGTGAGGAGGGGAAATCCATCGCCGAGATCGACAGCACCATCTCCATCAATGACGAGGCCGCCTTCACCGCCTTTCGCGAAATCCTCACCATGTATGAGAAAGAGAAGGACCGTATCCGCACCCTCGTCATCAATGCAATGGAAAAGGACAGCGAGAACCTGCAATCGCTCTATACGACGTTGCTTGCCATCGGGCTGCTGCTGGCCGTCGCCGTGGTCATGGGCCTGCGCTTTGAATATCTGAAACGCCAGGCCATGCAGCAGCAGTCATCGACGAAATCCCTGCTCGAAAGCTTCCTTGATTATTCGACCGTACCCTTCCTGGTGGCGGGCTCCGACAAGATCATCCGCCATTGCAACCGCGCCGCCGCCAAGCTGCTGGAGACCAAACCCGGCAATCTGGTCGGCGCCTCCCTCTCGCAGATTATCGAAGCGGAGTTGCCACCCAGCGACATGCAGTCGCTGGAAAGCGGACGCGCGCGCAGTGTCCGCACGCATCTCGAGCTGCAAAGCGGACGGAAAATTCCGGTTCGCGCCGATTTCTCCGCCAACCGGGATGGAACCATGCGGATTGTCGCGCTGTTCGACCAGAGATCCGAGCTGAAACTCCGCGAGCGTATCCTCTATGAGGCCGAGCACAAGCTGGCCAACGACACCATCGACGGCAGCCTCTCCATCCGCCGGGAAATCCAGAAGTTCAACGAGCTGGTCACCGACTTCGTCCGCCATATCGGCAAGGACGAGAAGGGCTTCGCCGAACGGGCGCAGAAAATTGCCGAGGCGCTGAAATCCCATGTGACCGATTTTATCTCGCTGTCCAACCCGGTGACGGAAGGGCGGCTCGGGGTTAATCTGGACGGCCCGGTCTCGGAGAAATTCAATACCGCCATTTCCGCCGCGCTTGAAAAATTCGAAAAGCCGGTGCGCGAAAAGAAGCTGATGTTCAACTGGGTCAACAGCGTACCGGAGGGGCGGGAAGTTGATTTTCCGGCGCAGCTCAAACGTATTCTCGACAACCTCATGAGCAACGCCGTGAGCTACACCAAGCCAGACGGCGCCATCAAGATGACCACCTCGCTGGAGGGCGAGCATCTGATCCTCAAGGTCGAGGATACGGGCATCGGCATCGAGGAGGAGGATATCCCGCGCATTTTCGAACGCGGCGTGCGCATGAAGAATGCCGCCCAGATGTGTGGCGGCCTCGGCATCGGTCTCTATGCGGTGCAGGAGACTTTACGCAATCTCGGCGGCGAGATCACCTGTACGTCCTATGCGGGGATCGGGTCGGATTTCGTGGTGCGCATTCCGATGACGCAGCAGTCCGGGAATGTGGTGTCGATCCAGTCGGAAACTGCCTGAGAGGAGGCCCCTGACGCCTAGAGGCGCGTCACGTCCTTTTGCTCAAGCGTCTCGGCGACTTGGGTCCGGAGCCAGTTGCTATGCGCAAGGTAGCTGGCCCGGGCACTGCTTTCGTTTCCGGCCAGCATCAGTTCCTTCACATCGTTATGATCGCGCAGGCAGCGTTCCTTGTCGGAAAGCGTGATATGGCGGAGTGCCGCGATATTCGCCCGCTGGATCACGTCCCGGAAAGAAAGGCCGGTTTCCATCAGCTTATTGTTGCCATTCAGGACAAACAGGCTGCGGTGAAATTTCTCGTCCGCCTCGGCCCAGGCGTCATCGTTACTGGCCCGCAACGCATTCTCCTCGGCAGAGAGTGCATAGAGTAGCGGCATGATATCGGTCCGGGTCAGGCCACGGGCGCAGATATTGCCGATCGCCTGCAGTTCCAGCCCGACAATCACCTGATGAAATTCAGCCAGCTCGTCGGCGGAAAGAGCAAGAATGCGGATGCCGCGCTTGGGCACGATTTCCACGACCTTCTCCGTCTGCAACCGCAGCATCGCCTCGCGGATCGGGGTGCGGCTCATATTGAGCTGCCGTTCGATCTCCGGAATGTCGATAAAGCTGTCGAGCGCGATTTTCCCGGCATTGATCTCTGCCTTGATGGCGGAATAGGCCATTTCGGTCAGCGATTGCTTCTTGCGCTTGGGGGTCGGGCGCGCTTTATACTGCAGGGCGGTTGTCATAATAGGGGCATATTGCCACCGCGATGGTTGCCAAAAGGTTAATCACGCACGCGTTCCGGCGCATTTGGATAAATTTTTTCATTTTTGGAAAAAGGCGGCTATGCCCGCCTCAGGCGCGCCACTTCAGGAAATATTTCTCCGCCCGCCCGATCAGCCAGGCAAAAACAAGCCCGAGACAGGACAGGATGGCCACCCCGGCGATCAGCTGGTCCGTCGCCATCAGGCTGCCCGCCAGCAGGATATAGGCGCCGATGCCGAACTCCGCCGCGATCATTTCCGCTGCGACCAGCAGGATAATGGCAATTGCCGCAGAAATCCGCGCGCCGGAGAGGATGGCGGGCAGGGCGCCCGGCAGGATGATCTTCCAGATGATCGAGAGGCGCGAAAGCCCGAAGGACTGCCCCATGCGGATCAACCCGCGATCCACATTGTCGATCCCGCCATAGGTGGCGATAACCGTCGGAAAGAAGGTGCCGAACAGGATGGTCGCGACCTTCGACCCCTCGCCAATCCCGAACCAGATGACAAAGAGCGGCAGCAGTGCAATCTTCGGGATCGGAAAGATGGCGGAGACCAGCGGCTGCATCCCGGACCGGGCAATGGAGAAAAGCCCAATCAGCGTGCCCACAAGAATGCCAAGCATTGTGCCCGAGAACCAGCCGATCAGCAGCCGCTGCAGGGAGGCCGCGAGATGCTGCCAAAGGAGCCCGGAATTCACCAGATCCATAAAGGCGCCGAATGCCTCCGACGGGGCGGGCAGGATCAGCGGGCTGATCATCCCGGTCCGGGTGCCCAGCTCCCACAGGCCGATCAGCACGATAAAGACAATCGGCGCAATGATTTTCTTCGGCTTCGGCAGGAACCCGCCGCCGCGAAAGGGAACCGGCTTGCCTGTCCCCTGACTGTCGCTTGCCCTGTCACTCATCCAGCAGCTCCATATCCGCCGCGCGCGCCTCATCGCGCATCAGGGTCCAAAGCCGCTTCTGGATGGCCTCCAGCTCCGCATTCTCCCCGGTCCGCGCGGAAAGCGGCATGTCAATCTCGACGATATCGCGAATCTCCCCCGGCCGGCGCGAGAGGACGACGATCTTGTGACCGAGCCGCACGGCTTCTGCAAGGTTATGGGTGACGTAGGCGGCGGTGTAATTCTCCTTCTCCCAAAGCTCCACGAGGTCATCCATGAGCAGCTCCCGTGTCTGGCTGTCGAGCGCCGACAAAGGCTCATCCATCAGCAGGACAGCGGGCCGCACGGAAAGCGCGCGGGCAATGGCGACGCGCTGTTTCATGCCGCCGGAAAGCTGCCGGGGATAGGCTTTTCGGAAATCGCTGAGTTTCGTGCGGGCGAGCACATCGGCAATGATTTTCTCCCGCGCCGCACCATCAAGCGCATGATCTTCCAGCACGAGGCTGATGTTTCCTTCCACCGTCCGCCAGGGAAGCAGGGCGAAATCCTGAAAGATATAGGTAAGCGGGTTGAGGCATCCGGCGGGTGGCTCGCCAAGTTGCAGCACCTCGCCGCTTGTCGGGCGCTCCAGCCCGCCGATCATGCGGAGCAGCGTTGACTTGCCGCAGCCCGACGGGCCGATGATGCAGACGATCTGGCCCTGGCCAATCTCAAGACTGATGTCGCGAAGGACCTCAACCTCGTCATAACGATGGGAAATATGGCGAAGGCTGAGGTCCATGGTCTCGCTTAGAAGGTCTCGACGTAATCGGTGTTGACCAGCGTCTCGATCGTGATGTCTTCCTTGACCAGCCCTTCCGCCTTGAACCAGTCAAGCTGGTCCTGCACGTTGGTGAGGTTGAGCGCGGCATTCTTGTTGACGCGCATCGCCCCGTTCTTGATCGACGGGGCCGCCTTTTCAAGCGGGCGGTCCGTGTAGACATATTTATGGATCAGCTCGACCATCGCCGCGGCGCCATCTTCGCCCTCGGTGTTGTCGACAAGGGCGGCGTTGAAGTCATCGGCGCCCTTGGAGAAGGCGGCAAGGAACCGCTTCACGAGGTCGGGCTTGTTCTCGGCATTCTCGGTCGAGGTGAAGACCGTCGTGACCTGATAATCCGGGATATAGTCGGCGACCATGCCGATCTGCATGATCTCGGGACCGGCGGAGATTGCCTTGGCGATATGCGGCACGATGGACCAGCTGTCGACCTGACCGGATTTGAGCGCGCCGATGATCGCGCCGACCTTCTGCAGCGGCACGAGCTTCATGTCGGCGGTCGAAAACCCTTCTTTTTCAGCAATTTTGGACGCCATATAATGGAAGGAGGAACCGGCCTGGGTAATGCCGAAGCTCCGGCCCTTGAGCATGGCCGGACTGGTCACGCCGTCATCATAGGCGGCCTTGGAGACAAGGATGATCTGCCCGTCGATGCCGGGTTCCTCCTGCAGCGCGCCGCCGATCACTTTAATCGCGCCTTTCTCGGCGAGATTGATCAACCCGCCGGAAATCGCCGTGATGCCGAAATCCACGTCCCCGGAGGCAATGGCAACGGCCATCGGCTGCGCGGCCTGGAAGAATTTAAACTCGACCTCCAGCCCTTCATCGGTGAAATAGCCCTTCTCATAGGCGACGAAGCTCGGCGCGTGGGAGGTGAAGCGGAGCGCGCCGACCGTGATCTTGTCGGCGGCGAAGCTGCTCACCGCGCCGCCGGTGACGGCCATCAGCGCCGCAAGGCCGCCCAGAACCGTTTTATGCAATGACCGTCTTGTAATCGAAATCATGGAAATATCCTCCCGTTGGGCCAGAAATGTTTGTTCTTTGCTGGCATGATTTTTACGGGCTGCGATAGCCCCCGTCAAACAAATAACGGCGCTATTCGCGGCCCGCGATCCAGCATCTTTTAACGTCCATATTACCATCCAGCAGGACGAGATCGGCAGCAAGGCCCGGCGCAATCGTTCCGCGCTGTTCTGCCTGCTTCAGGAAGGCCGCGGGAACGCTGCTCGCCATATGGATCGCGGTGATGAGCGGCTGATCCAGCAGGGTGACGGCATTGCGGACCGCCGCCGCCATATCGAGGGCGGAACCGGCAAGCGTGCCCTCCACCGTCGTCAGCCGTCCTTCCGTGAGGTGAATTTCTTGCTCATCGAGGCGGAATTCTGTCCTCTCCGTGCCGACGGTGGCCATCGCATCGGTCACCAGCATCATGCGGTCCGCTCCCTTGGCGGCAATCGCGGCCTTCAATGTTGCCGGGTGTACATGATGCCCGTCATTGATGAAGCCGCAGTAGCATTCCCTGGAATTAAACGCCGCCCCGATCAGGCCCGGCGCGCGGCTCTCCATCGGCGGCATGGCGTTATAAAGATGGGTGACGCCGGAAAGTCCCGCGTCAATCGCCGCCGTCATCTCCTCATAGCTTGCCATGCTGTGCCCGGCGGAGACGATAACGCCCGCGTCGACCAGCCGCTCAATGCGCGCGGTTTGGGTTTTCTCCGGGGCGAGGGTGACGACAACGGTGCCGAGATCGCCGGCACCCGCAAGCGCGATAAACTGATCCTCCAGCTCGCGTATATGTGCCGCGTTATGAACGCCCTTGCGCGCGCTGTTAAGATAGGGACCTTCGAAATGGATGCCCGCGATCCCCGGCATATTGGCGGCCCGCGCCTCGCGGATCAGCGCCGCCACCTCCTGCATCCGCTGCCATGAGGTGGTGATCAGGGTCGGGAGCAGGGCGGTCGTGCCGAAGGTCCGATGCGCGCTGACTATCCGTTCAAGATCGGCAAGCTCCGTCGCGTCATTCAAGAGGACACCACCGCCGCCGTTCACCTGCACATCGATAAAGCCGGGGAGGAGATAGCCGCCGCCGAGATCCTGCCGCTGATAGCCATCGGGGATGTCCGTCTCGGGCCAGATTCCCTTGATCGTCTCGCCATCGATCAGCAGGGCCTGCCCCGTCTGCCAGTCCTCCCCCTGCAGCAGGCGGGCATTCACAAGCGCTTTTTTCATTGCCGCCCCTTGCCCGATTTGTTGATCAGTCCTGTGCGGTTGTTGATCAGGCGGAGCGCCCCGTCAAATACATCGCCCTTCGCCGTCACGAAACAACTCTGGTGGCTGTCATCAAGCCAGGGCCGGATCGGGTCGGCAAGACCACCGACATGGCGGATGCCGCTGACGCCGCGCTTGATGAGGGCGCGGATAAGCTGTTCCACTTCCCCTGCGATCTCCTTGACCAGATAGACGGCAACCTCATCCTCCCGCGCCGCATAATCAAAGGCGAGGGCGGCAAGCGTCGCGTAATCAGCGGGCCGGGCCGTCAGCGACCAGCTTGAGACCTCCGCCGGCGTGCCGCCGAGCTTGTCCATAATCTCCTCGCAGAAGGGGGAGGGCGGCAGAATCTCGTCATAGGCCTGAAGCGCGCGGCGCACCGACAGATGGCCAAGGCGGGCGCCGGACCCCTGATCCGAGACACCGAAGCCCCAGCCGCCGATATAGTATTTATCCGCGCCCACCGAGGCAAAGGCGCAGGAGCCGGTGCCCGTGATCAACAGACCGCCATCGCCGCCCGCAAAGGCGCCAAGCTGGGCAACGAAGGCGTCCGTCTCCGCCGTCATCGAGGCGAAGGGATGGGGGATATGGGTAAACTCCTCACGCAAGGTCGGCTCGATCAGTCCGGCCATGGCGAAACCGGCATGCAGGCGGGAGAGGGGGATCGTCACCCCCTCAAGGGTGCCGAGCGCCTCGCGGGTGGCGCGGAAAATCTCGCTCAGCGCCGCATCAAGACCAAGCGCGGCGTTGGACGGCCCCCCAAACCCCTCGGCCAGCCGGTTGCCATCCTCGTCATAGAGCCGGACGCGGCAATGGCTGCCGCCGCAGTCCGCCGCCAGATAGACCGGCGTTTCATCGGATTTCGTCATAACAGGCCGCTGATCCCGCGCATGAGAATATTACTGTCTTTCTTGTCCCCGATCCGGGCCGGGGTTCGGGATACTATCCCTCCAATCGGGCCCGCAGACAAGCGGCAATGCCGTCAGCGGGAAATAATTATAAAACGCAAGTTGCAGTTGTCGGGTGCAATTCCCCGGGCCTTCTGCTCGGACAGCTGCTGAACAAACAGGGGACCAGCAACATCATTCTCCATCATGTCTGCTCCGACCATGTCCTCGGTTGCATCCGCACCGATTTCACCGCCGAGCAGTATGTCGGATTGCCGGATGAAGAAGCCGGATAGACTGGACGCACCCCCACCAAATCCTGCATCGAACGGATTGCTATCCGCAGATCGATCGCCTATGCTTTGCCAGCCCTGACATCAACTTTCGGAGCCTATGGTCATAAGCAGGATTTCGTTTCTTTTTCCCTTGCTGGCGGTGGTCACCGCGATCGTAGCTTATGTCTGGCCCGAAGTCTTCGCGCCATATCGCGGCGGAATTGTCCCCTTGCTTGTCATCATCATGTTCTCAATGGGACTGACTCTGAAGCCAGAGGATTTTCGCCGCGTTCTGACCCGCCCAAAAAGTATCGGCCTCGGCATGCTCCTGCAATATGGCATCATGCCGCTCGCGGCTTTTGTCATCGGATATGCGCTGGACATGCCAGGTGAATTGATTGCCGGTATGGTGCTGCTCGGGGCCAGTCCCGGAGGCACGGCTTCCAACGTCATGGCCTTCCTCGCGAGGGCCGATGTCGCCCTGTCGGTAAGCATGACGATCGTCTCGACCCTGCTTGCCGTGCTGGCGACGCCGGCTTTGACCTGGCTTCTGATTGGCCGAACCGTTCCTGTCGATGCCAGCGGCATGCTGTTCAGCCTTGCTCAGATCGTGCTCCTGCCGATCGCCCTCGGCGTCCTGATCAACCGGTATTTCGAACGATTTCTGGCACCGGTGAAGGTGGCGCTACCGGCAATTGCCTGTGCGGCGATTCTTGTCGGCATCGCCATTGTCGTCGCCCTGAACCGCGACAGCCTGGCAACGGCGGGTCTGATGATCCTCGTTGCCGTGATTCTGCACAACGGCTGCGGCCTTGTCTGCGGATTCTGGATACCGCGGCTGCTGGGGTTCGACCAGAAAACCTGCCGCACCCTTTCGTTTGAGGTCGGGATGCAGAATTCCGGCCTCAGCGTTGCGCTCGCGGTGATCTATTTCTCGCCGCTTTCCGCCTTGCCGGGCGCGCTCTTCAGCATATGGCATATCGTCTCCGGCGCTTTACTGGCCGGCTTTTGGAGCGCTCGGAGAAATGCGGAAGAAGTGCCGGAAAGCCCTTACCATTCCCCATAGATGATGCCGCGCACCTTGGCGTTATCGGTCTTTTTCTCGATATCCTCCAAGGCAACGGTGGTGCGGTTGCGCCGCTGGCGCAGCCAGGCATTCAGCGCCTCTTCCATCTGGGTGCGGATTTCCGCATGCAGATTGCTGGTGCCGAGGTCGATCAGCTCGTTCGGGTCCTTCACCAGATCGAAAAGCTGCGGGCGGAAATTGTCATAGGAGATATATTTCCAGCGCTCCGTGCGCAGCATATAGCCGCGGGTTTCATCCGGCTTGAGCTTGAGGGCGAGCCGCGCCCCGCGCCAGGCATAGTCCACCTCGCTCACCACCATGTCGCGCCATTCCGACGGGTTGCCGCCCTTCAGCAGCGGCAGGAAGGATTTCCCCTCCAGTACATGGGATTTCGGCGTGCCGCCCAGAGCCTCGACAAAGGTCGGGATCAGGTCGATCGCCTCGGTCAGCGCATTGATCTGGCTGCCGCGGGTGCGGTTGCATTCATCGCCCGGATGCCGGACGATGAGCGGGATGCGCACGCTTTCCTCGTGAAAGAGTTCCTTCTCGCCAAGCCAGTGATCGCCAAGATAATCGCCATGGTCGCTGGTCAGCACGATCAGCGTATCCTCGCACCGTCCTTCCTTCTCAAGGAAGGCCATCAGGCGGCCGATATTATCGTCAATCTCCGTGATCAGCCCCATATAGGCGGGGATGACATGGCGGCGCTTTTCCTCATCGGAGAAATTGCGGCTTTCCTCATGGCCCATGAAGGCCTCGACCACCGGATGCGGGTCCTGCCGTTCCTTCTCGCCGCGATTGGCGACGATCACGTCCGCCTCTGAATACATATTGTGATAGGGGGCGGGCACGATATAGGGCCAGTGCGGCTTGATATAGCTGAGATGCAGGCACCAGGGCGTCTCGCCAAGATCGGAAATCTTCGCAATCGCCCGGTCCGTCATATAGGCGGTTTCCGAATGCTCCGGCTTCACCCGGGCGGGCAGATGCGCATTGCGGAGCAGCCAGCCGCTCGCCACCTCGCCGTTCTCATCAAGGCCGGAATTGGCGTATGTATGCCACGGATTATCCCCCTCATAGCCCTGCTCGCGGAGATATACATTATAGGCGAGGTTGGGATCGGTGCCGCTATCGGGATGCAGGCCGTCGTCGCGCTCCCACGGCTCGAACCCGCATTCAGCGGCGCGGGTCCCCTCGATCGTCTCGCGGCTGAGGCCGAGGCGTTTCATCCCCTCCTGATCCGCCGCCATATGGGTCTTGCCGATCAGCCCGGTGGTCACGCCGAGATCGCGCATATGATCGCCGAGGGTCTGTTCCCCGACGCGGAGCGGGACGCCGTTATAGGTCGCGCCATGGGACTGCACATAGCGCCCCGTATAGAAAGACATGCGCGACGAGCCGCAGACCGGCGCCTGACAATAGGCATGGGTAAAGACGGCGCCGTCATTGGCGAGCGCGTCGATATGCGGGGTGTTGATCGTCGGATGACCGGTGCAGCGGAGATAGTCCGCGCGCAGCTGGTCACACATGATGAAAAGGATATTCCGGACCTGACCCATGACTGACGGCTCTTTTCTTGTTTTTGTTGAAATACGGCGGACAGCCTAGTTCAGCGGATCGTCCAGCCGGTCGGTATAAAAGGCGAGATAGCCCTTGATGTCCAGCATTTCACGGAACGGCTCCTCATAGGACCAGGCGATATTCTTCTCGCGCCCGAAATTCCAGTAGCTGGCAATGCCCTTATAGGGACAATAGGTGTCCTTCTCGGTCATCGTCGCCTGATCGAGGCGGACATCCTCGGGCGGGAAATAGACGACAGGCGGATAGGTGCCTTCCTTCAAGAGGATGACCTTGCTGCTTTTTGCAATGACGTCCCCCTGAAGCATCGCGACATATTCCCGCGCCGGACGCTCAAGGATGATTTTATAGGCCGGGTTCTTGGCGAAACCGGGGGCGGGGTCGGCTGCGGTGGCGGTTTCCGTTTCCATATGTCATCTCCCTCTTTCTCAAGATGTCGGGACAATACAGCAGTATGACCGAGGGGGGCAGGATTTCAAGGCTGTTTTTCAGGAGGCGTCCGGGGCAGTTGGCCCGGTGAGCGGAGAGGGTGCCGTCAGCCTCATCTCCGCCCCCGTCTCCGGATGATGAAAAACAAGCCGCTCGGCATGCAGCTGCAAGCGCGGGGCGCGGGCGAATGCCTCGTTTGTTGCATAGATCCGGTCGCCCAGGATCGGATGACCGATGGCGGCGCAATGCAGGCGGAGCTGATGCGTCCGCCCGGTTTCGGGGGTAAGCGCGAGCAGGCTGGCATCCTTTGAGCTTTCCAGCAATTGCCAGCGGGTGAGGGAGGGTTTGCCGCCCTCGGCATCAATCTTCTGTTTCGGCCGGTTCGGCCAGTCCACGGCGAGCGGCAGGTCGATCTCGCCAGCCTCCGCCACCATCACACCCTGCACCCAGGCGAGATAGCGCTTTTCAACGTCGCGGGCGGCGAACATCTTGCTTAAGCGCCGGTGCATCTCCGCCCCCTTGCCGAACAGCAGGAGGCCGGAGGTGTCCATATCGAGGCGGTGCACCGTCCGCGCGTTGCGATCCTGCGCCTTCGCCCGCGCTTCGGCGCAATCCGCGAGATCCCCGCCGCGACCCGGCACCGAGAGCAGCCCGCTCGGCTTGTTGAGGGCCAGCAGATACTCATCCTCATAGACGATATCTTCCGGCCGCACCGGTGGCGGGCTGTAGGGTCCGGGCGGTTGCAGGAGACTAGCCATTGCTGGAAAGCTGCATCAGGACGAGGCCGGAGACGATCAGCAGCGCCGCCGCCGTCCGCATCGGGGTGATCAGTTCCCCCAGCACGAAGATGCCGACCAAGAACGCGCCGATCGCGCCGATCCCGGTCCAGACCATATAGCTGGTGCCGAGGGGGAGGGACCGCATGGCTAGGGCGAGCAATCCGAAACTTGCGGTCATGGTCACAAGGGTGATGATACTGGGCGTCAGGCGTGAAAAACCTGCGGATTGCTTCATTGAATAGGCCCAAACAATTTCAAGAAGTCCCGCCGCAACGAGATAAAACCAGGCCATTTCCTGTCTCCTCATAATGGCCGGGTCGTCCCGGAAAAAATCCAGCGGAAAGGGTCGTCCCTCTTGCCCCCTAGATAATATAGAGGGCGAGAAAGGGCAAGAGGGCGGCGCAAAATTCAGGCCTTCTCCAGCATCACCGCATTGACCCGCGCCCGCGTCCGGAAACCCAGGTTCTCATAGACCCGGATGGCGCGGGTGTTGGTGGCGAACACCTGCAGATATGGATGCTCCCCGCGCGCGAGAATTTGCTCCGCGACATGAACGCAGAGCTCATGGGCGAGGCCGCGTCCGAGATGATCGGGATGGGTGCAGACGCCGCTGATCTCCGCAAAACCCTTGTGGCGGAAACGCTCCCCGGCCATGGCGATAAGCTTGCCGCCTTCCTTGACCCCCCAGAAATCGCCGAGCAGGCGGGTATCCATAAGATACGGCCCGGGCTTTGTCAGCATGGCAAGGTCATACATTTCTTTCGCGTCCGCCGCGCCGAGCCGCTCGATCCGATGGGCCTTCACCTTGGGTGCGTTCAGCGTTTCCAGCAGCATCTGGCATCCTTCGCCGGTCATGGCGGATTGGATACCATCGGGCAGCACCACCGGCGCCACCTGGATCAGGAAAAGGTTGCCGTCCGGCGGCACAAGCCGGGCGAGGGCGTCTAAACTTTCCGCGCTCTCATCCTTCTGTCCTGCGAAGATGCTGATAGTCTCCTTAAAGCGCCGGGCGGCGCCGTCGCCGGTGGCAAAGCGGGCATGCAGGGTGGTCAGGCTGTTCCAGATCGGCCGGTCGAGGATATGCTCAGTCATTGACCGTCTCCTTCCTTGGCGCCGTCTCCCGCATGCGGCGGTAGAGGGATTTATAGGCGAGCGCTGTCTCCAGCCGGTCAAGCTCGTCGAGCAGTGGCGTGGTGTCCTCTCCGCAGATATCGGCGAGGCTGCGGTCAATCACCTGCCACAGGTCGCGCTTGCCGCGATCGACCATGGCCTGACCCGCCGGGGCGAGGGTAACGACCTTGGTGCGCTGGTCCTTCTCGCCGCGCTCCACCGTCACGACGCCCTGTTTCACAAGCTGGCCGACACTCCGGGTGATGCCGGGCTGACTGACACCAAGGGCCTCCGCAAGCTCGCCGACGGTCAGCGGCCCGAACTCGTCAAGCGCCGCGATCAGCGGATACTGCCCGGTCTGGATGGCGACACTCTCGCTGTCGAGAAGTTGCTGGACATCCGCCTGCAACATATCGCCGATGCGTTTCAGCCGTGTACCGAGGGTGAGATACCCCTTATGGCGGACAAAATCTTCAACCATGATGCCTCCCGCTGTTATTTACATAACAAGATATATAACATGTTATGTTTAAATCAAGGTGAAAATAAACTGCCGGATGAAAAGGGATGAAAATTGATGGATTAAAAAGTTAGGGAAAAACCTAACTGATCTTGACAGGGCTACGAAAAAGATATTAGTTAGCCTTATGCCTAACTATGACGATCATATCGATAACATCTTCCGCACGCTTGCCGATCCAACGCGGCGGGCCGTGGTCGATCGCCTGTGCGAGGGGCCGGCAACGGTCGCGGAACTGGCGACACCCTTTCAGATGGCGCTGCCGTCCTTCTTGCAGCACCTCTCCATACTGGAGAAGGGCAACATCATTACCAGCAAGAAGGTCGGGCGCGTGCGGACCTGTTATCTCCGGCCGGACGCATTCAAGATGATCGAGGAGTGGCTCTCCGACCGCCGCACCCTGTGGGAGAAACGTCTCGACGCCCTCGAAAATTACCTCGACAACCAACAGCTAAGCTAGGGAAACAAATGACAGAACTACCAATTGCCCATCATGATACCATTTCCGTCAGCCGCGTCCTGAAAGCGGCGCCCGCGCGCGTGTTTGCCGCCTGGACGGATACGGAATCCCGCAAGAAATGGGAACCCACGCCCGAAGGAATGGAGATGGTCTATGAAAATTTCGATTTTCGCGCCGGCGGTGTCGAGCATAGCGAAATGCGACAGGACGGCGCCATCGTCGCCGCCTTTGAGATCCGCTATCTCGATGTCCTTGAGGAACAGCGGATCATTTCTACGGTTATGGTCAGCGTGGGCGGGGCGGTTATGTCCTGTTCCCTGCATACGATCGAATTCCGGCCGGAGGGCAGCGGCACTCTTCTTATCTGTCACGAACAGGCGGCCTGGTTCGGCGGCATGAATATGCGCAAAGAACATGAAGGCGGCTGGGCGCTCATGCTCGACCGGTTCACTGAGGTTGTTGACGGTTGATCCTGCCGGGCCGTGCGATCAGTCCGCGAGAAGATCGCGGCTGATGATCTCTTTCATGATCTCGGTCGTGCCACCGGCGATGCGGGCCATGCGGTTGTCGGCCCAGGCGCGGCAGACCGGATATTCCCACATATAGCCGTAACCGCCATGCAGCTGCACACAGTCATCGAGAACCTCCCAGAGGATCTCCGTCGATTGCATCTTCGCCATGGCGGCGGTGACCGCATCGAGTTCGCCCTTCAGATGCGCGGCGACGCAGCGATCGACAAAGGCGCGCATCATCACCGCCTTGGCCTTGATCTCGGCCAGCTTGAAGCGGGTATTCTGGAAATCGGCGACGCTCTGGCCGAAGGCCTTGCGCTCTTTCGTGTATTCAACGGTCCAGTCGAGCGCGGTCTCGATGCTAGTGGCGGAGCGCACGGCGATCACGAGCCGTTCCTGCGGCAGCATCTGCATGAGCTGCCTGAAGCCGCGCCCCTCTTCCCCGAGGAGGTTGGATTTCGGTACCCGGACATCGTTGAAGAAGAGCTCCGACGTATCCTGCGCCTTGTATCCGGCTTTCTCGAGGTTGCGGCCGCGGGAAAAGCCCTCGCGATCCCCTTCGACCAGCACGAGGGAAACACCCTTGCCGCCCGCGGCCGGGTCCGTCTTGCAGGCGAGCACCACGAGATCGGCAATCTGTCCGTTGCTGATAAAGACCTTCTGGCCGTTGATGACATAGTCATCGCCATCGGCAATGGCCGTGGTGCGGATATTCTGAAGATCGGACCCCGCGCCGGGCTCCGTCATGCCGACGGCAACGATAACCTCGCCCTTCACCAGCTTTGGCAGCCAATGCTTTTTCTGTTCTTCCGTGCCGTAATGGATGAGATAGGGCGCGACAATCTCCGAATGCAGATGGAAGGAGGGGCCGCTGGTTCCGGCGCGCGCCAGCTCCTCCAGGAAGATCGCGCCGAACAGGAAATCGCCACCAACGCCGCCATATTCTTCCGGCACCGATGTACAGAGGAAACCGGCTTCTCCGGCTTCCAGCCAGACCTCGCGGCTGACCTGCCCGTCCTTTTCCCACTGGGCATGGAAGGGGACGATCCGCTCCTCGACAAAGCGGCGGGCGGAGGCCCGGAAAAGCTCATGTTCTTCACTGAAAAGTTCGCGCTGCATAACGGCTCCATCTTGTTCTTGTTGTTTTTTCAAGCGTGTTGAGCCTGTTATACCGGCTCGCTTTGATAATGTAAATTCACGGCGTCACAGGCTTGCTGGCGATAGGCATTTTTTGGATAAGAACGAAATAAACTGAAAGCCCGGCAGATGCCGGGCTGTTCGTTTTTGTAAATATGAGTGTCGATACAGCCGGATCACTTATTCCAAATCATCCATCTTGCTCATGTCCTGCTTTTCGAGCGTCACTAACGGTTCGATTTTTACGCCAATGTCACTTTCGTCATCATCTTTGAACTGGATATAGTCCGCATAGTCATCAAGAGAGGCCAGTTCGTCCATCATTTTATTCCGCTTTTTCACCATATTCTGCTTTTTGTCGGACGCAATTAACTTATCAATGTAACTCATGACTTCCGCAAGGGCTTCTTTCTGCTTATTCTCAAGCTCTTCGCTAACGCCAGTTCTATCCTGCTCGATCAGCATTTCGGCATGGTCCGTACAGATTTCCAGATATTCATTGACGCCCGTTTCATTCGCCGGGTTGATCCGTGTGCCGCTTTTGTCGGTCGGATTGCCAAATTCATCTCTATAGCCCAATATTCGGTAGGGCCGGGCTGCAGTTGGATCTCCACCGGGCCTGTAGAGAACCCAGTCACCCAAGAATTCATTTATGTAAAGGTAGGCATCCTGCACATTTTCCTTAGGATTGCGCTGCACTGAGGGCGTCCGGAAAGTGTATTTGGGAAGGCCTTTCATGCCAGTGTGAGTATAAAAATTTGGCGCGATTATGTAGCGATTGAGCTTGTTGGCGAGATCCTGCAGCAGGTGCCTCTGGTGAGTCTTGCTGAATACTGCCGGGGCACAGGTTGCTATTCTGAGGTGACGCCCCTCGATCATCACTTTTGCCGCCTCGCCGGATATCTCAGTCGCTTTTTTCTCGCCAACCTTTTTTTTGAGATCGTCAATATTCCCGTTGAAAATATCAACGATATCATCAACGGACATAGGATTAACCACGACGTTCTTCTTTTCGATTTCCGGTCCGTCTTCATAATGTTCTTCGCTGTAGAACATTAATACATTCAGCAGGTCATAATCATTTGGCAATGGTTTCAAAGGATATAGGGGATCCAGATAATAACTGCCAAGCGCGATGCTATGACCACATATATCCAGCCATTTGTCTCGCTCATCCACATTGCTGTTGTAGAGATGGGCACTGTCCTCCGGCACTCTTTTGCTGAAGGCGACGATTGAAAACGGCTTTGCCGCTGTAAACCTCAGGAAAGCCGGCGCAATAGTGCCAGCCTTATTTAAAGATTGTTTCTTCATATAACTTAGTAAAAAAGCTTTCATCTTAAAATCCTTCTTTTGAATATTTTGATAAAATAAAATTAAGCGAAGCCAAGGGTACCAATACCCGATTTACTCATTTCCCAAATCAGGGAATTATGTCGTGGTCATTTTTCAGAGTGCACTGTAAATTTGCAAAAAATCCCTTCAGCGAGGTCGCACCGACCCGCACGGATTGGACAGATTTTGCGCCGGATTACTTGTCAGTGTTTTTTGTGGACTGATCTTTTTCCTTCGGCGTTTCCTTTGCCGCGGATTTCTCATCCTTCTCAGGCATGTCATCATCGTCCGGGTCAGCCACGACCTTGATTTCCAGGTTATCCGGATCGGGCGCGATTACGTAATCGGACTCAAACAGACCACCAAAGCTGCTGACGATCTTGTTCATTTTCGCCTTCTTTTCCTCTTCCTGATCCTGCGCGATAAGCTCTTCTGCGTGATCCGTGCAGACATTCAGCCATAGTTCGGGCCAATCCGGTTCCGAGTATGCTTTATTGACGACCATTCCTGTTTTTGTCACTTGCTCGTTCGCGGAGTTCCGGTAGCCCAAAACCCTGTATGGCTTGTCGGCAAACGGGTCGCCACCGGGCTTGAACAACACCCAGTCCCCGAAATAGGGGGCAACGTACAGATCCCCCTTTTGCTTGTCAGGATTTGGGAGAAACTGCTTTTCTTTTACATAGGTATTGTGGGTCGCCCCCATAATATAGACACCAAGCCGGTTCGCGAGTTCCTGCAGGAGATACTTTCCGTGCTCTTTGCTGTAAGTAGCGGCCGCGCATGTTCCAAACCGGATATTCTTGCCCAGTAACTTCGCCGCCGCGACTTCCGGTTTAATCTCCGAAATTTTTTCGGCGCCGATCTTTTTTTCCAGATCGTCATAGTTTTCGTTGAACATGTCCATGATGTCGTCGACCGACATCGGGTGCAGTACTTCCGGCTGTTTATCCAGAACTTTATCCCCTTCATTATCGGCCTTATCAAGGAAAACGAGTACGCTGCACAAGTCGACATCGTCCGGGTATGGAAACAATTTTTCTATATCTTCAACATTGCCGGTTTTGGCGGAATGTCCGTAGATATCCAGCCACCCCTTACGATCGGGCGTGCGGCTGTCGAGCAGGCGGAAATTCTCCGGCTCAAAATTCTTGCTATGGGCAATGATGGAAAATGGCTTCACAAAATCTGCCCGGTAAAACTGGAGCGGATTAATCCGCGGTGTTTTACCCAAACGTTTCGAAAAATAGTTCAATAAAAATGCTTTCATTATTTTATATCCAATTAAAAATTTAAATATTTATTATATAAAATTAAATATTATTGAGATAATTAATTTCAATTATTTATTTAGATAAAATATAAATAGAAAATTACTATCTAAATATTTTAGAAAGCCTCATATTTTCAGGCATGAGGCCGCCCGGTGACTCGCCGCTTTTTTTATGAATGCCGGTCTATCCTGTCCGGCGGCATTTGACTTCGCGTCTTCTCCTCTTATCCTTCAGGAAGGGAGAAGGTACGGAGGCGGTCTTCTTCCGGAGCATGTTTGCGAAGGGAGCGCAGCGGCCGGATGCCGCAAAATTTAACTAAATTGAAATAAACAAACATGGAATTCCGGATTTTCCATGATCGGAATTATGCAACGAAAAAACATGCCTAGTACCGGCAGCCATAATTAAGTATCAGAAAATATTTTGGATTTGTTATATATTTTATTTACTTGGATATATTTGCCTTCAGTGAATTTATACTATGATTATTCAGGTATATAATATTTTTCTCCATTCTCATTGACGACACGGCCGGAGTTTCACTATGCTTAAGACTAAAGAAGGACAAAATAGTTGAAATTGCGGCATTATTTGAATTCGGCAGGAAAAATATGGTCGTAAAATGAACAAAAAGGCCGCTGAAAAAATGCGAAAATCAACCGAGTGAGACAAGTTTTGGCAAGTAAACAAGATGCGATAAAACAACGGATAGGGAGTTACCCAAGATGACAGGCAAGAAAATGGATCATGAAGCGCCGGGGCGCGTTCATCCCAAAATCAAGGACGTAACCGAACAGTTCAAGAATGGCAAGATGGACCGCCGCGAGTTTCTCAGAACCTCGACATTGCTGGGCCTCTCCGCCGCGGCGGCATACTCAATCGTCGGAGTTGCCGACCCGACTCTGGAGGCAAAAGCGGCCGAACCAAAAAAGGGCGGTATCCTCAAATGCTCCATGCCGGTTCAGGAAATGGCCGATCCGGCAACCTACTCATGGAACGAAAAATCCAACATTGCCCGCCAGATTATTGAATATCTGACGATCACCGGTCCGGATAACGTGACGCGCCCGTATCTTGCGGAAAGCTGGACCGCCTCGGACGATCTCAAGACCTGGACCTTCAAGCTGCGCCAGGGCGTGAAATGGCATAACGGCGATGACTTCAACGCCGATGACGTTGTGTTCAATATTACCCGCTGGCTCGATCCGGCGGTCGGCTCCTCCAACATCGGCCTGTTTGCCTCCATGGTGACGACTGAAGGGGAAGGGGAGAACGCCAAGAAATCCATGACACCAGGTGCGGTTGAAAAGGTCGATGACCATACGGTTCGCCTCAACCTCAACAACGCGGTTCTCTCCATTCCAGAGAATTTCTACAATTATCCAACCGCCATCGTGCATCGCGGTTTCAAGGGCGACCTGTCGAAAGAGCCGAACGGCACCGGACCGTTTACTCTGACGGAATTCGTGGTTGGCGAGAAAGCTATCCTCCGCCGGGTGGACCAGCCCTATTGGGACGGTGAAGTCTACCTCGACGGCATTGATTACTACGATCACGGCGCCGCCTCCGCCGCACAGCTTGCGGCCGTTGCCTCCAACCAGGTGGACATGAACTATGAGTTCGATATCGCCTCCCTCGGCATGGCGCAATCCATTCCGGGCTTCACCATTTACGACGTCCGGACCGCGCAAACCGGTGTGATGCGGTTCCGCACGGACAAGAAGCCGTTTGACGACATTCGGGTGCGTCAGGCGATCATGCTCTGTTGCGATCCGGAGAAATATAACGAGCTGGTCTTTGGCGGGCGCGGCGATGTTGGCGAACATCATCATGTCGCTCCCATACACCCTGAGTATTATGGACTTAACCGGATGGAGCCGGATATCGAGAAAGCGAAGCTCCTGCTGGCCGAAGCAGGTTATGACGACGGACTTGAAATCACGATTGACCTTGGCAACACCAACGGCCCCTGGCAGCAGCAGGTATGCGAAATCCTGAAAGAACAGCTCGCGCCTGCAGGCATCACTCTGAACCTCAACCTGATGCCGGCCTCCAAATATTGGGAAACCTGGCAGACGGCGCCATTTGGCTTTACTGCCTGGACCCATCGTCCGCTTGGCACCATGGTCTTGAGCCTGGCTTATCGTGCGGGCGTTCCATGGAACGAAACGGCCTATGATAATCCGGAATTCGAGGCGGCCCTGGACAAGGCGGAAGCTATCGTCGATGCGGAGAAACGCAAAGAGGCCATGAAGACGGTGGAGGAAATCCTTCAGCGCGATGCGATTATCGTGCAGCCCGTCTGGCAACCGAAAATGTTCCTTGCCAATAACAAGGTCAAGAACCTCAAGGCCCATCCGACGCAATATCACCAGTTCTTTAAAGTCTGGATTGACAGCTAATCAGGGAACTATTGATAAGGGCGATCACTTCGCCCTTATCTTTTTTTAGCGACATTTTTGCCCCGGGGGGAGCAATTTCATGCTGATACTGGCATTCCGTCGATTTATCTCCATGGCCCTGATTATGGTCATCGTCTCCTTTACCCTTTTTGCCATATTCGAAACCGACAAGCTGGCGGTTGCCGGCAAGGTGCTCGGGCCCTATTCAAGCACGGAACAGCGCGAACTCTGGCTTGAAAATAACGGCTATAACGAACCGTTCCTGGAGCGTTATATCACATGGGTGGGGAACGCCCTTGTTGGCGATTTCGGCGATTCCATCCAGTTCAAGGTACCGGTCTCCGAAATCCTGTGGCCGCGTCTTGGCAATACCGCCATTCTCGCGGGGCTCTATATGGCCTTCATGATCCCGCTCTCACTCACCCTCGGGGTCATCGCCGGCATGAAGGAAGGATCGTTGCAGGACCGGGTGGTTTCGGTGGGATCGGTGCTGACGACATCTGTTCCGGAATTTGCCTCGGCCACTTTCTTTACCGCTATATTCGTCTTCTGGCTGGGGTGGCTTCCCGGCACCTCGGCGATGACCAGTGGGTTCAGCTGGGCCGAGATATTCCTGCCCGTCTTCGTGCTGGTGATGTATGGCTTCGGCTATACCGCCCGCATGACCCGCGCCTCCATGGCGGAGGTGATGACCTCCCACTATATCCGGACGGCGGTCCTGAAAGGCATTCCGTACCGGCGGGTGATCATGAAGCATGCGCTCCGTAACGCGCTGATTGCGCCCTTCACGGTGATCATTCTGCAGCTCAACTGGCTGCTCTCCGGCGTGATCGTGGTCGAGGTCTTCTTCGCCTATAAGGGCTTCGGGAAGCTGCTGCTCGACGGCGCCCTGTTCGGCGACATCTATGTGATCGAGGCCTGTACCCTGGTCGCGGTGTTCGTCGCCGTGTTCTCGCAATTCATCTCGGATATCGGCTATACGCTGCTTAATCCGCGGATCCGGTTTACATAAGGGAGGGCGTTGATATGACGGCAGAAATTCAATCAAACGACACGTCGCCCTCCGCGCTCGGCAAGATGGTCAAGTCCATCAGCCTCCTGCGGGAAAGCCCGATCGCTATCTTCGGCCTCTCGCTGATCCTGTTCTGGGTGATCCTCGCCATCCTCGCGCCGGTCTTGCCGCTCTACGATCCGAATGCGCCGCTGGAGCCGTTCAAGATGCCGCTGTCGGAGGCGCGGGACGGCGGCCTCTACTGGCTTGGCACCGACCATAAGGGGCGGGATATTCTCTCGCGCGTTATCTTTGGTGCGCAGCAGGTTCTGGTCTGGGCGACAACGGCGACGGTGGTCGCCTATATCGTCGGCATGTTCATGGGCGTTGTCGCGGGGTATCTCGGCGGCTGGTATGACGAGGTGATCTCCTTCATCTCCAACGTGCTGCTCTCCTTCCCGGTGATCGTGCTCTATATCATCATCATCACCTATCTCGGCGCCACGGGCTTCAACATCGTGCTCGCCGTAACCTTCGCCTCGGCGCCCGGCATCATGCGTATCGTGCGCGGGCTGGTGCTCGATCTCCGAACGCGGGACTATATTTTCGCTGCCCAGACGCGGGGCGAAAGCTCGATGTATATCATGCTGGTGGAACTGCTGCCGAATGCCCGCGGGCCGCTCATCGTCGATGCCTGCCTGCGCCTTGGCTATACCACCATCACCATCGCCATGCTCGGCTATCTCGGCCTCGGGCTGCCGCCACCCGATCCGGACTGGGGCAAGATGATTGCGGAAACCCAGCCTTTGGGAAGTTTCGCAGGGCATATGGCGGTTGTGCCGGCCGCGGCCATCTCGTCGCTGGTGCTCGGCTTCAACCTGCTGGCCGACGGTCTGCGTGAAATATCGATGAAGGATTAGGAGAGTTGTAATGGAACAGACACCCATTCTGGAATGCCGCAATCTCTGCATCTCCTACGATACGCGCGGCGGGGAAATCCCGGCGGTCATCGACTTCAACATCAAGGTGATGCCGGGGCAGGGCGTCGGCATCGTCGGAGAGAGCGGCTGCGGCAAGTCCACGGTCGCGCTTGCCGTCATGCAGTATCTCGGCTCCAACGGCTATATCAAGAGCGGGGAAATCCTCTTCCATGGCCGCGATATGCGTACCATGTCGGAGGATGAATTGCGGGCGCTCCGCGGCTCCAAGATCGCCATGATCTATCAGGAACCGATGGCCTCCCTCAACCCGTCCATGAAGATCGGGGACCAGCTCGCCGAAGTGCCGCTCTTTCATGAGGATGTCACCGTGACGGAAGCCAAGGAACGCGCCCTGGCCCTGCTGGAGGCGGTGAAGCTCCCCGATCCGAAACGGATCATGGACAGCTATCCGCATCAGATTTCCGGCGGTCAGCAACAGCGCGTGGTAATCGCCATGGCGCTCTTGTCCAAGCCGGACCTCCTGCTGCTGGACGAGCCGACGACTGCGCTTGATGTGACGGTGGAACGCGGCATTGTCGAGCTGGTGAAGGAAATCTCGGCCGAATTCGGCACGGCGATGATCTATATCTCCCATAACCTCGGGCTGATCCTGGATACCTGTGACCGGGTGACCGTCATGTATTCCGGCGAGGCGGTGGAGGACGGCACCGTGCATGAGGTCTTCGACGACATGAAGCACCCCTATACGAGCGGCCTGTTCGCCTCGATCCCGCTGCCCGGCGCCGACAAGAACGAGCGCCCGCTGGTGCCCATTCCGGGCCAGCTGCCGCTGCCGCATCAGCGCCCCAAGGGGTGTTTCTTCGGGCCGCGCTGCGCTTTCTTCACCGAGGGTGTCTGCAATACGGACAAGATCGACATGCGCCCCGTCCCGAATGAGGAGCGGCATATGGTCCGCTGCGCCCGGTTCGAGGAGATTGACTGGGCCGAGGGCGATCATCAGGCGGTCTCCGTCAAGTCCGTAAAATCGGGCAAGGTCGTGCTCGAGGTCCGGAATATGAAGAAATATTACGAGATCAAATCGAGTTCCGTCATTGCCATGATCCGCGGCGATGCGGTGAAGACCGTGAAAGCGAACGAGGATATCAACTTCGATGCGCGCGAGGCGGAAACCGTCGCCATTGTCGGCGAGAGCGGCTGCGGCAAGTCGACCTTCGCCAAGGTCCTGATGGGGCTGGAGGAAGCAACGGCGGGGGAGGTAATCCTCAACGGGGAGGACCTCGCCAATGTCACTGTGCAAAAACGCAAGGCGCAGACCGTCGGTCATCTGCAGATGGTGTTCCAGAACCCGTTCGACACCCTCAATCCGTCCCATTCCGTCGGCAGCCAGATTGCCCGCGTGATCCGCAAGTTCGGTGTCGAGAAGGATCCGGAAAAGGTCCGCGCCAAGGTCAATGACCTGCTCGATCTGGTGAAACTGCCGCGCGACTTCGCCCACCGGCGGCCGCGCCAGCTTTCCGGCGGCCAGAAACAGCGCATCGGCATCGCCCGCGCCTTCGCCGGCAATCCGGCGGTGGTGGTCGCGGATGAGCCGGTCTCGGCCCTTGACGTCTCGGTCCAGGCGGCGGTGACGGGGCTGCTCACGGAAATCCAGAACGAGCTCCGCTCAACGCTGCTGTTCATCAGTCATGATTTGAGCGTCGTCCGCTATCTCTCTGATCGCGTTGTGGTTATGTATCTTGGCCATATCGTGGAGCAGGGGACGACGGATGAGGTGTTCTCGCCGCCCTATCACCCCTATACGGAGGCGCTTTTATCCGCCGTGCCGATTGCCGACACCTCGGTCGAGCAGAAGCAGATCATCCTGGAGGGCGATATCCCCTCGGCGGTCAATCCGCCACCGGGCTGCCCGTTCCAGACCCGCTGTCCGCGCAAGATCGGCAGCATCTGCGAGACCGAAATGCCGCCGCTGAAGGAGTTTCAGGAGGGCCACCGGATCCTCTGCCATCTCGATGATGATGTGTTTGAGAGCATGGAGCCGGTTATCGTCATGCATGAGGACGGCAAGGTTGCCGCGGTCACCTAGGCGCGCGGATAAAAAATCGTGCGAAATTAACGGTTTATTTATCCTGTTTTCCTAATCTCGGGCGCAGACCCATTTTGGCGAGCCCCGAGACAGGACCATGACACCGGCAACCCAGCATTTCTCGCATTATGTCGTGCAGACGCTTTTCGATACGAAATGGCGCAGTTTCGACCGCTATGACGACGAAAATCCCGCGCAGGAGATTTCGCGCAGGCTGATCGGCGAATGGGGCGCCGCGCGTGTCCGCATCCTCGGCGGCTATTTCTCGCCCGAGAAGGACCGCAATGTCTATCACCGCGTGGATATCCGCGAGGCCCCGCGCTTACGCGAAACCCGCCTGTTCAAGAACACCAAGTTCGCGCTTGGCAGCATGGCCCTCGGCGGTGTGATGCTGGCGCTCTTTCTGACTGTCTACAGCCTTGTCACTCCCTATGCCTCGATGGCCGATGACGGGAAAGGACCGGGGCTGGCGTTAAACAAACGACCGACCCCGATCGCTCCCATTGTCAAGCCCGTCAATTTGCGTGCACGCTTTACTGAGGTCATCAATGTCCCGTACGGGCGTGTGCGGGACTATGATACCGTGCCCCTCCGCCTTCGCGGACCCTGGAGCACGGCTTGCAATACAGACGGAGGGGCAATTGTCCTCGGCGCGCAGGATCTGTCGCACAATGTGGAGGGAGACGCCCGAACACCGCTGACTTCCGTCTGGCAGACCGGCCAGCGCTACGGCCTGGTCCAGATTGACGGCTCTATCCGTATGATGGACCTGATTTCTGCGGATCGTATGCAGATAATCGGCACCATGAGCCGTCTCGGCGAATTCTCCGCCGATACTTCCGGGGCCATCCTGAAACGCTGCCTCTGAAGGAGGACTCTGGCAAGCTGCACGCAATGGCAGGCTCGCCGCTCCCCGCTTTTATAGGGCCAATCTCACCCCGGACAGCGCCGCCCGGCTTACCGGACCGCAAATACCCGTAACAGACGCCGCAAACGCGCGCGCTGCAAGATCAACGGGTATCCTTATTTCGCATATATATGGAATCTGGCTGAAGGGGCAGCCGCCCCTGTAACACGCCCCACAGGAAATCCCTTCCTGCAACGTGAAGGCGTAATTATATCAAAATATTGCGTGGAATGCAAGATTTTTGAGTAAATAAGTTATACTAACTACTCAATATACAGCGTGCGAGATAGCTCCGAATAGGCCATTAGCGCCATTCTTTCCGCCGCTTTTTCACAAAACTCTGAAACAACCAATGAAAAAGAAGTATGATTTTCTATGTGTTTAATCCAAATATCCGGATAATAACGCGATAAATTACTCAACATAAATAACGACAGATATATATTACCAAATTCATTCATACGCATTGAATCGGTGCCAAAATAAACCATTTTTGTGTTTAAATTTAATCCAGATGGGAAGTGAAATGCTAATCCTAAAGAATATTCATTTTGCAACCATCTAATAAGTAACCCTCTTTCATATTCATCTATTTCCAAAAAATTTACCATTTCGGGACTAGCCACAATTATATTTAATAACTTCTCTAGTGATTGGCTTGAGGCTGGATGAATCAACAGATTAAAATATTGGACACCTTTGATATCAAAAGTTTTTGATGCTTCGCCTCTCACAAAAAATGAAGGGCACCCATTTACTCTTAATGTACGCTCCATAAATGGTAGTCTCATAAAACACTCAATCAAAGTAACCCCCCGATCGTCAATATTGACTAATTCGCTATCATTTTCAAACAACAAAGGGTTCACGGCTGTAGTACTTAGACCTCTTGGAAAAGTTTGCGTTTCAGTTCCTACAATTGGTAAATGGCGAGCCGAGCGTCTCCATAACTCGAAGGTTCCTTTATAGTTTTTCCCCACTTTCATCGGTTTGGATTTCAACATCTTTGATGTCTTTAAGAAATCAAGATCAAATGTTATTGAGGAAGAAAATACAAGGCCGTGATGATTATGGTCGTTCCTTGCTAAATCAAGACTAGATCTACCATCTTGTTTTAATAAGATTTCCGCCAAAGCTAACGACATACAGCTATAATAAAGAAGAACAGGTCTAGTGGCCAGGCTCGCTACTTTTGAGGTTTCATAATATTCTTTCGCCAAGAGAATTGCTTGGCGTATGTGTTCCGCTTGTTTCCTAACATTTCTCTTTTGCTTTTCAGGAGGACTATGTAATTTCTGAAGTTGATTGAAACATAGCTCTCGGTTTGCATATAAAGACAAACCATTCCAAGCGAATTTTTCTACATCTTTTGCGAATATTCTTTCAATATTTGTAATAAGCAATTTTTTCAATTCTAAATCAAATTCTACCTCTGATAACATTATATCAAATTTAAATAAACCGCTCCATATTATTGTACATCAAATATCATATTAAGTCTGAGAGGCTCATAGGCAACGTAACCGTTGCTGATCAAACCGCGAACATCCGCATAAATTCCTTCTCGCCGGGGGTGTTGAAGCTCACGATGCGGGAGTCGTCAATGCAGTTGACCCAACCACGTTTAAAGAAGCTGGCGCAGGAACGGCGGCGGCGGTATCCTGAGCGCCGGGCAAAAAGCGAGAGTTGAGGGGTGGCATGTCATCCGAGATGGATCGTCCCGAGGGAGGTTTAACCGGCAGTTTGCGCCGCTGGGCCGGGATCTTTGCGGTGTATCTCTCCATCCCGCTGGTGTTGATGGCCTCCGGCGGGGATTTCGGCTGGTGGCAGGCATGGCTTTATTCGCTGCTGATCGGTACCGCGGGCATTGGCGGGCGCCTCTGGGCGGAGTGGCGGCATCCGGGCCTGATGGCCGAGCGGCAGAGCATTGAGAATTTCCGGGACGCGAAAGACTGGGACAAGCTGCTGGCGCCGCTGATGGCGCTCAGCATCGGCTATCCGCTCGTTATTGTGGCGGGGCTCGATCATCGCTACGGCTGGTCCCCCGACTTTCCGCTGTGGGTTGTCCTTGTCGGTTTCGTGCTGATCGCGGCCGGATACGCCTTTGCAGTCTGGGCCCTGGCGGAGAACCGCTTTTTCCTGAGCGTGGTGCGCATTGCCCTCGATCGCGGGCATGTGGTGTGCGACAGCGGCCCCTACCGGATTGTGCGCCATCCGGGCTATGCGGGCAATATCCTGCCGTTGCTCGGGATTGTGCTGGCGCTCAGCTCGCTCTGGACCCTTGTGCCGGCGGCGGTGGCGCTGATCATCACGGTAATCCGGACGACACTCGAGGACCGGACATTGCAGGCGGAACTGCCGGGCTACCGCGCGTATGCGGCGCGCGTGCGCTATCGGTTGTTTCCCGGGATTTACTGAGACATCCGCATAAATTCCGTCTCGCCGGTGGTGTTGAAGCTCACGATGCGGGAACCGTCGATACGGCGGGCCCAGCCGAGGCTGCTGGCGGATAAGGTGGATTTTAATATCGTCTGCCGGGTTGTCGTTTGTATTCGCCCCGTACTCAGGATATCATGACCGCCGAACAGGCCATTTTCATATACATCATTATCAGGAGTTAGAATGTTTAGTCATATTATGGTTGGCGCGGACGATGTTGAGGCAGCAAAAGTCTTTTACGACGCCGTCCTTGGCGCACTCGGGCATAAGCCGGGCGTGATTGACGCTAAAGGCCGCTGTTTTTACCGCACGCCAACGGGCGTATTCTCGATCAGCAAACCTATTGACGGGGAGCCTGCCTGTCACGGTAACGGCAGTACGATCGGTTTTGCGGCATCTGATCCTCAAGCTGCGGACAGGTGGCATGCTGCCGGTTTGGCAAATGGCGGCGTTACTTGCGAGGATCCTCCCGGAGTTCGCGAAGGGGCCAACGGGAATCTTTATCTTGCCTATCTACGGGATCCATCGGGCAATAAAATTTGCGCTCTGCACCGTATGGGTTAGTTCACTCAGGCAGCAGGGGTCCCCTATACCGAGTTTAAACGCTCGTCAAACCGCAAACATCCGCATAAACACCTTTTCCCGGTCGTATTACAACTCGCAAATGAGCCGTCAATGCGCCACGCGACAACTTCGCGCCCATCTGCTACGCTTCCAACAAAGGGAGGGAGCAACATGAAGCGATCACTTGTTCTGAACGGCAATCCGATGGAGGAAATTGTCGGCTTTGCGCGCGCGGTGCGGGTCGGCCCCTATATCACCATCGGCGGCACCGCGCCGGTGGATGCGAAAGGACAGACCGTCGGCATCGGCAACGCCGCCAAGCAGGCGGAGCGGTGCTTCGAGATTATCGGCGACGCCCTTCAGCGGGCCGGGTCGGGCTGGGCCGATGTGGTGCGTACGCGGGTCATTCTGACCAATATCGACGACTGGAAAGCCGTGATCGATGTGCGGGCGAAATACTGCAAGGAGGCCAAGCCCGTCGATACCATCATGCAGGTCACCCGTTTTGTTAATCCCGAATGGCTGGTGGAAATCGAGGCGGACGCGGTCGTCGCCGAGGACGGCTGATCAAACCGCAAACATCCGCATAAATTCCGTCTCGCCGGGGGCGTTGAAGCTCACGATGCGGGAGCCGTCAATGCGCAGCGCCTTTTGGTGACTTTCGTGCCCGGCATCTGTATGGTGTCCCATGACAGGTTAAGCGGGGAGGATGGATGGCGGGATTTTTTGGGACCGAACAGCAGATGGCCTTGCAGGCGGCCGCGGAAAAGGCTCGTGACTGGACGCTAAACACGCCGGGTGCCTGTGATCCCGGGCGGTTTCTGGGCACGGATAATCCGGACTTGCTGGGCTGGGACACGCTGTTCGACATCCTGAAGCGCGACGGGGTGTTCGGTTTTCGGCTGATCCCGTCCGAAGAGACGGAGGCAATCTCTCAACGGCTTCAGGAGAAGAATTGTAAAATCGATTTCTGGGATGTCTTCGTGGCGACCCGCGAAGAGGCCGTCCCGGCGTCAACCGGCATTCTCGCCGCCGGATTGCCCGCGGGCTATCGCTATTGTCCGGAATTTAAGGACGCCGAAAGCGCGGACATGGTGGCGCTTCAATCCTTCATGGCGGAGCAGGGGATTGCGCCCTTTTCCGGAACAAGACTGGCGGGGCTGGAGGGTCCGGTCGTCACTGTGGCGATTGCGGATGAGAGCAATACCCTCGCGGCCGCGGCGCACAGCTACTTCCCCTATAATCAGTACAGCCCCTATAAAAAATGGGCATGGGGAGGCCTTGTTGCCGTCTCCCCCAGGCATCGGGGGATGGGTTTGGGTAAATTCGTCAATGCGAAAATGGTGTCCGAGTGTTTCGCCCGGCTCGACGCGGATTGCATTCATGAATTGGTCGCCGCCTCGAACATGCCGTCCCGAAAGATGGTGGAAGGCAGCGGCCTTCGACTTGACCCGGCGTTGAAATGCGGCATCGCCATGGTTGGCGGAAACGGGCGCTTTACCAGTTGAGCTCCGCCAAAGCCCTCACACCGCGAACATCCGCATAAATTCCTTCTCGCCGGGGGTGTTGAAGCTCACGATGCGGGAGTTCTCAACGCGGTGGGCCCAGCCGAGGTCGTAGAAGCGGGTGAGGAGGGCGGAGCCGAGGGAGCCGGCGAGGTGGCTGCGGCGGTTGCTCCAGTCGAGGCAGGATTTGCAGAGCGGACGGCGGAGCTTTTCAAGGGGGCCAAGATCAATCGCGAAGCCCTCGAAAAAGCGGCGGCCGTCAATAGTGAGGCCGAGCCCCTCATTCTCCGGCGTGAGGAAGCCTTTTGCGAGCAGGCTGTCCATCATCTGCACGCCGAGATCGCCCGCGAGATGATTGTAGCAGACACGGGCGCGGCGGAGCGCCGGGTCCTTCGGCCCGGTCCGGGTGCGTAGATGCCCCTTCTTCGCGGCGAGGCCCATCATCGCCTCCAGCACGGCACCGACCTCCTCATCGGCGAGGGCGAAATAGCGGTGCCGCCCCTGCTTGCGCTGCATGAGAAGGCCGCCGGACTGCATTTTCGATAGATGAGAGCTAGCTGTCTGGACCGTGACCCCGGCCTCCGCCGCAAGCTCGCTCGCCGTCAGCGCTTTCCCTGAGAGCAGCGCCGTCAGCATATTGGCCCGCGCCGGATCGCCGATCAGCGAGCCCAAAAGGGTGATATCCGGTCCTTCTTTCATAGTTCGATTGTAGTCGAAGCATTAACGCCACGCAATGGCTATTCTCCGCGCGCTCAGCCAAAGGAGACAATCATGATTACCTGTTTCATCCGTTACCATATCGACCCGACGAAAAGGGAGCAGTTCGTGCAATATGCGCGGAACTGGGGGGAGGCGATCCCGCGCTCGGGCGCCGATCTTGTCGGCTATTTCGCGCCGCATGAGGGATCGAGCACGCTCGCCTATGGCGTCTATCATATCGAAAGCTTGGCGGCCTATGAGGCCTATCGCGCGCGACTCAAAGAGGATCCGCTGGGGCGGGAGAACTACGAATTCGCGATGCGGGAGAAGTTTCTCCTGCGCGAGGACCGGACGTTTCTCACCCTTGCCTCCGGCCCGCACGGAAAGCTTGTGAAATTCTAGAACTCAGGCGTCGACCGTCTCCGGGAACAGGGACGGGGGCAGGCCGTCTTTCGCGAGGGTCGGACGGCGGAGGAGGAAAAGGCGTTCCGCTTCCTCCCGCTTGCCAAGCTTGAGCAGGGCATGCAGCAGGGTGAATTCCAGAAGGTCGCGCTGCGCCCGGCTGCCGCCGAGGCGTTCATGATTGCTCATCACGGGGAGCAGCCGGTCGATCACCGCCTGCCACTTGCCCGCGGCATAGGCGCGATAGACACCGGCGAGGGCGTTGACCATGTCGCTTGCCGTCCCCGAGGAAGTCTCCCCCAGTTCCGTGAGCAGTTCGTCTTCCCCGGCCATGGCATGGGCGATAACGGAATGGGCATCGACGAAGCTGATCCCCGGACCAGGGAAATGGATGCTGGCGTAGTTGCTGGCCTCCTGCCAGAGGTCGCGCCGCCGTTCTTCCCCGGCAATCTCCGCCCGGAGCAGGAAAGACACCATATCGGTCAGCACATTGATGGGCGGACCCCAGGCGCCGCCCGGGCGCACGGCTTCCTCGAAAATAGCCCAGGCCTCCTCGCGCTTGCCAAGCTCCAGTGACCAGAGGGCATCATGCCAGCTGATATGGCAATGCATCAGGCTGCTGCGGTGATAGCCTTTCAGCCAGTCATGGATAAAGCTGCGGCCTTCCTCATGCGCCCCGCATTCATAGAGGAAATGCGCCTTGTAATGGGCGGCGTTGGCATTGGCGGGATTGTTGTCGAACGAACGCTCGATGATCGGTTTCGCTTCCTCGAGCCGACCGATCTCGGAGAGCGCAAAGGCCATCACGCAGTCGAACCACCAGTCCTTGTCATAATGCTGCTTGAGATTGTCGAAGAAGGCGAAGGTTTCCGCATCGCGCGAGGGCCGCCCGCTGAAGGCGATCAGGCTGAACACCCCGGCGCAGGGCTGCAGCATCATCACATCGCGGGGATGATCGGCAACATGCTGCTTGATGTCCGCGTAGGCCGCCGCGCCATTGCCATCGATAAGCTGGCCGACAATCGCCACATGGGCGCGTTCGCGCGGGGTGAAACCGGCGCCGAGTTCCCGCGCCGAGATCATGGATTTCAGCGCCTCCGTCGGCTGGGCGGTCATCTGGTAATAGCGGGCGAGGGCGGCATGGGCGAGGGCGAAGGACGGATCATGCGCCACAGCGCGCTTCAGTGCCTCTTCCGCCGCGACCTGGGCGGCCAGAAAATGATCCACCCCCTCGATATAGGCGTCAAGCGCCGCCCGCGATCCTGTGCTGACCTCGTTACCGTACCGGTCCTGCATCTTGTCTCAATCCCCGTTCTTGTGCTGAAGTGAGAGATAAGACTAGCAATTCGGCCACTTTATGTCACGAACGGGATTTTTGGGCGGCAATCAAAAGGCGGGAAGCCGGCTGTTCAGGGGCGTGAGATCGGCAGACCGGCGGCTTTCCAGCCGTCAAATCCGGCCTCCAGATGGTGCACGTTGGTAATATTGTTGGCGCGCATAATTGGGAGGGAGCGGTCACTGCGGCCACCGGACTTGCAATGCAGGATATAGGTTTTGGAGGGATCGAGTGCGGCAATCCGCGCCTCGTAATCATCGGCATAATAATCGATATTGACGGCGCCCGCGATATGGCCCGCGTTGAATTCTCCTGGTGTGCGGATATCAAGGACGACGACGTCCGGCTGCTGTTTCAAAAGCGCCTCGGTCTCAAGCGGGGTAATCATACGGTATCCAAACTCCTTATAGCTGTCGTTCGCCTGAACGAGGGTCATGGCAATCAGGGCCGACGACAGGGCTGCCAGCACGATCCCGGCCAGAACCAGACCTGTTTTTTTGGAATTCCTAGACGTGGAAGGAGGAGCCACAGCCGCAGCGGCCTTTCTCGTTCGGGTTTTCGAAGGTAAAGCGCGATTGCAGCCCTTCTTCGAGCCAGTCCATCTCGGTGCCCGCGACATATTGCACGGCGTCATGGTCGATCAGCAGGGTAATATCGCCCGTGTCCACGATCGCATCGTCCGGTTTCCGGTCCGTCGCGTAATCCATGGTATAGGTCAGGCCGTTGCAGCCGGTGTTGGTGATCCCGATGCGCAGGCCAAGCGGTTTCTCACTCGCCTTGCCGAGCAGGGATTTCACGCGCTTCGCGGCGCTGTCCGTCAATGTCATAATCTGTGTATCAGTCATATATCACCTATAGACCATATATAATAACGACTTAAAACATTCCAAGGTCGAGTTTCGCCGCCTCGGACATATTATCAGGTGTCCAGGGCGGATCCCAGAGGATTTCCACCTCGACATTCTTCACGCCCTCGACCGGCATCACGGCATCGCGGACCCAGATCGGGATTTCCCCGGCGACAGGACAGCCCGGCGCGGTCAGGGTCATGCCGACGAAAACATCGCCGTCCTCGCCGATATCGATCACATAGATGAGGCCGAGATCGAAGATATTGACCGGGATTTCCGGATCATACACTTCGCGCAGCGCCGCCACGATGGGCTCTTCCAGCGGGGAGCCGGTCGTGCCTTCCTCAAAAGGGCCGGTAGCGACGGGGCGCTCTATTTTATCCATTGCCGTCATTTGTTACTCCGTCGAGATTTCCGGCTTGTCATCCATGGCCGAGGTCATGGCGTGCCAGGGCAGGGTTGCGCATTTGACGCGCATGGGAAATTCCTTGACCCCCGCCAGCATCATCAGCCGGTCCGTATCCTCTCCGGCGTCGAAATCATTTTCCTCGCCGGTCACCAGCTTTTTGAAGCCGCTGAAAATTTCCCGCGCCTCGGCCTCGGTCTTGCCCTTGATGATATCCGTCATCATCGAGGCGGAGGCGAGCGAGATGGCGCAGCCCTTGCCCTCGAACGCCGCATCCTCGATCAGGCCGTTATGGCCCATCTTGAGATAGACATTCACCGTATCGCCGCAGAGCGGGTTATAGCCATGGGCCTCATGGTTCGCATCTTCGGGATGGCGGAAGTTGCGGGGGTTCTTGCTGTGATCAAGGATCACTTCCTGATAAAGCTCTCTTAGTTCATCCATCATAGCGATCTGTCCTAGCCAAAAATCTCTTGTACCGATTTCACCGACTCCACCAGGGCATCGATATCGGCGCGGTTGTTGTAAAGCGCCATTGAGGCGCGGGCCGTCGCCGGCACATCGAAATGATCCATCAGCGGCTGGGCACAGTGATGGCCGACGCGAATGGCCACCCCGCCGCGATCGACGATGGTTCCGATATCATGCGGATGCACCCCGTCGAGCGTGAAGGAGATGATCGGCGCCTTGTGCCGGGCCTGACCGATGATGCGCAGGCTATTGATCTGGCCGAGCTGTTCGGTGGCGTAGGCGAGCAGGGCCTGCTCATGCGCCCCGATCTTCTCGAACCCGATGTCATTGATATAGTCAATCGCGGTCGCGAGCCCAATGGCCTGCACGATCGGCGGTGTCCCGGCCTCGAATTTCGAATGGCCCTTGGCGTAGGTCGTCTTCTCGAAGGTGACCCGCCCGACCATATCGCCGCCGCCGAGAAACGGCGGCATGGCCTCCAGCAACTCCTCGCGGCCATAAAGTACGCCGATACCTGTTGGGCCGAAGACCTTATGACCGGTGAAGACATAGAAATCCGCGCCCAGATCCTGCACATCGATCTTCATATGGGGCGCGGCCTGGCTGCCGTCGATCAGGACAACGGCGCCCGCATCATGGGCGGCACTGATGATCTCCTTCACCGGCGTGATCGTGCCAATGGCGTTGGAGATATGGGTGACGGCGACAATCTTCGTCTTCGGGCCCAGCATGTCATGATAGGCCTCCATCATGAATTCCCCATGCGCATCGATGGGGACAGCCTTCACGACGGCGCCCGTCTTTTCGGCAATCAGCTGCCAGGGCACGATGTTCGAGTGATGCTCCAGCGTCGAGAGCAGGATTTCATCGCCGGGTTTCAAGTTGGTCCAGCCCCAGGAATAGGCGACCAGATTGATGCTTTCCGTCGCGTTCTTGGTGAAGATGATTTCGTCAACGCTGGCGGCATTGAGATGCGCCCGCACGGTCTCCCGCGCGCCTTCATAGAGATCAGTTGAGGCCTGGCTCAGGTAATGAACGCCGCGATGCACATTGGCGTAGGTTTCCGCATAGGCGCGCTGTACCGCCTCCAGCACCACGGTCGGCTTCTGCGCCGAGGCGCCGCTGTCGAGGAAGGCGAGGGGCTTGCCATGGACTTCACGGCCCAGAACCGGGAAATCCCGGCGGACTTTCTCCACATCGAATGTCGCCATGTCATTCATGGTCTATACCTCATCCATCCAGCGGGCGGTGACATCCGCGAAATAGCTGCGCACGGCCTCGTTCGAGACTTCCTCCAGCACATCGGCAAGGAAGGCGTCGATCAGCATTTTCCGCGCCGTCTTCTCGTCAATCCCGCGCGATTGCAGGTAAAAATAGGCATCGGCATCAAGCTCGCCGGAGGAAGCGCCATGGCTGCATTTCACGTCATCGGCGTAAATCTCAAGCTCCGGCTTGACCGCAACGGACGCCCGTTCGGAGAGCAGCAGCGCCCGGCTTAGCTGGTCACCGGCGACTTTCTGTGCATCCGGGGCGATATGGATCTTGCCCTGAAAGACGCCTTGCGCGTCATCATCGAGAATACCCTTGTAGATCTGGCGGCTGTCATTCTCCGGCACCAGATGGCGGGTGACGGTGGTGGTATCGCAATGCTGCTTGCCCCGCATCAGATAGGCACCGTTGAGAATGCTGGTCGCGCCCGATCCGGTGATGCGCGTCGCCAGCTCGTTGCGGCTGAGCCGTGCCCCTGTAGAGAGGCTGAAATTCTCATAGGTCGCGCCTTTCGGAATGTCGCAATCGACATTGGCGAGATGAAAGGCCGCATCGCTTTCGGCCTGCAGCTTGTAGTGATGGAGCGCGGCACCGTCTTCAAGGGCGATATCGGTCACCGGATTGGCGAAATAGGCATGGCCGCTCATCCCGCGATGCTCTTCAAGCAAGGTCACCTCGGCGTCTGCGCCCAGGCGGATGAGATTGCGCATATGCCGCGCATTGTCCGCCGTGCCCGATTGGCTCAGGAAGCGGATCAGGATCGGCTCCTCGATCGTTACGCCGGGCTCGGCCGTCAGCACAAAACCATCTTCCATAAAGGCGGTATTGAGGGCGACGACGGCGCGGCTTTCTTCCGCCGCGCTGTCCGGCAGGGCATTGTTGCCCGCGCCCAGCTCCGCCGCGAGGGAGGCAAGTCTGATGCCTTGCGGCAAATCATCAAGATGGCTGTCGTGTGCGGAAAACCGGCCATTGATAAAGGTCATCACATGGGGTGTGTCAAACTCCGGCGCGGGAACACTGTCCGCGGCCGGGGCTTCCGCCTGCTCGATCCCTTTGGTCAGCGGGGTGAGGTTGGTAAAACGCCATTCCTCGACCTTGCGGCCCGGAAAATCAAGCGCGGCGAAGCGGGCAAGCCCAGCCTCCCGGGCGCTGGCCACCAGCGGATTGCCATGGCCGGGCAGGGTCGCCCTGAGCGCATCGAAGCGGTCAACGTAATTCTGAGCTAAAGGCGTTAAGCTTTTCATTTCACTCATCAATCTTCCAATCAGGCCGCGCTCAGCGCCGCGTAGCCTTTTTCCTCCAGTTCATGCGCGAGGCTCTTGTCACCGGACTTGACGATTTTCCCGTCGGCGAGGACATGGACGAAATCCGGCACGATATAGTCGAGCAGGCGCTGGTAATGGGTAATGATCAGCCCGGCGCGCTTGGGGCTGCGCAGACGGTTCACGCCGTCCGCCGCGATCTTGAGCGCGTCGATATCAAGGCCTGAGTCCGTCTCGTCGAGCAGCATCAGATCCGGCTCCAGCAGCGACATCTGCAACACCTCGTTGCGTTTCTTTTCGCCGCCCGAGAAGCCGACATTGACGGCGCGCTTCAGCATGTCGTCCTTGATCTCAAGCTCCTTCGTCTTTTCGCGCACCAGCTTGAGGAATTCCATGGCGTCCACTTCCGGCTCGCCGCGGAACTTGCGCTGCGCGTTGTAGGCGGTTTTCAGGAAGGTGGCCGAAGCGACGCCCGGGATTTCCACCGGATACTGAAAGGCCAGGAAGATGCCGCGGCAGGCCCGCTCATCGGGGGAGAGTTCCAGAAGGTCTTCGCCCTTATAGAGGACTTCGCCCGAGGTCACTTCATAGCCGTCGCGCCCGGCCAGCACGTAAGACAGCGTACTCTTGCCGGCGCCGTTCGGCCCCATGATCGCATGAATCTCGCCCTCATTGATGGTGAGATTGATGCCCTTGAGGATTTCCTTGCCCCCGACAGTGGCGTGTAAGTTTTTGATTTCCAACATAGTATAGTCTCTCAATATCCTTAGCCGACACTGCCTTCAAGGCTGATGCCGACGAGTTTCTGGGCTTCCACTGCGAATTCCATGGGGAGCTTCTGCAGAACTTCCTTGCAGAAGCCGTTGACGATCAGCGCCATGCTCTCCTCTTCCGAGAGGCCGCGCTGCTGGCAATAGAAAAGCTGCTCCTCGCTGACTTTCGAGGTTGTCGCCTCATGTTCGATCTTGGCGGTCCGGCTCTGGTTCTCGATATAGGGCACCGTATGGGCGCCGCATTTATCGCCGATGAGCAGGCTGTCGCAGACCGTGTGGTTGCGGGCATTCTCGGCTTTCCGCCCCATGCGGACGAGGCCGCGATAGGTATTCTGCGCGCGCCCTGCCGATATCCCCTTGGAGATGATCGTGCTCGACGTGTTCTTGCCGAGGTGGATCATCTTGGTGCCGGTGTCCGCCTGCTGCAGGTTGTTGGCGATGGCGATGGAATAGAATTCACCCACAGAATTATCGCCCTGCAGGATGCAGGAGGGATATTTCCAGGTAATCGCCGAGCCGGTCTCCACCTGCGTCCAGGAGACTTTCGCATTGTCCCCGCGGCAGGCGGCGCGTTTTGTCACGAAGTTGTAAATACCGCCGACGCCGTTCTCATCGCCCGGATACCAGTTCTGCACGGTCGAATATTTGATCTCGGCATCCTTCATGATGACAAGCTCGACCACCGCGGCGTGAAGCTGGTTCTCGTCGCGCATCGGCGCCGTGCAGCCTTCGAGATAGCTCACATAACTCTCTTCCTCGGCGATGATCAAGGTCCGTTCGAACTGGCCGGTCTGGGCCGCGTTGATGCGGAAATAGGTGCTGAGCTCCATCGGGCAGCGCACGCCCTTCGGGATGTAGCAGAACGACCCGTCGGTAAAGACGGCGGAGTTGAGCGCCGCATAGTAATTGTCCGTATAGGGCACGACCGAGCCCATATATTTCTGCACCAGCTCGGGATGATCGCGCACGGCCTCGGAAATCGGGCAGAAGATCACGCCTTCCTTCTCCAGCCGGTCCTTGAAGGTGGTGGCGACGGAGACACTGTCGAACACCGCATCGACGGCGACGTTGTGCGCGCCCTCGACGCCGGCCAGCACTTCCTGTTCCTTCAGCGGGATACCGAGTTTCTTGTAGACTTCCAGAAGTTCCGGATCGACCTCGTCGAGGCTTTTCGGCTGGTCCTTCTTCTTCGGCGCGGAATAATAGTAGATATTCTGAAAATCGATCTTCGGATAATGGACATTCGCCCATTCCGGCTCGATCATGGTCAGCCAGTGGCGATAGGCCTTCAGCCGCCATTCCAGCAGCCATTCCGGCTCTTCCTTTTTCGCGGAAATGAAGCGGACGATATCCTCGTTCAGGCCGATCGGCGCCGTATCGGCCGCGATATCGCTGAAAAAGCCGTATTTGTATTTGTCGGAAACAGCGGCGACCTGATCGACGGTTTCTCGGGCAATAGCCATAAGTTTACTCCGCTTGAAGTTGGGAGGCGGGCGACAGGCTCTCGGGCCCCCTCCGTTCAGTCATTACATTCTTCGTGTCATCGCACATGTCGGCCAATGTCACGTCTTCGAGCGCGGTATTGAGCGCCCGGTTGATCTTTTCCCAGCCGCCGCGCATGGGGCAGCAGGACTGCACCGAGCAATCCTCGACGCTGTCATCGACGCAGGAAGTGACCGCAACCGGCCCTTCCATGGCGCGGACAATCTCGGCAATCGAGATATCCTCCGGCGCGTATGTCAGTTGATAGCCGCCATGCGCCCCGCGATGGGAGGTGAGGAACGGGCTTTTCGCCAGTATCCGCAGGATCTTGGCGGCCGTCGGTACCGGCAGTCCCGTATGCAGCGACACATCCGGCGCCGTCATCGTCCGTCCCGGCAGACGCGCCATTTCGGACATGATCACCACGCCATAATCGGTCATTTTGCTCAGCTTGATCATGATGTTATCTATATCGTACTAAAATGGTCTGTTTTCAAGGGCTGTATAACAGACGAATTTGGTCTTGTATAGAGGAGTTCTAAACAAGGTAAAGGAAATTTTTCGGGCCTTCGGGCGCATTTTGCCGAAGTTTCTTGACAAAGACCCCCTGACTGTTTTTTAAATACGCCCATGGCATACACAGCGAACATTATTGTGGTGAAGATTCTCTCCATTCCCCGAATGGCGGAAGTCTGTATGCCCTAACGGCAATGACCCAACCGCCTTCGAGGCGGTTTTTTATTGCACCGTCTCCGAAGGCCCGAAATCAGGAGACGACCCATGTTACAAGAGACCACCCAGGAAAACACACCGCCCGGCCGCGAGCCGGACAGACGGCGTAACGCGCCCGTTCTTTACCTTCTGTCCGGCAAGATTGGCGCAGGTAAATCGACGCTGGCGGCCCGCCTCGCGCGGCAGCCGGGCACCTTTCTGCTGTCCGAAGACACCCTGTTGTCCGAGCTTTATAACGGCGAGATAAACGACATCAGCGACTATATCCGCTCCTCCATCCGGCTGAAATACGCCCTGAAGGACCATATCGTCGCGCTGCTCAGGGCCGGATCCTCGGTCGTGCTCGACTTTCCCGCCAACACGCCGGAGAGCCGCCGCTGGGGCCGGGAGCTGTTCGAGGCCGCCGATGTCGCGCATGAGCTGCATTATCTCGATATCCCGAACACGGTCTGCAAATCCCGTCTGCGGGCGCGGAACAAGACCGGCGATCATCCGTTCAAGGCGAGCGATGCGGAGTTCGACATGTTCAGCCGCTTCTTCATCCCGCCGATGCCGGAAGAAGGCTTCAACGTCATCCGCCATGTGAAATAACGATGGAAGCCGTCCCGGGAATTGCGGATCGGTTTACACGATACCAGAAGCCCTGCAAGGTTTCTGGTATCGTGCTCAACGGACGCTGAGGTAGTCACCCTTGCCTAATAACTGTCTAACAGTTTTCTTTCCGGCGAACCTTTATGGTTCCGCTTTGATCGGGAAACTTAGAAAACAGTCCATCCGCCATTTCACGAATTACTTTTGACAATATGCCGCACGGCCCTTCGCTCTTTATGGTTCCCTGATAATAAAGCTTTGGGGTCCCCTCTTGAAGGCTTCGGCGATCTGCAATGGTTATCGTCAAAATTCGCATAAAAAAGACACTTCGTTCGGAACGAGTCGCAGTCCCGACAATTCCATAAGTTGGTGGGGAATATGTCGAACCAGAAAAACTGCTCACCGGCCTTCCAGTAGAAGATGAAATGCTGCCAGAAAAGGTAGATGTGCCGCCGCCCGTTTTCCCTATGATTGGTGTGCTAACAATCGACGTTGAAGCCTGCCCATCATCGATACCATACGTCACAAATGCCACAAGATCAGATCCAGTCGTGTCGTTCGTAATAACAAAGCCCTTGGAAGCAAAATGTCGCTCGATTATCGGCCTGTATGATGCAAATTCCAAGCTTTCATCCACATCTTTAGGAAATCCAAGAACGACGACACTTTTTCCCTTTGTAAGTTTTTCTGTATCAGCAAAAGACTCCACCCGGCCGCCAATTGAAGAGCAGCCGATTATGGCCAGCATGATGCCAAAAAATGCTATAATCCGAAACATATCTTAAATCTTAAACAACCTTCACGGTTTTGCAATACAAATGCTAACTTAGAATACTAGTACCACGACTACGTTTAATTTATCAGCTCTTCTTCGAAATGATTAATACTGGCGATTGCGAAGGAGGGGTCTTCAGTGATAGAAGCCTCTCAATCGGAAAATTCCAGCATATTGGCACGTGATTTCCATGGCGGCACCCATTCTGGCCCTGCAAGACGCCCGCATCACCTTTGGTGGCGGCGATCTGTTCAAAGATATCTCGCTCGGGATCGAGCCGGGGATGCGCGTTGCGCTGATGGGGCGGAACGGCTCGGGCAAGTCGACGCTGCTGAAGGCGCTGGCGGGCGATATCGATCTCGACGGCGGGGAGCGGTTCCAGCAGAGCGGCGTGAAGGTCAGCTACCTCCGTCAGCAGCCGCTCATCACGCCCGGCCGCACCGTCGCGGAGCAGGTGGCCAGCGGCCTTGCCGGCGGCGATGCGGCGGGGGAGCGGGGCTATCTGGTCGATCAGGTGCTGGACGGCGTCGGCATCAAGGGCGACCGGCTGTTGGAGACCCTCTCCGGCGGGGAGGCGCGGCGCGTGTCCCTGGCCGAGGCGCTCGTCTCCGATCCCGATGTGCTGTTGCTGGACGAGCCGACCAACCATCTCGATATCACCACCATTCTCTGGCTGGAAGAAGAGCTGAAAGCCTTCAAGGGCGCGCTTCTCATCATCAGCCATGACCGGCAGTTCCTGAAAAACCTGACCAACCGGCTGTTCTGGCTCGACCGCGGCGTGCTCCGTACCCATGGCAAGGGCTTCGCCGCCTTCGAGGAATGGTCGGAGGAAATCCTTCGCCGCGAGGAGGTGGAGACGAAGAAGCTGGACAAGAAAATTGCCGAGGAGACCGGCTGGTCCCGCAAGGGCATCACCGCCCGCCGCGCGCGGAACGAAGGCCGCATTCGCGCCCTGCATCGCCTCCGGGCCGAACGGGCGGAGCGGCAGGCGCCCGTGGGCAGCGCCAAGCTCTCGGTCAAGAGCGGCGCGAAAAGCGGGAAAACGGTGGTCGAGGCTGAGAATATCTCGATGACCTATACGGATGAAAACGGCCGGGATCATGAGGTTATCTGGAATTTCTCCACCAAAATACAAAGAGGCGACCGGGTCGGCATCATCGGCCCGAACGGCGCGGGGAAAACGACGCTGCTCAATATCCTCATGGGCAAGCTGGAACCGACATCAGGCACGGTCACGCTCGGCACCAATCTCACTCCGGCGATTTTCGATCAGAACCGGGAGGCCCTCGATCCGGAGACGAGCCTCTGGGACACGCTCGCCGATCCCGGCAGCGGGCAGCTTCTGGTGCGCGGCGAGGTCCGCCATGTGGTGGCTTACTTAAGAGATTTCCTGTTCGAGGACAGGCAGGCGAAAAGCCCCGTCAAGGCGCTGTCGGGCGGCGAGAAGAACCGGCTGCTGCTCGCCAAGCTGCTCGCGAAGGAAAGCAACCTTCTGATCCTCGACGAGCCGACCAACGATCTCGATATGGAAACCCTCGATCTGTTGCAGGAGATGCTCTCGGGCTATGACGGCACGCTGCTGGTCGTCAGCCATGACCGTGAATTCCTGGACCAGCTCGTGACCTCTACCATCGTGCTCGGAGAGGGCGGCCGCATCGAGGAATTCGTCGGCGGCTACAGCGACTATATGCGCCAGAAGAAAGACGCCTCAAAAGTTCCGGCCAAGGCCGCAAAGCCAAAAGAAGTAGCCGAGAAGCGCAGTGGCCCCCGCAAAAAGCTCAGCTACAAGGATCAGCGTGATTATGACCGGCTGCCCGCCGTGATCGAAGAGCTGGAGCAGAAAATCGCGGCGCTTGAAGCCGCGCTCGCCGATCCGGACCTGTTCGCGAAAAATGCGGACGACTTCAACAAGAAAGCCGCCGAGCTTACCCGCACACAAACCGAAAAAGACGACGCCGAGACCCGCTGGCTCGAACTCGATCTCCTGCAGGAGGAAATCACGGGGAGTTAGGGAGAATAGATTTAAATTATATTTCGTGCTATGATTGTGGCACGATGAATCAGGTGAACAAACAAAAGTGCACTTACTGTCTTAAAAAATTTCCGAAAAGTGAAATCACTGTCGATCACGTGATAGCGAGAAGCTGGTATCCAGCGGATACTCCGCCTGTGAGAAAATGGAAAGCGCCTTGTTGTATTGAATGCAATAGACAAAAATCTGCAACGGAGGGGAAACTATTAGGGCTTATCGCGCTTTGCTTAGACCCTGAAAATAAGGGCGAAAAGCCAATTATAGATAAGATATTCAGATCAATAGATCCGAAGTTAGGGCAATCTGCCAAAGATTCGATGCATAGGCTAAATAAAAAATTCGCCCTACTTAGACAATTAAAAAAAATGCCAAGCAAGCATTCTCCCGAGGTACTCCCTTCATTCAAAGAGAATTATGATAAAGGTTCTCGTACGGGTGTACTTATTCCAAAAGGTAAACTTGAAGAATTAATACAATCATGGGTCAGAGGCATTCATCTAATAGAAATTGGAAATTATATCGACGAAAACGCGACGATTGATGTCTACCAAGTTTCAGACGAAGCGGCATTTGAGGCTTTTAAAGACATCATGCAATATGCTCAGATAATAGAAAAAGGTGATGGTGTGAGGGTTTTCATTTGGCATGCAGTTGAAAATGATAAATTTGCTGCAAACTATGCATTCATTCTTTACGGAAAATTCAAAGCATATGCTTCTGTTAGCTCGAAATAGCAAAACTTACTTTAAATACTTAAACAAACTAATATTACCATTAGATTTTTAAGCAATCATATATAAGCACGGCTGTGAGAAGGGCTAGACAAGGCTTTATACGCCTGTAATCATCCTCCTTGAAGCTGGGAGGTGACAGATATGCAGAATATGACGGTGAAGGGCGATCGCCTTTGGGAGAGCCTGATGGAGATGGCGAAGATCGGCGCGACGGAGAAGGGGGGTTGCTGCCGCCTTGCGCTCACCGATCTCGATCGGGAAGGGCGCGATCTCTTCTCCTCCTGGTGCCGCGAGGCCGGTTGCACCCTCAAGGTGGACAAGATGGGCAATATCTTCGCCCGCCGCAAAGGCGCCCGCGATGACCTGCCGCCGGTGATGATGGGCTCGCATCTCGATACCCAGCCGACGGGCGGGAAATATGACGGGGTCTATGGCGTTCTCGCCGGGCTGGAGGTTCTGCGCACCCTCAATGACTTCGATGTGACGACCGAGCATCCGATCGAGGTTGCCGTCTGGACGAATGAGGAAGGATCGCGTTTCGCCCCGGCCATGGTCGCCTCCGGCGTGTTCGCGGGCGCCTTCGATCTCGAATACGGGCTGTCGCGCGCCGATATCGACGGCAAGACCATGGGCGAGGAGCTGGAGCGCATCGGCTATGCGGGGACGGAGGAGGTCGGCGGCCGCGAGATAAAGGCCTTTTTCGAAGCGCATATCGAGCAGGGCCCGATCCTCGAGCATGAGGAGAAGACCATCGGCGTCGTCATGGGCGCGCAGGGGCAGCGCTGGTACGAGATCACCATCACGGGGCAGGAGGCCCATGCCGGGCCGACCCCGATGGCCCGGCGGAAAGATGCATTGGTCGCCGCGTCGAAAATCATTGCGGAGGTGAACCGCATCGGCCTTGACAATCAGCCCTTCGCCTGCGCCACCGTCGGCATGATCCAGTCGAGCCCGAATTCCCGCAACACCATTCCGGGGCAGGTCTTCTTCACCGTCGATTTCCGCCACCCGAAGAACGAGATTTTGAGCAAGATGGACGCGGAACTGCGCAGCTTCGCCGAGAATATCGTGACCGAGGGCGGGCTTGAGATGGCGTTCGAGGAAATCTGGTATTCGCCGCCGATCGAGTTCGATGCGGACTGCGTGAACGCGGTCCGGAGCGGTGCGGAAACCTCTGGTTTCAGTCATATGGACATCATTTCCGGTGCCGGGCATGACGCCTGCTATATCTCCCGTGTGGCGCCGACGGGCATGATCTTCGTGCCCTGCGAGGACGGGATCAGCCATAACGAGGCGGAAGAGGCAACGCCCGAGGATCTCGCGGCCGGCTGCAACGTTCTCCTGCATGCCGTGGTCGAGCGCGCGAATGTCAGCTGAACGGTTCCGCCGCGCAAAAAGCGGCCTCCGCGCTTTTCTTTTGAGCCCGATTGTGGCTTAATTCCGGAAAAACAGGGGGAAAGCCATGCTTACATCTGCCACGGCCGACGCGCCGGATTTCCTGAACCCGGATATCCCGGAGGATTTGCCGCTTCTCGACATGCCGGTCATTGTCGCCACCGACGAGACGCTGGAAGGATATGGCTGCCTGGTCGAGGATTACGAGAAATTCCCGATCGAGATTGTCACCTGGCCGACCTCCGGCTCGCGTAAAGTCGACGAGGGGACCGGCAATCAGGGCGGCACGGCGGAAGGCATTTTCGAATTCTGGTGGGAAGGCGATGTACTCTGGGGCCGCAACAACGCGGTGAAAGACACCTATATCCTCGGCTGGTCCCGCAACCCGGAGGAGGCCGACAGCAAGGTCGCCACAAAGGAACAGGATCAGGTGCTGCTCTGGCATGCCAACTATCACCCCGACGGCGGACAGCTCTTCTATTCGCTGGACGGCACGCCCTTCATGGTGCCGCTGGCGCTGCCGGGCGATGATGTGCAGCCGGAGGATTTTGTCTCCTTCTACTGCGATGGGACGAAGGGCCTCTATATCCACCCGAACATCTGGCATGAGGGCGTCTTTCCCATCGGCAACAAGGGACGTTTCTATGATCGGCAGGGCAAGGTCCATGCCCGCGTCTCCGTCAATTTCGCGGTGGAATTCGGGATGCTGCTGAAAGTGCCGCTTGTCGCCCCCTAGACCCGTCTAGGCCTCCTTGGTCACCCGCTCCCGATGGATGATGTAGAGGCCGCTGCCGACGATGATGGCGGCGCCGAGAATGGTGAACCCGTCCGGCAGGTTGCCAAAGGCGAAATAGCCGATGATCGCCATCCAGATCAACTGCGTATAATTGAATGGCGCGACCGTCGAGGCAACGGTGTATTTAAAGGCGACAATCATGATGAAATGGCTGACCCCGCCAAGCAACCCGACAAGCGCCAACAGCAGCCAGCCCATCAGGTCCGGCGTGACCCAGATAAAGGGCGCAACGCAGCTCATGACGATTGTGCCGACCAGCACGGAATAGAAGGCTGTCGTCGAGGAGCTGTCAACCCCGGCAAGATGGCGGGTTGTGAGCTGATAGAGCGCATAAAAAAGCGACATCAGCACGACCAGAAACATCGCCGGATGCACCATGGAGAGCCCGGGCCGGAGCACGATCATGGCGCCTGCAAAACCGCAGGCAACGGCGGCCCAGCGGCGGACGCTGATTTTCTCCTTCAGCAGCAGCACCGAGAGGACAATGACGAAGAGTGGCGAGGTCGCCGCAATCGCGCCCGCATCCGCGAGCGGGATATATTTCACCGCCGTGAAGATGCAGATTGTCGCGCCGAGCAGCAGCATCGAGCGGAGGATCTGCATTTTCAGGTTATTCGTCCGGATCAGATCAAGCCCGTTCGAGGGACCCAGAAAAATCACCAGCAGCAGGATATGGAAAAAGCAGCGTGCCCAGACAACCTGAAGCGGATTGAAGGTCTGCCCGGCCAGCTTGGCAAACGAATCCATCACCGCAAACAGCGCGACGGCCGTGCAAAACAGGAAAATGCCGCGATAGGAGGAGACGGGAAGCGGCGAATTGGTAAGTACTGTCATCGGGGTATCCTGAACTTTTTCTTGTTTTTTTTGGCAAATATACTCCCGGTTCTGTAAAACGATCCCCTTATTCCGAAGTGATGTCAAGTTTTCAGGCATCATCTTCCGGTCAGGTCATTTTCCCGCTTCCTATTTTGCGGGCAATTGGGTAGCTTGTCCGGCATGACTGAAGCATTATTGTACAAACAAGATGAGGGCATTGTAACCCTCACGATCAATCGGCCGGAGGAGCGCAATGCCCTCTCCGATGATAAAATGTTCGACGCGTTCCTGAATGCGGCGGATCGGATCAGCAAGGACAAGTCGGTACGCTGCGTTATCCTGACCGGCGCGGGGAAAGCCTTCTCCGCCGGGGGAAATGTCAAGCATATGCGCGACAAGGAGGGGCTGTTCGCCGGCTCTCCCGCCCAGATCAGGGACGGCTACCGCCACGGTATTCAGAAGATTCCGCTGTCCTTCTATAACCTCGACGTACCGACGATTGCCGCCGTCAACGGTCCGGCGGTCGGTGCCGGGTTCGATCTGGCCTGCATGTGCGATATCCGCATCGCCGCCAGCTCCGCCCGTTTCGCCGAGAGTTTCGTCCGCCTCGGGATTATTCCGGGCGACGGCGGGGCCTGGTTCCTGCCGCGGGTTATCAGCCGCAGCCGCGCCGCGGAAATGACCTTTACCGGCGAGATGATCGATGCCGAAACCGCGCTCGACTGGGGGCTGGTCTCGCGCATTGTCGATGATGCGGACCTGATGAACAGCGCCATGGATCTTGCAAAGCGGATTGCCGTCAACCCGCCGCATTCGCTGCGCATGGCAAAAAAGCTGATGCGCGAAGGGGAGCATATGCGCCTCGACAGTCTTCTCGAAATGTCAGCGGCGTTCCAGGCGCTGTCCCATTACACGAAAGACCATGAGGAGGCCATCTCGGCCTTTTTCGACAAGCGGGAGGGTAATTTCAAAGGTGAGTGATCCTTTCCTGATCCTTGAAGGAGAGCGGGCTGCCTGCTGGCTGGGCATGCTGGACTATGATGTCGGCCTCGCCAGTCCGGCCTGCTATCCGCAAGGGAAAGACGATATTATCGTTAAGGTGAAACGGGATGTCTGCCTTGTAAAGGGCTCTGCCATAACGGAAAAAATAGAAAAAAGATGGGCGGAAGCGGCGCCGGACGGCGTCCTTCTGCACCGCCCCGGCCTCAGAGACGCACCCCGCCTCAACGATATCATCCGCCGCTGCCACTAGAGGCGAGGGAGCCGCCCGATGACGGAAAATCCCGAACCGCTGGCCAATCTTCTAACCGATATCCGCGCCTGCCGGATTTGCGAGGCGCATCTCCCCCTCGGGCCGCGGCCGGTGCTTGTCGCCGATCATCGCGCGCCGGTCCTTATCGCGGGTCAGGCGCCGGGCACGAAAGTCCATGCGAGCGGCATTCCCTGGGACGATCCATCGGGAGACCGGCTCCGGGATTGGCTCGATGTCGACAAGGAAACCTTCTACAACCCTGAAAAATTCGCGATTGTCCCGCAGGGTTTCTGTTATCCGGGCAAGCTGGACAAGGGCGGCGATGCCCCGCCGAGGCCCGAATGCGCCGCCACCTGGCATCCGACGCTGATCCCGATGCTGCCCAATGTGCGGCTTATCCTTGCGGTTGGCCAATATGCCCATAAATATTATCTCGGAAAGCGGCGGAAAAAGACCCTGACGGAAACCGTTGCCACCTATTTGCAATATGCGCCCGATATCCTGCCGCTACCCCATCCGAGCTGGCGGGTGCAGGGCTGGATGAAGAAGAATGATTGGTTCGAGGCCGAGATCGTGCCGCATTTGCGCGCCCGCGTCGCGGCCCTGCTGGAAGAAAGTCGATGATGTCCCATTTGCGTCCCTTGTTCCTAAGTCTTGCGGCCCTTGTTCTCGCCGCGTCCTGCTCGCCGGTGGTGCAGCAGGCGGGAGCGGAAAATGGCGAGCCGGTGCTGAACGATCGCTATCTCGACACCGCCGACGGCATACGGCTCCCCGTCAAGACATGGGAGGCGGAGGAGACGCGGGCGGTGCTGATCGCCGTGCATGGCTTCAACGACTATAGCAACACCTACGCCTTTCCGGGCAGTTGGTGGATGGGGCAGGGCCTGACCACCATCGCCTATGACCAGCGGGGCTTCGGAGAGGCACCGAATTTCGGCATCTGGCCGGGGCAGGACCTGCTTGTCAAGGATCTCGCCGCCATGGTCCGCGAGGTGCGGGAGAAATATCCCGGCAAGCCCGTCTATCTCATCGGCGAGAGCATGGGCGGCGCCGTGGTGATGACCGCCGTCACTACGGACGGTTTTCCGGACGTCGATGGCGTGATCCTCTCGGCCCCCGCGGTCTGGGGCTGGAAATCGCTCAATCTTTTCTACAAGGCCGTGCTCTGGACGGCGGCGCATACCTTTCCCGATACGACGCTGACGGGCAGGGGCATGGGCATTCAGGCCTCCGATAATATCTCGATGCTGCAGAATCTTGGCGCCGATCCGCTGTTCATCAAGGAAACCCGCATCGATTCCCTCTATGGTCTTGTCTCGATCATGGATGCGGCCTATGACGTGGCGGAGGAGATTACCCCGCCCGTGCTGTTGCTCTATGGCGCGAATGACCAGTTGGTGCCGAAGGAACCGGTCGAGGAAATCGCGGCTCGCCTGCCGGGCGGCACGGATATCGTCTTCTATGAGGACGGCTGGCACATGCTGATGCGCGATCTGCAGGGCCCCGTCGTCTGGAAGGACATCGCCGACTGGATCTTCTCCCGCGAGATCCCGTCGGGCAAGAAAATCGCCGAACTGCCGATCTTCAAGGGCGAAGATTAAGGTAACTCAATAAATTACAGATTGCGCATACCACCGCATTGCGATAGTAAGTGACCCTCTATCTCAATCCTGTCAGGTGTTTTTATGCGTTTTATTCTTTCCGTTTTTGCCGTCCTCATTCTCGCTGGCTGCACGGCGACCGGTCCCACCTTTTCCGAGCAAAGCTCCGTCACGCCGGACCTGAAGCCCGAACCCGGCAAGGCGCTCGTTTATGTGTATCGATTGGATCAATTCCGGGGATCCGGTGTAACCTCACCATTCTTGGATAACGGACAACAGGTCGGAATATTAAATCGAGGCGGATATATCACCTTTCAAACTGATCCGGGGTTGCATGAATTTCGGACAGACGTTATCGCAGTGGATGAACCGCTGACATTGGATGTCGTGGAAGGACAGACATACTATTTGAAAATTTTCACTCAGGGAGTGTGGCGCATGGTTTTCAATACAGTCCTTGTCCCGAAAGAAGAAGCTATTATCGACCTCAGGGAAATGCGGTATCAGGGGGGCAACTAGGACGGGGTCTCCGTCAGGCGCCGGATCAGCGGAACCAGTTCATCGAAGTGATCGATGATATGGTCGGGGCCGAGGTCGTGAACCGGGGTTTCCGTATAGCCATAGCTGACCGCGATGCAGGGGATCCCGGCGTTATGGGCGGCATTGATGTCGGTGGCGGAATCACCGATCATGAAGGCCGCATCGCCGCGATGTTCCATCTCCGACAGCGTTCCCGTGATATGTCCCGCGGCGGGCTTGCGCATCTTGAAGCTGTCGCCGCCGGTCACGGCCTTGAAATACTGGCTCATCTCCAGCTCATCGAGGAGCTTGCGCGCAAAGCCGACCGGCTTGTTCGTACAGACGGCAAGCGGCACATCTTCCGCCCGGAACGCCTCTAGCGCCTTCATCACGCCCGGATAGGGCAGGCTCGCATCGCTCAGGTGATCTTCATAGAAGAGGAAGAATTCCTGGGCGAGCGCCTCGAATTCGTTCCGTTCCAGCATTCCGCCGGTCGCTATCAGCCCTTTTTCGAGCAGCGCCCGCGCGCCCTGACCAACCATATGGCGGACATGATCGAGGTCGATCGTCTCCCGTCCCGCATGGCTCAGGCAGAAGTTGAGCGCCGAGAAGAGGTCCGGTGCGCTGTCCACCAGAGTGCCGTCGAGATCGAAAATTAGGCTAAAATTCTGCATTTTTGAAAAATCCGGTAACATTTTTTTATTTGTTTTTAGTCTATGGTTAAGTGTTATTAAAGCCGAAATCGTGAGTATATTTAAAGGCCGTATCGTAAAATGACCTCTATCGCCGCTGTTGTCCTCGCCGCCGGAGCCGGAACCCGCATGAAATCGGCCAAGCCGAAAGTCATGCATGAAATCGGCGGACGGCCCATGATTTCCCATCTTCTGGGCACCGTGGGGGCGCTTGATCCGTCAAAAGTCGTGGTGGTGACGTCGCCCGCCATGGACAGCGTGCAGGAAGAGGTCGCGCCCGCCGAGATTGCCATCCAGAAAGAGGCGCTCGGCACCGGCCATGCGGTCGCCGCCGCGCTTGACGCGCTTAAAGGGTTTGGCGGCGATGTGCTCATTCTCTATGGCGACACCCCGCTGATCGAGGCGGAAACCCTTGAAAAAATGATCGAGAAACGCCGCGCGAGCGACAAATGCGCCGTTGTCGTGCTGGGGTTCGAGCCGGATGATCCGCTGGAATACGGTCGTTTGGTCACCGATAAAGACGGGAATTTAACTGCCATCGTCGAATTCGCCGATGCGAGCGCCGAGGAACGCGCCGTTCGGCTCTGTAATTCGGGGGTCATGGCCATCAATGGTGAACATCTAGAAGCCCTCATCACGGCGGTCGACAACAAGAATGCCAAGGGCGAATATTACCTCACCGATATTGTCGAGATCGCGATTCAAAAAGGTCTTACCTGCGCCTATGTGAAGGGCGAGGAGGAGGAGCTTCTCGGCGTCAACAACCGCGTCCAGCTTGCCGAGGCCGAAGCCATCGCGCAAAGACGCTGGCGCTTGGCGGCAATGACAGCGGGGGCGACGCTGATCGACCCGGAGACCGTCTGGTTCAGCCATGATACGAAATTGGGGCGGGATGTGGTGGTCGAGCCCGGCGTCTTCTTCGGTCCCAAGGTGACGGTAGGTGACAATGTCCGCATCAAGGCCTACAGCCATCTGGAAGGCACGACCATTGGCGAGAAGGCACAAATCGGCCCCTTCGCAAGGCTGCGCCCCGGCGCGGAAGTGGCGGACAGGGTCAAGATCGGCAATTTCGTCGAGATCAAGAAATCAACGCTGGAGACCGGCGCGAAAGTCAGCCATCTCTCCTACATCGGCGATGCGCGCGTCGGGGCCGAGGCCAATATCGGCGCGGGCACCATTACCTGTAACTATGACGGCTATGACAAGTTCAAGACCGACATCGGGGCCGGGGCCTTTATCGGCTCCAACACCGCGCTGGTCGCACCGGTCAAGATCGGCGATGGCGCGATTGTCGGCGCGGGCAGCACCATCTCGAAAAATGTCGAGGCCGACGCCCTCGGGATCGAACGGGCAGAGGAAAAGCAGAAATCCGGCTGGGCGAAGCGCTTTCGTGACTTGAAGAAAAAAGTCAAAAAATAACGCCAAACTATTGTTTTTATTATAAGGTACGCAAAATATGTGTGGAATTATCGGGGTTCTCGGCAAGAAAGACGTTGTGCCGTCACTGATTGGCGGATTGAAGCGTCTGGAATATCGCGGCTATGACAGCGCCGGGATCGCGACGCTGACCGCGGACGGGATCGACCGCCGCCGCGCCGAAGGCAAGCTCGAAAATCTTGAAAAGGTGCTTAAGGGCAATGGCCTTCAGGGCCTCGCCGGGATCGGCCACACGCGCTGGGCCACCCATGGCGTGCCGAACGAAGTCAATGCCCATCCACATATGACGAAGCAGATCGCGCTCGTTCATAACGGGATTATCGAGAATTACCGCGAGCTTGCCGACGAGCTGACGGCCAAGGGCTATGTGTTCGAATCCGAGACCGATACGGAAATCGCGGCGCAGCTGATCACCAGCTATATCGACGAGGGCAAAACGCCGGAAGAGGCGATGGCCGCCGCGCTTAAAAAACTGCATGGCGCTTTCTCCCTCGCGGTGATTTTCAAGAACCATAACAACCTGATGATAGGCGCCCGCCGCGGTGCGCCGCTCGCGGTCGGCTGGGGCGACGGCGAGATGTTCCTGGGCTCCGACGCGCTCGCGCTCGCGCCGCTGACGTTACGCATCTCCTATCTGGAGGAAGACGACTGGGCCGTGCTCACCCGCGACGGCGCCACGTTTTATGACAAGACCGGCGCTAAGGTCGAACGACCGATCAAGCAGACGCAGCTCTCCGGCGCGATGATCGGCAAGGGCAACCACCGCCATTTCATGATGAAGGAAATCGCCGAGCAGCCCGCGGTCATGGGCGAGACGCTGAACGCCTTCTTCAACCCCAAAAGCCGCACCATCACGCTGCCCGACCTGCCGTTTGACTGGAACGATCTGCCGAAAATGACCATCGTCGCCTGCGGCACGTCCTACTACGCGGGCATGATCGCCAAATACTGGTTCGAGGGGATCGCCGATCTCAATGTTGAGGTCGATATCGCCTCGGAATTCCGCTACCGGCAGATGCCGCTTAAAAAAGGCGGGCTGGCGCTCTTTATCTCGCAGTCCGGCGAGACGGCGGATACGCTCGCGGCGCTCAAATATGCAAAGGCGAACGGCCAGCATATCGCCTCCATTGTCAATGTGGAGGAAAGCTCCATGGGCCGGGAATCGGATTTCGTCTTCCATACCCAGGCCGGACCGGAAATCGGCGTCGCCTCAACGAAAGCCTTTACCTGCCAGCTGGTGACGCTCGCCTGTATTGCCATCGATGCGGGCGTCAAGCGCGGCACCATCGACCATGAGGAAGAGGCGCGGCTCTGCAAGGCGCTCGCGGAGGTTCCGGCGCGGGCGGCGGAAATCCTCGATGGGGACGAGAATATCAAGACACTTGCCGAGGAAATATTCGAGGCGCGCGACGTGCTTTATATCGGTCGCGGCACAGGGTATCCCATCGCCCTCGAAGGGGCGCTGAAGCTGAAGGAAATCTCCTATATCCATGCGGAGGGCTATGCGGCGGGGGAGCTCAAGCATGGGCCCATTGCGCTCATTGACGAGCTGGTGCCGGTCATCGTGGTGGCCCCGTCTGATCCCTATTTTGAGAAAACGGCCTCCAACATGCAGGAGGTGATGGCCCGGAATGCACGGGTGATTTTCCTCTCCGATGCGGAAGGGATCAAGCAGCTTGGCGGGCGGGCCCTGGGCTCGATCGAGCTGCCGACGGTGGATCCGTTCGTCGCTCCGATCCTCTATGCGATCCCGGTGCAGATCCTCGCCTATCACGTCGCCGTCCTGAAAGGCACCGACGTCGATCAGCCCCGCAACCTCGCCAAATCCGTCACGGTGGAGTAGGGGGCTAGTCTTTTTCGGAAAATAATTTGGTGGGGGAGTTTTGCTCTTTCAGCAATTCGACAATTTTTCCTAATCGTTCATTTATGGAAATAAATGTTGTCAGAACTCCTATCACAATTATGTAACCCAAAAATACCGACAAAACAATAAGAGCTAACTTCGTCTGGTCTACTTGGGTTTGAGAAGCCTGTTGCCAAAATATAAACAAACCAACAATCACAACAATATGAAGAATATTAAGAAGAACCCCAAATACATTCGATATCCAAGTATTCATATTTTTCCTCAATCTGTGCTTAAAGACACTAGAAATCCTACAATTAGAAGATTTTTTTGTCCATGTTTAAAATCTTAATAAGTTGTATACACATTCGCAAATGAGTGGGGAAAAAGTCTACCTATCAACAGGTGGGAGTGGGCGTTGAGACATCCGTTGATGCGGAACTAGGCTCTCCTATCCGCTACAAGTTTGTCGTAAACCCAAGGCATCCGAATAATGCACCCCCCAACGCAAATAGCCGCTTACAGCAGCCTATCAGGCTTTTTTCCTGGCCCGCTTCGGCTTGTCTTCGTTCGCTTCCTTGGCCGGAGGCCAGTCAGTGATCCCTTTCACCGGGACATGCGCGCTGTCCTTGAAAAGGTTAAAATGGCTGAGCTCTTTGAAGATGGATTCGCGTTGTTTCTCGGTAAGCTCAACATTCGCTGTCTTTGTCATGTCTTCCTCGTAATCAAACGCTCTCCGGTGATAAATACACCAATTTGTATTTTAGAAACATAAAAAATCAGGATTTCCTTAAATCAGGAAATTTCCGATATGTTATTTATGCCTCACCAGAACCCTCCTGATATGGGTAAAAATCCCTGAATTTCAATGGTTTTGGGGCCTCATTCCGCCGCGACGCGGGCGGGGTTGAGTTCGTTTTCCTCAATCTCGCTGATATAGTCGCGGGTGAGCGGCAGGTCGGTGAGGCGCTTCGCAAGCTGGATCTGGAACACGACAAGGCCGCTGTTGCGGAAGGAGACTTCGCTGGCGGCGAGATAGAATTCCCACATCCGGCAGAACCGGTCATCATAGATTTCGCGCACGGTCTCCAGCTTCGCCATGAACCGCTTGCGCCAGTCGCGCAATGTTTCCGCATAATGCACACGCAGGATCTCGATATCCGTGACGTAAAGCCCGGCCTTCTCGATCGCCGGGGTGACCTCCGAGAGCGGCGGGATATAGCCGCCGGGGAAGATGTATTTCTGTATCCACGGATTGGTCGGCGAGGGGCGGTCGGCGGTGCCGATGGTATGGATCAAGGCGACACCGTCATCGCTCAGGATCGATTTCACCTTCTTGAAATACTGCTTGTAATGGGGCACGCCCACATGCTCGAACATGCCGACGGAGACGATCCGGTCGAATGTCTCGGTGACATCGCGATAATCGGTGAGGCGGTAGTCGACCTTGTTCACGAGGCCCATCTGTTTGGCCTTCTCGCTGGCATAGCCAAGCTGGTTCTTCGAGAGGGTGACGCCGGTGACCTTCACATCCGCATTCTCGGCGAGGAAGCGGGCCATGCCGCCCCAGCCGCAGCCGATATCCAGCACTTTCTGCCCCGGTTTCAGGGCGAGCTTGGCGGCGATATGCGCCATCTTCTGCACCTGCGCCTGTTCCAGGCTGTCATTCGGCGTCTTGTAATAGGCGCAGGAATATTGCCGGTTCTCATCAAGGAACAGGTCATAGAAGTCATCGCTCAGGTCATAATGATGGGCGACATTCTTGAGCGAGCGGCTTTTCGGGTTGAACTGGTTGAAAAACCAGTAGAAGCGATAGACGAAATCGCCGAGATCAACGAACAGGTTGCGCTTTCCCCAGCCGATATTGCGGGTGAAGAGGTCCAGCAGATCGTAGATATTGCCGTCCTCCAGCGTGAGCTCCCCGTCCATATAGGCTTCGCCGAGATACAGCTTGGGGAAGAGGGCAAGCTTGCGGGTCACGGCTTTCGTATGCAGGCGCATTTTGACGACCGGGCCGGGAGTGCCGCTGTCGAAGAGGATTTCCCGGCCATCCGGATCAATCACCGTGAGCTTGCCCTGCCTGATGAGGCGTTTGAGGATTTGAGATAAAGCGATCATATCAACTCCCGTTATGTCCGGCCGGAGACCAAGCTGATAGTATAACGCTTCTGCGGCGTAAACGTTCCCTTGCAACTGAAATTTACATTGTTGAAGAGAGCCCAGCTTGTCTTCCTGCGGCAACGCGCGATACCCGGGCCCGGACTGTCTGTGATAAGGGCCCGTAAATACGCATTGCCAGATCAACAGTTTCAAACAGATTTATCCAATTCTGAAACCTTGCAACGCGGAAATCAAGCCTATTTTTTATTACAAGGACCAAGTAAAGCCGATGTTTTCTACTTCCCGTGCCTTGAGATAAGGCTGTTTTATCTCAAAAGGGACATGGCGCCGATGATGAAGCGGATATCGCCCGCCTCATCGACGAGCGGGCAGTCGACTGTCTCAAATGACAGATACTTTTTGCCGAAGACATCGGCAACGCCCGAGCAGCGCCGCGCCGTCCGCCCGGCGACCAGCGTATCGAGATAGTCGGAGAGCAGCCGGATTTCCGGCAATGGATCCTGCGGTGTGATCTCATGACCACGCAGGGACGTGCCGACGATATCCACCACCGTCTCGCCGTTCAGGCGGTTACGATAACGTCCCGGTCCCAGTACCTCGACCAGATAGAGGGAGGGCGCCAGCTTCCAGTGGCGGGAAATATCGAAATCAGCCCGGAGCGGAAGATCGGGTTGAAACTCCGCCCACCAGCGATAGAGTGCGCGGACGGTGTCGGTCTTGAAGTCATCCGCGGAGGTCACGCTCTCCCGCACGACTTTCCGGAAATTGTCCGAGCGTTTCTGTTCTTCGACTTTGCGCATATAAATCAGGTTTGTACTCATTCAGGGGGTGAGCGCCTTGCGATGGGCCGTGAAATTCTGGGCCTCGATGAAGACGCGTTTTACATTGGGGAACTGCTGCTTGATCCGGGTCTCGAAATCACTGATCGCGGCTTCGACCTCGATAGAATCGAGGGCATCGGAAAAATCGAGACTCACATTCACCAGAATATCCGTCGGCCCCAAATGCATGGTCAGCAATTCGTTCAGGCTGACAATGCGACTGTCATTGCCGATGATCTGCTCGATCCCCTCGACGACCTGCTTACCCGCACTCTCGCCGATCAGCAGGCCCTTGCATTCGATGGCGAGCAGGACCGCAACGGCGGCGAGGATCGCTGCAATCACAACCGAGGCGACGCCATCCAGTTCCGGTATCCCGAGATGCTGGGCGAGAAAGATACCGACAAGCGCGGTAACCAGGCCGAGCATGGCCGCTGTATCCTCGAACAGGATGGTGAAGATCGTCGGGTCCTTGCTGTGCCGGACTTCCTGCCACAGGCTGCGTTTGCCGCGGATGCGGTTAAATTCGAGATAGGCAACAGTCCAGGCCCAGCCCTCGAAAATAATGGCGAGGCCGAGCACGACATAGTTCCAGGTCGGATCGGTGATCACCTCGGGATGGCGAATATGCTTGATCCCCTCATAGAGGGAAATGCCGGCGCCAAGCGCGAAGATCAGGATGGCGACGACAAAGGCCCAGAAATACAGCTCCATCCCGTAGCCGAAGGGATGCTGCCTGTCCGGCTTCTTCGCCGCCTTCTTGAGGCCGTGCAGCATCAGGATCTGGTTTCCCGTATCGACCAGCGAATGCACGCCCTCGCTCAGCATCGCCGAACTGCCAGTAAAAAAGGCCGCCGTGAATTTCGACACCGCGATGAGCGAATTGCCGATAAGCGCCGCATATATGACTTTTTTCGATCCGGCTGCCACAAATCCCCCGCACGCTTCCGACGTATTCTGATGATATTACAAGGACTAATGGCGTCGAAGATACGGGGCCTTGAGACGAGTTTCAACCTGACTCTTATGATGCGTGCAAAAAAGCTTGAGGATGGAACATTGACTCATACATAAACAGGCATAAACTCCGCTTTCTCTCAAAGGCCCGGAAATCCGGGCGACACCCAAGGGAAGGCCAACCAAAGGAGCCGTTATGCTGGACAAAAACACCAACCCCCTCAATCTGAAGGACCCCGATCTGCTGAGAATGCAGGGACTTGTGGCCGGCAGCTGGTGCGACGCGGATGGCGGCGGAAAAATCGAGGTGACCAACCCGGCAACCGGAGAGGTGATCGGCACGGTGCCGGAGATGGGCGCCGCCGAGACCCGCCGCGCGATCGAGGCGGCGAAGGACGCCATGCCCGGCTGGGCCGGCAAGACCGCGAAGGAGCGGGCGAATATCCTGCGCAAATGGCATGATCTGATGCTGGAGGCAACAGACGACCTCGCCAAGATCATGACTGTCGAGATGGGCAAGCCGCTGGCCGAGGCAAAAGGGGAGGTGGCCTACGCCGCGTCCTTCATCGAATGGTTCGCCGAAGAGGGCAAGCGCATCTATGGCGACACCATCCCCGAACATCAGAGCGACAAGCGCATCGTCGTCATCAAGCAGCCGATCGGCGTCACGGTGGCGATTACACCCTGGAACTTCCCGATTGCCATGATCACGCGAAAGGCGGCCCCGGCGCTCGCGGCGGGGTGTCCGATGGTGATCAAGCCCGCGGAACTCACACCCTATTCCGCCTTCGCCATGGCGGTGCTGGCAGAACGGGCGGGTATCCCGGCGGGTATCCTCAGTGTCGTGACCGGGGAAGCAAAGGATATTGGCGGCGAGATGACCTCCAACCCCACTGTGGCCAAACTGACCTTCACCGGCTCGACCCGGGTCGGCAAGCTGCTGATGGAACAATGCGCGGGCACAGTCAAGAAAACCTCCATGGAACTTGGCGGTAATGCGCCGTTCATCGTCTTCGATGACGCCAATCTTGATGAGGCGGTAGAAGCGGCGATGGCGTCTAAATATCGCAATGCCGGCCAGACCTGCGTCTGCGCCAACCGCATCTATGTGCAGGATGGCATCCATGATGCCTTTATCAAGAAGCTGACGGAAAAGGCAAGGGACCTGAAAGTCGGTAACGGCCTGGAAGACGGCGTCGCGCAAGGCCCGCTGATTAACGAGGCAGCAATCGAGAAGGTCGAGGATCATATCAAGGATGCGCTCGGGAAGGGCGCGAAGCTGGAAGTTGGCGGTCAGCGTCACTCCCTCGGCCAGACATTTTTTGAACCCACGGTCCTCACCGGCATGACACAGGAAATGAAGGTCGCGAAGGAGGAAACCTTCGGTCCCGTGGCAGCGGTATTCAAATTCACCGATGAGGCCGATGTCATCCGAATGGCGAATGATACGGAATTTGGTCTCGCCGCCTATCTCTGCGCTCGCGATATCGGTCGCATCTGGCGCGTCGGCGAGGGGCTGGAATATGGCATTGTCGGCATCAACACCGGCATTATCTCGACCGAAATGGCGCCCTTTGGCGGTGTCAAGCAATCCGGCATCGGCCGCGAAGGCTCGAAATACGGTATTGAAGACTATCTGGAGATCAAATACATGTGTATCGGCGGCATCGACAGCTGATCGCCATTACATAAAACGGGGCCGCGCAAACCCGATGCCGTGACCGGCGTCTGATATAGGAAGTAGTAAAGTGGAATTTGATTACGATCTGTTTGTCATTGGCGCCGGCTCCGGGGGTGTCCGTGCGTCCCGCATTTCTTCAAGCCTGGGCGCGAAAGTCGCCATCGCCGAGGAATTCCGCGTCGGCGGCACCTGCGTCATCCGTGGCTGCGTGCCGAAAAAGCTGCTGGTCTACGCCAGTCATTTCTCGGAGGATTTCGAGGATGCCGCCGCCTATGGCTGGACCGTTGGCGAGACAAGTCATTCCTGGGAAACGCTGATCCAAAACAAGGATAAGGAAATTGACCGGCTGAACCGTATCTATCACGGCATCCTCGATAACAACAACGTGACGCTCTTCGAGGCACGGGCGACCATTGTCGACAAGAACACGGTCCGCGTCGGTGATAAAACGGTGACCGCAAAATACATCCTGATCGCCACCGGCGGATGGCCGGTCATGCCCGACGTTCCCGGCATCGAACATGCCATTTCATCGAATGAGGCGTTGCATCTCGAAGAATTTCCCAAACGGATAATTGTCGTTGGTGGCGGCTATATCGCCGTCGAGTTCGCTGGAATTTTCAACGGCCTTGGCGCCGAAGTGACGCAGCTTTACCGTAGCACGCAAATATTGCGCGGTTTCGATTCTGATGTGCAGAATTTCCTGGCCGATGAGATCCAGAAAAAGGGCATCAATCTACGCACCCATTCAAATCCGGCAAAAATCGAGAAGACTGACAGCGGCCTGAAAGTCACGCTGGAAGATGGTGATGTGATTGAGACCGACGCGATCATGTATGCGACGGGGCGCAAACCCAACACGGATAACCTCGGACTTGAAAATGTCGGTGTCGAGCTCAAGGAAAATGGCGCCGTGAAGGTTTCACCAGGCTCGCAGACCAACGTCGATAATATCTATGCGGTTGGCGATGTTACCGACCGCCTTTCGTTGACCCCGGTTGCCATTCATGAGGGCATGGCTTTCGCCGAGACTGTGTTCGGTAACCGTCCGAGCGCGGCGGATCACGAAAATGTCCCTTCCGCCGTCTTTTCACAGCCGCAGGTCGGCACCGTCGGTCTGACAGAGGCTGAGGCGCGGGAGAAATTCGGTGAGGTGGATATCTATAAGTCGGAATTCCGTCCAATGAAAATGACCTTGACCGGCGGAACAGAAAAGGCGTTCGTCAAGCTGATCGTTGATCAGAAGACAGATATTGTCGTCGGCGTGCATATTGTCGGCGGTGACGCGGCGGAAATTATCCAGTCCGTCGGCATCGCCCTCAAATGTAAGGCGACCAAGACACAGTTTGACGCGACGGTCGGTGTTCATCCCTCGCTCGCCGAGGAAATCGTCACCATGCGGGAGAAGTTCGTCGCGGCGTGATTTGCCCGGATTTATACCGTATACATATGATTTAAGCCTGTTTTTTGGTCATTTATCCGCTAAATGGCCGGTTATGGATTGCGAAAACGGCAAAAGGCTGTAGATAATAGCGTTAATGAAGCGAAACTAAATTTGAGGAATATCGAGATGACCAAATCCTGGACCCCTGACAGCTGGAGACAAAAAAATGCCCGCCAGCTGCCAACCTATCCGGATCTCGACGCGCTTGGCGCGGTGGAAAGTGAACTGAAATCCTTTCCGCCCCTCGTATTTGCAGGTGAGGCGAGAAGCCTTAAGAAAAAACTCGCCGATGTGGCGGAAGGCCGAGCCTTCCTGCTGCAGGGCGGTGACTGCGCCGAGAGTTTCGCGGAATTCCATCCGGACAATATCCGCGATACCTTCAAGGTGCTGTTGCAGATGGCGGTGGTCCTCACCTTCGGTGCCAACTGCCCGGTGGTCAAGGTGGGCCGTCTCGCCGGTCAGTTCGCGAAACCACGTTCCAGCGATACGGAAACCCAGGACGGCGTTGAACTGCCGAGCTACCGTGGCGATATCATCAACGGCTTCGACTTCAACGAGGACGCCCGCATACCCGATCCGGCGCGGATGCTGAAAGGCTATTCACAGGCGGCCTCGACCCTCAACCTGCTGCGCGCCTTCGCGCAAGGCGGTTATGCCGATCTGCATCAGGTCCATAGCTGGAACATGGGCTTCGTCGCCAGCGGCGATCAGGGGGAACGCTACCGTGAGATGGCCGACCGCATTCATGACGCGCTTGCCTTCATGGAGGCCTGCGGCGTGACCTCTAATAACACCCCCGAAATGGGGCGGACGGATTTTTACACCTCACATGAGGCGCTGCTGTTGCCGTATGAGCAGAGCCTGACCCGCGTCGACAGTACATCGGGCGATTACTACGATACCTCGGCCCATATGCTGTGGATCGGCGACCGCACCCGCGATCCTGACGAAGCGCATGTGGAATTCCTGAGCGGCGTTGCCAACCCGATCGGCGTCAAGGCCGGTCCGACGCAGACCGCAGATGGTTTGCTCAGGCTGATTGATACGCTCAACCCGAAGAATGAGGCGGGCCGGATGACGGTCATCTGCCGCTTTGGCGCGGACAATGTGGAGAAACATCTGCCCGAGCTGATCCGCAAAGTTGAGCGCGAGGGACGGAAGGTTGTCTGGTCCTGCGATCCAATGCATGGCAATACGATCAAATCGGCGACCGGTTACAAAACCCGCCCGGTCGATCGCATTCTGGAAGAAGTGCGCCAGTTCTTCGATGTGCACCAGGCGGAAGGCACCTATGCCGGTGGCGTCCATTTCGAGATGACGGGGCAGAATGTCACCGAATGCATCGGCGGCGCGTTCGAAGTCACCGAGGAGGGCCTCAGCGACCGCTATCACACGGCCTGCGATCCGCGCCTCAATGCCAATCAGGCGCTGGAGCTGGCGTTCCTGATTTCCGAAATGATCAAGAAGGAAAGGGGCAACGGCGCCGCTATCGCAGCAGCCTCGTAACCTGACAGGGACATGACCAGCCAGACGCCAGTTGACAAGCGGGAGACGGTGGATCGCGCCATCGCCGACCATACGGACCAGTATTTTAACAAGACCAAGCGCGTTATCGGGCATTTTGGCGATAAGACGGTCACTTATGCCGTCTTCATGCGGCGCCCGGTCATCTTCTGTCCGCGCCTGATGCTGGACTGGCTGAACGGCATGGCGCAAATGCGCGGCCACAGCTTCCAGATCGAGCCCTGCTTCGAGGAAGGGGACTGGGTCGGCGCCGGCGAGCCACTTGTCTATATCACCGGCAGTTTCCACAACCTTGTCGATCTGGAGACGCTTTACCTGCAGAAGCTGGGCTCCGCCTGTGTCGCGGCCTATAACGCCTATGCCATGTGCTCCCACATGCCGGAGACATATTTCCTGGCTATGGACGCCCGTCATTGCGCCGGGTCGGAGATGGCGGAACTGATGGCCTATGCCGCCTCCGTCGGCAGCCGCGCCGTGGTCCGGGAACTGGGAGCGCTTGGCTTCATCGGCAATGCCAATAACGCGACCGCGCATTATTTCGGTAACGAATTTGGCATGGGCACCATGCCCCACGCCCTGATCGGCTATGCGGGCAGCACCGTGCGGGCAGCGGAAATGTTCCATGAGAGCTTTCCGGACGATCCGCTCACCGTCCTTGTCGATTACTACGGCAAGGAAATTACCGACGCGCTGGCCACCTGCCGCCGTTTTCCCGACATGGCGGCAGCGGGGCGCGTGTCCGTCCGCATCGATACCCATGGCGGCCGCTTTATCGAGGGGCTGGATCCCGCCACCTCCTATGCGGTGCTGGAACGGCACATGCCGCGCGGCATCCGCCAGTACCGCTCCGAACAGGAGCTGAAATGGCTGGTCGGGACCGGAGTCTCGGCGGCGGCCATCTATTTGATGCGCGAACAGCTGGATGAAGCAGGTTTCGACAAGGTGAAGATTGTCGCCTCCTCGGGCTTCTCGCCGGAGAAATGCCGGACCATGGGCAACATGAAGGCCCCCATCGATGTGATCGGCACGGGGTCCTTCCTGCCGGAGATCTGGCCGGAGACCTATGCAACGGCGGATATCATCTCTTACGACGGCACACCGGCCGTCAAACTCGGTCGCGAGTTCCTGCTGCGCAAAGAAAAACCCTGACCTTCCTTATCAGGACAGAAAATGTCGCTTTCTGATTGGCACAAAGCGCCAAATGTGATCAAAGCGGGCTTTACGCGATTCCTTTTGTAGCGGACGAAGTGCGATGTATGCTGCGGTGAGAAATTCATGGCCCCTGTTGCTGGGCCTGGGCCTGCTGATGGTCGGCAACGGCCTGCAGATCAGCCTTGTCGGCATCCGGGCGACGCTGGAAGGATTTCCCGCGGCGGTCACCGGTTTTGTCATGTCCGGATACTATCTCGGATTCCTGGTCGGCTCCATCATCACACCGATGATTCTGGCGAATGTTGGCCATGTGCGCGTGTTCGCGGCACTGGCCTCGCTCGCCTCCTCGGCGGCGCTGATCTATGTCGTCTTCGTCGATCCCATCGTCTGGGGTTTCATGCGGCTGCTGACAGGCTTCGCCTTCGCCGGTCTCTATATCGTCTGTGAAAGCTGGCTCAATGACGCGGCGACGAACAAGACGCGCGGACAGCTTCTCTCTGTCTATATGATCATCATGATGGGCGGCATGGCGGGCGGACAGCTGTTCCTCAACCTCGCCGATCCGGGCGGATATACGCTCTTTATCTTTATCTCCGTGCTGATTTCCGTCGCGCTGATCCCGATGGCGCTGACCGCGAATGCGGCACCGAATTTCACGGCGAGCGCCCGGCTCAAGCTCAAGGAACTCTACAAGATTTCCCCGCTGGGCATCGTCGGCATGTTTGCGCAAGGGGTGACCGGCGGCGCGTTCTACGGCCTGGCGGCAGTGTATGGCGATAATATCGGCCTGTCCGTCGCCCAGATTTCGAGCTTCATCAGTGTGATGATCATGGGCGGGGTGATCCTGCAATGGCCGGTCGGGCGGCTGTCGGACCGGTTTGACCGACGCATGATCCTGATGGTGACGACCATGCTGAGCGGGGCGGCGGCCATTCTCGCGCTCTACGCCGGGGAGACCGGGAGCTTCCTGCTGTTCCTGCTGAGCGTCGGGCTGTTCGGCGGATTTTCGGTGCCGCTTTATTCGCTCTGTATTGCCCATACGAACGATCATATCGAGGTCGATAAAATGGTGGCGGCGAGTAGCGGTCTGATCCTCGTCAACGGCTGCGGCGCGATTTTCGGCCCGATCATCGTCGGTCCGCTGATGTCCCTGATGGGAAGCTATGTTTTCTTCGGCTGGCTGGCGATCGGGCATATTGCCATTGGCCTCTTTGCCATCTATCGGATGTATAAATCCCCGGCCATGCCGATGGATGAGCAGGGGGCCTTTGTCGCCATGCCGGTCCGCGCCGGTGCCGCCGTCGCCACCCTCAACCCGGAAACCGAAGAATGGATCAATGACGAGCCGCCTGCCTATAGCGAAGGCGAGGAGGGCGAGAATGAACCCGCCGAAGAGGACCCGGACGCCACCGGCCTTCAGGATTGCGGTCCGTCGCTGGGGTCGAATAACCCCTGATTTTCGAAATTTTTGAAAGATTTCAGTCCAAAAGCCGATCTGGCGATTGCGGCGCGCGTCAAGGCGGGTTAGAAATTCTTCATGACAGACCAATTGAAAATTGCGCTGGCCCAGGCCAACCCAACACTCGGCAGCCTTGACGCCAATGTCGCACTCGCCCGTGCCTTCCGCGAGGAGGCGGAGGCGTTCGGGGCGGATATCGTCGTTTATCCGGAACTGTTCCTGAGCGGCTATCCGCCCGAGGATCTGGTCCGTAAACCTGCTTTTCAGCGTGCCACCCAGAAGGCGATGGAGGACTTGGCGGAGCTGACCCTCGACGGCGGGCCCGCCATGCTGATGAGCGCGCCGATGGTCGAGGAAGGGAAACTCTATAACGCGGTCTGCCTGCTGGAGGGGGGGAAGATCGCCGCCCGCCGCTTCAAGAACAAGCTGCCGAACTACGGCGTCTTCGATGAATACCGCATTTTCAAGGCCGGACCGCTGCCCGGGCCCATTCCGTTCAAGGGCGTCCGGCTCGGGGTCATGATCTGCGAGGATATGTGGTTCCCCGAGGTTGCCGAATGCCTAGCCGAGACAGGTGCGGAAATCCTGATCGTGCCGAACGGCAGTCCCTATGATCATATGAAATCGGACGAACGGCTCAACCACGCAGTCGAGCGGGTGACGGAAACCGGCCTGCCGCTGGTCTATGTCAACCAGATCGGCGGGCAGGACGAGCTTGTCTTCGACGGCGCGTCCTTCGTGCTGAACGCGGACCGTTCGCTGCCGGTGCAGATGACAAGCTGGAAGGAAAGCCTGCTGATCACCGACTGGCGGCGGGAGGGCGATGGCTGGGTCTGCGAGACGAGCGAGCTGGTCGATCCCGGCACGCCGATGGAGCGGATCTATCACGCCATGGTCCTCGGCCTGAAGGACTATGTGGAGAAGAACCGCTTTCCGGGCGTCGTCCTCGGCCTCTCGGGCGGGATCGACAGTGCCTTGAGTGCCGCCGTCGCCGTCGATGCGCTGGGACCGGAGCGGGTGCATTGCGTGATGATGCCCTCGAAATACACATCGCAGGAAAGCCTCGATGACGCGGCGGGCTGCGCCAGGATGCTCGGCACCCGGCTTGATACCATCTCCATCGCACCGGGGGTCGAGGCCATGGAGACGATGCTGGCCGATGTCTTCGCAGGAACCGAGGCGGATATCACCGAGGAGAATATCCAGTCGCGCCTGCGCGGCATGACGCTGATGGCGATTTCCAACAAGCTGGGACCGATGGTGCTGACCACCGGCAACAAGTCGGAAATGTCCGTTGGCTATGCGACGCTCTATGGCGATATGTGCGGCGGCTATTCGGTTCTGAAGGATGTCTACAAGGTGACCTGCTTCAAGCTCTCCGAATGGCGGAACACGCATTATTCGCCGATGTTCCGCGGCCCCGACGGCCCGGTCATGCCCGAGCGGGTGATCACCAAGCCGCCGTCGGCGGAGCTTCGGGAGGATCAGAAGGACGAGGACAGCCTGCCGCCTTATGAAATCCTCGACGGTATTCTTCACGGGCTGGTGGAGGAGGAGAAATCCCTCGCCGAGCTGGTGGCGGCGGGCTTTGACGCCCATACCATCGCCCGCATCCAGAACCTGCTCTATATCGCCGAATACAAACGCCGCCAGTCACCGCCCGGCGTCAAGATTTCGACCATGAGCTTCGGCCGCGACCGGCGCTACCCGATCACCAATGGATTCAGGGACAAAAGATGACCTCTGTTTACAGATTTGCCCCGAGTCCGACCGGATATCTGCATGTCGGCAATGCCCGGCTCGCCCTGATCAACTGGCTGTCCGCCAAAAAGGACGGTGGCGAGATGATCCTGCGCCTCGATGACACCGATCTTGAACGCTCGACCGAGGAATATGCGGACGCCATCCAGGAGGATCTGAAATGGCTCGGGCTGGAATGGTCGGACCTCAAGAAACAGTCGGACCGCACCGCCGCCTATACGAATGCGTTCGAGACCCTGAGACAGGCGGGACGGCTCTATCCCTGTTATGAGACCGGAGAAGAACTCGATTACAAACGAAAGCGCCAGCTCGCCCGCAAACAGCCGCCCATTTATGACCGGTCGGCCCTCAAGCTTACGAAAGACGAGGTTGCTGCCTTCGAGGCCGAGGGCAGAAAACCGCACTGGCGCTTCAAGCTGGATCAGGAGGTCATTCGCTGGGAGGATCTGGTGCGCGGCACCGTCGAGGTCGATGGCGCCAGCATGTCCGATCCCGTCCTGATCCGCTCGGACGGACGACCGCTCTATCACATGCCCTCCGTCGTCGATGATATCGATTTCGGCATTACCCATGTCCTCCGCGGGGAGGATCATGTCAGCAACACGGCGCTGCATATCCAGATTTTCACGGCATTGGGATCGGATATCCCGACCTTCGGCCATATCCCGCTGCTGATGGGCCCCGATGGCGGACCGCTCTCCAAGCGCGAAGGGAGCCAGAGCCTCCGCGAGATGCGCGAGAACGGGATCGAGGCCATGGCGCTCAACAGCCTGCTCGCGCGGCTCGGCACCTCCGACAATGTCGAGATTTGCCATGATCTGCAATCGGTCATCGACGGTTTCGATATCACCCACTTCAGCCGCGCCGCCGCCAAGTTCGATCCGGCGGAACTCGCCAATCTCAACGCCAAGCTCCTTCATGAGACAAGCTGGAGCAAGGTGCAGGAGCGGATTTCCCTGCATGGCGCGAACGAGGCGTTCTGGAACGCCGTGCGCGGCAACCTCTCGACTTTGCGGGACGCGGAACTCTGGTGGCGGGCAATCAAGGGACCGATGACCCCGGTGATCGAGGATGCGGATTTCCTGCATGCTGCGGCGGCGGAACTGCCCGCGGGCGAGATCACGGCCGAGACCTGGAAAGCCTGGACAACGGCGGTGAAGGAGAAGACCGGCGCCAAGGGCAAGGCGCTCTTCATGCCGCTCCGTCTCGCGCTGACCGGACAGCCGCACGGGCCGGAAATGAACAATCTGTTGCCCCTGATCGGCCGGGAAAATATACTCGCGCGCCTGAACGCCGCCACCGACTGAGTTTAAGGAAGAATTGTGACCCTGCATCTCTACAATACCGCCCATCGCAAGAAGGAAGAGTTCGTGCCCATGGAGCCGGGCAAGGTCGGGATGTATGTCTGCGGGCCGACGGTGTATGATCGTGCGCATATCGGCAATGCGCGCCCGGTGGTGATCTTCGATGTGCTCGCAAGGCTGCTCCGGCATTTGGGCTATGAGGTGACCTATGTCCGCAACATCACCGATGTCGAGGACAAGATCATCGACGCGGCGGCAAAGAACGGCGAAAGCATCGACGCGCTGACCAGCCGCACGACCCAGGCCTATCATGACGATATGGCGGCGCTGAATGCGCTGCCGCCGGACCTTGAACCCCGCGCGACCGAACATATCGACGGCATGATCAAGATGATCTCCAAACTCATCGAAAAGGGCCACGCCTATGAGGCGGAGGGTCATGTTCTCTTCGATGTCACCAGCATGGCCGATTACGGCAAGCTGTCGGGCCGCAACCGCGAAGAAATGATTGAGGGTGCCCGCGTAGAGATTGCCCCACATAAAAAGGATCCTGCCGATTTTGTCCTCTGGAAGCCGTCCACCGGCGAGATGCCGGGATGGGACAGCCCCTTCGGGCGTGGTCGTCCCGGCTGGCATATCGAATGCTCGGTCATGAGCGAGGCGACCCTCGGCATTACCTTTGATATCCATGGGGGTGGGCGTGATCTGATCTTCCCGCATCACGAAAACGAGGTCGCGCAAAGCTGCTGCGCCCATGACGGCGCGCCGTTCGCCAAATACTGGGTGCATAACGGCTTTCTTATGGTCGATGGCAAAAAAATGTCAAAATCGCTTGGTAATTTCCGCACTGTTAGAGGTGTGCTGGAAGAAGCGCCAGGTGAAGCTATTCGTCTGTATATGCTCAAAACCCCTTATCGAAAGCCCTTGAATTGGACTGACTACGGGTTAGAGCAAGCCAAAACTGAAATGAACAAGCTCTATATTGTTCTCAAAGATTTTGACGACGTTAAAACTGGGCCACTTGAGCCAAACCCCGAAGTTGTGTCGGCACTGTCTGATGATCTCGATACTTATGCTGCTTTTCTCAAGATACAGAATTTAGGCAAGCAGTTGCGGCGAGAAAAAAATAAAGCTGAGCAATCTCGACTAAAAGGACAACTAATCGCTAGCGGCCAGCTTATGGGTTTATTAAGTATGACTCCTAAAGAATGGTTTCAGGGTCGCGGCGATATTGTGGTGAGTGTTCCCAGAGAATTTACTGAAAAAAGCGGATCTAAAGCGGTTGGTGATTTTACGTTCTGGAATGAGAAAATTGAAGAACTAATTGCGGAACGCGATGAAGCAAAAAAGCAAAAGAACTACAAGCGGGCCGATGAAATTCGTGATGAGTTAAAAGCTGCAAACATTATCCTCGAAGACGGACCGGGCGGCACCACATGGAAGAGAATGTAATGGAACGGGAAAGACTTTATCTTTTTGACACAACGCTGCGCGATGGGGCGCAGACGCAGGGCGTGGATTTCAGTGTCGAGGATAAGACGACCATTGCGAAGGCGCTTGACGATCTCGGGATCGACTATGTGGAGGGCGGCTGGCCCGGGGCCAATCCCGGCGACACGGCCTTTTTCGCCAATCCGCCCGAGCTGCAACACGCAACCTTTACCGCCTTCGGCATGACCCGCCGTCCGGGGCGCAGTGTTTCCAACGATCCGGGGCTGAGTGCCATTCTCGATGCCAAGACGCCCGCCGTCTGCATCGTCGGCAAGAGCTGGGATTTCCATGTCGATGTCGCCCTCGGCATCACCATGGAGGAAAATCTGGAGCTGATCGCCGACAGCATCGCCGAGATCGTCCGGCAGGGACGGGAGGCGATGTATGACGCGGAACATTTCTTCGATGGCTATAAATCGAACCCGGAATTCGCGATTGCCTGCCTCAAGGCCGCCTATGGCGCGGGCGCCCGCTGGATGGTGCTCTGCGATACCAATGGCGGTACGCTGCCGGACGAGGTGGAACGCATCGTCACCGAGGTGATCGAGCATATCCCCGGCAGCCATCTCGGCATCCATACCCATAACGATACGGAAAATGCCGTCGCCAATACGCTGATGGCGGTGAAGGCCGGCGTGCGGCAGGTGCAGGGCACCCTCAATGGCCTTGGGGAGCGCTGTGGTAATGCCAATATCATCTCCCTCATCCCGTCGCTGATGCTGAAGGAGCCGTTCAAATCGACGATCGATACGGGCATCACGGAGGAAGGGCTGAAGAATGTCACCGCCATATCCAGATTGCTGGATGATATCCTCAATCGCTCCCCCAACCGGCATCAGGCCTATGTCGGCTCCGCCGCCTTCGCTCATAAGGGCGGGCTGCATGTCTCGGCGGTGGAGAAGGATCCGAAAACCTACGAACATGTGCCGCCGGAACTGGTCGGTAACAGACGGCATCTGCTGGTTTCCGATCAGGCGGGCCGGTCGAACATCCTCGCCCAGCTCCGGGATTTTGGTCTCGATATCGATCCGAAGGACCCGAAGGTCGACCGGATGCTGGAAGAGGTGAAGGAACGAGAGTTCGAAGGCTTTTCCTACGATGGCGCACTCGCCAGTTTCGAACTGATGGCCCGGCGTCGCCTCGGCCAGGTGCCGAAATATTTCGATGTCGAGAGCTTCCGCGTCTCCGTCGAACGCCGCCATAATGCCAAGGGCGAATTGCTCACCGTCTCCGATGCGGTGGTCAAGCTGATCATCGACGGGGAGCGGTTTTTGTCCGTCGGCGAGGGGAACGGCCCGGTCAACGCACTCGATAGCGCGCTTCGCAAGGATCTTGGCAAGTTTTCTGACTATATCGACGATCTGCGCCTCGTGGACTTCAAGGTGCGTATCCTCACTTCCGGCACCGAGGCGGTGACCCGCGTCCTGATCGAGAGCACGGACAAGACCAACAAGCGCTGGTTCACCGTCGGCGTATCGCCCAATATCGTCGATGCGTCTTTCGCGGCGCTGATCGACAGCATCACCTACAAGCTCTATCGCGCTGGCGCCCCGGCGGGCCGCAAGTAAGCGGCCGATGACGGACGCCGCCATGCCCGCCATCATCCTGGTCGAACCGCAGATGGGCGAGAATATCGGCGCGGCGGCCCGGGCGATGCTGAATTTCGGCCTCATCGACCTCCGCCTTGTGGCGCCCCGCGACGGCTGGCCCAACGATCGCGCCGTCGCCATGGCCTCGCGCGCGGATATCGTGCTCGATAACACCCGCGTCTATGCGACCACGGCGGACGCCATCGCCGATCTCAACCATGTCTATGCCACCACCGCCCGGCCGCGCGACGTGATCAAGAAGATCGCAACACCCCGGGCCGCAGCGGCGGAGCTTCGCGATCATACGGCCACCGGCACCGCAACCGGCATCCTGTTCGGCAAGGAAAGCGTCGGCCTCTCGAAGGAGGATGTGACCCTTGCGGACAGCATCATCTCGGTCCCGCTCAATCCCGATTTTTCCTCCATCAATCTCGCACAGGCCGTGCTGCTGGTCGCCTATGAATGGTTTCAGGCGGGCGACGAGACACCGCCCGTCCGCATCCTTAACGAGGAACGCCCCGCCAACAAGGCGGAGCTTGCCTATCTTTTCGCGCGGATCGAGACGGACCTCAATGCGCGGGGGTATTTCGATCCGATCATGCAGCGAAAACAGGTCATCCTGCAGAATATGCGCAATATGTTCCAGCGGCTCGGGCTGATGGAATCCGATGTGCGCGCCTTTCAGGGCATCATCAAGGGCCTGACCATGAAGGTAAAGGAAAACAGGGATGACGGCGATAAAGCATGACCGGGCGGAACTCGGCGACATCACGCTGCATTATGCGGAATGCGGGGCGGAGAATGACGAGCTGGTGCTCATGCTGCATGGCTTTCCGGAATTCTGGTACTGCTGGAAAGACCAGATTCCGAGGATTGGCGAGACATATCACGCGGTGGCGCCGGACATGCGCGGCTATAACCTCTCCGACAAGCCGGACGGCATCCGGGCCTATGGCATCAAGCATCTGATCGGCGACGTTCTGGCCCTGGCGGATCATTTCGGGACCGAAAAATTCTATCTCGTTGCCCATGACTGGGGCGCGGCCATCGCCTGGGCCGTCGCCATCGCCAATCCGGAGCGGGTGAAGGGCCTTGTCATCCTCAACGGGCCGCATCCCTTTCTTTTTGCCGAACTGCTCCGTCATCACGACGCGCAGATCGCGCACAGCCAGTATATCGCCCGCTTCCAGATCCCGGATGTCGAGACGGAACTGCTGGCAGAGGACTGCAAGCAGCTTTGGGACTGGACGTTCAGTGACCTCATCCCGACCGGCGAGATGACGGAGACGGACGAGTTTGCCTACAAGACCGCCTGGACGCAGCCCGGCGCGATGACGGCGATGCTGAATTACTACCGCGCGTCCCCATTGGTTCCGGCGACGGAGCAGACCAAGGGACAAAGTTTCGGCCTCGATCCCGAGGCATTCCGGGTGCAGGTGCCGACCCTCGTTGTCTGGGGAGAGGGGGATAAAATGCTGGTCCCGGAAAATCTCGACGGGCTGGAGAATTTCATCGATGATCTCACCATTGTCCGGCTGCCCGGAATCACCCATTGGGTCACGCATGAAGCCCCGGAACGGGTGAGTTACGAGATTCTCGGCTTTCTTGAGCGGCTAAACGGCAAAAAAGCGCCGGAAAAGGATTGACAACCGGCCCGCGAAACCTATTATGCGCGGCTTGTGCAAGCCTCGTCGGCATGCCTTTTTCCTGAAATCGAAAACTGGATCAAGTAAATGAGCAAACGCATTCAAGCGAAATACAAAATCGATCGCCGTATGGGCGAGAATCTCTGGGGCCGCCCGAAAAGCCCGGTGAACCGCCGCGAATACGGACCGGGCCAGCATGGCCAGGGCCGCCGCGGAAAAATCTCCGACTTCGGCATCCATCTCCGCGCCAAGCAGAAACTCAAAGGCTATTACGGCAGCATCACCGAGAAGGGCTTCCGCCGCCTGTATGAGGAAGCTGTCCGCCTGAAGGGCGACACATCGGAAAACCTCATCGGCCTGCTGGAACGGCGTCTGGACGCAGTTGTCTACCGCATGAAGTTCGTGCCAACCGTTTTCGCCGCGCGCCAGTTCGTCAACCACGGCCATGTGACCGTGAACGGCAGCAAGGTGAATATTGCCTCCTATCAGGTGAAACCGGGCGACGTTGTCGAGGTACGCCAGAAATCCAAGCAGATGGCCCTCGTTCTGGAAGCTTCCGAAAGCGCCGAACGCGACGTGCCGGAATATATCGAGGTTGACCACAAGGCGATGAAGGGCACCTTCAACGCGATCCCGAAACTCTCTGACGTGCCCTATCCGGTCGTCATGGAGCCGAACCTGATCGTCGAGTTCTACTCACGCTAATCAGAACCCATTCAGAAAAGCCGGAGCGCGACACCGCCTCCGGCTTTTTTTATGCGTTAAATCAGGAAATTAAAGGCCGCCGTCGCGCTTTTCGGCATCGATCGATTTTCTGACGCGGTGGTAATCATCGAGCCCGACCAGCAGGCATATCACCGCCAGCGGCAACAGCCCCCAGCCGACATGGCTCAGCCAGGGCTCATCAATGAAATGGATCAGGCCGATGGCGGCGGCGGTCAGTCCGATCGCCGTCCTGATATAGGACATCAGGGTGCGGCGGTTGGCCAGTTCCGTGCGATGCACCGCGAGCTTGAAAGTATCGACATTGCGCCGCTCGTTTTGAGTGTTTATCTCTTTCTTCGCCATGCCGCTATGATAGTAGGTTCAATCTTTTTCAGCAATATAGGCGCGGGGCATATACCGACACGCATCCTTGCCGTGTTCATGGGCGTCGAGGACAGCAAGGATATAGCTGTCCGCGAATAGAACGACAGTGATAGCCGGAACGGGTCAGGGGGCAGGAACGGAATCGGGCAAGATTTCCTGAACGAATGCTTCCTCTCCGTTCTTCACCCTGAACAATGCCACGGATTTCACCGGAATGCGGCTGCCGTTCTGATAGGAAATAGTGCCGGTGAGGCCCTTGTAATCCTGCAATGTGGACAGGGCTTTCTGAATTGCATCCGCGCCAAGCGAGCCTGCTTTCTCGGTTGCCTCTGCCATAAGCATGACCGCATCATATGCTAACGCGGAGAAGGCACTCGGTTCCTGATCAGGATATTTGGCAGCAAAGGCCTTGCGAAACGCAATCATTTCAGCGCTGGTATTGGCGGCGCTTACATCGGCATGGGTCGTGAAGAAGGAATTGTCTTCCGTCGGGAGCTTTTTCCAGTCTTCATCAATATCAAACCCGTCCCCGCTGGCAATGGGACCTGCGTAACCTGTCGCGCGCATCGCCGTGATTCCCTTGACCACTTCATCGGGCGCAGCCGCAAAATAGACAAGATCGGCGGCGGGTAGTTGTGCGATCACGTCCTTCAGGCTGTCCGCAGTATAGCCTTGGCTGAAAATGACTTTACCGCCCTTTTCCTTGAAGACCTCTTCAAAATACTTCCGGATCAGCTTGGTATAGGTCATATCGGTTTTATAAAGGACCGCCACAGTCCGGGCATTCAGGTCCGAAATCGCCCAGTCGGCGGCCACGGCGGCCTGCACGTTATCGCCATAGCAGGCAAGAAACAGATATGTCGGCACATCCGCTGGCAGCAAGGTGGAGGTGGCACCCGAGGTAATGAAAACCCGTTTATTCGCAGCGGCGACGCGCGCAGCTGCCAGGGCCGAATCTGTTCCGGTGACGCCAATAATTACCGGCATGTTTTCCGTAGTCTCGATCAGGTGCTGCATTCTTTTCGGAATAACATCAAGGTTGGTTTCACCATCGACGAGTACCAGATTGACGTCTCGTCCCAGAATACCGCCGCGCTCGTTTAGCGCATCGACCGCAAGGGCGGCCCCTTCCGAAGAAGGGACACCGAGCGAGCCCAGTGCGCCTGTCAGATTGTAGATTGCACCGATGTTCACAGTATCGGTCTTGTGATCCATCACGTTGCTACAAGCGGCCAGGGCAAAAAGAACAGCCATGAGGACATAATGTACGTAAGATCGAATTTTCATAACCATCCCTCATCCATATCCCAAACAAGTTCTTTAAGTTGATTTGAAATCAATTAATACAAGCATTTCAAAAATTTTCAACCTTCGGATTCAACAGTGAGAGCGTTTGTTCCTGGGCCCGCTCGATCATAGCACGGGGGCCGTGGATTTTCACCCGTCCTTCCGCCACCAGCTTGAGGGCGAGGGGGTAGATGCGGTGTTCCTGCTCGAGGATGCGGGCTGCCAGCTCGTCCGGCGTGTCCTTTTCGAGGATGGGCACGACGGCCTGCGCGATAATCGGCCCGTTATCCATCTCCGGGCGGACGAAATGCACGGTACAGCCGGTAAAGCGCGCGCCGGATTCGATCGCCCGCTCATGCACATGCAGCCCCTTGAAGGCGGGCAGCAGGGACGGGTGGATATTGAGGATGCGGTCCCGCCAGCGATTGACAAATTCCTCCGTCAGCAACCGCATGAACCCGGCAAGGCAGATCAGATCGATCTGCAAATCCTCAAGGTAGGCCGTGATCTCCGCCTCGAACGCCTCGCGCGTCTCAAAATCGCGATGGTCGATGGTGCGGGTCGGGATGCTGTTGTCGGCGGCGAATTTAAGGCCCGCCGCCTCGAGGTTATTGGACAGCACACAGGCGATCTCCGCCGGGAAGTCGGGCGTCTGGCAGGCCCGCACGAGCGATTGCATGTTCGTCCCGCGGGACGAGATAAAGACCGCTACTTTCAGCTTTGCCACGTTTCTTCCAGCTCCGAAATGACCACCTGTTCCTCGCCGTCCTCGCGCGCGGCAAGCTCCCCCAAGGGGTAGACCGTCTCGCCGGCGGCCTCAAGCATCGCCGTCGCCGCTGCCACATTCTTCACATCGACCACGACGACCATGCCGAGGCCGCAGTTAAAGGTCGTCGCCAGTTCGCGCGGCGCGATATTGCCCGTCTCCGCCAGCCATCTGAAAAGCGGCGGTAGCGGCCAGGCCCTGGCATCGATTTTTGCCGTGAGATTCTTCGGCAGAACCCGCGGGATGTTTTCGAACAGGCCACCCCCGGTAATATGGGAGAGGGCGAGGATATGCCCGGCGCGGATCGCCTCAAGGCAGCTTTTGACGTAAATCCGCGTCGGTGCGATCAGCGCATCGCCCAAACTGCGGGACGAATCGAACGGCGCCGGATCGGCATAGTCGAGATTGAAATCCGCGACCAGCCTGCGCACGAGGGAAAAGCCGTTGGAATGCAGACCGGAAGAGGTAAGACCGAGGAGGACATTGCCCGCCTTCAGGCTATCGGCCTTCAGCAGCTGATCCCGCTCCACCGCGCCCACGGTAAATCCGGCAAGGTCATAATCGCCCTTGGCATACATGCCGGGCATCTCCGCTGTTTCCCCGCCGATCAGCGCGCAGCCCGCCTGTTTGCAGCCCTCGGCGATCCCCGCAACGATATCCCGCGCCGCCGCGACATCGAGACCGCCGGTTGCGAAATAATCCAGGAAAAACAAGGGCTCGGCGCCCTGAACCACAAGGTCATTGACGCACATGGCCACCAGATCGATGCCGACCGTGTCATGACGGTTCATATCGATGGCGATTTTCAGCTTGGTGCCGACGCCATCGGTGGCGGAGACGAGCAGGGGGTCCTTGAACCCGGCGGCCTTCGGATCGAAGATAGCGCCGAAACCGCCCAAATCCGCGTCTGCGCCGGATCTCCGGGTGGCAGCGGCGAGGGGTTTGATGGCCTCGACCAGTGAGTTTCCGGCCACAATATCAACGCCTGCCTCTTTATAGCTGTAACTTTTTTTGGAGCTATCGGTCTTCATAAGTTATGCTGCACCCGAGTTTATGACTATGATCGGGCCAACATACTTTTTTTCCAGTGGTTTGCAATGACGGATACACAGCCAAAACCAATCTTTTCGCGCCTTTTCGCCACCCTTGTGCTGGCGATCGCTCTTGCCGGGACAGTCGCGCCCGCCGGGGCCGCGGATAATTTCTATGTCGTGCGGGATATTTCGGTGGACGAAACCGCGTCCTCGGCCGCCGCGGCGCGTACGGTTGCCGTCAGAAAAGGGCAGGAACGGGCGGTAAATGCGCTGTTCCGCCGTCTGGTGCCGATGCCGTATCACAGCAGCCTGCCGAAACTGGACGAATCCATGATCACGCCACTGGTCGCCTCGTTCCAGGTGGCGAACGAGCGGACCTCGGCGCAGCGCTATCTCGCCGACCTGACATTCGAGTTCAAGCGCGACGATGTGCGCAAGCTGCTCCGCAACAATATGCTGCCGTTCAGCGAATCTGTCGCCGATCCGATCCTGATTCTGCCGGTCTATCAGGAGGGTGAGCGCGCCTATCTCTGGGAATTTCCCAACCCTTGGCGCACGGTCTGGGTGGATATCGTCGATTACGGCCTGCGCCCGCAGGAGCCGGATAGTCTGCGCGATGACTGGGCGCAACCGATGATACAGCCTGTCCTCGTCCCGGCGGGCGACCTCACGGATATCAAGGCAATCAATGTGAGGGAGGCCCTCAATCTCGATCCGGCGGCACTCTCTGCCATTCAGGAAATCTACGGCGCCTCGGCGGTCGAAGTGGTGACGGCACGCTCCCGTACCGATGCGGACGGCACGCTGCTCCTCGATGTGACGCGCATCCGGCCCGATCAGGAAACCCCGCCCGCGGTGCAGACCTATAAGGGCAGCGAGGACAGCGAAGCCCTGATGCAGAGCGTCATATTTGATCTTCTCGCGCGGATGCAGGAAGACTGGAAACGCCAGAATGTGCTGGATTTCAGTGTCGAAAATACGCTGGCCGTGACGACGGATATCTCCAGTCTCGCCGACTGGCTCGCCATTCAGGAAAAGGTGCAGGGGCTGTCGGCCGTCAGCAAGACCGAGGTTAAGGACCTCACCGTTGAAAAGGCCTTCTGGTATGTCACCTTTGTCGGCAACATGGATCGGTTGGCTGCGGCGCTGGCCCAGCAGGACCTGACCCTTGCGGATCAGGGCGGATACTGGACACTCAATCCGAAGTAAATGCGGTAATATATTGATTCTTAATAATTTATCTCAGTTTGGAAAGTGCGTTGAATATCCCCAACAGTATCACGTTGATCCGCATGATAATGGTGCCCGCGATTGTCTGGCTGATTCTGGCAAACCAGATGTATGCGGCCTTCATCGTCTTCGTGATTGCCGGCATCAGCGATGCCCTGGACGGGCTGATCGCCAAGCAGTTCGACCTCGTCACCCCACTCGGGACCTATCTCGATCCGCTGGCGGACAAACTTTTGCTGGTGTCAATCTATATCACGCTCGGTATCCAGAACGGATTGCCGAGCTGGCTCGTCATTCTGGTGGTCAGCCGGGATGTGCTGATTGTCGGCGGCATTATCCTGACGTCGCTGATGGATCTCAGCGTCACCATTGTCCCGTCGAAGCTCAGCAAGCTTAACACTTTTTGCCAGATTGCCCTCGCGTCCCTCGTTCTTGGCGATATGGGATTTGAAATCGGCTTTACCGAGGGGATCGAGCTGTTTGTCTTTATTGTCGCCGCCACCACTGTCCTGTCGGGCATCGCCTATATTCTGCAATGGGCGCGGCAAAATGCCTGAAGGGAACCGGAGTAACCTATGACACTGAAACAACAATTGAAGTTCTGGGTAATTGCGCTTGTCGCCTTTGTCCTGTTCCTGGTCCTGCTCAGCGATATCCTGCTGCCCTTCGTGCTCGGCATGGGGGTCGCCTATTTCCTCGACCCCGTGGCCGACCGGCTGGAAGAGAAGGGAATGAGCCGCACGGCGGCGACCGCGCTCATCATCGGGCTATTCCTCGTGCTGGTGAATATTGCCTTCGTCCTGGTCATCCCGATCCTGATCGACCAGGTCATGGGCCTGCTGAACCATTTGCCGGAATATTACGAAAATGTCCGTGACTTTCTGATGCCCTTCATTGACCGCTTTGTCGATCTTCCCGCCTGGCGGCAGAATCAGGAATTCAACGATACCGTCGGACAGTACGTAAGCGAAATGGTGAAGAAACTGGCGACGTTTTCCGAAAATATCATCGATGGCGGGCTTGCTTTCGTCAATATTATTACCCTGCTCGTCATCTCCCCGGTAGTCGCCTTTTACCTTCTCAGGGACTGGGATCATATCGTCGAACGGATCGATAGCTGGCTGCCCAAGAAACATGCGGCACAGATCCGCATGCTGGCGAAACGGATAGATGATGTGCTGGCCGGGTTCGTGCGCGGGCAGGCACTGGTCTGCCTGATCCTCGCCGTCTATTACAGTATCGCGCTGATGCTGACGGGGCTGGAATTCGGCTTCCTGATCGGGATTATCACCGGGCTGATCTCCTTCATTCCCTTCGTCGGCGCGATCATCGGCTTTATTGCCTCGGTCGGGGTGGCGCTGATCCAGTTCTGGCCCGACTATATCATGATCGGCCTGGTCGTCGGCATTTTCATCATCGGACAGATACTGGAAGGCTATGTGCTGGTGCCCAATCTGGTCGGCGGCAAGGTCGGGCTGCATCCGGTGTGGGTCATGTTCGGCCTGCTGGCGGGCGGCAGCCTGTTCGGCTTCGTCGGGGTTCTCATCGCAGTGCCGATGGCCGCTGTTATCGGCGTGCTCAGCCGTTTCGCCATCGACCAGTATCTCCAGAGCCCGCTCTATGACGCCCATCATCCGGATCAAGGCGATAGTTGAGAAATTCGATGCAACCCTCTCAGATACCGATGAATTTCTCCTTTCGCGCGGCGACGGGCCGGGATGACTTTCTGGTCACCGAGGCGAATGAAGATGCGGTCGCCTGGATTGACAAATGGCCGGACTGGCCGACACGGGTGCTGCTGCTGGTCGGCCCGAAAGGCTGCGGCAAGTCACATCTCGCAAACGTCTGGCAGACACAGAGCGGCGCCGAGGCCCTGAGTGCAGAGGACCTTGCAACGCTGGATATCGAGGCGCTCAGCCGCCATGCCGGGACACCCCTCGTGATCGAGGATGTCGGCCCGGGGATCGATGAAGAGGCATTGCTGCATCTTTACAACCTCATACAGGAGCGGGGCGGCAGCCTGCTGCTCACCTCCCGGACACCGCCCGGTGGCTGGAACCTCTCCTTGCGCGATCTTCAGTCCCGCCTTGGCACGATCCCCGTCGCCCGCATTGCCGAGCCGGACGATGCTCTGTTTTCGGCGCTGGTGATCAAACTTTTTTCCGACAGGCAACTTGCCGTCACGCCGGAAGTCATTCACTATATCGTCCGGCGGCTGGAGCGGTCCTTCGCCGAGGCGCGGCGCTTCGTCACGCTCCTCGACAACAGCGCTCTCGCCAAAAAAAGAAAAATAACGGTCTCGCTCCTGCGCGAGGTTTTCAGGGAAGAACAGGAATAGAAAATGGATCTCGGAATATCAGGAAAATGGGCGATTGTCTGCGCCTCCAGCAAGGGACTTGGCCGCGGCTGCGCCGAAGCGCTGGCGGCGGAGGGGGTCAATCTCGTCATCACCGCCCGCACCAAAAGCACGCTGGAGGAAACCGCGAGCTATATCCGCGACCAGAGCCCGGTCGAGGTGATCGCCATTGCCGGGGACATCACCACGCCGGAAGGCCGGACCGAGGTGCTTGAGGCCTGTCCGGAGCCGGATATCCTGGTCAACAATGCCGGTGGTCCGCCGCCCGGCGACTATCATGACTGGACGCTGGATGACTGGCACAAGGCGCTGAACGCCAATATGCTGACGCCAATTGAGCTGATCAAGGCCACGGTCGATGGCATGCGGGAGCGGAAATTCGGCCGCGTCGTCAATATCACCTCCAGTGCGGTGAAGGCGCCGATTGACATTCTTGGTCTCTCCAACGGCGCGCGGGCGGGGCTGACGGGCTTCGTTGCCGGAATTGCCCGCAAGACCGTCATCGACAATGTCACGATCAATGCCCTGCTGCCAGGACCGTTCGATACAGACCGGCTGCGCGGGAACTTCGCCGCCGTCTCCAAATCAAGCGGCAAGTCGATCGAGGATATCCGAAAAGAACGCGCCGCGGGCAATCCCGCCGGACGCTTCGGCACCGCCGAGGAATTCGGCGCGGCCTGTGCCTTCCTCTGCAGCGACAAGGCCGGCTTCATCACCGGTCAGAATATCCTGTTGGATGGCGGCGCCTTTCCGGGTACATTGTAGGGATGTTAAATCGACCGGAGACTATATGATACGACACTTCCTGCTCTTTCCCGTGCTCGCCCTGGCGCTCCTGTTCTCCTTGCCCGCCGCAGCCCAGGATGTGACCGGCGTCTGGTCAACCGTGGACGGAGAAAGCCACGTAAAAATAGAGCCTTGCGGGAACAAATTCTGCGGCAAGATCATCTGGCTGAAAGAGCCGCTGACCGAAAAGAAGATCGCCAAGACGGACATCAAGAATGAGAATGTTAGCTTGCGCGGACAGCCGATCGAGGGTCTTGAGATTCTTAAGGGGTTTATACAAGAGAAAAAGAATGAATGGGATGACGGCACGATCTATAATCCCAAGGATGGCAAGACCTATTCCTCCACCCTGACCCTGACCAAGCCGGATGAGCTGGAAGTGGACGGATGTGTAATGATCTTTTGCAAGACACAGGTCTGGACACGGGTGGAATAATCGCCGCCGTTCAGCTTTGGCTAAGGTTTCAGGGATATAATTTATGACAGCCTTTGTCATAATTCGATGATGTAGGCCCTATATATTGTCGGAACAGGTAGGATTTCTGGATAGGGCAGGGTGTAGATGTCGACAAAAATCAAGAGCGCGGACAAGGAAACAGAGGAAAACAGGCTGAGCCTTCTGGAAAGCCCGGAGCGCCTCATCAACCGCGAACTGTCGTGGCTGTCCTTTAACTGGCGGGTTTTGGAAGAATCCGCGAATACGGCGCACCCGCTGTTCGAACGGCTCCGCTTCCTGTCGATTTCCGCCGCCAACCTCGATGAATTCTATATGGTGCGCGTTGCCGGTCTGTGGGGGCAGATCAAGGCCAACATCAAGACCCTCAGCGATGACGGCCTGACCCCGACGCAACAGCTTGAGCAGGTCGATCACAAGGCCGCCCTCCTGATCGGGGAGCAGAACCAGCAATGGAACCGCCTGACGCAGGAGCTCCGCCACCGTGGGGTCAATGTCCTTTCACCGAAGGAACTCACCAAGCAGGAGCATGCCTGGCTGGAGGAATATTTCAGGCGCCAGATCTATCCGGTCCTGACGCCCATGGCGCTCGATCCCGCCCATCCATTCCCCTTTATCCAGAATCTCGGCTTCGGCCTGTTCCTGGAACTCGTGCGTAAAGAATCCGAACGCAACCTGAAGGCGCTGCTGCTGCTGCCGCAGGCGCTGGATCGCTTCGTGCGGCTGCCGGGACCAAAAATACGCTTTATCAGCCTTGAAAATATCGTGATGCTGTTCCTGCATCATCTCTTTCCGGGCTACAAAGTGGCCAGCAAGGGCATGTTCCGCATCGTGCGCGACAGCGATATCGAGGTTGAGGAAGAGGCGGAAGATCTCGTCCGGCTGTTCGAAACGGCGCTGAAACGACGACGCCGGGGCAGCGTGATCCGCCTCAAGGTCGACAGGGAAATGCCGCAGGCCTTTATCGACTATCTCAGCACTGAACTTGACCTGAACGGCCGCGCTATCATTGTCGTCGACGGCCTGCTGGGGCTTTCCGATACGTCACAGCTGATCACCGCCGACCGGCCCGACCTTTGTTTCAAGCCCTACACGCCGCGCTACCCCGAGCGGGTGCGCGATACCGGCGGGGATATCTTCGCTGCCATCAGCAACAAGGATTTCATCGTCCATCATCCTTATGAGAGCTTCGACGTCGTGGTCCAGTTCCTGCGGCAGGCGGCGGCCGATCCGAATGTGGTGGCGATCAAGCACACGCTGTATCGGACATCGACCAATTCCCCGGTCGTTAACGCCCTGATCGAGGCGGCGGAGGCGGGCAAGTCCGTCACTGCGCTGATCGAGCTGAAAGCCCGCTTTGACGAGGCCGCGAATATCAAATGGGCGCGCGATCTGGAACGGGCAGGGGCGCAGGTGATCTACGGCTTTATCGATCTCAAGACCCACGCCAAGGTGTCGGTTGTCGTCCGGCGGGAAGGCGCGAACCTCAAGACCTATATGCATTTCGGCACGGGCAACTATCATCCGGTGAACGCGACGATCTATTCCGACCTCTCAATGTTCACGACCGATACGGAACTCGCGACGGATGTCGCACTGATGTTCAATTACGTGACCGGATATGCCAAGCCGAAGGGCCTGCAGAAGCTTGTCCTCTCGCCCTACAGCCTGCGCAATTCCCTGATCGAGATGATCGAGGCGGAAATCGAGTTTGCCAAGGCCGGGAAACCGGCGGCCATCTGGGCGAAGCTCAACTCCCTTGTCGATCCGACCATTATCGACGCCCTCTATCGCGCCAGCAACGCCGGAGTCGATATCCGGCTGGTGATCCGCGGCATCTGCTGCCTCCGGCCCGGAATCAAGGGCATGTCGGAGAATATCCAGGTCACCAGCATCGTCGGCCGCTTCCTCGAGCATTCGCGCATCGTCTGTTTCGGGGCAGGGAACAAGATGCCCTCGGACGAGGCCAAGGTGTTCATTTCCTCCGCCGACTGGATGCAGCGCAGCTTCGACCGTCGGGTGGAGACACTTATCCCCGTCACCAACGAAACCATTCATCGCCAGGTGCTCGATCAGATTATGGTCGTCTGCCTGAAAGACACACAGCAAAGCTGGAAATTGCTGGAAAACGGCGAATATGAGCGTATTTCGGGTGAGGGCAAACCCTTCTCGGCCCATAATTATTTCATGACCAATCCGTCTTTGTCTGGACGCGGCAAGGCTTTGCTTGTAAAGGAACCTGTACCGAAGCTTGTTCCGCCAAGCTAGATTTTTTTGGTTTTCGAAGTCCAGGTATCAGAATTTGATGGAAGAACGGGATAGAGAACTGGACCCTGTCGTCAAGGTGTCCGACAAGTCTACTGCCGTCATCGATATTGGGTCAAACTCGGTCCGTCTGGTCGTTTTTGACGGCCCCCAGCGGGTGCCGCTTCCCAAATTCAATGAAAAGGTTTTATGCGGCCTGGGTAGGGAGCTCGGTACAACGGGGCTGCTGGGCGAGAAGGCCATGGCCGATGCCCTTGCTGCGCTGCGCCGCTATGCCGCGCTGGTCCATCACATGGGGATCGAGCGGGTGATGGTCGCCGCCACCGCCGCCGTGCGTGAGGCCGACAACGGATCGGAATTCGTCTCCGAGATTGAACAGCAATGCGACCTCAATGTCCAGGTGCTGAGTGGCCGTCAGGAGGCGCGCTATTCCGGCCTCGGCGTACTCTCCGGCATTCCCCACGCCAACGGCCTCGCCGGGGACCTCGGCGGTGGTAGTCTGGAACTGGTGGAAATATCGGATTTCCGCATCCATGAAACGGCGACGCTGCCCCTTGGCGCCCTCCGCCTTTCCTACATGAACATGCCGGAGAAAAAGCTCCGCAAGTTCATCAACAAGAAAATCGCCAAGGCCGAGTGGCTGGAGGAACTGACCGCCAAGGATTTCTACGCCGTCGGCGGTGCTTGGCGCGTGCTGGCCAAATACCATATTATCAAGACAAACCATCCACTTACCATCATCCATAACTATCGCCTGAGCGCGGAAGAGATGGCGGCGCTGCTGGATGAGATTCTCGCGATGTCACCGGAGGAATTGTACAACGCCAACGGCATCCCGAAATCCCGCGCCAATACAATGCATACCGCGGCGATCATCATGCAGGAGCTGATCGACAAGGTGACGCCATCGGGCTTTGTCTTCTCCGGCAATGGCCTGCGTGAGGGGATGCTGTTTTCCGAGCTGAAGAAATCCGTTCGCAAGCGCGATCCGCTTCTGGACGCCTGCCGCGACATGGCTGCGAGCGAGGGCCGCTTCGCCGAGCATGGCGAGGAAATCTTCGACTGGCTGAAGGAACTGGTGCGCCCCGCCGACCGCAAGAGCAAGCGGCTCACCCTGGCGGCGGCGACGCTGTCGGATATCGCCTGGTGGGCCAACTCCGACTATCGCGCGGCGCAGGCCTTCCGGCGGATTTTCCGCGCGCCCTTCAACGGTATCGGCCATCGCGGGCGGGCCATGGTCGCGCTCTCGGTCTATGCCCGTTATAAAGGAGATTTTTCAGGCCCGGCGCCGGATGACTGTCTGCGACTCCTGAGCGATCAGGAAGCGAAGAACGCGCTCATCATCGGTCTGGCGCTGCGTCTCTCCCATACCATCAGCGGCGGGACGATCGGCATTCTGTCGCAAACCCGCCTTGAAATCTCCAATTCGACGATCACCTTGAAAATCCCGACCTCGCTGTCGCCGCTGGTCGGCCATCATGTGGTCAACCAGATGGAAAATCTGGCGGCGGAGCTGGATCTTGAATCGCAAATAGAGGTGGTTACAGGGAAATTATCCTGATCTTCCCGTTTTCGGAAGAGAGGGCGATTTCCCCGTTCTTCAGCTTCAGCGCATCCTCGCCGAATACCCGGCGGCGCCAGCCTTTAAGCGCCGGCACATCCGCCTCATCTTCAGCGGCAATCCGTTCAAGCTCGGCCATATTGCAAACCAGCTTCTGCGCGACCTCATTCTCCTCACATCTCAGTTTAAGAAGAACCCGTAACAGTTCCATCAGTGGGCCAGTTCCCTTTTGTGGCGGGGCTTTCTTCGTCGCTGTCGGGCGCTGATCGGCGGGCAGGTTGACCCCGGCATCGACCGCTTCCAGCAATCCCCGTCCCATATGGCCATCGGCGAATTTCTTGCCGATCCCGCGGACATGGGACAAGGCCTCCGCATTCTTCGGCGGATTGGAGGAAATTTCCAGCAGCGCCTCATCCCGGACCACGCGGTTGCGCGGAATATCCTGCTTGTGGGCCTGTTCCTCCCGCCAGGCGGCAACGGCCTGCAGGATGCCGAGGAATTTCGGATTGCTGTTGCGCGCCTTGATGCGCTGCCACGCCTCCTGCGGCGGAATGAAATAGGTTTCCGGCGCCCGGAGGATTTCCATTTCCGACATCACCCAGTCCTCGCGGTCACGCTCCTTGAGCTTGCCCGCGAGGAATTTATAGACTTCCCGAAGATGGGTGACATCCGCCTCCGCATAGGTGAGCTGTCGATCGGAGAGGGGGCGGCGCGACCAGTCGGTAAAGCGGGAGGATTTATCGATTCCCTTGCCGGTGATCTTGGAGACCAGCGTGTCATAGCCCACGGATTCGCCGAAGCCGCAGACCATCGCCGCAACCTGGGTGTCGAAAATCGGTTTCGGCACCTCGCCATTCAGATGATGGAAAATCTCAAGGTCCTGCCGGCCCGCATGAAAGACCTTCAGCACCGTCTCATTCTGCAAAAGATCGAACAGGGGTTTGAGGTCAATCCCTTCCGCCATCGGATCGACAATCGCCGACTCATCCTCTGTCGCCACCTGGACAAGGCACAGGATCGGCCAGAAGGTGCTTTCCCGCAAAAACTCGGTATCGATGGTGATATAGGGATGTTCCGCGAAGCGGTCGACCAGTTCCTGAAGTGCGGTCGTTGTTTTTATTATCTGCATTAACTGCCAGTGCCCTTTCCAAACAAAAACACGTCCGGAGGCACCCAAACGTTACTTGTTACGTTGCAAAGCTCAATTCATTGCAGGATAGACCATAATTCTCGATAAAGGAAGGTTGGCGGCGGGCAAAAAACCATGTAATACAGGCGCTCGTTATCAAATCCGACCCGTGGCGGGTCCCGAAGACTTAAGAGAGTATCCATGCATAGCTACCGAACCCATACTTGTGCCGAACTGCGCGAGAGTGATGTTGGCAAAACCGTCCGCCTGTCGGGCTGGGTTCACCGCAAGCGCGACCACGGCAACCTGCTGTTCGTCGATCTGCGCGACCACTATGGCATTACCCAATGTGTGATCGAGCATGATGTCGCGAATTTCGAGGCGGTGGAGAGCCTGCGTTCAGAGAGCGTCATCACCATCACGGGAAAGGTTGTTGCCCGCAGCGATGAGACCATCAACCCGAACCTGCCGACCGGCAAGATCGAGGTGGATATCGAGGAATTCGCCCTGCAGTCCGCGGCGGAAGAGCTGCCCATGCCGGTCTTCGGCGAGCAGGAGTACCCGGAAGACATCCGCCTGCGCCATCGGTATCTCGATCTTCGGCGCGAACGGCTGCACCGGAACATCGTGCTTCGCTCGGACATTATCTCTGCGTTACGTGACGAGATGCGGGGGCAGGGGTTCCAGGAATTCCAGACTCCGATCCTGACGGCATCCTCGCCCGAAGGCGCGCGCGACTTCCTGGTGCCGAGCCGGATGCATCCGGGCAAATTCTATGCCCTGCCGCAGGCGCCGCAGCAGTTCAAGCAGCTGATCATGATGTCCGGCTTCGACCGTTATTTCCAGATCGCGCCCTGTTTTCGTGACGAGGATGCCCGCGCTGACCGCAGCCCTGGAGAGTTCTACCAGCTTGATATCGAGATGGCGTTCGTGACGCAGGAAGATGTCTTTGCGGCCGTCGAGCCGGTGCTGACAAATGTGTTCAAGGAGTTCGCGGGGGACCGCAAGGTCGTCACCCCGTTCGAGCGCATCCCCTTTGACGAAGCCATGCTGAAATACGGCACCGACAAGCCAGATTTGCGCAATCCCATTGTCATCAGCGATGCGACCGAACCCTTTACCGGCTCCGGCTTCGGACTGTTCGCGAAGAATATCGAAAAGGGCTCCGTCGTTCGCGCCATTCCGGCGCCGGGCGCCGCGGACCGCCCGCGCAGCTTCTATGACAAGATGAATGACTGGGCACGGAAAGAAGGGGCCGGGGGCCTCGGCTATATCATCTTCAAGGATGGCGAGGCCAAGGGCCCGATCGCGAAAAACCTCGATGAGGAGCGCATTGCCAAGATCCGCGAGATTACCGGTGTGGGCGAGGGGGATGCCGTCTTCTTCGCCTGTGACAAGGCGGCGGGCGCGGCGGAGATCGCCGGCAAGGCCCGCGTTCGCATCGGCGATGAGCTTGATGCCTCGGAGAAAGGCGTTTTCCGCTTCTGCTGGGTCATCGATTTCCCGATGTTTGAATATGACGAGACGGAAAAGAAGATCGATTTCAGCCACAACCCCTTCTCGATGCCGCAGGGCGGGCTTGAGGCGCTGGAGACCATGGATCCGCTGGAGATCAAGGGCTATCAGTACGATATCGTCTGCAACGGGATCGAGCTGTCGTCCGGCGCCATCCGGAACCATCGCCCCGATATCATGATGAAGGCGTTCGAGATTGCGGGATATGAGGCCGAGGTGGTGGAAGACCGTTTCGGCGGCATGCTGAATGCCTTCCGCTATGGCGCACCGCCCCATGGTGGTATTGCCCCGGGTGTCGACCGCATCGTCATGCTGCTGGCGGACGAGCCGAATATCCGCGAGGTCATCCTGTTCCCGATGAACCAGCAGGCACAGGACCTGATGATGCAGGCCCCGGCGGAAGTGCCGCCGAAAAACCTGCGGGAGTTGCATATCCGGACCGTCCTGCCAAAGCCCAAAAACGAGGAATAGGCGATCTTAACCACAATGATTTTGAAAAACCCGCCGAAACGCGGGTTTTTTTATTGCTTTTTTTTCACCATTTTTCAGATTTGTTAATAAATGACGGGGTAACCTGCAGCAGAATTAACCAAAAGGCTGCATGGTGACACAGGATAATAAAATAGACACGCTTCGCACTGAAAAGGAACGCTTTGTCGCCTTTTCCTTTGCCGCTGCGGATTTGCTCATCGAACTGGACGAAAACGGGATTGTCGTCTTTGCCTCGGGCGCGGCAAAGGGAATCACCGGTTATGAAATGGCGGACCTCAAGGGCGTCGCCTTTTCCGACGTCGTGGCCCAGCAGGACCAGGCCGTCATTGCAAAAATTCTTGAAACCATGAAGCTCGGGGATCGCATCACCCCGGTCGGCGCAAAAATGGCAAAGACCAATGTGACGGCTATCCTCGGTGCCTGCAAGCTGCCCAAGCATCAGGAGCATATCTATATTGCGCTGAATGTTTCCAGTGTCGCCGCGGCTCGCTCCAACGCGGAGTATCGCGACAGCGACACCGGCCTGCTCGACCGCAAGGACTTCCTGAAACTCGCGGACAAATATCTGGCGGCGAGTGCCGCCTCGGGCCAGAAAGCCGAGCTGACACTGCTGCATCTGAACGGCATGACCACGCTGCAGGAACATCTGGATGAAGAGAAAATGTCGCTGTTTCTTGACCGGATCGGCGTTCTCCTGCGGCGCTATTCGCTCGGCGGTGATTCCGCGGGCCGGCTCTATGACGACAAATACGGCGTCATGCACAGCAGCTCGATGGACGAAAAAAGCCTCGAAGACCAGATCACAACGCTGACACAGGAGGCCGATCCGAAGGCCACTCTCACGGTACAGCGCAACACGATCGATCTTGTGAAGGGGCAGCTTTCCACCAGCGATGCGACGCAGGCACTGATGTATGTCATCAACCGCTTCGTCGAGAGCGACACCAAGGATTTCAATATCAAGTCGCTGGCCGAAGGGATGGACAACCGTCTTGAGACAACCATGAACCGCATGCTGGCGCTGAAATCGGTGTTCCAGAATTACAAGTTCAAGCTGGTGTATCAGCCGATCGTCCGGATTTCCGACAAGGAAATTCATCATTACGAGGTTCTCTCGCGCTTCAAGGACGGGGAAAGCCCCTATGAGACCGTTACCTTCGCCGAAGAGACGGGGATCATCCAGGACCTCGATCTTGGCGTCGCGCAGAAGACGAAAGACAAGCTGCTGGAATATCAGAAGCGCGGCGATGTCCTGCCGCGGCTCGCCTTCAATATCTCGGGCTATTCGCTCGAATCCGACAGCTTTATCGACAATCTGCTGGCGCTCTATCAGGACAATGACGAAATTCGCGCGAATATCGGCCTTGAGGTGACCGAGACCAGCCGGATCAAGGATCTGGAACGGGCGGAAAATGTCATCCAGACCCTGCGCTCAAACGGCATGGAGATCGCCCTGGATGACATGGGATCAGGCTCGGCATCCTTCCAGTATATCCGCGCCATGACCGTCGATTACATCAAGATCGACGGCACCTATATCAAGGAAGTGCTGACGAACAAGCGTGATGCCGCCATCCTCAAGGCACTCTCGCGCCTCTGTCAGGAACTTGATATCGGTACCATCGCCGAAATGGTCGAGACGAAGGAACAGCTCCATGTTCTCAATGTCCTCGGCGTCAATTACGGGCAGGGGTGGTATTTCGGCAAGCCACAGCCGGATATCGAGACAAAACGCAAATCGCGTTCCATTTCGAAAAACCTGAAGCGCAAGGGCTTTGCCACCACATGGGCCTGAAATAAAAAAGAGCATGTTTCCGGAAACATGCTCTTTTCTTTGAGGTCAGACTAACAGGTAAAGCAATCTTGGAGAACTGAAACCCTGCCTTCTCTAACTCAACGTAAATTTACGCTCTACGCTACTGCATACACTACTCTTTTACTCTACTGATTACACAACGGAACTCTTGATCTGACAGATTAAGGAAACCGGTCAAGCAACTAAAATCCTACAATTTACGAACAACCACTTGTGCCGCCACATGTATCGCATTTCATGCAGGTGCCATTGCGGACGAGGGTGAAATTACCGCATTCACCGCAACTGTCCCCCTCATAGCCTTTCATGCGTGCTTCCATCGACCGGCTGAGCTTGTCTGAGCCGCCGCCCGTCGTGACACTGGCCGCGGCAACGGCACCAGCCGCCCCGACGCTCGCGGCGGCAACGCTTGCTCCGCCTTGCGCCAGATTGAGGGACATGGCGGACAACCCGCCCTGCAATACCTCGAAATTATTCGCCCGGACATACCCGGTGGAGGCGAGATTGATGACATTATCGAGGGCGGACGCTCTCTCGGAATATTCATCTTCGGTGATTTTTGCCTGATCGTCGCCGGTGCCCATGCTGTCGTTGCGCAGGTCATCGACGGCGACATGGGCGAGGTCATTCCGGCCGAGATAGGAAATCGCCAGCTCCCGGAAGAGATAGTCGAGGATCGAGGTCGACATCTTGATGGCGTCATTCCCCTCGACGATACCGGAGGGTTCGAACCGGGTGAAGGTATAGGCCTCGACAAATTCCTCAAGCGGCACGCCATATTGCAGGCCGATGGAAATGGCGATGGCGAAGTTGTTCATCAGGCTGCGGAAGGCGGCGCCTTCCTTATGCATATCAATGAAGATTTCGCCGACGCCCCCGTCATCGTATTCGCCGGTGCGGAGGTAAACCTTGTGCCCACCGACAACCGCCTTCTGGGTGTAGCCCTTGCGCCGTGTCGGCAGCTTCTTGCGCTCGGAGACGATGCGCTCGACAATCCGCTCGGCGACGACGTTGCTGGCCGCCGTCGGGGACGTGCGGATTTCATCGTTCATATCCTCAAGATCGTCCTCATCGAAGGAGAGGGCGGAGAGGGGCTGGCTGAGCTTGGAGCCATCGCGATAGAGCGCGTTGGCCTTCAGCCCGAGCTTCCAGGAGAGCAAATAGGCGTCCTTGCAATCCTCGACCGTGGCGCTGTTGGCCATATTGATGGTTTTCGAGATTGCGCCGGAGATAAACGGCTGCGCCGCTGCCATCATCAGGATATGGCTCTCGACCGAAAGCAGCCGCTTGCCGATCCGGCCGCAGGGGTTGGCGCAATCGAAGACCGGAAGATGCTCCTCCTTCAGGATCGGTGCGCCTTCCAGGGTCATGGCGCCGCAGCAGTAATTGTTCGCCGCCTCGATTTCCTTCTTGGTGAAGCCGAGGGCACCAAGCATATCGAAGTTATAGTTGTTCAGATCCTCCGCCTTCAGGCCCAGCACGTCCGTGCAGAAGGCCTCGCCGATGGAGAATTTGTTGAAGGCGAACTTGATATCGAAGCTGGTCGCGAGACCGCCCTCGATCTTCGCCAGGATTTCATCGGTAAAGCCTTTTGCGCGCAAGGAATCGTGGTTGATGCCCGGCGCATCCTCAAGCGTGCCATGACCGACCGCATAGTCGATGATCGTCTTGGTTTCGCTGCGGCTGTAGCCGAGATGGTTGAGCGCCTCCGGCACCGTGCGGTTGATGATCTTGAAATAGCCGCCGCCTGCCAGTTTCTTGAACTTGACGATGGCGAAATCCGGCTCGATCCCGGTGGTGTCGCAATCCATGACCAGTCCGATCGTGCCGGTCGGCGCGATCACGGTCGTTTGCGCATTCCGGAAGCCGTGCTTCTTGCCAAGATCAAGCGCTCCGTCCCAGGCCGCCTTGGCCGCCTCCGCCAGACCCTCTTCCGGGCAGTTGATCGCATCGAGGGCGACCGGCGTGACATTGAGGCCTTCATACCCCTCGCTCAGCCCATAGGCGGCATTGCGGTGATTGCGGATCACCCGGAGCATATGGTTCGCGTTCTTCTTGTAGCCCGGGAAGGCGCCGAGTTCACCGGCCATTTCGGCGCTGGTCTTGTAGGCGACGCCGGTCATGACGGCGGTAATCGCACCGCAGAGCGCCCGGCCTTCCTTCGAATCATAGGACAGGCCCTGCGCCATCAGCAGGCCGCCGATATTGGCGAAACCGAGGCCGAGGGTGCGGAATTTGTAACTCAGCTTGGCGATTTCCTCGGACGGGAACTGCGCCATCAGCACGGAAATTTCGAGTGTCACCGTCCAGATTCGCACCGCATGCTCGAACGCTTCGATATCGAAGCTCTTGTCGGCGCGGCGGAAGGTCATCAGGTTGAGCGACGCGAGATTGCAAGCCGTATTGTCCAGAAACATATATTCCGAGCAGGGGTTGGACGCGTTGATCCGGCCATCCTCGGGGCAGGTGTGCCAGTCATTGATGGTGGTATCATACTGCAGGCCCGGATCGGCGGACTGCCAGGCGCTCTCGCCGATCTGTTCCCAGAGATCGCGGGCCTTCACGGACTTCGCGATCTTGCCGTCGGTGCGGCGGATCAAATCCCAGTTGCCATCCTTCAGCACCGCCTCGATAAAGGCGTCGGTGATGCGGACCGAGTTATTCGAGTTCTGCCCCGAAACCGTGAGATAGGCATTCGAATCCCAGTCGGTGTCATAGGTCGGGAATTCGACTTCCATATAGCCCTGTTTCGCGAACTGGATGACCCGCTGGATATAATTCTCCGGCACCATGGCCTTGCGGGCGCCGATGATCGCCTTGCGAAGCGCCGGGTTCTCGGCCGGGATAAAGGCCTCGTCCCCCTTGATGTCATGACAGGCCTTGATAACGTTGTTCAGGTGGATATTACAGAGCTTCGATCCGGCAACGAGCGCGGCAACCTTCTGCTCCTCAACGGCTTTCCAGCCGATATACTCCTCGATATCCGGATGATCGATATCGAGCGTCACCATCTTCGCCGCCCGCCGCGTCGTGCCGCCGGACTTGATCGCGCCCGCCGCCCGGTCGCCGATCTTGAGGAAACTCATCAGGCCCGACGACTTGCCGCCGCCGGACAGGCTCTCGCCCTCGCTGCGCAGGCTTGAGAAATTGGTGCCGGTGCCGGAGCCATATTTAAAGAGCCGCGCCTCGCGTACCCAGAGATCCATGATGCCACCTTCATTGACCAGATCATCGTCGACGGACTGGATGAAGCAGGCATGGGGCTGCGGATGCTCGTAGGAGTTTACGGATTTCTTGAGCTTGCCGGTCTTGAAATCGACATAGGAATGGCCCTGCGCCGGACCGTCGATGCCATAGGCCCAGTGCAGGCCGGTGTTGAACCACTGCGGGGAGTTGGGGGCGCCCATCTGGCGGGCCAGCATATAGCGCATTTCATCGAAATAGGCGCGGGCGTCGTCCTCGCCGTCGAAATAGCCGCCTTTCCAGCCCCAGTAGGTCCAGGTTCCGGCGAGACGGTCGAAAACTTCGGTGGAAGATGTCTCGCCGATAAAGCGTTCCTCTTCCGGTAGCGCCTCAAGCGCCTTCCTGTCCGGCTCCTGACGCCAGAGCCATTCCGGCACGTCCTTTTCGGAAACGGGCCTCAGGCGGGCAGGGACGCCGGCTTTGCGGAAATATTTCTGCGCGATGATGTCGCAGGCAACCTGCGACCAGTCGGCGGGCACATCGATATTTTCAAGCTTGAAGACGATCGAGCCGTCGGGATTTTTGATTTCACTGGTGGTCTGCCTGAATTTTACGCTCGCGTAAGGGGAAGAATCCTTATTTGTAAACCGTCGCTCAATACGCATCTTGTACCTTCCAATCACCAGTTCATTGCCGTTATCGTCGAGCGGGAAATTTGCGGTTTATCTCCGGAAAACGCAGGGTCAGCAACGGCTGTCTCATGTCCGGTACCTACCATATATAGTAGGAAATCCCCCCTCGGCGACTAGGATCATGTCGACGTGAATTCTTGAAGTCAACAGCAAAAATACCATATCTAGTAGCTAAAATTTTACCAATAGCGAGATGTCGCTGAATATTGCGGTTTCATGACAATTGCAAAAAATTATGGTTAACAAAAAAACCCGATCAGGTTGCACAAAAGCAACAACGGGATTGAACAGGAGCGCGCAAAGCAGAATCAAGGGCCGCAGAGAGGGGCCCGCAAAGGCGGGGAATCTGCAAAGTTAGACTGGACGAACGGGCCTCACAATGCCATATTCCGGGCAAATATATGTGATCTTATTCAGTGAGATGATTCAAATGGCGACGATTGGTACAAGGCTGTACACATGGTGGCATGGCGAGCAGGTCGGCGAGGACCAGTTCGGCAACCGTTACTATCGGGAAAAGGGCAAGCCGACGGGTCCGACGGGGCGGGAACGCCGCTGGGTGCTCTACAAGGGCACGCCTGAAGCCTCGAAAGTGCCGCCGGCCTGGCATATCTGGCTGCATTATACGACGGATAATCTGCCCGATGCGCAGGACCTGCCGACCGCCGACTGGCAGGAGGAGCATATGCCGAACCTGACCGGAACCCAGTTTGCCTATCATCCGGACGGCTCCATCGCGAAAGGGGCGGACCGCAAGCCCGCCGCACCGGATTACGAAGCATGGAAACCGTAAGGTAAGATTTTCCGGGACCCCTGACCGGGCCCAGCCGGAGGAGAGACTATGAGTAGCAATATCGTCGAAACTGTCATTGGCGCCGTGGTTCTGGCCTTCGCGGCTATTTTCCTTGTCTTTGCCTATCGCACCGCAGATATCAGCACGGGCAGCGGCGGGTTCACGCTGTCGGCCTCCTTCGATAATGTGGACGGGTTGAGTGTCGGCAGTGATGTGCGGATGAGCGGCATCAAGATCGGTGCCGTCACGGCGCAGGAGCTGGACCCGAAGACATACCGGGCCGTCCTGAAAATCAGCCTTGACGAAACTGTTGAGCTGCCGGAAGACAGTTCCGCAAAGATCACGTCGAGCAGCCTGCTCGGTAACAACTACCTGCAGCTGACCCCAGGCGGATCGGATGACATGCTCGCGAATGGCGGCACCATCTCCTATACCCAGGGCGCGGTGAATATTCAGGACCTGATCGCCCAGGCCGTCTTCAGCAGCGGCGGGGGCAGCAAAAGCAGCGGCAGCGGTAGCAGTAGCGACAGCAAGTAACGGACGGCCGTCATCTTGATTTTTTCCTCCCGCTTTCTCCGGCATGGTACGGCCGTCGCTTTTATGGCGGCACTGCTCGCCCTGCCATCTGCGCATTCACTCGCGCAGACCCAGTCCCAGCTCAAGCAGGAAGAAGAACGGCCGGAAGGCGAGATTGTCGTGCTCCGGGCCCTCGACAAGGTTACCGCACGAACGCAGGATCTCTCCGTTCCCATTGGCGAGACGGTTATTTTCGGCAGCATCGCCATCCGGCCGCGTAAATGCCTGAAACGCCCGCCGGAGGAAACGCCTGAAACTTCCACCTTTCTGGAAATCACCGAAATCCATGACGGCACCGAAGGGCCGCGCCTGTTCAATGGCTGGATGTTCGCCTCCAGCCCCGGCATCAATGCGCTGGAACATCCGGTCTATGATGTCTGGGTGATCGACTGCAAGATGTCCGAGCCGGAAAGCCCCTCCGGCAAGGAATAGAAATCCCCGAGAGACTGTAATCCGCGCTGCAGCCGCACCTGATATTCCGCCCGGCTGATCTCCTCGGCGCCGAAGGTTTCAAGATGCGGGTTCAGGAACTGCGCATCGAGCAGCGTATATCCGCCATGGATCAGCCGCGCCACCAGATAGACAAGCGCAACCTTGCTGGCGTCCGTGACCCGGGTGAACATGCTTTCCCCACAGAACACGCTGTCGAAGGCAAGGCCATAGAGGCCGCCGACCAGTTCCCCATTCTGCCAGCATTCGACGCTGTGGGCGTAGCCGAGTTCATGGAGCTCACCATAACGTTCCAGAATTTCGGGATTGATCCAGGTCTCCCCGCCGTCGCGGCGCGGCGCGGCACAGGCCCGCATGACGCCGCGAAAATCGCGGTCGACCGTCACCTCGAACGGATCCTTGCGAATGGTCTTGGCCAGGCGCTTCGGCACATGGAACTTTTCCAGCGGAAAGATGCCCCGCATCTCCGGATCGACCCAGAATAGCGACGGATCATCGGCGCTGTCCGCCATCGGGAATATCCCGATGCGATAGGCGGCAAGAATCGTTTCAGCCGTTATGGAGGCCATGTCAGAAGGACGCGTTACCGCGAGGCAATGAATTTTTCCAGCCAGTGGATGTCAAAATGGCCGTCGCGGAACTCCTGATTATGGATGATCTCCTGATGCAGCGGCAGCGTCGTCTTGATTCCGCTTACCACGAACTCCTCAAGCGCCCGGTTGAGACGCAGCAGGCATTCCTCGCGGCTTTTCGCATGCACAATCAGCTTGGCGATCAGGCTGTCGTAATAGGGCGGGATGTTATAGCCGGTATAGAGCGCACTATCGACACGCACCCCGAGGCCTCCCGGCGCGTGAAACTCCGTCACCGGACCGGGGCTTGCCGCAAAGGTCACCGGATCTTCCGCCGTCACCCGGCATTCAATGGAATGACCGGAGAATTTGACATCCTCCTGCGTGAGCTCCAGCGGATAGCCCGCCGCCACATTGATCTGGGCCTGAACGAGGTCAATCCCGGTAATCATCTCGGTCACCGGATGTTCCACCTGCAGGCGGGTGTTCATCTCGATGAAATAGAACTCACCGTTCTCAAACAGGAACTCGATGGTGCCGACACCTTCATATTTCATGTCGCGAATGGCATCGGTCACCGTCTTGCCGATCTGCGCCCGCAACTCGGGCGTGATGGCGGGTGAGGGGCTTTCCTCGACCGCCTTCTGGTGCCGCCGCTGAAGCGAGCAGTCACGCTCGCCCAGATGGACCACATTGCCCTTGCCGTCGGCGAGGATCTGCACCTCGATATGGCGCGGGCCGCTCAGGTATTTCTCCATATAGACCGCATCATCACCGAAGGCGAGCTTGGCTTCAGAGCGGGCCGAGGAAAAGGCCTCGGACAGCGCCGCCTTGCTCGTCGCCACCTTCATGCCGCGGCCGCCGCCGCCGGCGGAGGCCTTGATGATCACGGGATAGCCCATTTTCTCGGCTTCGGTCTCGGCCTCGGCGAGGGTATGCACTTCCCCCTCTGATCCCGGCACGCAGGGCACGCCCAGCTTGCGCATGGTTTCCTTGGCCGTGATCTTGTCGCCCATCATGCGGATATGATCGGCGGACGGACCGATGAACTTGATGCCATGCGCCGTGACGATATCGACGAACTTCGCATTTTCCGAGAGAAACCCGTAGCCCGGATGGATGGCGTCGGCATTGGTCACCTCCGCCGCCGCGATGATGGACGGGATATTGAGGTAGCTCAGGGCCGAACTTGGCGGACCGATACAGACACTCTCATCGGCGAGGCGTACATGCATGGCATTCGCATCGGCGGAGGAATGGACGGCAACCGTCTTGATGCCCATCTCACGGCAGGCGCGATGGATACGGAGCGCGATTTCACCGCGGTTGGCAATCAGGATTTTTTCAAACATCGAACCTGCTATCGTTTATTCAACAATGACGAGCGGCTGGCCGTATTCGACCGGTTCTTCATTCGCGACCAGCACCTCGACCACCTTGCCGGCTCTCGGCGCCGCAATCGGGTTCATGGTTTTCATGGCCTCGACAATGACCAGCGTCTGCCCTTCGTTGACCACATCGCCGACCCTCACGAACGGCGCCGCGCCGGGTTCCGGCGACAGATAGGCCGTGCCGACCATCGGTGATTTGACCGCGCCCGGATGGCTGCTCGCATCCGCTGCGACGGCAGGGGCGGCGGCGGGTACCGGGGCAGGGGCCGCGGCGGGAACAACCGCCTGCACCAGGTCAGGCCCGGCACTCGCCGAGGAGCCGCGCGAGACGCGCAGGCGATGGTCACCGGTTTCAATCTCGATCTCGCCCAGGCCGGTCTCGTTCATGATCTCGGCCAGTTCGCGGATCGCCTTCTTGTCAATGTTGAGTTTATTCATAATGTCCAGGTCTCGGTTACTTAATCAATAATGTCGGCAAGCGCATCAAGGGCCAGCACATAGCCTTTTGCCCCAAATCCGCAGATAACGCCAGCAGCAACAGCGGATATATAGCTGTGATGGCGGAATTCTTCACGTGAAAAAACGTTCGAGAGGTGCACCTCGATGGTCGGCACCCCGGACGCCTTGATCGCATCCTGCAACGCGATGGAGGTATGGGTATAGGCAGCGGCGTTCAGGATAATGCCGCCGTGACGCTCCGCCGCGCCCTGAATGGCACTGACCAGCTCACCCTCGTTATTGCTCTGGAGAAAATCAATCTCCATCCCCAGCGTCTCGCCATGGGCGCGGGTGAGCGCCTCGATATCGGCAAGCGTGGTGCTTCCGTAGATTTCCGGCTCGCGGCGGCCGAGCATATTCAGATTAGGCCCGTTGATGATGATAACTGACTTACCCATACATGTCCCCGCAACACTCCCCAAAACGCCCGCGGCACCGCCGCCCGCCAAACTGCCCCCTTATACAGAAGTCTTCCCCAAGTTTAAAGCAGTTGTGAAAATTAGTCGATCTATGTGTTCTATCTCTTGTTTGCGTCTCTAATCGGAAAATATGCACACGCAGGATTGATTTTGTGGAAATCAACCTTACCCTTATACTCTGGCATTGTGCAGTGCGGGATATAGGGGTGGCATGGCGGCGGTTCGGAGAGGTTTTCTGGTAATTTTATGTGCGGTGGTGCTGTTTGCGCTGCCGCAATTGCTGTCGGTGGCGATCGGCATGGCGGCGGAGGGGCAGAGCTGGTCCTCCGCGCGGCGGGATGCAACCGGCCTCTCGCCGTCGCCCGATACCCATCCGGCGGCCATCATCCAGGTCTTCGGCGCGCGCACCTGGGGCTGGCGCGGCAATTTCGCCATCCATACCTGGATTTCCATGAAGCGGGAGAACGCCGCGAATTACGAACGCTATGAGGTCATCGGCTGGCGCGCGCGGAACGGCGGCAATGCGCTGGTCAGCAGCCGCGGCGCGCCGGATAACCACTGGTTCGGCAACAAGCCCGAAATCCTTGCGCAATATGAAGGGCCGGGCGCGGAAACCCTGATCAACCGGATCGAGAAGGTGATCGAGGAGTATCCGCACAAATATGAATACAAGGTCTGGCCGGGTCCCAACTCCAACAGCTTCATCGCCCATATCGGCCGTGAAATCCCGGACCTCGAACTCGACCTGCCACCGACGGCCATCGGCAAGGATTTCATCTCCGGCAGCAATATGCTGGGCAGCGCCGTGAGCGGGCGCGGCATGCAGTTTTCCCTGCTCGGGCTCGGCGGTTTCGCTGTCAGCCCGGTGGAAGGGTTTGAGCTGCATCTGCTGGGCTTTACCCTCGGATTCGATCTCGATGATGTTGCACTCAAGGTGCCGGGCTTCGGCCGGCTGGAGATGTTCGAGAGACAGACGCCCTAGTCGCCCTCCTTCAACGCCTCCGCTTTCGCATCCAGCCGATTGAGAAAACCATCGAGCTGCTCGATCTCCTCCGGTGTGAAGCTTTCCAGCAACTGATCCTCATAATGCTGCGCAATCGGGATAATCTCGCCAAGGCAGGTCTTGCCCGCCTCGGTGAGGTAAAGCGCGGCCGAGCGCCGGTCCCCATCCAGCGTGCGCTTCTCAACCCGCTCTGCCTTGACCAGACGCTCCACCGCGCGGCTGATGCTCACCTTGTCGAGGGAGGCGAGCGGCGCAATTTCCCGCGCGGTAAGCCCGGGATGGGAACCAAGCAACGCAACAATCCGCCATTCCGGGATCGTCAGATCGAACGCCGCCGAATATTGCGCGGCGAGATCACGACTGACCGTTCCCGACAGCTTGGTCAGGCGATAGGGCAGGAAGCGCGGCAGGTACAGGATGTGTTTTAATTCATTCACGGATGCGGCCTTGACTTTATTCATGACTGGCTCCATTTTATCGGATAAAGTTTCAAATGAAACTACTTTTTTCAGGAGGGAGAAAGATGGCGGATTTATGGGATAACCCGATGGCGACCGACGGCTTCGAATTTGTCGAATATGCCGCGCCGGACCCGGAAGCACTGGGCGCGCTTTTCACCTCCATGGGATTTCGCCCGGTGGCGAAGCACCGCTCCAAGGATGTGACGCTGTACCGGCAGGGCGATGTGAATTTCATCGTCAATGCGGAGCCGAACAGCTTCGCCCAGTCTTTCGCCCGCATTCACGGCCCCTGTGCCTGCGCCATGGCCTTCCGGGTGAAGGATGCGGCAAAGGCCATCAAACGGGCGGAGGAGCTCGGCGCCTGGGTCGTGCCGTCCGATGCGGGGCCGATGGAACTCAACATCCCGGCGATCAAGGGGATCGGGGATTCGCTGATCTATCTGGTGGATCGCTATGGCGACAAGGGTTCGATCTATGATGTGGATTTCCTGCCCATCGAGGGGGAGGAGCGGCATCCCGAAGGCACCGGCCTTACCTATATCGACCATCTGACCCATAATGTGCATCGCGGCCGCATGGCGGAATGGGCGGAATTTTACGAGCGGCTGTTCAATTTTCAGGAAATCCGCTATTTCGATATCGAGGGCAAGCTGACCGGCCTGAAAAGCAAGGCCATGACCAGCCCCTGCGGCAAGATCCGCATCCCCATCAATGAAAGTTCCGACGACAAGTCACAAATCCAGGAATATCTCAACGCCTATCATGGCGAGGGGATCCAGCATATCGCGCTCGGCACAAACGATATTTACGGGACGGTCAAGGCGATGCGCAAGACGGGAACCCTGTTCCAGAGCACGCCGGACACCTATTTCGAACAGGTGGACGAGCGGGTGAAGGAGCATGGGGAGGATGTCGCGCGGCTTAAGGAGCTGCAAATCCTGATCGACGGCGCGCCGACGGAGGGGCAGGGGCTTCTGCTGCAGATTTTTACGCAGAATGTCATCGGCCCGATCTTCTTCGAGATTATCCAGCGAAAGGGCAATGAAGGCTTCGGCGAGGGGAATTTCCAGGCGCTGTTCGAATCGATCGAGCTGGACCAGATCCGCCGCGGCGTCATCTAGCGCCGCGCGGGCCGCTCAGGATTCGCTGTCGGCGGGGGCTTTTGCCTTGTCGCGCACGTCGGCGACGATCTGCTTCATCTCCTCGCCCGAGATCAGGCCGGGGACGAATTCCTCATTGATAATGAAAGCCGGGGTGCCGTCGATTCCGAGCTGCTTGGCAAGCCGGTAGTTTTTCTCGACGATTTCACGGACTTCGGCCTTCTGCATGTCCGCTTCCAGCTTCTCGACATCGATCCCGACATCCGTCGCCAGTGTCCGGATGCGGTCAATGGAAATTCCGCCGCGGGTGTTCATCAGCGCGGTATGAAGTTCCATATATTTGTCCTGCTCCATGGCCGCAATTGCCGCCTGGGCCGCCAGGATGGATTCCGGTCCCAGAATGGGAAATTCCTTTAAAACCAGACGGATATTGCCATCTTCCTCAACCGTTTTCATCAGATCGGGAAAGCTTCTCTTGCAATAGCCGCAGCGGTAATCGAAAAATTCGACAATGGTGACATCGCCCTCCGGATTGCCCGCCACATAGCTGTATCCGTCATTCTGGATATCCGCCGCGAGCGTTGTCATAAGCTCTTTCTGCTGTTCGGCGGTGGCGATTTCCTCCTGCTTTTTCAGCTCGGCAATGACCTCGTGCAATACCTCGGGATTGGAGAGGAGATAGGCGCGCACCCGCTCCCCGAAGGCTTCCTCGGTCATCTGCGGTTTGCTCACCAGATATTGCGAGACGCCGAAGACGATCAGCCCGACAAGGACACAGAGGGAAACGATGCTGAGGGTGCTGAGCTTTCGGGTCTTGGCCATTTTATTCTTTCAGTAGATTGATTTAGGGGATTATGCGTCAGGGGCCTGAAAAATTAAACAAACAATTCTGTGAACCGGTCCTTAAGGCGCAGAAGAATGCGCATTGTGCAATTTTCAGAAGCTATTTATAGTTAAAATGCGGGTTCTCTGCGCTTTGGCCCGTCAACAGAATGCAAAGAGGCGCATCTTCGTGTAAAAAAATAGTTGAGGGGTAGAGGATGTTTAAGGAATTCAAGGATTTTGCCATGCGCGGCAATGTTGTCGACATGGCCGTCGGTATCATCATTGGTGCGGCATTCGGCACTATTGTCAAATCTCTGGTGGATGACGTCATCATGCCGCCGATCGGCCTGTTGCTGGGCGGTGTCGATTTCACGGACTTTTTCATTACTCTTTCTGGCGGCACCTACGACACGCTGGCCGCCGCGAAAGAGGCCGGCGCCGTCACGCTGAACTATGGCGCCTTCATCAATACGGTGATCAGCTTCCTTATCGTCGCCTTTGCCGTGTTCCTTCTGATCAAGCAGATCAACCGTCTTGTTAAGAAGGAAGATGAAAAGCCCGCAGCGCCCCCCGCACCACCGCGCGAGGAAGTCTTGCTTGAGGAAATCCGCGACCTGCTGAAAAGCCAAAAATAACCCGGTCCGGCCGGGCGCTAGTTCTGCTTGCCCGCCCGGCTGGCCAGCGTGATGATATCCTCCAGCCGGAGATAGGACGGGCTGCCGACTTTGAAAAAGTCCTGCGCCCGCTCCGCATGGAAAATCGCCTTCTGGAAGTCCCCTTCCAGGAGGGAGCGTTCCGCACTTGCCAGCGACAGCATGCCCGTATCGCCCGTCCGGCTGTAGGCGATGGCGAGCTGATCCCAGGTAGTCCCGTTGTTCGGATCATAACCCAGGCTGTCATTCAGGATGGCGATCGCCTTTTCCGAATTGAGCGGATCACCGGTCGCATTCAGGATCGTGCCGTAGAAGGTCAGCAACAACGGCTCCGACGGGGCAAGACCCACCGCCGTCTCAAGGGAGGGCAGGGCCTCAAAGATATTGCCATTCTCATAAAGCGCCTGTCCCTTCAATTCATGGAAATAGGGGTCCGTCGGATGTTCCGCGATCAGGCTGTCAATCTCGCCAAGCGCCTTGTCGAGGTCGGGATAGCGGAAATAGCCGATCGCCCGGGCATAGCGCGCCTCAAGGCTGGTATCGCTCAGCGGATATTTGGCGAGCGTTTTGGGGAGCGGGCGGGTAAAGCCGAACAGCTTCGCCTGCATCCGCTTGAGCGCAATCACATCTTCCTCTGACTCCGGAACGTCCTTGTAGGGCGATTTGGCAATCCTCTGGCTGAGCGCGGAGACACGTTCACTGCTGACCGGATGGCTCCGGTAGTAGGAGGCAATGGTGCTTTGCGGTTGATACTCGCCCTTGCCGATAATTTCCAGAAACTCGGCCATGCCGCGGCCGGACTGGCCCGTGCGGTCGAGATAGGTGATGGCCGCCTGATCGGCAGAGGATTCCTGCGTTCGGCTGTATTGCAGGAAGGATTTGGTCGCCGCATCCTGCGATCCGATGGCCACCGCTGCACCGGCCCCGCCTCCGCCCGCGGCCGCCGCGACAACGCCCAGCAGCATGCCGACGATGCTCTTGATATTCGCATTGGCGATGGCATCATGGGTTCGTGCAAGATGACCCCCGGCGATATGGCCCGTTTCATGGGCGATCACACCTTTCAGCTGCCCCGGCGTCTCCACCCGTTCCAGCAAACCGCGGAACACAAACATTCTCTGCCCGTTGGCGACAAAAGCGTTCAGATCGTTGCTATTGATGATATAAATCTCCACATCGCCGCTATTGAGCCCCGCCGCCTTGAACAGAGGCCTTGCGTAAGCGCGAAGGGTATGTTCAATTTCGGCGTCACGAATGAACGAAGGGGCCGTCTGTTTGGCAAATACCCCTTGCAGGGACAGTAACAGGACCAGAGATATGGAAACCGGCGTTAATATGCGTTTGATCAAGAAAAACATCCTTTTTTCAATACATAAAACTAGGAACTCGTTGCGCTCCCGTCAATGGATGGTTCGACTGATATCGCTTTGCGCCGTTCTTCCGCTCACCCTCACGGCCTGCGGCGGGCCCAGTGTTCCGCTCGGCGAAGTCGGCAATGTGGAAGGCTCGCTGGGCGGTGCCGCCTCGGACGAGCCGCGCGCAACCCTGGTGGCGGAGGATGTTCTCTCGTCGGGCGGCACGGCGGCGGATGCCGCAACGGCTCTCTACTTCACCCTCGCGGTGACTTATCCGGTCGCCGCCTCCCTCGGCGGGGGAGGGGAATGCATCGTCTATGACAACGAAACCAATAAACTCGAGAATCTGCAATTTTTCAACAAAGCTCCTGCAGTGGGCGGTGCCATCGCCGTTCCGGGCAATATGCGCGGCATGGCCGCTCTTCAGGCCCGCTATGGCCGCCTGCCATGGTCCTCGCTGCTGACGCCTGCCGAACAGATCGCCAATTTCGGCGAACCGCTGTCGCGCGCGCAGCATATGGCGATGGTCCTGAACGAGGATCAGCTGATCCTCGACTATAACATCCAGAGCATTTTCAAGGATAAACAAGGTGAGTTTGTGGCGGAGGGGACAAAAATCCGCCAGATCCGGCTCGCCAGCCTGCTCTCGACCCTTCGTTCCGAGGGTGGCGCCGTCTTCTACAGCGGCACCTGGGCCCGCACCTTCATCGAGGATGCCAACAACGCGGGTGGCAAGATCGTCTTGTCCGACATGATCAATTACAAACCCGTCTGGCAGGATGCCACCAGCTTCCGCGTCGATAACAATATGGTGGGCGTCTCCACCACCGCCTCCGGCGATCTGTACCGCAAGCTCTGGAGCGCGCTTTATGACGGCAAGGGCATCCTTGGCGTCGATGTCGCCATCCCGCAGGCCGAGATCGCCGCCGCCACGGCAAGCGTATTCGCAGAGACAAGCAATATCTCACCCTTTATCAGCCACGGCGCGACCTCTTTCGTTACCGCCGATAATCAGGGCAACGCCGTCGCCTGCGTTGTCGGGCTCGGCTTTCCGTTCGGCTCCGGCCAGATGGGCGAGATCACCGGCATGGTGATGGCGGGCAACCTGCCGCCGCAGCAGCGGGAGTTCCTGACCTCCCCGATGCTGGTCGTCAATATCCCGAACAAGGATTTCTACTATGCGAGCGCGGCCACCGGCGGTGCGGCGGCGACCGTTGCCTCGGTGACGACGGCGCTCAATATCTTCGCCAAGGGAAACAATCTCGATCCGGCGATGGATGCGCCAAGGCTGTTCACCATGGGACAGAACCTGCCATTGCTCTATGAATCCTCCATGGAGGCGGAGACCGTCAATAACCTGAGCGGTGATTTCCCCGTGATGGTCGAGGTCGACCGCCTCGCGTCCGTCAATGCGATTTACTGCCGGGCCGGCAAGGTGCCCAACTGCGTTTCCCGCCATGATCCGCGCGGCTACGGCCTCTCCCTGATCGAAAACTGACCGCCTGCCGGAGGAATATCATGACCAATCCATCGGGCCGCGAGATCAGCCCCTTTATCGCCATGGAAGTCCTGAAGGCCGCGAACCAGCGGGAGCAGGCGGGCGATCCGGTCTTTCACATGGAAGTCGGCCAGCCCGGCACACCGGCGCCGAAGAAGGTGATTGCGGCGGCAAAGGCGGCGCTCGACACCCAGCAGATCGGCTATACGGACGCGCTCGGCATTCCGCCGCTCCGCGCGGCCATCGCCCGGCATTACCACGATTTCTACGGGGTGGAGGTCTCGCCGTCGCGGGTTGTCGTCACTACCGGCTCGTCGGGCGGCTTCCTGCTGACCTTCCTCGCCGCGTTTAAAAAGGGCGCGCGCATCGTCCTCGCCGAACCGGGCTATCCGGCATACCGCAACATCCTCTCTTCCCTCGATCTTGACGCGGTGGGCTTGCCCTGTCATGCCGAGACAAATTTCCAGCCGACGCCGGAGCTTCTGGCAACACTGGACGGGCCGCTGGACGGCCTGCTGGTCGCCAGCCCGTCAAACCCGACCGGCACCATGATCAAGCGGGGTGAATTGGCGGCGCTGATCGATTATTGCCGGGATCGCGGGATGCAGTTCATCTCGGACGAGATCTATCACGGCATCTGCTATAATGAACCGGCGACGACGGCCCTGAAACTGACGGATGATGCGATTGTCATCAACTCCTTCTCGAAATTCTTCTGCATGACCGGATGGCGGCTCGGCTGGATGGTGGTGCCGGAAAAGATGATCGGTCTGATCGAGAAAATCGCCCAGAATCTCTTTATCTCGCCGCCCGCCCTCAGCCAGTATGCGGCCATTGCCGCCTTCGATGATATGGCGGAGATGGACGCGAATGTGAAGGTCTATGCGCGCAACCGCGAACTTCTGCTGAGTGAACTTCCGAAGATCGGCCTCGACCGGCTGGCGTCGGCGGACGGCGCCTTTTATCTCTATGCGGATGTGCGCGATTTCACCAATGATGCGGTCGATTTCTGCACCCGGATGCTGGCGGAGACGGGCGTCGCCGCGACCCCCGGCCTTGATTTCGATCCGCACCGGGGCAATGGTTATGTCCGCTTTTCCTTCGCCGGGTCGACCGCCACCATCGAAGCCGCGATCGAGCAGCTGAAAAGCTGGCCGAGCCTAAAAAAAGGGAGCCGTTAAGCTCCCTTTTCGTTTAATCCGTAAAGAGGATCAGCCGCGCCGCCACCAGCCGCTGCGCTTCGGCTTCTTTTCCACCACGACTTCCTCGGCATCGTCCGTCACCACGGTCACCGAGACAGGCTTGTCCGCCACCTCGACCGTTTCAGCCGTCTGCGGCTCTGCTGTGGCAGGCACTTCCTCTGCTGTTGGAGCAGTTGGGGCTTCCGTCTTTGTCTCCTCGGCGGTTTCTGCCGGGGCAGGGGTTTCCGCGACCTCTTCGGCCTTTTTCGGGGACCGGCGGCGGCGCTTCGGCTTTTCTTCCGCTTCCGCCTCCGCAGGGGCATCCGCTTCGGCCGCGTCCGTCTTCTCGGCCTCTTCCGCCTTCGGCTTGCGGCGGGACCGGCGCGGCTTCTTCTCCGCGACCTTTTCGACGACATCGACCTTTTCGGCGACCGCCGTCGGCGTATCGGCATCATCGCCGGTCACCGTAATCGGGATCACGACGGCATCGGTTTTCTCACCACTCTCGTTTTCGCCGGACTCGTTATCATTCGACTGCTGCTGATCGTCCTGCGCCGCATTGCGGGAGCGCCGACGCCCACCGCGCTTGCCGCGCCGACGCCGTTTGGGCTGCTCGTCGCCGTCCTTGTCATCTTCCCCGTCGGAAGAGCGGGTTTCCTGGGGCTGATCCTCGGACCCGGCGTCCTGCTGCCTCGCGCTTTCATCGCGCGGTTTCCGCCGCCGCCGCCGCCGACGGCGCTTGGTCGTATTGCCATCCTCGTCCTCGTCATCCTGTGCGACGGACTTATTGTCGTCCTCTTCCTCCACATCGGGTATATAGGCGGAGGTCACATCCCGCGTAATCGGCGTCAGGTCGCCGGGCTTTCCTTTTTCCCGCTCGATCTCGTGATCATTGAGGTTGATGGCCGGATCGGCGAGGATCAGGATGCTCATGCCATAGAGATTTTCCAGTTCCTGAATGACCGCACGTTTCTGGTTGAGCAGATAGATCGCCACATCCGTATGCACCTTCACGGTGACCTTGGCGACGCGCTCGCGCACGCCTTCCTCTTCCAGCGTGCGGATAATCAGCAGCGCGGTTGATTCAATGGAGCGGACAAAGCCTGATCCGCCACAGGTATGGCAGATATTGGTGCTGGTCTCCAGGAAGCTCGGCCGCAGGCGCTGACGCGACATTTCCATCAGACCGAACGGACTGATCCGCCCGACCTGGATGCGCGCCCGGTCGGATTTCAGGCAATCCTTCATCCGCCGTTCCACCGCGCGGTTGTTGCGGTTGTCATCCATATCGATGAAGTCGATGACGATCAGCCCGGCCAGATCGCGCAGGCGAAGCTGGCGGGCGATTTCCTCCGCCGCCTCAAGATTGGTTTTGGTCGCCGTATCCTCGACATTCCGCTCCCGCGTCGCCTTGCCGGAGTTGACGTCGATGGAGACGAGCGCCTCGGTCGGGTTGATCACGATATAGCCGCCGGATTTAAGCTGAACTTCCGGATTATACATCGAGGCGAACTGCTGCTCGACCTGGAAGCGGTGGAAGAGGGGGATCTTGTCCTTGTAGGGCTGTACCTTCTTCGCATGGCTCGGCATCAGCTTGCGCATGAAGTCCTTCGCCACCTTGTAGCCGTTGTCGCCCTCGACCAGAACCTCGCTCACCTCCTTGTTATAGAGATCGCGGATGCAGCGCTTGATGAGGTTCGCCTCTTCATAGACGCAGTAGGGAGCGATGGATTTGAGCGTCAGCTCGCGGATATCGTCCCAAAGCCGCATCAGGAATTCATAGTCGCGCTTGATTTCGACCTTGGTGCGGCTGAGACCCGCCGTGCGGATGATCACGCCGATACCTTCCGGCACCTCCAGCTCGTTCGCGATCTTCTTGAGGCGCTTGCGGTCGGCCGGATTGCTGATCTTGCGGCTGATTCCACCACCGCGGCCGGTGTTCGGCATCAGCACGCTGTAGCGGCCCGGCAGCGAGATATAGGTTGTCAGCGCCGCGCCCTTGTTGCCGCGCTCCTCCTTGACCACCTGCACCAGCAGGATCTGCCGCCGCTTGATGACTTCCTGGATTTTATAGTTACGCCGGGGCGGAGAGGCGCGACGGTCGTCAACATCATCTTCGCCACCGAGATTTTCGACGATGTCGTCTTCACCACTGTGGACAACCTCCAGGCCGCCGATGGTGTCGTCCGCATCATCAATAACCCCGTCGTCCTCATCCTCCTCAGATGAGATTTTAGAGTCTGTCATGACCTCGGGCTCATCATCACTCTTTTCGGACGAGGCCTTCGCTTCCGCTACCGTCTTTTCATCGATCTCCGCCTCTTCCAGGTCGCTCGCTTCGCGCTCGGCGGCGGCTTCCTGCTCGATCAGGACTTCCCGGTCCGAGATCGGCACCTGGTAATAGTCGGGATGAATTTCATTGAAGGGGAGAAAGCCATGACGATTACCGCCATATTCCACAAAGGCCGCCTGAAGAGACGGTTCGACCCGGGTTACTTTCGCAAGATAAATGTTGCCTTTGAGTTGTTTTCTGGTTGCCGTCTCGTAATCGAATTCTTCCAGACGGGTACCTTTAACGATAACGACGCGTGTCTCTTCTTCATGAGACGCGTCGATTAGCATACGCGTAGCCATACTATTAGCTCCGTGGCTGGCTATCCTTCCTATGAGTAAAAGGATATCAACCTATTTCTGTGGAAATCGGTCGGCGCTTCTCGTTTTAATTGATAAAACACTTCTCAAACCGGCGTAAAATCGGTTTGAATTTCTGCTGCCGGAATCCGCCTTCGACATTGAAGGTCAGATACGATTTCTGTTTCAACTTTTTTCACTGCATTGTCTTAAGCGCTGCATCCAGACGCTCCGGGGATTGAAAATACTCAATGCCTGCAAAAGCTGTCGAAAGCGGCGCCGCCCTGTCTCATATATATGAGTATGGAACTGACCACAGGAACTCACCCTGTCATAATAGCGCCATAATGTCTGACAAACCAAGTGAATAATGACCAGCAGATGAATTTAATCTCAATAAAGAAACCGCATGCATTGATTACGGCGTCGGGAGTCGCTAATTTAGGTCAGTTCGATCACCGTGCGGGGCGGGGCAGCGCCCTTGCGCAAAAGAGTTTGTAGCCCGGATATGGATATGTTTAATCGCTTTTTCCGCTTCGCCTTGACGGCCCTCCTGATCATCGCAGGAAATACTCTCGCCGGACTGGCCGTTGCGGCGCCGGCGATTGATGTCTCCTCCGTCCGTCTGGGCCTGCATGAAGACAAGACGCGCTTTGTCATGGAAATGAGCGCCGAGCCGAAATATGACGTCTTCCTCCTCGCCGATCCCTATCGCATCGTCATCGATCTGCCCGAGCTTGACTGGCGCGCGGACGAGACCGCGGGCCGCCAGAAGGGGATTGTCCAGAACTATCGATTCGGTCTTTTCAAGAAGGATACGTCGCGCGTCGTGCTCGATGTCGACGGGCCGGTCAGGATTTTGCGCACCGTGGTTCTGCCACCCGCGTCGGGCAAGCCGTATCGTTTCTTCATCGATATCCAGAAAACCGACGAGGCGACTTTCCAGAAGGAACTCGCGGAACGGCGCAGCAACCTCTCCGAGAGGAGCATTGCACTGGTCGCCCCTGAACCACCGGCGCCCAGCCGGAAATACACCATCGTCATCGACGCGGGCCATGGCGGCATCGATCCCGGCGCCATCGGCAAAAGCGGGGTCTATGAGAAAAAGATCACTCTTGCGGTCGCCAAGAAAATTCACGAGGTTCTCTCAAAAAACAGCAAATACAATCCCATCCTGACCCGTGATGACGACACCTTCCTGAGCCTGCGCGAGCGGGTAACATTCGGACGGCAGGCAAAGGCGGATCTTTTTATCTCGATTCACGCGGACTCCATCGGCCGCCCCAATTTCCGGGGCGCTGCGGTCTATACCCTGTCGGAGAACGCCTCGGATGACGAGGCGGCGGAACTCGCCAAAAGCGAGAACAAGTCCGATCTCATCGCCGGGGTCGATCTCAGCGTCCAGGACGATACGGTGCAGGGCATCCTGATCGATCTGGCGCAGCGCGAAACCATGAATTTCTCGGTCCGGTTCGCCGAGATGGTGACCCCGGAAATTGCCAAGTCCGGCATGAAGACACGGGGCCGCTCGCATCGCTTCGCGGGCTTCCGGGTCCTGAAGGCGCCCGATGTCCCGTCGGTTCTGGTGGAGCTCGGATATCTCTCCAACCGCGAGGATGAACGAATCCTGAAATCGAATACGGGTCAGCAGCGGCTCGCCCAGGCCATTGCCAACGCGGTCGATAAGTATTTTGAAACAATCGATCCGTAAGATAAAATCGATTAAACGACAGATTTTCGGGAAAACGGTTATTTCTGCCTGAAAAAAACCAAATCTGTTCTATATTTACAAAATGATTATGTATTTTGAGATTAGTTAACCCATGTCGCGTTTCGCAAAATTTCTGTTTCTCTGTTTCAGCCTGCTGATTTTTTTCGGCGTTATCGGCGCGGGAGCGATCGGTTACGGGCTCTATCATTTCGGCAAGGGCCTGCCTGAGTATGACCAACTCACCCAGTATGAGCCGCCGGTCATGACCCGCGTCCATGCCGCCGATGGCAGCCTGATTGCGGAATATGCGCATCAGCGCCGCCTGTTTGTGCCGATCGAAACCATTCCCGAATTCGTCAAGCAGGCCTTTATTGCGGCGGAGGACCAGAATTATTACGAGCATCCGGGGGTAGATTTCCTCGGTATCGCGCGGGCGATGACGACAAATGTCAAGAACCTCGGGCAAGGGCGACGGCTGGTCGGCGCCTCGACCATCACCCAGCAGGTGGCGAAGAATATGCTGCTGACGAATGAGGTCTCCTATGAACGCAAGGCGAAGGAGGCCATTCTCGCGCTGCGCATCAACCGCGCACTTTCCAAGGATCAGGTACTGGAGCTGTATCTGAACGAGATTTATCTCGGCCATCGGGCCTATGGCGTCGCCGCAGCGGCACTCTACTATTTCGACAAGCCGCTCGATCAGTTGACCATTGCCGAAGCCGCCTATCTTGGCGCGTTGCCGAAGGCCCCCAACAATTACAATCCGTTCCGCAATCCCGAACGCGCGGTCACCCGGCGGAACTATGTGATCGGCCGCATGCTGGAAGATCAGTATATTACGCCGGAACAGGCGGATGAGGCGATTGCCATGCCGCTGCTGGCACGCAAGGGTGGCGATGCGCAGGTGATCCAGGCCGAATGGTTCGTCGAACAGGTTCGCCGGGAACTCTATGACATCTATGGCGAGAAGGCGCTCTATGACGGTGGCCTCTCCGTACGGACTACCATGGATACCTCCCTCCAGCAGACGGGGGAGCGCATTCTGCGCGAGGGGCTTCGCACCTATGACCGCCGTCACGGCTGGCGCGGCCCGCTCTCCACCATCGAGGTCGGCGAGGACTGGGCTGTCCGGCTGATCAAGTTCCCACGCCCGAAAGGTCTGGAAGACTGGCATCTGGCCGTCGTACTGGAGCTTGACGGCGAGGGCGCCTCCATTGGTTTCTCCGATACCACGACGGGCGAAATCCTGCTCGAAGACATGACCTGGGCCCGTAAATATGTCGAAGTCGACAAAAAAGGCCCGGCCATCGAGAAGCCGTCCGATGTCCTGAAGGTAGGAGACATCATCCCTGTTACACCTAAAGCGGAGAGCGAGCCAAAGGACAGGCTGTTCAGTCTGGAACAAATCCCGGAAGTCTCCGGCGGTCTGGTTGCGATGGACCCGCATACCGGCCGTGTCCATGCCATTGTTGGTGGCTGGAGTTCGGAATCGTCCCAGTTCAACCGCGCCGTACAAGCCTATCGTCAGCCGGGCTCGGCCTTCAAGCCTTTCGTCTATGCGGCGGCGCTCGATAACGGCTTTACCCCCGCCGACAAAATCATGGACGGCCCCTTTGTGCTGACTCAGCCGAACGGGGACCGCTGGAAACCGTCCAACTATTCGAACCGCTTTTACGGGCCAAGCACCCTGCGTCTCGGGATCGAGAAATCTCGTAACCTGATGACGGTACGGCTGGCCCGCGCCATCGGTATGGAGGAGGTTGTCGATTATGCGCGGCGTTTTGGCATCACCGACAACCTGATGCCGTCGCTGTCCATGGCGCTTGGCGCCGGGGAGACGACCTTGCTGAAACTGACGACGGCCTATGGCGAGCTTGTCAATGGCGGCAAGAAGATTACCCCGACCATGATCGACCGCATCCAGGACCGTCGCGGCATAACAATCTACCGTCATGACAAACGGCCCTGCGAGGGCTGCAATGTCGAGGTGTGGAATGACCAGGACGAACCGGAACTGCCCGATCTGCGCGAGCAGATCCTGCCCGCCACCACCGCCTATCAGGTCACCTCGATGCTGGAAGGGGTGATCGACCGGGGAACGGGCCGCTCCATCAGCGTGATCGGCAAGCCGCTCGGCGGCAAGACCGGCACCACGAATGAAAGTCAGGATACCTGGTTCATGGGCTTCTCGCCGGACCTTGTGGTCGGTGTCTATGTCGGTTTCGATACGCCGCAAAGCCTTGGCAAGAAGGAAACCGGCTCCTCCGTCGCCGCGCCGATATTTCGCGACTTCATGGCCGCGGCCCTGAAAGACAAGCCCGCCACCCCGTTCCGCGTGCCCGAGGGCATCCGCCTTGTCCGGATAAACGGAGAAACCGGGGAACTGGCGCAGCAGGGCGACAAGAACGTTATTCTTGAAGCCTTCAAGACCAGCAGCAGCCGGTTGACCAGCAGCGGCGTCCTCGATGGCTCCGATTCCGGCTTCTCTCCGGTGTCCACGGGCACGGTTCCGGAAAAGGCTGTCCGCTCGGGCACGGGTGGGCTTTACTGATCCGCAAATTCGGATTACCTTCCGCCTGAAATTTTCCGTTACCGTTGGAGTGAAGAATGCGTGCAGAACACCAGTCATTAGTCGATGAGATCAAGCAGGGCATGGCCTTGCTGAGGAGGTATCTTTGACTGGGAAAACGCAACCCGCCGTCTTGAGGAACTGAACTCCCTCGTTGAGGACCCCGATCTCTGGAACGACGCGAGCAAGGCCCAAAACCTGATGCGCGAGCGCACAACGCTTGAGAATGCGCTGAACGGCTACAAGCGGATCGAGCAGGAGCTTGAGGACAATGTCGAGCTGATCGCCCTTGCCGAAGAGGAAGAGGACGAGGAAACCGTCACCGAAGCGGAAAACGGGCTGAAAACGCTGCTGGCTGATGTCAACCGGCGGCGGCTGGAGAGCATGTTGTCCGGCGAGGTGGATGCCAACGACTGCTATGTGGAAATCCATTCCGGCGCGGGCGGCACCGAATCCCAGGACTGGACGCAGATGCTGCTCCGGATGTATATGCGCTGGGCCGACCAGCATGGCCACAAGGTCAAGGTGCTCGAGGAAAGCGCCGGTGAAGAAGCGGGCCTCAAATCCGTCACCATCGAGGTTTCCGGCGAGAATGCCTATGGCTGGCTGAAGACCGAGAGCGGCGTTCATCGCCTCGTGCGGATATCGCCCTTCGATTCCAACGCGCGCCGTCATACCAGCTTCAGCTCCGTCGGGGTGTATCCGGTGATCGATGACGACATCGATATCGAGATTGACGACAAGGACCTGCGCATCGATGTTTACCGGGCATCCGGTGCGGGCGGGCAGCATGTGAACCGGACGGAATCAGCCGTTCGTATCACTCACATTCCAACGAATGTTGTTGTCCAGTGCCAGAATGACCGCTCTCAGCACAAGAACAAGGCGGCAGCCATGAAGATGCTGAAATCACGGCTCTATGAACTGGAGATGCAAAAGCGCGAGGCGGAAGCCCAGGAAACCCGCGACGGCCAGACCGATATCGGCTGGGGACACCAGATCCGCTCCTATGTGCTGCATCCCTACCAGATGGTCAAGGACCTCCGCACGGGGGTGGAGAAGGGGAACGCGCAAGGGGTGCTGGATGGCGACCTCGACGATTATCTCGCCGCGGCGCTGGCCCAGAAAATCGGTGGTGAGGAAGACGCCGCTTAAGCGTCCTCACCGCGGAATACATGACCGAGGGCTTCCGCCGCCTGGCGGACAGCCCGCGTCGCCTGCGGCAGGATCGCCGTCATCGACATAAAGCCATGCACCATGGAGGGAAAACGGACGATCCCGACATTGACCCCGGCGGCCTGCAGCGCCTTGCCATAGCTTTCCGCCTCATCGCGCAACGGATCGAAACCCGCCGTGACGATCAGCGCCGGGGGAAGCCCGGCAAGATCGGTATTCAGAATGGGGGAGGCACGGACATCATCCCGCTCCGCCGCGGTATTCAGATACATATCCCGATAATCGCGGATACGGTCATAGGTCAGGAAAAAGCCATCCTCGAACAGCTTATAGCTGGCGGCGGAGAGATGGGCATCGAGCGTCGGATAGAGCAGCATCTGAAAGACCGGGGCGGTCTCGCCCGTAGCGCTCATCTGCTGAGCCACCGCCGCCGCAAGGCATCCGCCCGAACTATCGCCCCCGACGGCTACTCTTTGCGGATCAAGACCGTATTCCGCGCCATGACGGACCGCCCAGTTGAAGGCGGTGATCGCATCCTCAACCGCCGCCGGAAAGCGCGCTTCGGGGGCAAGCCTGTAGCCTACGGACAGAACGGCAAAGCCGCCATATTTCGCAAGCCGCGCACAGAGGCCGTCATGACTGTCGAGGGAGCCGCGGATATAACCGCCGCCATGATAGAAAACCAGAACGGGAAGAGAGGGATCGGTCGTCGGCTTGTATAATCGCGCGGGCAGGTGGCCGTTTTCCGTCGGGATGTCAATGTCTTCGATACGGCTCAACTTCGGCCTTGGCCCGGACAGCGCGCTGGAGAGCCGCTCGAGATTGGCGCGGGTTGTCTCCAGGGGCGTATCCCGGACGGGCGTCGCATTCTTGCGGTCAATATCGCAGAGAAGACGGGCCTTGCTGTCGAGCCGCTGGCCGTCGATGACCACCGGTTTAAAGCCGTAGCAGAGGCTAAAAAAGGATTCAGGCAGCAGGCCGATCGTTTTCAGGATCACCCGTTCCATCATGTTACCGCAGGCCCGCCGCTGATCTTACCGGCAACGGCATTTACGCAGAGGCGCGGGCGACCTGTTTTGCTTCGAAAATATCCTGGAGTTCACCGGTTTCGAACATTTCACGCATGATATCGCAGCCGCCAACAAACTCGCCCTTCACGTAGAGCTGCGGAATTGTCGGCCACTGGCTGTATTCCTTGATACCCTCGCGAATGGCGGGATCGCTCAGGACGTCGACGCCCTTGAACTTGATATCGAGGTGAGAGAGAATCTGCACCGCCGTCGCGGAGAAGCCGCATTGCGGGAAGACAGCCGAGCCTTTCATGAAAAGCACGACATCATTGCCGGAAACTTCCTGGGAGATTCGGTCTTTCGTCACTTGATCAAGCATGTTTCGATCCTTCCTAACTATAAGTCTGTTTACTGGCTCTCGGGCACGGAGGTTTGCAGGGCAAGCGCATGCAGCGCCTCGCCCATATTGCCCTGAAGCGCCTCATAAACCATCTGGTGCTGACGGACCCGGGGCAGGCCGGCAAAGCTCGCTGAAACGACCATGGCCGCATAATGATCGCCATCCCCGCGCAGATCGGTGATTTCCACCTTTGCATCGGGAATGCCTTCCTTTATCAGCCGTTCAATTTCACTCGCATCCATTGCCATGGAAAAAACTCCTATTCGCTGCCCGGACGGGACATAAGGGCGGGCAGCCACTTCGCATGAACTTCCTTTAGCCTACTCACGGATATGGTAAGCGCACCGTCAATTTTCAAATCAGTATGACCGATCGTTCCAATAATGTGTAGGGGAATATCTTCGGCAAGCGCAAAGCCGCGCAGCATCTCGACATCATCGGGCTTCACGGTCAGTACATAACAGGCCTGGTCCTCCGCAAACAGCGCCGCATGGAGCGGCAGCGGCGTCTCGAGCGTTATCTCGGCGCCGATATTGCCCGCAATCGCCATTTCGGCAAGGGCAACGCCAAGGCCGCCATCGGAAATGTCATGGGCAGCGGTCACAAGTCCTTTTTCGATCATTTCCCGGACATAATCGCCATGTTTACGCTCTTTTTCAAGGTCAACGGCGGGCGGGGCACCTTCCTCGCGTCCCTCGATCTCGGCGAGATACAGCGATTGTCCCATCTCCCCGGTCAGATCGCCAATGAGAACCACCACATCCTCCGCCTCCTTGAAGGCGAGGGTGGTCATCTTCGCATAGTCCGTGAGCAGCCCGACGCCGCCGATGGCCGGGGTCGGATAGATGCCGGTGCCGTTGGTTTCGTTATAGAGGGAGACATTGCCGGAAATCACCGGAAAATCGAGGGCCGTGCAGGCCGCGCGCATGCCGTCAATGCAGCCGACGAACTGCCCCATGATCTCAGGGCGCTGCGGGTTGCCAAAATTCATGCAATCGGTGATGGCGAGCGGCTGACCGCCCGTCGCGGTGATATTGCGCCAGGCTTCGGCGACGGCCTGCGCACCGCCCGTCTCGGGATCGGCGTAGCAATAGCGCGGCGTGCAATCCGTTGTAATCGCGAGGGCCTTCTGCGTCCCATGGACGCGGACGACGGCAGCATCGCCGCCCGGACGCTGGATCGTGTCGCCCATGACCATATGGTCATACTGTTCCCAGATCCAGCGGCGGCTGGCGATCTCGGAGGAGCCCATGAGCGTCAGGAGTACCTCGCCAAGATCGTTCGGCGCGGCAACATCCTCGCCCCGGATCACGGCCGGGGGTTCCGTTTTCGTCCACGGCCGGTCATATTCCGGCGCCGCATCGGCAAGCGGGGCCACGGGCAGATCGGCAGCCACCTCACCATTCATGGTGAGAATCATCCGGCCCGTATCGGTCACCTTGCCAATGACGGAGAAATCCAGCTCCCATTTCTCGAATATCCGGCGCGCTTCCTCTTCGCGGCCCGGTTTCAGGACCATCAGCATGCGTTCCTGACTTTCCGAGAGCATGATTTCATACGGCGTCATGCCTTCCTCGCGCATCGGCACATGATCGAGGTTCAGCTCGATCCCGACGCCGCCCTTGTCCGCCATTTCAAACGAAGAAGAGGTGAGGCCGGCCGCGCCCATGTCCTGAATGGCAACAATCGCATCGGTCGCCATCAACTCGAGGCAGGCTTCGAGCAGGAGTTTTTCCGTGAACGGATCACCGACCTGAACGGTCGGGCGTTTTTCCTCGCTATCGTCATCGAATTCGGCGGAGGCCATGGTCGCGCCATGAATGCCGTCCCGCCCGGTTTTCGATCCGACATAGACCACTGGGTTGCCGACACCGGCCGCGGCGGAATAAAAGATGTTATCCGTCTCGGCGAGACCAACCGTCATCGCATTGACGAGGATATTTCCGTCGTAGGAGCTATGGAAATTGGTTTCGCCGCCTACCGTCGGCACGCCCATGCAGTTGCCATACCCGGCAATCCCGGCGACAACGCCGGAAACCAGATGTCCGGTCTTGGGATGATCGGGACGGCCGAAACGCAGCGCATTCATGTTGGCGATGGGACGCGCGCCCATGGTGAAGACATCGCGCATGATGCCGCCAACGCCGGTCGCCGCGCCCTGATAGGGCTCGATAAAGGACGGATGGTTATGGCTTTCCATCTTGAAGATGGCAGCCTGGCCGTCGCCGATATCGATGACGCCCGCATTCTCGCCGGGCCCACAGATCACCCAGGGCGCCTCGGTCGGCAGGGTCTTCAGCCATTTCTTGGAGGATTTATAAGAGCAATGCTCGCTCCACATCACCGAGAAAATGCCCAGTTCCGTCAGGTTCGGCGTGCGGCCCAGAATTTTCAGGACCTCGTCATACTCGCCCTCGGTCAGGCCGTGTTCCGCCACTATTTCTTTGGTAATTTCAGTCATGTCTTCTTTTAACCGATGGAATTTACGAGGTGATCAAAAAATCGTTTGCCGTCGGTGCCGCCCAGCTCCTTGGAGATCAGCCGCTCCGGATGCGGCATCAGGCCGAGAACATTGCCCGCCTTGTTATAGATCCCGGCGATATTGTTGAGCGAGCCGTTGGGATTGGCCTCCGCCGTCGGCTCCCCCTCGGGCGTGACATAGCGAAAGGCGATCTGGCCTTCAGATTCCAGTTCGTTCAGCTTGTCCTCATCCGCGTAGAAATTGCCGTCGTGATGGGCGACGGGGAAGCGGACAACCTCGCCCTGCTCGAACCCGCCGACGAAACGCTCGTTTTGGGCGGCAACTTGCAGGTCGACGTCGCGGCAGACGAATTTCTGCCCCGCATTGCGCAAGAGCGCGCCGGGCAGCATGCCGGTCTCCGTAGCGACCTGAAATCCGTTGCAGATGGCAAGAACGGGGGTTCCGCGCTCGGCCCGCTTCACAACCTCGCGCATGATCGGGGAATTGGCAGCCATGGCGCCCGAGCGGAGATAGTCCCCATAGGAAAATCCGCCTGGAATGGCGATCAGGTCGGTATCGGGCAATTCGCTGTTTCCATGCCAGACCATCTCCGGCTCCCGCCCCATGGACTGGGCGAGGGCGACTTTCAGGTCGCGGTCACAGTTTGATCCGGGAAATACGATAACGGCGGCCTTCATCGTCGAAAACTCCCTGTTCGGTCAATCAAGCAATTCGATGGAATAATTTTCAATCACCGTATTGGCGAGAAGCTGCTGGCACATCTTCTCGACTTCCGCCTCGGCGCTCTCGCGATCCATATCGGCGAGGTCGAGATCGATCGTCTTGCCCTGGCGGACATCGAGAACCTTGTCAAACCCGAGACCCTGCAGGGAATGGGAAATCGCCTTTCCCTGCGGATCCAGAACACCGTTCTTCAAGGAAACATAGACACGTGCTTTCATTTAACCCTCATCTGATTAAAAAAGGCGCTTTTATCGCGCCTTTACTGGATTGCAGTTGTCCCTTGCAGGTCACCGGGGCCACCCTCGGGAATAATTCCCAATCGCCGCGCGACTTCCTGATAGGCATCCTCGACACCGCCGAGGTCACGGCGGAAGCGGTCCTTGTCCAGCTTCTTGTTCGTCACGGCATCCCACAGGCGGCAGTTATCGGGGCTGATTTCATCGGCGAGGATGATCTGCATCTCATCCCCCTCATAGAAGCGGCCGAACTCCAGCTTGAAATCCACCAGCCGGATGCCAATCCCGGCGAACAGACCAAGCAGGAAGTCGTTCACCCGCAGTGACTGACTCATGATGTCGTCCAGCTCCAGCGGGTTGGCCCAGCCAAAGGCGGTGATATGCTCTTCGGAGACGAGCGGATCGTTCAGTTCGTCGGACTTGAAGCAATATTCGATAATCGGCCGGGGCAGAGGCGTGCCCTCAGCAATCCCGAGGCGCTTGCAGATCGATCCCGCGGCAATATTGCGGATGATCACCTCGACCGGAATAATCTCAACCTCCTTGATCAGCTGTTCACGCATGTTCAGGCGGCGGATAAAATGGTTCTGGATCCCGATTTCGGCCAGCTTTGTCATCAGATGCTCGGAAATACGGTTGTTCAGGACACCCTTGCCCGTCACCGTTGCTTTCTTCTCGCCATTGAATGCGGTGGCGTCATCCTTGAAATACTGCACCAGCGTGCCCGGTTCCGGGCCTTCAAAGAGAACTTTTGCCTTGCCTTCGTAGACACGTCTACGTCGGGTCATGGATAAACTCCAACTTATTGAAAAGGCGGTCATGCGCCATGGAAAAAATCGTTAAGGCCGCCCCCTTCAGGAATTCGCTGAGAGCCACCTGGTTCCGTCGCCAAAGCGTCGCCGCCAAAAGCAAGCGGAACATAATCCAGAATTCCCGTAAACACAACAATTCCTGACAGGGAAAAGTTGTAAATTCCATAGAAATTCACTTGCAGGGCTAGGCGACGCACACCATCTTGGGTATAACGCCATACCATAGTGTAATTTAGTGTTTTGAAACAAGGTTTAGGGACGGGAAACGAAAATGGCAGGATTCGACGATCGGAAAAGAGGTCAGGAAGGCAAATTCGCACATGATCAGGAAATGGAATTCAAGGTCATGGTGCGCCGGAATAAACTGCTAGGCATCTGGGTCGCGGAACTCCTCGGCAAGACCGGCGCTGACGCAGAGGCCTATGCGAAGGAAGTCATCATTTCGGACATGGAAGAGAAGGGCGATGAAGACGTCTTCCGCAAAGTGCGCGGCGATCTCGATGCCGCGAATGTCGAAATGTCCGATCACCGTATCCGCCGCCAGATGGAAGAACTGCTGGCCTCCGCGCGCGAACAGATCGCCGCAGGAAACTGACCCAACCGCCCGGAGAGAGCGCCATCATTTCTTTCCGGGCGTGACCGCACGGCAGAGGCAACGCTCTGCCGACAGGGTTCAGGCGATATCCGCCTGACCCGGAACCAGCCGCTTTTAACCTTCGCCAAAGACCCGCTTGAAGATCGTATCGACATGCTTTGTATGATATTCAAGATCAAAGACACTCTCGATCTCCTTGTCTGACAAGGCTTTTGTCACATCCTCATCGGCTTTCAGGAGCTCCAGGAAATCGGCGCCTTCCCGCCAGACGCGCATCGCATTCCGCTGCACAAGGCGGTAGGAATCTTCACGGCTGACCCCGGCCTGGGTGAGCGCCAGCAGGACACGCTGCGAATGGATCAGGCCGCCCAGCTTGTTCATGTTGTTGATCATGTTTTCCGGATAAACCACCAGCTTTTCGATCACGCCAGTCAGGCGGACGAGCGCAAAATCAAGGGTGATGGTCGCATCCGGGCCGATGCCGCGCTCGACGGAGGAATGGGAGATGTCCCGCTCATGCCAGAGGGCGACATTCTCCATCGCCGGGATCGTCGCCATGCGGACAAGCCTTGCAAGGCCGGTCAGATTCTCGGTCAGCACCGGATTGCGCTTGTGAGGCATGGCGGAGGAGCCTTTCTGACCCGGGGAGAAATATTCCTCCGCTTCCAGGACTTCCGTGCGCTGCAAATGCCGGATTTCAACGGCGAGGCGCTCAATGGAACTCGCGATTACGCCAAGGGTCGCGAAAAACATGGCATGGCGGTCGCGGGGGATCACTTGGGTGGAGGCAGGCTCCGGCGTGAGGCCGAGAGATTTCGCCACATGCTCCTCAACGAAGGGATCGATATTGGCGAAGGTGCCGACAGCGCCCGAAATCGCACATGTCGCGATATCCTTGCGCGCATTCAGGAGCCGTTCGCGGCCCCGGTCAAACTCCGCATAAGCCTGCGCCATCTTGAGGCCGAAGGTCACCGGTTCCGCATGGATACCGTGGGAGCGACCGACGCAGACATCGTCCTTATGGGCATAGGCCTTGGCTTTGAGAACCTCCAGCAGCTTATCCATATCGGCGATCAGGATATCGCATGCCTTGGTGAGTTGAACGGAGAGGCAGGTATCCAGCACATCCGATGACGTCATGCCCTGATGCACGAAGCGGGCCTCATCGCCGACATATTCGGCAAGGTTGGTCAGGAAGGCGATCACGTCATGCTTGGTTTCCCGCTCGATCTCATCAATCCGGTCGATATCGAACTGCCCGCGTTCCCAGACCGCCTTGGCCGCCGCTTCCGGAATGACGCCCAGCTTGGCTTGTGCATCGCAGGCATGGGCCTCGATCTCGAACCAGATGCGGAACTTGCTTTCCGGCTCCCAGATGGCGGTCATTTCTTCTCGGGCATAGCGGGGAATCATGGCGGGTCTTACTTTCTGAAACAGTTATCGGAAGAAGGGGTGACTAGCAGAGATAACGGAAAAGCTCAACCACTTCCGACAGGCGCCGGGACTTTACATCAGTCCCAGAGACCGGAAACTGGCGCTGTCCCCATTGCCGACGATAAGATGATCATGAATCTTGATGCCAAGCGCACTGGCTGCGGACATGATTTCATGGGTCATATCGATATCGGCCTTGGATGGCGTCACATCACCTGAGGGATGGTTATGCACGAGGATAATTGCCGTCGCCCCAAGCTCCAGCGCGCGCTTCACCACTTCGCGCGGATAGACGGCCGTGTGGTTGACGGTACCGGTCTGCTGCACCTCATCAGAGATCAGGTGATTCTTGTTGTTCAGGAACAGGATACGGAAATGCTCGATCCCCCGATCACTCATCGTGCCCTGGCAATATTCGAGGAGAGCCTGCCAGGAGCCGAGCACATTCTTCTTCTCAACCTCCGAGCGGAGCAGTTTTTCGCCGAGGGTTTCCGCCACCTTTATCGTGGCGATCGCCGCCTCTCCAACCTTCGGCACCTTGCGGAGCGCTTCCGGCTCCGCCTTCAGAACCCTGGCCAGGCTTCCAAAGGTGGCAAGCAGGTTCTTCGCGAGCGGTTTCGTATCGCCGCGCGGGGAGGCGGCAAAGAGAAGCATCTCGAGTATCTGGTAATCCGCAAGGCTGCGCGCACCGGCGTTCAGGACCCGCTCGCGCATTCTTTCACGGTGGCCGAGGCGGTGATCGTTTTTCGCAGTCGTTTTGGGTGGGCTGTCTTCAAAACCGAAATCCGGTGCCTCCAGTTCATGCAGCACAGGCTTCTTCGTCGGTTTTTTTGCCTCAGACGTCATACGGCGGTTTGTCCAGCCCCCTGGGGGACAGGGTAAATATCTCATATCCCGTGTCGGTCACGCCAAGGGAATGCTCGAACTGGGCGGAGAGGGAGCGGTCCTTGGTTACCGCGGTCCAGCCATCCTCCAGCACCTTTACCTGCCAGGTGCCGAGATTGATCATCGGCTCGATCGTGAAGATCATGCCCGCCTTCAGTTCCACCCCTTCGCCGGGCGTGCCGTAATGGACAATGTTCGGCACGTCATGGAACACCTGCCCGAGGCCATGGCCGCAGAAATCGCGGACAACGGAACAGCGCTTGCCTTCGGCGAAGTTCTGGATGGCATAGCCGATATCGCCGGTCGTTGCGCCGGGTTTCACCACCTCGATCCCACGCATCAGCGATTCATAGGTGATGTCGATCAGGCGCGCGGCCTTCACGCTCGGCTTGCCCGCCACAAACATGCGGCTACTGTCCCCGTGCCAGCCATTGACGGTCGGCGTCACGTCGATATTGACGATATCGCCGTCCTTCAGCTTCTTCGGGCCCGGAATGCCGTGGCAGACCACATGGTTGATGGAAGTACAGATGGATTTGGGAAAGCCGCGATAGTTGAGCGGCGCCGAAATACCGCCACGCTCGGCGATAAAATCCGCACAGAGCGTGTTCAATTCGTCGGTCGTGACGCCCGGCACCACATGTTCCGCGATCATATCCAGCGTTTCCGCCGCCAGCCGCCCGGCCACCCTCATGCCTTCAAAACCTTCCGGTCCATGAAGTTTTATGACGCCGGTATTGCGGTTCGGCGCGGCTATACTTGTCTCATATCTCATCAAAACGCTCTTCAGTTTTCTGGAATAATACCCTATCTGCCTTCGAAAAAAAAGCTAGGGATTAATCGGAATGGGTGAACCCAGCCGTATTTCGCTGGTCGATATATGGCAGTCATAGCAGAGAATTTCAACGCCCGCGTCCTCGGCGAGGCGGAAGGCGGCGGCGTAGGCGGGGTCGATATCCGCCGCCAGCCGAAAGGCCGTGCAGTCGGTTCTCTGCACCAGATAGAACATCACGGCGCGATTGCCCTCCGCGACCATGTTCTGAAGTTCCTGCAAATGCTTGGTGCCCCGCGCGGTCACGGAATCCGGAAATTCCGCTACGCTGCCGTCGCGCATCAGGGTGACATTCTTGACCTCGACATAACAGTCGGGCTTCCCGCCGCCACTCAGCAGCATATCGATACGTGAGTTTGCGCCGTATTTCACCTCCCGGGTGAGGGTGTCATAACCGGCAAGCGCCGCGACCTTGCCATTCTCTATCGCCTCGGCGACAATGCCGTTGGGATGCGCGGTATTGATCCCGACAAGGGCTCCGTCCGCCGCGACCAGTTCCCAGCTATATTGCAGTTTCCGCTTTGGGTTGTTGGCGGGCGAGAGCCACACCGTCATGCCGGCGTCCTTCAGCCCCATCATCGAGCCGGGATTGGCGACATGGGCAGTAATGAACTCGCCGCTTTCCAGCTCGACATCGGCGAGGAAGCGTTTATAGCGTTTCATCAGGCGTCCCCTGATGAGGGGGGAGGGAAATTTCATGTCTGATCGTCGAATAATATTGATGGGGACTGAAAATAGCAGATGCCCTTTGTAATCCGTTTGCTATGATGACGGCAAGCCCGAGTCCAGAATTAACAGGTGCACCCCATGTCCGAGCCGACAAGTAGCCCATCAAAAACCGTGACCGCCGCCATTCTTCTGATCGGCGATGAAATCCTGTCCGGGCGGACGCAGGACAAGAACATGGCCTGGATGGCGGGACGGCTGAACGAGATCGGCGTGCAGCTCCGCGAAGTGCGGGTGGTCCCGGATATCGAAGCGGAGATCGTTGCCGCCGTCAATGCGCTCCGGGCGAAATTCGACTATATCTTCACCACCGGCGGCATCGGTCCGACACATGACGATATTACCGCCGATTCCATGGCGGCGGCCTTCGGGGTCGGCATTGACTATCATCCCGAGGCAATGGCCATTCTCACCCGCCATTACGAGACCAGCGGGATCGAGTTCAACACCGCCCGCAAGCGGATGGCCCGCATTCCCGACGGTGCCAGCCTGATCGACAACCCGGTCAGCAAGGCGCCGGGCTTCCGGCTTGAAAATGTCTATGTGATGGCCGGGGTGCCGACCATCATGCAGGCAATGTTCGAGGAAATTGCCCCGACACTCCATGGCGGTGCGAAAATGCAGAGCCGGACCATCGGCGCCGGTTTGCCCGAAGGAAAGGTCGCCGATGCACTGGGCGAGCTGCAGTCCCGCTATCCCGACGTGTCCATGGGCTCCTATCCCTATTTCCGGCAGGGGGAGGTGGGGACCAACCTGGTGCTCCGCTCGACCGATGAGACAGCGCTCAACCGGGCATTTGACGAGCTGATGACGGCCATTACGGCGCTCGGCGCGACGGCGATCGAGACCACCTGACGCCGGGCATTAATGCCGCGCAAAAAATCGCCCCGCGCGCCATTATCTCCTTGTTTCACAACGCTGCTTTGTTTAGGTTGCTTTGCGCCGCCCGCATGGTGAAATTGGTAAACACAGTAGACTTAAAATCTGCCGCCCGTAAGGGCTTCCCGGTTCAAGTCCGGGTGCGGGCACCATATTTTTATTTAATATATTGATTTTATTATATTTTTTAAAAAATAAAAAATACAGACCACCGATTAGACCACCTTTTAACTAGACCTATAAATTAGCAACTAATTGCCTCACAACCTGAAGGACGCATGTTCAAACCCTAACCTTTCAACCAACAATAACAATGACTTAGACAGAAATTCTCATAACGTTTTTTGTTGATTGGAAGCAGATGGATAGACGCAAAGGGTTGAACAGGCAATCGCGGTAAAAACCTTCTAGGACACTCATTTGAAGCTGCGCGAGAAGCGATAGAGCTAACGGAGGGCGACTGCATGTAATCGGCTATTCCCGAGGGCCCTCATAGAGACGGCACCAATGAGACTCAGACTGTTTTCCTTATATTGCGCTGTGCGTTTGTCATCATGTTGGGTTTCCATGGTTCTGCCTTCCGAGTTTGTATTTTTCGCGCAGATTTATTTTTACACACTTGACGCTAGCGTTTTACATGAGCTGAAAACGGTAATTCTCCGTTTGAGAGAATAAGTCTCAAATCGATGTTTTGACTAACCTTCAAGGGTTCCTCGAAATCAGAAAGCCGTATAAACATATGTGAGGTTGTCAGATCGAGACTTTCTTCGCTCAGTAGTGTAATTGATCCGAGGTTTGCGTAATTTATATCGTCGAGCCTCGCCATGATGAACGACTGTCCATTCCCCGCACCCATGACGCCCAGTATCGTCAGTTTGTCGGAACAGTTATTGACAATACGGAGCCGCAGATCACCGTAAGCCCCATCATCTGAAAGCGTCAGCACGGCATTTTCTATCTCGGCGGATTGAAAATTGGCGCTCGTATCATCGGCAAGGGCGTTTGACCCGAGCGCCAAAATAAAGACCAGAATAATTGAGCGAATATATAATTTATGCATGATGTTTCCAGAATGAAGATATGTGTATCTGGAGAGAACCAAAGATTCCCTCCAGATGAACTTGTTGTTGTGTATTTGACCGCGGGTCTAGAACATCAATTTGGTGCCGATAACGAAATTCCAGGCATCAGGTTCTTCCCCCTCATTCGTTAGAAAGTTGGCGGTCTGGCCAAACTTTCGCTCATAGACAACACCAACATAGGGAGAAAGCACACGATCCCAAACATCGTAACTGAGCCGAAGGCCTGCTTCGATACCATTAATGCCGGAACCGACGCCAATCTCGCGATCACTGGAAAACGCACCGTCGATATTGAAAGAGGATGTCAAGATCAGGTAGTTGGTGAACAAAGTTTCATATTCCAGGTCCAGCGATGCAGAAACATTGCCTTCATCACTTAAATACAGATCCGTATCGACTTCGATCCACTGCGGCGCGAGACCGCTAAATCCTACAACCGCATACCAACGATCGGGCCCCTGCGGGCTGGTATATCTAACGCCGCCCTTAATGTCCCAAAAGTCAGACACCGGGGTTTGCAGAACAAGCTGGTTGGACAGAGACTCGAAGCGGTTGACATCCAAATCCAGTTCTCCATCCCCTTGCCAGCGAAGTTTCAATTCATCCGTACCTATAAAGGCATCTCCGTCATAGACAAAAGTATCGTTCCCATCAGCACCGAAACGATATTCAAGCTCCTCCATTTGAACACCATAGTAGACGTTCGACGTTTCTGCCGAATGGCCGATTGCAGGTGTCAAAACAGATAAGATGAAGGATACTGTTAAGAGAGATTTCTTTAATTCAGTCATTGCAGCTCTCCATTTTCATCTTGGCCGATACTCGCGGATTTGGGGCCGCCTTCAACAACAACCTTCCGGAACATGCCGGCGTCCATATGGTAGGACAAATGACAATGGAACGCCCATTGGCCGGCCGCATCAACCTCTGTTTCGGAATAGACGGTCGTTCCGGGCGCAACGCTGATTGTGTGCTTGGCCGGGTCCCATTTGCCCGCATTGACATCCAGAATACTCCACATACCGTGCAGATGCATGGGGTGGGTCATCATGGTTTCATTGACGAACTTGAACCGGACACGCTCTCCATACTGAAGGACAATCGGATCTGCATCCTCATATTTAACACCGTTGATCGACCAGATATAACGCTCCATATTCCCGGTCAGGCGCAGCTCGATTTCCCGCGTGGCTTCCCGGTCCTCATAGAGTGGTTTCTGTGCCTTCAAATCCGCGTAGGAAAGGAACTTGCCGCCATTTGCCGCAGTTGGGACAAGCCCGCTGCCATTTGCATAGAAGCTATCCTTGTCTTGTTCCATGCCCTTCATGTTCGAGTGGTCCATCCCCTTCATATTCGAATGATCCATTCCCTTCATGTTGGAATGGTCCATATTTTTCATTGATGATTCATCCATCCCCTTCATATTCGAGTGATCCATACCGGCCATGTTGCCATGATCCATTCCCATATCGGCCATCGTGAGAAGGGGGCTTTCTGCCATATCCGGGATTTCTGCAACCATGCCGTCGCGCGGAGCGAGAGTAGCCCTTGCATAAGCCGTTCTGCCCATGCTTGCGCCGAAAATCGTGTAGGCCTTATCGTCCATTGGCCGGACGATAACGTCATACGTCTCGGCAACGCCCAAACGAAGTTCATCGACCGTAACAGGCTGCACATTGTTCCCGTCCGCCGCAACCACCGTCATCTTCAAGCCCGGTATGCGGACATCAAAATAGGTCATGGCAGAGGAATTAATGAAACGTAGGCGAACACGCTCTTTCGGCTCGAACAACCCGGTCCAGTTTTGATCAGGTCCTTTGCCATTGATAAGCGGTGTAAAACCCTGCACATCCTCAATGTCTGTCTTCATCATCCGCATATCGCCCCAGGCCATCCTGTCATTAACGGTTGCAGCGAGCCCATTCTTGCTGACGTCCGCAAAGAAATCACCGATCGTTTGTTGCTGGCGATTGTAATAGTCCGCTGACATTTTCAGGTTTCGCAAAATCCGCTTACCGGAATGAGGGTGGGTATCAGTGAACTGAACGACGTAATCTTTATCGAAGCGAAACGGGTCCCGTTTTTCCGGTTCGATTACAATCGCGCCATAGGCCCCGTCCGGCTCCTGAAAGCCCGAGTGGCTGTGAAACCAGTAGGTTCCGGATTGCTCGATCTTGAAATTATAGATAAAGGTCTCGCCGGGTGCTATTCCAGGATAACTGATTTTCGGTACCCCATCCATCTGGAAGGGAAGGATAATTCCATGCCAGTGGATAGAAGTGGATTCATCAAGGTTATTTGTTACATTGATCGTGACATCTTCCCCTTCCTTGAACCGGAGGACCGGGCCGGGAGATTTTCCGTTGTAACCGATGCCTTCCTTTTGGAAGTCCCCAGTATCAATGGTAACCCTGTCGACTGTCAGGTCATAGGTACCGGCCAAGCTCAACCCCGGTAGAATAATAACGCCCGCAGCCGCAAATACGCTGATCCGCAGGGCCTGCATCATTAATTTTCTCATTCTGCTGTTCCTTAATTTTGTAAAAAATTGGAATGCGCAGCCGCAAAGGGCTGCGCAACGCATCTACTCAAAATGCACTTCACCCATCATGCCGGAGGCATAATGACCGGGAACATTGCAGGCGAATTCCAGTTCGGCATCATCCGAAAATTTCCAGATAACTTCCGCCGTTTCCTTCGGCTCCAGCAACACACTGTTCGGATCGTTATGTTCCATGGTCTTACCATTTCCCATATCCATTTTCATCATATCCCGGTTGATCTTGTCGGCTTCCAACACGCCATGCTCCATCATCATCATCATTTCTTCCTGATGTGCGGCATGCATGGCGGCTGTCCCGATATTGAATTCATGAACGAATTCTCCGGTATTGATGACCTTGAAGCGAACCGTTTCACCTTTCTTGATGGAAATCTCTTCCGGCTCGTAAAAATTATCTCCCATCTTGATCTCGATGGTTCGACTGACGTCCGCTGCGTTGCCGGGGATACCAATCTCCGATTTCCCGCCGTGGCCGCCATCGTGGCTGCCCGACGCGAAAGCAACTGCAGAAGTGACGGCTAAAACCGCCGTCAGGGTGACACCGGCAACGCCGGACAAAAATGTACGCTTAATCTTCATATTATCAGTTCCTATTCCGGCCTCCGCTTTTAGCTGAGCGAGATGCAGCCCGGCCGGGAGGCAGATTCAAATGTAAATATTCGAAGTTTGAAAAAGGCGCATATCCACAATCGCAGCAATCAGGGATAGCCTTGGGAAATGGCCTGTAGATAGGAACTAATTTTTTGGGGGTTGCTCGGGTGGTGCAGAGGCCAAGGATGCCACTTGCACAGCAAAGGCATCAAACGAAGTTTTTGTTCCGAATGCTGTCGGTGTTACCTGAAAATTTGCAGGTAAACTGATGGCACAAGAAGTCATGCCGCATTTTTCAATATGATTATGCCGGTCGGTTTCGTGGCTTTTGGACAAATCATCTGCCGCTGAAACCATGAAATGAGTAGCGCTCTCAATCGCTTGATGACTTTCGGCAGTCGGTATAATCGCAAAAACATTAAGCGCAATGGCAATTGCCATGAAAAGGCTCACGCTTTTTCTGCACCAGTTCATTTTTTGTTGCTTTCTTGCCAAAATCCACCTTTCGGCTATACACTTTCGACTTATATAACAATCACATGTATGAAATTCAATTGTAATGAAGAAAACACGGTTTTAGTTTTATCTCTCAAGTCAGAGATTGTAGTTCATTGTTGCTTTCGTACTGTCGATCAACCACCCTGCACTGCGAGCCCTGAAATAACGGGGTCGGGGGATCGGGCGCTGCACATCTCGAAGATATGACCGACACATCATTAATGGGTGTTCGAAAAAGCAGTCGAAAAAACCTGAGTCCGCGTTGGAGACGTCCGACTCACTCCCCAAATCAGCCACGCGAGTAAGCGCTTGGCCAGTAAATTCCGGTTTCAGAATTGTCAGCCGCGCACAAAGGTGCCTGGCTAAGCAATCTATGGCCGTTGGCCGATTTTCTGATTGCCCTGATGTATGCTTTACATCGAAGTCTTGACGAGCATCCAGATTCCCATACTAATCATGAAGAGGTTCTCGGTAAGCGAGATAAATCCAAGTGGCACGCTACTGTCGCCACCGACGCAGGCGCATTTGAGTTCGCGTTTATCGATGTAAACGGCTTTGAAAACACTGATAGCGCCAACTGTGCCGATGAATAGCGCAACCGGCGCCGCAATCAATCCCAATGCACCGCCGGGGATCATCAGGATCCCCGCAAAAGCCTCTCCGAACGGATAAACATAGGCATAAGGCACCCAGCGTCGTGCCAAAAGGTCGTAATTCAGGAACATAATCGAAAAGTTCTCGACATCGCGCAGCTTCAAATAAGCGAGGCCGCACATCGAAAAAGCGATAAACCATTCAATCAACCGCAGGCTGAACCATTCGCCCGTCGCAACAAACGCCGCGCCTATTGCCATCAGCAATGTCGTCGCAAACAATGTTAGTACTGGCTGATAGCTTGTATTGCTGCGCTCTTCTTTCGGTTTGTCCTTGCCAAGATATACGCGCAGATCGTCGTAACCTCCGACTCGCTCACCGCCGATAAAAGTCTGCGGTGTCGTTTCAACGCCATGCTTTTCTTTGAAGTCATCGGTTTCAGTGCGGGTTTCCAAATGATGATCTTCGACTTTAAAACCTTCACTTTCAAGCAAGTGTTTGGATTTGAGTCCGTAGGGACAAAGATGATCTGGCATTACCATGCGATAGAGTTCAGCATATTTGGATTTCATGAGTTTACCCTCAATGACATTTTTTCAGGTTACGGTATAGCAGCCACCGATTGACAGGCCAAGCGACGAGAAGGCCTACAAGGGCAGTGACCGCAATGCCTAGCCAGAACTGGCTGCGCCTGATGCTGCCTGCCTGCATACACCTCATCTACTAAGTCAGCAACTTTGCCAATAATGCAGCCCGTCAGACCATGTAACGTGGTTTGCGGTGAAGTAATCCACGGACCGGAGCTATGGCCGTGATGTGCATGCGCTGTATGATCTGTCATAGTCAGAAACTCTCCTTATCATTGAGACGTCGAATTTAGGCTGGCTTCAAAATCAGGAACCGGACGGTTGGCGGCTTCGGCGTCAGTCGTTGCCCGGCCATTTTTGTCGATATCATCAATTAACCATTTCATTTCATCGATCTCGCGCCGCTGGGCGAGAATAATATCATCGGCTAATTCGCGCACGCGCACATCTTCGATATTCGCACGCTCGCTCGTAAGGATAGCAATTGAGTGATGCGGAATCATACCCTTCATATATGCGGTGTCGGCAATCGTATCCTGACTGCGCAGCAGATAGAGCGAGCCTGCGAAGAGCACGACCGCGCCGACAAATATGGCGATATTGATTTTGGTTTTCTTATACATGCCCAACATAAAAGCGAGCATGATGACGGCCATCATTGCGCCCATGTAAAGGGCCATCCAAAACCGTGTTTCGCTGAAGTACACATGACCCATTTCGTAGGTGTTAAGATACATGAGGCCGTACATGATGACCGTTGAGGTCAGGATCATTGCCGCAAAGCGAGCGTAGCTCATCTTCAATTCCTCCAAGTATATTACTGAGAATTGGGATTAGCATCAAACAGCTGTCCCAACAGTCTCACCAAAATCAGAATGACGACTCTTGCCACTACCAACACCAGTTGGTAAAAAATGTTCCATCGTCATTTTGCGAGCGCCCTAAAGCAGTCCAGCGAGCCAGCGCAAAAGTTCGCTGAACTGATAGAATTGTTTGGTAAAGTAAGACAGTAGTTTGATGAAGCACGTTCAGCACATAAGCGTTTTACGCGGTGCATCAATGCTCTCGCGTTATGTGAGATATTGCTTTATCCATTGAGCGCTGACGTGATGGCCACAGTTCACGAAACCGCAGCGGGAAAGATGATGACGACCGCGATACATCTCATTTCAAATTACTAAATATTTTTCTTCAATAGTTTACGATTAGGCTATCGGTTTTCCCGCTCGTCTGGCGGTATTTGACAGATGCGGTGATCCGACAGCGCGGTGGGAGTCTGCTTGCTGGCGACCCAGAGATTACCGCGAACACGTCTTCCGCCGGATTGAATGGCAAAGCGCGGTTGTGTGTTCATCAAAGCGGCGCGTAGAGCGTCAGCAACATGACTGGCGGACCGATCGCGGCGTTCCTGACGCGGCGGTATCGCGTGTACCTTCGAAAAGTACATCACTCTCAGCCTCTCGCTCATCTCCGATCTGGCGCTTGGCCTGTTCCTGACGATGGCTCCATTGAGGGCCGTGCAGTTTAAGGCTGAAATTCAAACCGACCATTGGAAGCGAGTTCTATTCTGGTTGAGCCTGTTACGGGGAAATGATTTCCCTATACGTAACGTATCCAATCGGAACCATATCAATCAATACAAGAAACTAAGAAGGTGTTCCCTTCAGCAATCTCGCCAATTCACTCGATACGCATGCACCCGCCGCCAGCAAGACACCGAATAAAGAATGTCTTGCGTCCGAAAGGCAGAACCCGCAAACCATAACCGGGGAGAGTTTCATCCCAGACGAAATAGTATTTTTCTTTCACCAAAAGGCTGCCAATGGTACGCTTGTTCAATCTCATGATAATCCAGATAGTGTAACTAATAACCTGAAGGTTGTAGATTCAAAATCCTACCCTTAATTTATAGGCGTCCTTCGTGTCGATATGCTTCACCAAACTGTGACAATTTGTCCGTTGACAAAAATGTAGGAAAAAGTTCTGATAAATCTATGGCATCTGCTTTCTCAA
>NZ_CAXBKA010000010.1:0-135341 GCF_963976355.1 uncultured Sneathiella sp.
ATTGACCAGTGCGGTTCGATTTTCGACCAGTCGCGTGCGAACCCGATGCGTCGCCGACACCTCGTTGTCTGGTGCCCGGGTTGCCCGGGAGCTGGATCAGGTTATCGCCAGGCGAGGCAGGCCCCAGACTATTGTCAGCGACAACGGCACAGAGCTTACCAGTATGGCAATTCTGCACTGGTCGCAGGATCGGGGTATTGACTGGCATTACATCGCACCGGGAAAGCCGACACAAAATGCTTTTGTCGAAAGCTTTAACGGCCGACTTCGAGATGAATGTCTGAATGAGACCTTGTTCACCAGTGTGCGCCATGCTCGGGTTGAGCTGGCTATCTGGCGACAGGATTATAACCATGTCAGACCGCATTCTGCCCATGGCGGTAAAACCCCGGCAGAAATCACCGCGCAATCAGAAAAGGGGTTAACCCCTTTTCTGATTGCATCACACGCCCAAACCAGGCATCAATTAAAACAAGGACTCTCCTTATGACTGGCAGGAACTTGGGGAACACGTCACTCCCATTGGAAAGAAGGGTAGAAATTTGCATCAGGTAATGCTTTCCGGAAGAGGTTCTCAACACTGCTTTCGAGAAAACTCGCTCGATATTCTCGTAGAATAGTTTCCAACCCGACTTCACGAGCCAAACGCTCCATTATTCTGTGAATATGACTAAACGCAGCCTGTGGTAAGGGTACTAGGTACTTATTATTAAGAGAAATCACAGGCCTTTCCCATATCGGGTTATCGAGAAACAAGAACTCAGGTTTGGCGTCCATTAGGGAGCCGGGTTCCAACGAGAGGGCACTCAAGATGGCTAAAATCACCTCATTTGGTTTTCCGGTTAAGTCCGAGAGACCTTCAGGCGTGAATAGTCTGGTATCAATCAGTCGAAGATCGAGATGAGCCATTATCATTCCGGCCATCTGTTCTCGCGTAATATCAGCAGGCAATCCCGAAAGCATTTCGTCGGCACTTCCAACGAGGCTTGGCACAAACCTATAATATCGTTCGACAAGCTTGATGGCTGTCCGACCGCTCAAAACCTTTCGTAATAGAGCAATATGAGCCGACATTCTCTCTTCAGCCTCAGCTTGAACCGCAAAGAGTGTATCGATTAAGTCAGTGGCACTGAATCCGTATGATTTTAAAAACTTCGGGTCGAGTGCTGAATACAATTCACGGGATATCTGAACGACTTGATCAAAGTGCCCCCAGTTGCGCACAGTGTGCGTATGCATCCGGACGCGTTCCTGCAAAGATCTCGCGATCTGCTCCTCTTCATCCCCTAGCTTCGTATCACCTTCCAGTATGCGCTGCATGAAAAACGTGTTCGACAGCTTCGGCATAGTGTTGAACAATACTTCCATGGCATCTGGTGTTATCGGTTTGCCTCCCCAATCGTCCTGAGGAACTGTAAGAAGAATAGCCTGCAGTAACTCGCAATGATGCTGCATAATTTCAGGCAAAGCATCGGTCTGTTTACCTGTAGTCGATATGAAGCCTGCAGAGCCATAGCAACAAAACGCGGACAGAGCTTGAGGCGGATAGCAGTCTGCAAGGTTGTTCCTTATTGTCTCCAGTAAGTCTGGAAATTCCTTAACGGTTGCCCGTGCAGTCTTCAGTATCTCCTCTTTGAATTCACCGTGCTTCTCAGGATCAATTCCAAAGTTTTCGAATTTCAGTGGGCTGTTCTTTTCGCAAACGTGAGCAAGTTTGGGTAGCTTTTTTCTAGGCATGCCTGACTCTAATCTGTTTTTGAATGGGCCTATAAGCAGTAGGTTTTACGGAATGTCGTTCGCATCTGTAGTGTTAAGACACATGGCATCTCGCGAGTGATACCCCTCGATGTCCGCTTTGAGTCGATTCTAGATGGCAGAGATTGCTCGCACAACAAATAAGAGTAATTTAATTCAACTTCTGCAAAATTGGGTTAGGAGAGCATGTACGGTGTTTCTTGCCTCGGCCCTGAGCCGACTTTCGCCTTACAAGCGCACGCTGCGATGCAACTTTCCGAAGGCTGCCCTTCGCTTATTCAGCGACAATGTGCAGCTCCAAATGTCGGCCGTGCGGACAAAGTGACTGTTAAATTTTAGGTGAACATGAAAATCAAAGGAACCGGCGCAATTGCGACAATAACAGTGAAAACGAAAGGCCAAAATCCGAAAACACCACTTTTACCGGCAATAAATGCCAGACCGCCGCCACCTCCCAACAGAGAGTTTCCTGGCGTATTGAGTGCGATGGCCAATACAAGGTACCGGTTTCTTAGCAGGTGATCGCCAAAAGACAGCGGCAATGCGTTTGCCAGCATTTCTTCACGATCCGCAGCGCTTGCGTTGGCGAGCTTCGCAACAAAATCAGAGGCCTTTGTCAATCCAAGCCAGGACAGCGTATCGACAATGCGCGGCAGGGGGAGAAATATTGCAGCGCTATAGGCAATGACGAGGGCGAGTACCATGCCCGCATAAACCAATGGGGCTGCCTTGCCGCCAAAAATGAAAAGCAGGGCAAATCCGATTTCCGCTCCGGGCACGAATGGAATTGCAGCTGCGACGACGAAAGCCGCGAATGCAGTTATGACGAATCGATGGATAACCGGTTCGTTCATCGGCCGCATCTCCGGCAGGGCGATGTTGTGCAGGGTTCCGCTGAGCGCCCATCCTCCAAAAAGAAGGAATGCATAAAGAATGATGGCCCTTCGCGCGGCCCAGATGCGTTTTAGAAGCGCGCGCATGTTGGGTTTTGATCGGGATCGAACTGTTCCATACGGTCGTAGATAGTCTCAAGCTCTGCTTCTAGAGGCCGGTTTAGTTGGCCGATGAAGGCGATCTCGCGGCTTGATGTCCAGTACCAACGACGACGCTGCCACTGGATCGTGATACGGATGGAGCCATCCTCACGCACCAGTCCATCATAATCGAACCGGCCGCGTGTCTCGCTTTTGAGCGTACCTGCAAACGCTATTCCCTCAACAGTTTCCTCGGCTGCGTATTCTCCCGGTAAAAATCCGCAGCGTATGCAAATGTCCGACCAGAAATGTCCATCATCGAAATACAAACTGTCTGACAAATCGGGGTTCTCGCTCGGACCGATCATACCATCAAAGCCTTACCGTCGAGTAGGCCCGCCGCGCCGGACTGTGCCGAAAGCACAACCCATAAGGCTAAGGCGATTACCGCTCGTGTTGCCAAGAGTTTATACATCGGTTTGTTACCTCCAAGTGCAGGTGCTTTCGACAAATTTTAAGCTTGGCAGCTAGCTAATGCAAACAAACTGCAAAGATGGGTAAATTGTGATGACTGCATTGGACTCTAAGCCGCCATGCGACGACGCAAAACTCTCTGCCTTCGTAATCCTCGGAATGCCCGCTCCCTACAGAATCGCTGGGCTGTTTCGCAGTTGCGGCGAATTCACACTTCCCGCCCAGAGCGACTAAGAAGCGTAGTCGTGCGAAAGTGTCAAAAGTCAGAATAGCGGAACGTTGAGCCATTCAAGCAAATTTCCTCATTGGGCCAAACACTGACTAAAATGAGAACTTGAATCACTAATCCGTTCTACTTTAAGCTATAGATTGCATTATACAGAGTAGTCCGAAGGTAGCCCTGAACGCAAAAACGGCTTGGGCATATCTTCCTAAGCCGTTGAGGTTATTGGTTGCGGGGATTGGATTTGAACTAATGACCTTCAGGTTATGAGCCAGAGTTACATGTAAAGCCCTGAAAGTAGTATATTCGCGACCCCTCTTCAGGAGCGCTCGTTTACTTAAACAAAAATGTCATTCCACAACTCGCATGTTCAGAAGTAGAAAGTAAAAACCTGTTCTAATGAAACCTTCTCGCAAGAACCAATAATTCCGAGTTGTCATTTGTTGCGCAGGGGCTTAGCCGATATTTCCCCTTGCAATCCCCGCGCGTTTATCCTATGTTTAATGTGCCTTAGGAGAAGGTAAACGTCAGGCATGGCCCTGCCGGGACCCTTCTTCGGTGGAGAGAAAAGCGGGGCATGGTCCGGCGCATTCTCCTGAAGGGTCCATAGCTTTCCATGGTGTGAGCGTGGTTTTCGGAAACTTTCCGGGACTGCGCTTTTTTTATGCTGGTTCCGGTAATTACGGAGCTTTTAGCACCATGAAAAATATTAACCTCCGGGTGCAGCGCCTTGACGCGCTCACGCCCTGTGCGCGCAATGCCCGCACCCATTCAAAAAAGCAGATCCGGCAGATCGCCGACAGCATCGAAGAGTTCGGTTTTACCAACCCGGTCCTCGTGGACAAGGACGGCGGCGTCATCGCCGGTCACGGCCGGATCGAGGCAGCACGGCTCCTGGAGATGGAGACCGTGCCGACGCTCTGCCTTGCGGACCTGACACAGGCACAGATCAAGGCCTATATCATTGCCGACAACCGCCTTGCCGAGCTTGCGGGCTGGGACCGGGAAATCCTGACCATCGAGCTGCAGGAACTCCTGACGATTGATCTCGACTTTGATATTACCCTCACCGGCTTCGAGACCCCCGAGATCGATATCCTGATCGGCGAATTTAATGCGGATACATCAGATGATCCGGATGAGGACATCCCTCTCCCTGATACCGGACCGGCCGTCACAGAGACCGGCGATATCTGGCAGATCGGAAAACACCGGCTGATCTGCGGCGATGCCACCGATGCGGATGTCTATACCAGTCTTATGGCTGATGACAGGGCACAGCTGGTCTTTACCGATCCGCCCTATAACGTGCCCGTCGACGGGCATGTCTGCGGCCTCGGGAAGGTTCGCCATCGAGAGTTCGCGATGGCGGCGGGAGAAATGGATGAGGACGCCTTTACCGTCTTTCTCGGCACTGTCTTCCGGAAGCTCGCCCGCTTCAGCCAGGACGGGGCCGTGCAATTCATCTGCATGGACTGGCGCCATATCGGCGAGATGAACGCGGCCGGCAAGATGGCCTACTCTTCATTGATGAATATCTGCATCTGGGCCAAGACCAACGGCGGCATGGGATCTCTCTACCGGTCACAGCATGAGCTTGTCTTTGTCTTCAAGGCGGGTACCGGCAAACATATCAATAATGTCGAGCTTGGCAAACACGGGCGTAACCGGACCAATCTCTGGACCTATGCCGGGATCAACAGCTTCGGCAAGACCCGGGATGCGGATCTTGCCCTGCATCCCACAGTAAAGCCTGTCGCCCTGGTCGCCGATGCCCTTCTCGACTGCTCCAACCGCAACGGCATTGTCCTCGATGTCTTCGCCGGTAGCGGCACCACGCTGATCGCGGCACATAAAACGGGACGCCGCGGTTATGGCATCGAGCTTGATCCTCGGTACTGCGATGTCATCGTCAAACGGCTTGCGGAAGCTGCCGGCGTTCCGGCGATCCATAAGCAGACCAGCAAGCCATTTGACGAGATCGCCGCGGAAAGAACCCGAGTGGATCCGCCAGGCCCTCTCCCTGCCCCGCAGAATAACAAGAGTAAAGGGAGGGCGTCATGACGGACAGAAAAGAACCTGATGGCGACTATGAGGTCGGCCACAGCCGTCCGCCGAAAGACACCCGCTGGAAGAAGGGCCAGTCGGGCAATCCGAAGGGCCGGCCGAAGGCCGACAAGACCGGGCCGGTCGATATCTCGGCCTTTCTCGACGAACCGGTCGCGATGACGATTAACGGCAAAGCCAAAGAGTTACATCCTTTTGAAGCCATGGTCTGGCAGATGATCCGGAAGTCGATGAAGGGAGAAATCACCCCCCTGATCCGACTTGTCGAGCTCTGCGAGGATAATGGCCTCATCCATACCCCGCCCCCGGAAAGCGACGGCGGGGTCATGATCGCTCCGGAAGGAATAACCCCTGAAGATTATGTGAAACAATATGGAGAGATCATCGATGACGAATAACGGCCAGACAGGAGGAGACAGTTATGTCGGATAAAGATACAAAACCGGCGTCAAAGCGACGGCGCCAGAAAAACACTGCTAACCGAGACGGACGGCCAATGGGATCGAAAAACCTCAAAACGATGCTCCGGGATATCATGCTGCAGGAATATATCGTGATGGAGGATGGCAGGAAAAAGCGGCGGACGCTGCTGGACATCACCCTGCTCAATCTCCGCAAGGCGGCTCTGGACGACGCCCGCCCCCGGGCAATGAAGAAATTCGGGCAAGTGATGGAAAGATACCGCCCCGGCGTCATCAACGAGGGAGCCGGGGTTATTGTTGCCCCCGCCGACATATCGCCGGAAGACTGGATTAAACGGGAACTTGAAGAAAACAAGACCCTAAAGCCACCGCCGGGCGTCTATGACGATGATGAGGATGACGGCCCGTACCATGACTAACATCTTTGCCACAGTTCGCCCCGTTCGGCGAAAGCCGGTCGTTGTCTCGTCTGATCCGCTTGAACTCTGCGGGCAGGCAAGCTAACGTCCGGATCGCAGGCAGAAACGCCTGCCGGGGCTTAAGAACCCTGCAACGAGCGGCTGGCATCAGCCGGAATGATGCCGCCTTTCGGTCCCTATGGCCGGGAGGCGGCGATGTATGTCCAGGCTTCACGGCTAAAGATCGTCGCGGTTGTCTCGTTGCAACTTCTTAACTCCCGGTCACCAGGGCGGCAACGCTCCGGTGACCTTTTAGTTTTTTAAAGGAGTTCGGAGTGATGACACGGAAGACTTTTACGAAGGCATGTTATATAAAGCTCGGAAAACGCGGCGGATGGGAACAGAAATGCCTGGAAGAGGGCATTGCCCCCCTCGCCTATTATGATGTTCCTCACGGGATGGCCCTCGCCGGGGACAGGGAGGCGATCCGAAAAGTCTATCTCGATCTGGGTAAAACTGCCGGGACCGCCACCGGGCATGCCAGTCAGATCCTCAGCTTCTATGACGCCGACCCCGACGTCCTGTGGATCACCATCTCCGGCGGATCACTCTGGTGGGCGGAGCTTGCCCCCGACGTCGAGTATCTCGGCAGTGACCCGAAACAATATCCGCAAGGAAGCCGCTTCCGCCGCACGATGTCCGGCTGGCACAGGTTCTCCTTCGACGGAACGCCTCTGCTCATCGGGAACCTCAGCGGCAATCTCACCAAAGTCGCCGCATATCAGGGCACCGTCTGTACCCTCAAACCGGATCAGCTCGACTATCTTCTCCGCAAGCTCCGGGATGAGGAGCTGCCGGAAATCACGGCGGCGCAGGAAGCCCGCAAACAGTTGCTGGCGGCGACAGTGGAGGTCATCAGACTCCTCACCTGGCAGGATTTTGAACTCTTTACCGAGCTCTTGTTCAGCCGCAGCGGCTGGCAGCGTATCAGCTCGCTAGGCGGCACCCAGAAGTCCCTCGATCTCGAGCTGCTATTGCCGACCACCGGGGAGCGGGCGATCGTACAGGTCAAGTCCGCGACCAGCCAGGCGCAGCTTGATGACTATATCGATAGGTTCGGGGCAATGGCGGCCGACAAATATTTTTATGTCTATCATTCCAGCAAACAAAGTCTTGATGTCCGGGACAGTGACATCATCCTGATGGATGCGCCTGCCCTCGCTGATCAGGCGCTTAAAAGCGGGCTTGTTGACTGGTTGATCACCAAGGCGGCATGAGCAGGGCCACCCGATGTTCACCCGGTGCAGAAAGGACTGGACTTTCGCCGGCAACAGAGCGGTACTGTGACGGCGATACAGGGTACTACTCCCCCGTTATCGCCAGCCCGGCTCTCCTTCCCCCACGGCGCCGGGCTCGCCTCAGTGCAAGCCCCGGCGCACCGACGGGGCAAAACCCACGGAGGTCGATATGACAGCAGCAAAGAAAGAGCGACAGGCAGAGACAGTCAAAGCAATCACTGACAACGCCGCAGAAACATCGCCATCAAAGGCAACGCCTGTCACAACGGCAGCAAAAAAGGCGTTCCCTTCCCCTACTCGGAAACGAGCGAAGTCGTCGCCCGGAAAGCAGGAGATCATCCTCAGGCTTCTCAAACGTTCAAAAGGGGCCCGCATGCAGGACCTTCAAAAAGCAACCGGATGGCAGGCCCATAGCATCCGGGCGGGACTATCGGGACTGCGGAAGAAAGGGATCCGGATTGAGCTCACCCGGACTGCTTCCGGAAAGATCTTTTATAAAGCCGTTGAGGGGTGAGATGATGGCAAACATAAATACGGACGCCCAACCGTCTCGACCTGAGCTTGTTGAGGCCTGGATCAAAGCGTATGGACGTCCGCCGCTCAGGGGGCTGAGCACCCGGCTTCTTGTCTATGCCTGTCATTATAACGGACAGGTCAAGGAATATGGCGGGCTGAAAAAATCGACCCTTCGCCAGCTTGGGCGATATGTACCAGCTTCGCCTGGGACGACGACCACCGATACAAGGCCACCGGTGGCTTTAAAGCCTGGTACCGGCAGCCGGCTGGTTCGGGAATGGCGAGGGAAGACCCATATGGTCGACATCGAGGAAAACGGCTTTGTCTATCAGGAAAAATCCTATCGGTCGTTATCAGCCATCGCCCGAACCATTACCGGCGCCCGCTGGTCCGGTCCGCGCTTCTTCGGACTGTGAGATGTCCATATGAAGCGGTGCGCCATCTATACCCGTAAATCGACCGAGGACGGTCTCGAGCAGGATTTTAACTCCCTGCATGCTCAGAGGGAAGCCTGTGAAGCCTATATCAAAAGTCAGCGCCAGGAGGGTTGGAAGCGGGTGCGAACCGCCTTTGATGATGGCGGCTACTCTGGTGGGACCATGGACCGCCCTGCCCTCAAGGAACTGTTAGAAGCCATCGATAAGCGAGAGATCGACATCATCGTTGTCTATAAAGTCGATCGCCTCACCCGGTCCCTCGCTGACTTCTCGAAGATCATTGAGAGGCTGGATCAGCAGGACGTGTCTTTTGTCTCTGTCACGCAAGCGTTCAATACCACCTCCTCCATGGGACGCCTGACATTGAATGTACTTCTCTCCTTTGCCCAGTTTGAACGGGAAGTCACCGCCGAGCGTATCCGCGACAAGATTGCAGCCTCCAAGAAGAAAGGTATCTGGATGGGCGGTAACCTGCCGCTCGGATATGACGTTGAGGATCGCAAGCTGGTAATCAATGAAACCGAAGCCGCAACAGTTAGATTGCTGTTTGCTCTATATATTGAACTCGGGACGGTCCGGCGTCTGAAGCAAGAGGCAAACCACCAAGGTATAATCACCAAGATGATTATCCGAAAGGATGGATCTGTTACAGGCGGCAAGCCCTTCTTGCGGGGTAACCTGTATCGGCTGCTCTCCAATCCGCTTTACATAGGATTGATCCCACATAAAGGACAGACCTACTCTGGTCAGCATGAGGCTATCATCGATCAGGATATCTGGGATCAGGTTCAGCAGATTATGAGGGGCAACAGCAAAGAGCGGTCTTCACCGACAAATGTGAAGGCGCCGTTTCTGCTGACGGGGCTGGTCTTCGATGAAGAGGGAGAACCACTCTATCAGGCCCAGGCCAGCAAGGACGGCAAGCGCTATCGCTATTATATCTCGAAGCAGCTGGCGCAGGATGCCAAACCGGATGCCGGAGGATGGCGGTTGCCGGCTGCGACACTGGAAGAGGCTATCCTCAAACCCGTTCGGGAACTGCTTTACAATCAGAGCCGATTAATCGATGTCCTGCATCTCAAGGACCAGAGCTTGCCCGACTTGCAACGAATTAATGTACAGGCCGTTGAGCTGGCCGAAAAAATTATGGGCGATGGTACTGTTTCACGGAAGGAGTTGTTAAGGGCATTCATCCATCGGGTTGAACTTAGAGCAAATTCTATCTCTATTGACTTGAGCCGGAAAGCTTTGGCCGGATTGCTGGAAGTACAGCGGGGTGCGGATCACGATGAGAGAGACGAAACCATTACACTTGAAATTGCCATCAAGTTGCAGCGTAAAGGTGTCGAGGCGAAGCTGGTCATTGCCGGTGCGACGAAAGCCCATCAACCTGACCCTGATCTCTGTCAATTGATTGCGAACGCAAGAAACTGGTATGATCAGTTGGCGTTAGGAGAAGCCCGATCAGTGAAGGAAATCGCCGAGCGCGAAAAGGCCTTTGATACGGAAATAACCCGGATACTTCCGCTTGCCTTCCTGGCGCCGGAAATTATCGAAGATATTCTGGCCGGGCGTCAGCCTGAAGGATTGAATGTCAGAAGACTTTCGAGGCTCAATCCGCTGCCAACAGACTGGCGCGAGCAGAAAAAGCGGCTCGGCTACCCTGATTAATCCCCACATTATATCCATGGACTGGACGCTGAAACAAGGCGACAGAGACGAATGTCGAATTGCGGAATATTCGGTAAGATTGATGCGTCTCTGTTCTGATCGGATATCGCCAAAGGCCCCGGTTCTGCGGGCTTCAGGGGCGAACCTGGACTGGATCCAGGTTCGCCTCAAGATTAGTGGTGGGCCCGGTAGGACTTGAACCTACGACCAGTCCGTTATGAGCGGACGGCTCTAACCAGCTGAGCTACAGGCCCGAATTCTTGTTCACGACAGAAAAAAGGACGCAAACGCCCTTTCGTTCGTGATTGTTTAACCTGTTCAACAAAGGGACGCAATTGGCGAATTGACCTTACCGCCAATTTTATCCCCTTCAAGGGTCTCATCAGGTGTCGAGGAAGCTTCGAAGTTTGCGCGACCGGCTTGGATGCTTGAGTTTGCGGAGAGCCTTGGCCTCAATCTGGCGGATACGCTCGCGGGTAACAGAGAACTGCTGGCCCACTTCCTCCAATGTATGATCCGTATTCATGCCGATGCCGAACCGCATACGCAAGACACGTTCTTCCCGTGGTGTCAGCGATGCCAAAACCCGCGTTGTCGTTTCTCGCAAATTTGACTGGATCGCCGCGTCCAAGGGTTGAACCGCGTTCTCGTCCTGAATGAAGTCACCAAGATGACTGTCTTCTTCGTCGCCGATCGGCGTTTCAAGGCTGATCGGCTCCTTGGCGATCTTCATGACTTTGCGTACTTTTTCAAGCGGCATGCCGAGCTTGACGGCAAGTTCTTCCGGGGTTGGTTCACGGCCGATTTCATGAAGCATCTGACGCGAAGTCCGAACAAGCTTATTGATTGTCTCAATCATATGCACTGGAATGCGGATTGTCCGTGCCTGATCCGCAATCGACCGGGTAATCGCCTGACGTATCCACCATGTGGCATAGGTCGAGAATTTATAACCCCGGCGATATTCGAACTTATCCACGGCCTTCATGAGGCCGATATTCCCTTCCTGGATAAGATCGAGGAATTGCAGCCCGCGGTTTGTGTATTTCTTGGCAATCGAGATTACAAGACGGAGGTTGGCCTCCACCATTTCCTTCTTTGCCCGGCTCGCCTCACGCTCACCTTGCTGAACCGTGCTAACAATCCGCCGGAATTCATTCATGGGCATGCCGAACTCGGAACTGATCTTGATAATCTCGCTCCGGATTTCACCAATCCCCTCATTCTCGTTGGCAACAAAATCTTTCCAGCCCTTGGCCTTAAGACCACCCATCTTGTCAACCCAGCCCGGATCCAGCTCATTGCCGAAATAATTCTCAAGGAAGCTTGCGCGCGAGACCTTGTGCCGCTCGGCCAGCCGCAACAGCTTGCCTTCAAGGCTCATCAAACGGCGGTTAATGCCGTAGAGCTGGTCCACCAGTGCTTCGATCCGGTTGTTTGTCAGATGCACGTCGTCCATCAGCTTGACCAGTTCAAGCTTCAACTTTTCATATTTCTTTTCCTGAGCATTTGAAACAGCTTCATTTTCCAGTGCCGCCGTCAGCCGCAGTTCCTGCATTTTATGCAGCTTCTTATATGTCTTCGCAATTTCATCAAAACGCTCGAACACTTCCGGCTTCAGGGTTTCTTCCAGCGCAGCAAGAGACATCGTGTTGTCTTCAGCGTCGTCGTCTTCGTCGTCATCGTCGTCGCGACTGCGGCCTTCTTCGCCATCTTCATCATCGGAATCGTCATCGTTGCTGTCGTCTGAATCCGAGTCTGAATCGTCGTCATCACTAAGTCCGGCGGCGGGAAGCTCGTCATCCTCACTGTCTTCGCTGAAACCCTCCTGAAGTGCTTTTTCCGCTGCGGCACCCGCACCATAAGTGGCGTCCAGATCAATAACATCCCTCAGCAACAACTTTTCCTGAAGCATCAACTCGCGCCAGTTCAAAATAGCACGAATTGTCAGCGGACTTTCGCAAATTGCCCCAATCAGTTTGCCGCGACCGGCTTCAATCCGTTTCGCAATTGCAATCTCGCCCTCACGCGACAGAAGCTCAACCGTGCCCATCTCACGCAAATACATCCGGACAGGATCATCCGTCCGGTCACCGGATGTTGATGCCTGCTTTTCAGGCGTCTCCTTCACCTTCTTCTCTTCAACTTCGTCGTCGCTATCGTCATCATCGTCGTCATCAGATTGATCGACAGGGCCATCATCATTACCCTCCTCGTCATTCTCGACGACATTAATTCCCATTTCCGACAACAAGGACATCGTGTCCTCGATCTGTTCTGACGACATCTGGTCTTGCGGAAGGACGGCATTCAACTCATCAAAGGTCACATAGCCCTTGTCCTTAGCTTTCGCGAGCATCTTCTTGACGGCCGCCTGGGAGGCATCAATCAGCGGGCTATCGGGGCTTTCATCACTCTGATCCGACGTATCAACGGCTTCCGCACTCTTTGTCGCCATAAATTTTAACTCCTGAAGGTTTCCATCATTGTAACCCGCGCAGCGGGATATGTTGGATTAAATCTGTCTAAACGCTCTTGTTTCGTCCGGAGGCCAACCCGAAACCGTCAATGTCAACTTCGTTGCCAGCTGCCGCATCCAGTGCCTGTTTTGCCATTTTCAATCGATCAAGATTTTCAGCAGTCGCATTTTCGCCGAGTTGACGTTCCGCCGCTTCCAAATCTTTTTGCAATGCCTCCACCTTATGGCGAGCCACAATATGCAGCCACGCATTCAATGCATCTTCATGTGCCGCGCCGGGATCAACGAACCAATCCAGCGACTTGGTTGTCGGACCTTGTAACCCCTTTACCTGCTCAGACAATTTACGTTTAGCTAAATGGTGCGCCATGTCCGTGTAGTCAAGGGATGATTCGACTGTGGCAATATCTATTATCGCCCGCCTTAATCTGTCAAGTTGAGGGCTGGCGAGTTGAATCGACGCCAGGGTGTCATAGTGATTTTCCATTATCTCCGGGTGGTTTACCACGGTCAGGAGGATCAATTCCTCCCGTCGACCGACAGCAGGCGCCACAGCCATACGAGACGAAGGATTACGTGAAAAGCGCGAATCACTTCCCTGATTCGCGAATCGCCCGAATCGGTTGCGATCGCCGTTGCCTCGCAGATCCTGACGGGACGTTTGCCCTTTAGGACGAAACGCCTGCCAAAGGCGTTCCTTGAAAAAGGCACGATAATGATTCTGCACAGCCGGATCGCGCATCTGGTCGCACAGGCCATAGAGCGCCTTTTCAAGTGCCGCTTTTCGTTCTGGTGTATCCACCGGACGGTCTGCAACTTCCTTGCGCCAAAGTATCTCGGAGAGCGGTTCGGCGCTCTTCAATATCTGCCCCATGGCGCCGGGTCCTTCTTTACGGATCAGATCGTCCGGGTCCACGCCCTCGGGCAACAGAGCAAATCGCAATGAATAACCTGGCCGAAGCAACGGCAAGGCTCGCTCCGATGCCCGAAGCGCCGCCCGCCAGCCTGCCGCATCTCCATCAAGGCAAAGGGTGGGCTCCGGCGTCATCTGCCATAAAACTTGCAGTTGGTCTTCGGTAATCGCGGTGCCAAGCGGCGCCACAGATTGCGGGAAGCCTGCCTCGCTCAGGGCAATGACATCCATATAGCCCTCGGCCACGATCACAGAACCGGTATCGAATGCCTTCTGGCGCGCGGTTGCCATATTGTAAAGAACATGACCTTTATGAAACAGGGGAGTTTCAGGCGAGTTGAGATATTTCGCAGGCGCATCCCCCAGCGCCCGACCGCCAAATGCTATCACCCGGCCCCGGCGATCGGTGATCGGAAACATCAGTCGATCGCGGAAGCGGTCATAGCTGTCCCGGCCATCATCCGGCTTGATGATCAACCCGCCTTCGATGAGCGTTGCCTCACTTACCCCGCGCGCAATCAATGCTTCTTTCAAGGCTGTCCGGCTGTTGGGTGCAAAGCCCAGACGAAAGGAAGCAACTGCGTTTTCAGATACCTGCCGCCGCGCCAGATATTGCCGGGCTCCATTGCCTGCCTGACTGGCAAGCTGGGCCGTAAACCACTTAGCCGCCAGTTCCATGGCGTCATGCAAGGTCGCGGCATGCTGTTGCCGCGCCTTCTCCTCCGGCCGTTCGACCGGCATTGGCAGGCCGGCAAGTGCAGCCAGCCTTTCCACTGCTTCAGGAAAGGAAACCCCCTCCGTCTGCTTGACAAATTCGATCAGATCACCGTTCGCACCACAGCCGAAACAGTGATAGAAGCCCTTCTCCTCGTTGACGGTGAAGGACGGTGTCTTCTCATTATGGAAGGGGCAAAGGCCGGAATATTCACGGCCCTTCTTCGTAAGCTTGGTTCGACGTCCAACCAATTCCGCAAGGCCAACGCGATTTTTAAGCTCTTCCATGAATTGCGGCGGAAAGGCCATTTCTACGTTCAACCTTATAATTAATTTAACCGGTTAAATTAATAATCGGCAGTTTCTACAAATTTATGCCCCTAGCGTTTCCTTAACGATAGCGCTCGCTTTGGAAAAGTCCATCTGCCCGGCATGCCGGCTTTTCAGCTCGGCCATCGTCCGCCCCATATCTTTCAGGCCCTTCGCCTCAATATCGGCAATAACATTTTCCACAGCCGCGCGCGTTTCCGCCTCATCAAACTGCTTCGGCAGGTAATCGGAAATAATATCAATTTCCTCCTGCTCCGATGCAGCGAGATCGACCCTCCCGCCTTTCTCATACGCATCGATAGAGTCCTTGCGCTGGCGAACCATGGTGGTCAGCATCTGCAAAATCTCATCGTCGGTGATTCCCTCTTCAGCGCCTTTGTCGCGGGCCGCGAGATCCCGATCCTGAAGAGTAGCAATGATCAGACGAAGCGTTGAAGTCCGGCGCTTATCCTTTGATTTCATTGCCTCTTTTAGCGACTCTTTAATTTTGCTTCGTAGCATAGATATCCGAATCTGTAATGAAGAAAGCCGCCATACTAACGGAAACCGCGGTTGATAGCAAACCAATTATTCTTTCTAAGCCATTGAAAATAAACGAGTATTTTTATATCGAAAAACTTGACGCGCCGGATCAAACTGCTTATGTTGCTGCGCGATATTCAGCTATCAGGCCAGAGAAATTTCGGCTCAGCGGAACTACCGCAAGAGGGTCCCTTTTATCATGTCTTATGCAAACAATAACGGCGCAGTTGACCTGAACAGCGAACGGACGGCAACAGCGGTCCTTGTGCTGGGCGATGGCACCGTCTTTCACGGCTTTGGCGTCGGGATTGAAGGAGAGACGATTGGTGAGGTCTGCTTCAACACCTCAATGACCGGTTATCAGGAAAGTCTTACCGATCCTTCTTTTGCCGGCCAACTGATTACCTTCACCTTCCCGCATATTGGCAATGTCGGTTTCAATGATGAAGATATCGAAACATCCGGTATCGCCGCCAACGGACTGATCATTCGCACCGATATCACGGATCCGGCGAACTGGCGTGCAATCGGCCCGCTGGACGACTGGCTCATGTCTCGTAAACTTACCGGTATTTCCGGTGTCGATACCCGTCGCCTCACCCACTATATCCGCAAGTCCGGGGCGCCGAACGGTATTATCGCCCACCGAAAGGACGGTAAGTTCGACATTGCCGAATTGACCAGAAAAGCGGCGGAATGGCCAGGCCTAGAGGGCATGGACCTTGCCAAGGAAGTGACCTGCAAAACCGCCTATGAATGGAATGAAACAAACTGGAATATCAAGACAGGATATGGCAAGCAGGAGACCCCGAAACGGCATATCGTCGCCGTTGACTACGGCGTGAAGCGCAATATCCTTCGCAGTCTGGCGGCGCTCGGCTGCCGCATCACCGTTGTACCCGCAACCGCGACCTATGATGAAATCATGGCACTGAAACCCGACGGGATTTTCCTGGCGAATGGACCCGGCGATCCGGCGGCAACCGGCAAGTATGCCGTACCGGTCATCCGCGAATGCGTGGAAAGCGGTGTTCCTACATTCGGCATTTGCCTCGGTCACCAGATGCTGGCCATCGCGCTTGGCGCGGAGACAATGAAAATGCATCAGGGACATCGCGGCGCCAACCAGCCGGTCAAGGACATGGCAACGGGCAAGGTAGAGATCACGTCGCAAAATCATGGCTTTGTCGTCAAGCGAGAGAGCCTGCCCGTCGGCGTGACCGAAACCCATAAATCTCTGTTTGACGGTGTGGTTGAAGGGCTGGAAGTGGACGGCAAGCCGGTTTTCTCCGTGCAGTACCACCCGGAAGCGAGCCCCGGCCCGCAGGACAGCCAATATCTCTTCCAACGGTTTATAGATATGGTCGATAGAAAAAATGCCTAAACGTACCGATATCCAATCCATCATGATCATCGGCGCCGGGCCCATCATCATCGGCCAGGCCTGCGAGTTTGACTATTCCGGCACTCAGGCCTGCAAGGCGCTGAAAGAGGAAGGCTACCGCGTCATTCTGGTGAACTCCAACCCGGCGACAATCATGACCGATCCGGGACTTGCCGATGCCACCTATGTGGAGCCCATTACCCCGGAAATTGTCGAGAAGATCATCGAGAAAGAACGGCCGGACGCAATCCTGCCGACCATGGGCGGGCAGACAGCGCTCAATACCGCGCTGGCGCTCGCAGAGAGCGGCGCGCTCGACCGTCTTGGCGTGCAGCTCATCGGCGCCAACCGGGAAGCCATTGCCAAGGCGGAAGACCGCGACCAGTTCCGCACGGCCATGCTGAAAATCGGCCTCGATATGCCAAAAAGTGCTGTCGCCCACAGCCTTTCCGAAGCCTGGGCCGTTCTGGAAGAGGTGAAATTACCTTGTATCATCCGTCCGTCCTTTACCCTCGGCGGCACCGGCGGCGGTATCGCCTATAACCGCGAGGAATTTGAGGAGATCGTTACCGGCGGCCTCGACGCTTCCCCCACCACGGAAGTGCTGGTTGAGGAAAGCATCGTTGGCTGGAAGGAATATGAGATGGAAGTGGTCCGCGACAAGGCGGATAACTGCATCATCATCTGTTCCATCGAAAATGTTGATCCGATGGGCGTTCATACCGGGGATTCCATTACTGTCGCACCTGCGCTTACCCTGACCGACAAGGAATATCAGGTCATGCGCAATGCCTCGATTGCCGTGCTGCGGGAGATCGGGGTCGAGACGGGCGGGTCCAACGTGCAATTTGCCGTCAATCCGGAAAATGGCCGTCTGATCATTATCGAGATGAACCCCCGCGTTTCCCGCTCCAGCGCACTCGCCTCCAAGGCGACCGGTTTTCCGATCGCAAAGATCGCCGCAAAGCTGGCTGTCGGCTATACGCTTGATGAGCTGGACAATGACATCACCGGCGTGACTCCGGCCTCCTTCGAGCCGACCATCGATTATGTTGTGACCAAGATCCCGCGGTTCACATTCGAGAAATTTCCGGGCGCGGAAGCCAAGCTCGGTACTGCGATGAAATCCGTCGGTGAAGCTATGGCTATTGGCCGGACGTTTGCCGAAAGCCTGCAAAAGGCGCTACGCTCGCTTGAAACAGGTCTTACAGGTCTCAATGAACAGAACTTTGCCGCGCAAGGCAATAAAAAAGCGGACAAGCAACTTATTCAGTCGATTCTGGCCCAAGCGACCCCCGAACGTCTCCTGAATATTGCTCAGGCCTTTCGTGAAGGCCTTTCCTTTGAAGAAATCCGTTATGCTAGCAAGTATGAGCCCTGGTTTCTCGCGCAAATACAATCTATCGTCGAGATGGAAAATGCGGTTCGCGCAGGCGGCATTCCCACAACAAAAGGCGGCCTGCTCGCCTTGAAATCAATGGGTTTCAGCGATGCCCGCCTGGCTGAACTGGCGGAAACACGCGAAGAACATGTTCTTGCCGCCCGACAGAAGTTCGGCATCGAGCCCGTCTACAAGCGGATCGATACCTGCGCCGGGGAGTTCCCGTCGCAGACGCCTTATATGTATTCCACCTATGAAGGCAATGAATGGGACGACGCGGTGTGTGAGGCGGAGCCGACGGACGCCAAAAAGGTCGTCATCCTTGGCGGTGGCCCCAACCGTATCGGTCAGGGTATCGAGTTTGACTATTGCTGCGTTCACGCGGCCTACGCCCTGTCGGAAGCGGGATACGAGACCATCATGGTCAACTGCAACCCGGAAACCGTCTCTACCGACTATGACACCTCCGACCGGCTCTATTTCGAACCGCTGACGGTTGAAGACACACTCGCGATTATCCGAAAGGAACAGTCCAACGGAACACTCCATGGCGTAATTGTGCAGTTCGGCGGACAGACACCGCTCAAGCTGGCGGCAGGGCTGGAAGCGGCCGGTGTTCCTATTCTCGGAACCTCCCCCGATGCCATCGACCTTGCAGAAGATCGCGAGAGATTCCAGCAACTTCTCCATAAACTCGGCCTCAAGCAGCCTGAGAACGGGATCGCCCGTTCAGTGCCGGAAGCCTTCAATGTCGCAGAAAGAATTGGATATCCCGTTGTGGTTCGTCCGTCCTATGTGCTGGGTGGGCGCGGAATGGAGATTGTCCGGGACGGAGAATCCCTCGATCGCTATATGCGCGAAGCGGTCATCGTTTCGGGAGAAGACCCTGTATTGGTCGACGGCTATCTTCAGAATGCTATCGAAGTCGACGTCGATTGCCTGAGCGATGGCAAATCCGTGTATGTCGCCGGTATTATGGAACATATTGAGGAAGCAGGTATCCATTCAGGTGATAGCGCCTGTGCCCTGCCTCCGCATACGCTTACAGAAGAAATCATCGCGGAAATCAAACGGCAGACAGGGGACTTGGCGCTTGCCCTCAATGTCATCGGATTGATGAACGTCCAGTTCGCCGTCAAGGATGATGTGATCTATATTCTGGAGGTAAATCCCCGGGCCAGCCGTACGGTGCCTTTTGTCGCGAAAAGCATCAACTATCCAATTGCGAAAATCGCTGCGCGGGTGATGGCGGGCGAAAGTCTGGCATCCTTCGGGCTGGAATATCGCTCACTCGACCATGTGACCGTCAAAGAAGCGGTCTTCCCCTTCTCCCGCTTTCCCGGTGTCGATGTGGTATTGGGCCCGGAAATGCGCTCAACCGGAGAAGTGATGGGGATAGACAGGGATTTCGGCGCCGCTTTCCTGAAATCGCAAATTGCGGCAGGCGTCCGCCTGCCTACATCGGGAACAGTGTTCGTCTCCGTCAAGGATCTTGATAAGGCGCCGATCAAGGATGCGGTCTCGAAGCTCATCGATCTCGGCTTCGACATTGTCTCCACTGGCGGAACGGCGAAATACCTGAACGATCAGGGATTAGCTGTCACACGCGTCAACAAGGTCATGGAAGGACGGCCGAATATCGTGGATACCATGAAGAATGGCGATATCGCGATGGTTTTCAACACGACAGAGGGAACGCAGGCACTGCGGGATAGCTATGACATACGTCATACAGCGCTGGTCATGAAAACCCCCTATTCGACAACCGTTGCCGGGGCATATGCCACTGTGCAGGCGATTGAGAAAATTATTACGGGGACCCTTGAAGTTAATTCCCTTCAATCATATTCTTAATTCCTTGACACTGCCTTGAAGAGCCTTTAGTCAAGGCGGCTTTGTGACTGGCATGAGCCGGAATTTTTTGCGAAGAATGTAATCGAGATTTCTGATGGAAAGACTACCTATAACAGCCGCAGGCTATGCGCGGCTCGAAAAAGAGTTGAAGGAACTGAAATCGACGGCGCGTCCGGCGGTCATTCAGGCGATTTCCACTGCGCGCGAGCATGGAGATCTTTCGGAAAATGCCGAGTATCATGCCGCAAAAGAGCAGCAATCTCACATCGAAGGCCGTATTGCCGAGCTCTCAGACAAGCTTGGCCGCGCTGAAGTGATTGATGTTGCCTCTATATCCGGGCGCCAGATCAAATTCGGTGCAACAATCCTGCTGGCTGATGAAGACACGGACGAAGAGACCAGTTACCAGATTGTTGGCGAAGACGAGAGTAATATCGAGGAAGGCCGTCTGTCCATCTCGGCGCCCCTTGCGCGGGCGCTGATTGGCAAGGAACAGGGCGACAGCGTCGAGGTCATGACTCCCGGTGGATCCAAGGCCTATGAGGTTATCGAAGTAAGCTACATCGGCTAACCACGAACCACTGCGTGCCCATGGCGCACCCTTCCATGGGCATTCAAATCCGATACAGACAAAGAACTAGCGGGGATCATCCAAGTCTGAATGATCTGTCGGTTGCGGCGTCACCGTTAAAACGGTCACTCCGTCCGGTGCGTGGAATCGATGCCAGCAACCTTGCGGAACCACCGTCATCATTCCGACACCTAGATCAAGCACATCCTCAGATCCATCCGACAGGATCGTCAGGCGCGCAGTCCCTTTAAGAATATGCACAAGCTCATCACCCCCGCTATGGCGTTCCCATGGGCTTGTCCCATCGAAACTACCCGTAAAGACAGCGCCATTATTCATGGGCGCGAGCGTGGCAAATGCCGCACTGGCCTCCTCTTCTGACGTTTCCGGACTGCGGCAGCTGAGCGGTGTTAGCGTGCTGAGCACAGCGTTTATATCTACTGCTTTCGGCAATTTATTCTCCCTCGCAATATACGCATATCAATATTTTGATCTGAACCACCAACTGCGCCCATTATTTCTTAAATATTAAATTTGGATAGATCGGCTTTAAGAAATATTAGGAAATTATCGTTAATTTCCCTTTGAAAGTAACATAGTTAATCGGAAATCAGAGTTAAATTTGGGCAGATGTCGAAATATTATAATTTCAGAAATCTCGATATCATTTTTGTTGACGACAACAAAAATATGCACAGCCTGTTAAAAAGCCTGCTGCTTGCAATGAATGTCGTTAATTCGAGGGGATGCTATACGTCCGAAGAATGCTTTAAGTGCATGCTGGAGGATGCCCCGGATATTGTCATAACCGATATGTCGCTTAATCCGGAGAACGGCATTGATCTTATCCGCCGCATACGGCAGGGAGAAATGGGTGTGGATCGCTATACCCCAATTCTGGTATTGTCGGGACAGACCAGTCTGAAACATGTGATCTCGGCCCGCGATGCCGGCGCGACAGAATTTCTGGCAAAACCTGTCTCGGTCGGCTCGCTGCATGACCGTTTGGTCTGGATGATTGAGAACCCCCGCCCCTTTATCAAGGCATCTACATACTTAGGCCCCGACCGTCGGCGTGCGATGCGCGGATATGAGGGTATGGAACGGCGGCAGTAGTATGAAAAAAAAGACGATAAATAGTGATTTCAAAGTGCGAAAAGGTGACCAATGACGAAAATTGTCAAAATGGAGGGATATGAAATTCATCATCCCGTGTCCGACCTGAAGCGCAAGGCAAGCAAAGGCGAAGGACTGTCGCTCAAGGAAATTGAAAAACGCGTCGCAAAAAAGATGGGCGCGCTTGAAGAGGAATTCCTGAGCGGCGTTCCCCCTGTCATCAAAGCTATAGAAGACGCGCTTGGCCGCCTCGAAAAAGGACAAGGCGGTATTGTCGAACAAAAAGAAATCTTCCGTCAAGGTCACGATTTGAAGGGCATGGGGGGATCATTCGGATATCCGATTATGGGAACTATCGGGTCCGCGATCTGTCAGCTCTCGAATGACGAAATTGAGACAAAAAACATGATACTGCCCCTTATCCGGGTTCATCTTGATCTGTTGATTTACGTTAATGCCCATCAGATCAAGGACGACACGGATCCAAAGGCTGCACCAATCCTCGCGGCCCTTGAAAACGCCAAAACCAGATAGCCCATCCGGTAATGTTACGCGTCCGGAACAGGGGATGTGTAGTTCAGGCCAAGCCGGCCGCCATCCGCATAAACAATTTGGCCGGTAATGTAAGAGCTGTCTTCGGACGCGAGAAACAAGGCAACCTTGGCAATCTCTTCCGGCGTTCCGGCCCGCCCCATGGGAGTCCGGGAAAGAACGCCCTTTCGCGCTTCCTCATCCTCCATCACCTTCTCCAGCATTTCGGTTGCAATCGATCCGGGGCCGACACCGTTCACACGAACACCTCTCTGGGCAAGCGCAACGGCCATCACCCGCGTGAGCTGGTTCAATCCGCCCTTGGAAACGTTGTACGGAAGGATACTGGGAATGTTAAGGATGGCGTTGATCGACGACATGTTAATAATGCTACCGCCCGCTTCCTGATCGACCATAACCTTACCGGCCGCCTGGCTCAGTAGAAACGCTCCCTTAAGATTGACCCCAAGGACCGCATCGAAGTCCTCTTCCGAGATTTCAAGCACATCACCCGTCCGAAGAATGCCAGCGTTATTGACAAGAATATCAAGATGGCCCTGTTCCTTGACAACATCAGTAACAAGCCGGACGCAGGCCTCTTTTTGCGAGATATCGCAGGTCTTGCTGATAGCCGTATCGCCAAGCTTTTTCGCGGCGGTGGCCACTGCACCCCCATTGACATCGGCAAGGTAGACAATTGCACCTTCGCGCACGAACAGCTCGGCAACTCCGAACCCGATACCCTGCGCTGCACCGGTTACAATCGCAACTTTGTTTTTTAACCGCATTGGTATCTCCCTTTTTTATTTTACCGGGTAGCCAGCCTTTGTGAGAACTTCGGTAATTTCCGTCAGAATTGCCGGATCATCGATTGTCGCAGGAGCATTATAAGGCTCCCCATCCGCGATTTTTCGCATGACGGCGCGCAAAATCTTGCCTGAACGTGTTTTTGGAAGGCGTTTCACCACCAGTGCAATCTTGAACGCGGCAACCGGCCCAATTTTTTCCCGAACCAGCGCAACCAGTTCTTTCTGTATCTCTTCTTCCGGGCGGTTTACTCCCGCATTCAGAACAACAAATCCCACGGGCACCTGACCTTTTAACTGGTCCTGGACCCCCATAACGGCGCTCTCGGCCACATCAGGATGACCGGCCAGCACTTCTTCCATTCCGCCAGTTGAAAGCCTGTGGCCCGCAACATTGATAATATCGTCAGTTCGCGCCATGATGAAAAGATAACCGTCTTCATCAATATAGCCAGCATCGCCAGTCTTGTAGTAACCCGGGATATCCGCCATATAGGAGCGGACGAAGCCCTCGTCATTCTGCCAGAGCGTCGGAAGCGAGCCCGGCGGCAACGGCAATTTCACGGCAATTACCCCAATATCGCCCCGCGCCATTTCCGTCTTGCCGTCCTTTTCATCTATGATTCGGATATCATAGCCCGGCACCGGCAGGGTCGGGCTGCCAAGCTTCACAGGCTTCATACCGTAACCCATGCAATTTGCCCCGATGGCCCAGCCTGTCTCCGTCTGCCACCAGTGATCGATGACAGGAACCTGAAGCTGCTCCTGCGCCCAGATAATCGTGTCCGGATCCGCTCGCTCCCCGGCGAGGAACAGGGTAACAAACTGACTAAGGTCATAATCGGTAATCAGCTTGCCTTCAGGGTCCTGCTGACGAATGGCACGGAAAGCCGTGGGGGCCGTAAAGAGAGCCTTGACCTTATGATCCTGTATAACCCGCCAGAACACCCCGGCATCCGGTGTGCCGACCGGCTTGCCCTCATAAAGAATTGTCGTACAGCCATGCAACAGCGGGGCATAGACAATATAGGAATGGCCGACGACCCAGCCAACATCAGATGCAGCCCAGAACACATCTCCGGGATTTATGTCATAGACATGTTTCATTGACCAGCGAAGCGCGACAGCATGCCCCCCGTTATCGCGTACAACTCCCTTCGGAATGCCCGTCGTGCCGGAGGTATAGAGGATATAGAGCGGATCCGTTGCGGCAACCGGCACGCAGGATGCAGGCTCGGCTGTCGCCGCCAGCTCCTGCCAATCGCAATCGCGTTCTTCAGACAGATCAGCCTCGCATTCAGGGCGCTGCAGAACGATACAGCTTGATGGCTTATGGGTGGAAAGATTGATGGCATCATCAATCAACGGCTTGTAGGCGATGGTCCGTCCCGGCTCCAGGCCGCAGGACGCCGCAACGATTGCGACAGGCTTGGCGTCATCAATACGCGTTGCCAGTTCTTTCGGAGCAAAGCCGCCAAAAACTACGGAATGAATGGCGCCGATACGGGCACATGCCAGCATGGCAACCGCGGCTTCCGGAACCATCGGCATATAGATCAGGACCCTGTCACCCTTTTTGATACCGCGAGAGGCAAGCGCGCCAGCAAAGCGGGCGACGATATCCGTGAATTCGCGATAGGTAAATTTAACAACCTGCCCGGTCATCGGGCTGTCATAGATCAGAGCGTCCTGGTCTCCGCGGCCTTCCTCGACATGCCGGTCGAGACAATTATAACAGGTGTTCATTTCCGCGCCTTCGAACCAACGATAAAAAGGCGGATTGTCGGAATTCAGGACACGATCCCATGGTTTGCTCCAGCTAATTCCTTCAGCGACCTTACCCCAAAAAGCCTCCGGATCTTTCAATGATTGCTGATAATCCTGTTCATAGCTGGTCATATCCGACTTCCCTGACTGTTTTTTTACTTGTTGTTAGAAAAACAACGGTCAGCCTCCGTTGTCAACAGAAACTACCGGGACAAACTGCCACATTCCGAGGCTTTAGATAAAAAAGAAACCCGCCAGGTTGCGCCGGCGGGTTTCTGTTTGTTGTACTAAACTTCAGTCGTTAGAAGATGACTTGAATAACTCGTTAAGGTCCTGCGCGGAAGTTGACTTCTGCTTGTCCTCCTCCTTTTTTCTGGCTGAGGATTTACCGAAAACCGCTTCCGCTTCCGCGCGCGGATCATATGCCTCTTCTTTCTCGACCTGCTGCTTTTTCAATTCATACGGCGTCAAAGGCACAGCTGCAGCCTCCGCTGCGACAGCAGCAGCCACCTCCTCCATCAACTTGCCGCGATCTTCATCCTTACGGCGATGGGCAGATTTCTGCACGGCTTCATCCAACTCCAACTGCGTACAGATACCAAGGCTGACTGGATCCCGTGGCCGGATATTCTGTGCGTTCCAATGGGTACGGTCGCGCACGGCATTGATTGTAGTTTTCGTCGTGCCAACCAGTTTCGAAATTTGCGCATCCGTCAGTTCGGGATGAAACTTCACAAGCCAGGAAATGGCATCTGGACGATCACCGCGACGGGATACAGGTGTATACCGGCCTCCGCGTCGGCGGGGCTGCGGGACGTCACCGGCAGGATCACTGATAACGAGCCGTGCCGACGGGTCCTGCTGACAACGGTCAATCTCTTCCATCGTCAGCTGTCCGTTGGCGACCGGGTCGAGCCCGACGATCCCAACGGCGACCTCACCATCAGCAATTCCCTGAACCTCAAGGGAATGCAGGCCGCAAAATTCAGCGATCTGCGCAAAGGACAATGACGTGTTATCAATCAGCCAAACGGCTGTCGCCTTCGGCAGTAGGGGCGTTACCATAAAGTCTCCTTTTTCGGGCCTCATTGACATAGTTCGGGCCCAAACTCGATTCTTGTATGTATATGGCGAAAAATGCCCCCAAAGTCCACACCTAAACCGTCAAAACGATTTTCCCGATATGAGCGGAATCATCAATACGACGATGGGCTGCTGCTGCCTCCGCCAAGGGGAATGTGCTGTCCATCACCGGCTTGACCGTTCCCGCCGACAGAAGCGGCCATACTTTCGCTTCCAGTCGCGATCCGATATCCGCTTTTGCCTGCACGGACTGAGGGCGAAGCGTGGATCCGGTTATCGTCAATCGCTTCAGCATCATGGCCGCAAAATTGACCTTCACCTCTGCCCCGCCGAGAAAAGCGATGTAAACCAGTCGCCCCTCCACAGCCAGCGCCGAAATATTACGCTGAATATAATCGCCGCCGACCATATCGAGGATGAGGTTAACCCCTTTGCCGCCGGTCATTTCCTTGACCACCTCGACAAAGTCCTCGGTCCGATAGTTGATGCCTCTCTCTGCGCCGAGCTTTTCGACTGCACGGCATTTTTCATCCGTGGAGGCTGTTGTAAAAACCCGTGCCCCGAATGCTTTTGCGAGCTGAATGGCCGTTGTTCCGATGCCGCTCGCTCCGCCATGCACAAGAAACGATTCACCGCCCGTCAGATGCCCCCGGTCAAACACATTCGTCCAGACTGTGAAGAAAGTTTCCGGCAAGGCTGCCGCCTGAACAAGGTCAAATCCTTTTGGAATATCAAGACATTGGGCTTCCGGCGCAACACAATATTCGGCGTAGCCGCCACCCGCTAAGAGAGCGCATAGCTGATCGCCAACCTTATATTTGGTCACCCCTGAACCTGCCGCGGCAACGGTTCCCGAGACCTCAAGGCCCGGAATATCGGAAGCGCCAGGCGGTGGTGCGTAGCCGCCTTTTCGTTGCAGGACGTCTGGCCTGTTAACGCCCGCAGCCGCAACTTTGATCAGCACTTCATCATGACCCGGTTCCGGCACCGGACGCGTGGCGAGCACCAGTCCTTCCGGCCCGCCGAACTCCTTGATTTCGATCGCAGTCATTGTCTTTGGCAGGCTTGTCATATTATTCTCCATGCATCTCAACCCTTCCATTACGCGCTTGGACAGGATTGACAAGGTTTATTATTCTAGTTGCAAATCCAGCATAGCATATTGAGGAAATGAGCAATGACAAGCGATGATGATGACAAACCCGTCATGGGAAGCGGCCCGGTGAATTTCGATACCATGTCAATCTCGGACCTTGAAGAATATATTGTGTCCCTGACGGAAGAAATCGAAAGAACAAAGCAGGTTATTTCTAAAAAGAAATCGGCCCAGAATGCCGCGGCAACCTTCTTCAAGAGTTAGCATTAAATTTCACAACCTGATGCGGCGCGGCGCGAATCAGTAGAATATTTATATAAAAAATGACGAAAATGCTAAAAATTTGTATATTCATTAATTGTAATTTAAGATTTGACCTTTAAGTTAAATGCTGCAGCCCAACTTGGACTGCATTTGGCTGGAATCCTTGTTCCAGCCTCTATGACGCCTCCCTGTTGACTTGGGCCGCCTTCTTCAAGGCGGCTCTTTTTTTGCACTGCACCTAAAACTCTACCCTCTTTCGTTTAATAAATCAGCAACATAGCCTCTTGACTCTTGCACGAAATCGGCGTTTTAATTCGCTCCATCAGAGGCAAGTCTGACAGGTTGAGGCAAAAAAGAGGGGGCGCCCTATGTGGCAGCCCCCTTAATAATTTATACTACTTCCAGAGTCCTTACAGATGCCCGATGCGGGGCGGCCCGCCCTTTGACGCCTGACTGGGACCAAAGGCCTTATCGAGAATGCTTGTACTGTCTTCCGCCAGTAAAATGGCATCCGTCAGGGAATTGAGAATCCGCATATTATTAGCGAGGACGGCTTTGGCCTCGACCCGCTGATCGTCGGTAATCAACGCACAGCGCTCAAGTATGTCTTTTCGCAACATACCAAGTACGTCTTCCAACTTCTTGCCCGCCGGATTGTCTTCAGTTACCAAATAATGGGTCACATTCATGCCCTCCTAACCAGAAACTTGACGCTATACTAGCGGTTTTTTGGTTAATTTTTTGATAACCCGGCCATCCCGGAACCCATCACAAATTTCGCGCCCGCTCCCGCAGGACGAACTTCTGCACTTTCCCTGTGGAGGTTTTCGGCAACTCTTCAAACACGACCGTCTTCGGGCATTTATAGTGAGCCATATTATCGCGGCAGAACTGAATCAGCTCTGCTTCCGTTGCCGCTTTACCCTCCCGCAGCATGACGAAAGCACAAGGCGTTTCTCCCCATTTGTCATCCGGACGGGCAACGACGGCAACTTCCAGCACAGCAGGGTGCTTGTAGAGGGTTCCTTCCACCTCGATTGTCGAGATGTTCTCCCCGCCTGAGATGATGATATCCTTTGAGCGGTCCCTGAGTTCGACATATCCGTCTTCATGGACGACACCAAGATCACCGGAATGGAACCAGCCACCCTTGAATGATGCCTGCGTAGTTTTCGCGTTCTTCAGATACCCCTTCATGATCAGGTTACCCCGCAACATTACCTCGCCCATGGTATTGCCGTCCGCGGCGACCGGAGTCATAGTTTCAGGGTCCATGACCTCAAGCCCGGCCAGCGCATGATAGCGGACACCCTGACGTGCCTTAAGCGCCGCCCGATCTTCAACCGGTTTGTCATCCCAGTCCGCGTTCCAGTCACACAGAACAGCAGGGCCGTAGGTTTCGGTCAAGCCATACACATGAGTAACATCGAAACCCATCTCATCCATCTCCGCCAGAACCGTCGCAGGGGGCGGAGCCGCAGCGACCATGAACTTCACGCCCTTCGGAGCCTTTGCCTTGTCTTCGGCCGATGCATTGATCAGCATGGAAAGAATGATGGGCGCGCCGCACATGTGATCCACCTGGCATCTTCCCAATTCATGATATATCGCACCGGCCTCGACCTTGCGCAGGCAGACATGCGTGCCGCCTACGGCCGTTAGCGTCCAGGGAAAACACCATCCGTTGCAATGGAACATCGGCAGCGTCCAGAGATAAACTGGATGCTTGGGCAGGCTCCAGGACACGGCATTCCCCATGGCGGACAAATAAGCGCCCCGATGGTGGTAGACCACGCCTTTCGGATCTCCGGTCGTGCCGGATGTATAGTTCAGGGAAATCGCTGACCATTCATCTTCCGGCCCTTGCCACTCAAAATTCGGATCACCGCTCGCGATGAAGGCCTCATACTCTATCTCGCCGATCAACTCACCGCTCTGCGCAAGCGGATCATCGATATCGATGACAATCGGCTTCACCTTGGCAAGTGTTAAGGCCTCCTTAATGAGGGAGGAAAACTCCCGGTCCGTAAAAAGCAGCTTGCAGTCACCGTGATCGAGAATGAAGGCCAGCGCCGCTGCGTCCAGCCGGGTATTAAGGGCATTCAGCACCGCCCCGATCATTGGCACACCGTAATGCGCCTCCAACACCGCAGGAATATTCGGGGCCATGATGGCCACGGTATCACCGACCCCCAACCCGCGGGCCTTCAACGCACTCGCGAGTTGGCGGGACCTGTCATAAAATTCACGATAATTATAGGTGAGCTCACCATGCACAATGGCGGTCTTGTCCGGATAAACGGCTGCCGATCGCTCGAGAAATGTGAGGGGCGTCAACGGTTCATAGTTCGCGGGATTACGATCAAGATCAGTCTGATACGGATTTTTAGTCAAAAGAGTCTCCCAATCTTTTTCAAAAAATTAATCAATTAGCCAATGAGTTAATTGTCATTCCTGCGGATGCGCTCACGTTCCTTCTTTTGCACCGCCGAGGGTTACCGGCACACCAGGCAGGAATTTCGATACCCTAATCCCCAGAGATGTCTTCACATGCTCCACGTTTGGGGCGCCTGTCAATGCATGGGTGAGGAAATGCTGGTAGGTGTCCCAGTCTTTTGCCACAACCTTCAGGATGAAGTCATTTTCTCCAGCAAGCATGTAGCATTCCCGTACCAGCGGCCAGCTTTGCACAAGTTTTTCAAAGGCGGAAAGGTCGTTCTCAGCCTGGCTTTGAAGACCAACCAGCGCGAACACTGTAACGCCGAAGCCGAGATGCTCCGGGTTCAGCTGTGCATGATACCCTTCGATATATCCCGCCTCTTCAAGGGCGCGAACCCGCCTCAGGCACGGAGGGGCCGATATGCCGGCATTTTTTGCCAGTTCTACATTGGTGATACGCCCGTCTTCCTGCAGGTCATGCAAGATACGTCGATCGATTTCGTCCAGCTTTACGCGTTGCATTTATTTCCTCCGAACATTAATTGTACGCAATATTATTACAAAGATTGCGTTCCGCCAAGCCATAGAAGCAGGGACTATGCCAAAAGAGTAAGAAAATTACCCGGCGAGCCGCTAAATCACTTGACCCATACCAAAGCCGCAGCCTATGCCAGAAAAATAAATGTAAGTGCGGGGGAAAATCAAATGTCATGCTGGATCGTCACCGACGGCAGTGCAGGCATGGAAATTCAGGGAATCGGCCTTGCCGAGGCGCTGGGCCTTGAGTTTGACGTCAAACGAATTGTTACGAAAGCCCCATGGCGATGGTTGCCGCCGCAGTTCTGGATCAACCCTCTAGCCCATCTCGACAAAGCCGGTGATCTACTCCTTCCGCCCTGGCCCGATGTCCTAATAACGTGTGGACGGCAGTCTATCCCGGCGAGTCTGGCGATAAAAAAGGCAAATGGCGTCAAAACATCCACCATCCATATCCAGACTCCAAACTGCGATGCTTCGAAGTTTGATCTTGTCATCGTACCCGAGCATGACAAGCTACGTGGCAAAAACGTGCTGGTATGTGAAGGCGCGCTCGGTCGGATAACGCCGGAAAAGCTGCATGAGGCAGGCGAGAAATTCCGGGAAAAGGTCTCCCATCTTCCCTCGCCTCTCGTTACGGTCCTGATCGGGGGCAGCAATCGATGCTATGATATGACCGAGGATGTGATGAAGGATCTCGCGGCAAAACTGGAGCATCTTCATGAGGAAACAAAATGCAGCTTTCTCGTGACAACGTCCCGGCGCACGGGCGAAGCAAACGAACATATTCTCAAATCGGCACTCAGCAATGTCCCGCATCAGCTTTGGACGGGAGACGGCGAGAATCCCTATTTTGGATATCTGGCACTTGCCGATGCCCTTATTGTAACAGGTGATTCTGTCAATATGGTCTGTGAAGCCTGCGCTCTTGGCAAACCGGTTCATATTTTTGAACTGCCCGGCGGGAACGCCAAGTTCAATTATTTTCATAAACGTATGCGCGATAAAGGCTATACCCGCCCTTTTAAGGGCCACCTGGAACAATGGACATATCCGCCTCTCCTTGAAACACAAAAGGTTGCGGCTGAAGTCAGGGATATTCTTCAAGCGCGTCAAAAGTGACCGCAAAGCATCAGGCCGCACAACCGTTCCCGCAAAGTTGCGGACGCCCCTTGCATGGCCTCGTCGCACGTTATACATACAGCTATAACTTCAAAAGCACGGCAACATGATACCGGAGTTCGGCATGACGGATATTCATCACACGGACGTTTTAATTATCGGCTCCGGCCCGGCAGGCGACACAGCGGCCATATATGCGGCGCGTGCCTCGCTCGATCCGATTCTCGTGCATGGATTACAGCCTGGCGGACAGCTGACGATTACGACAGACGTTGAGAACTATCCGGGCTTTGCCGATCCCATTCAGGGACCCTGGCTGATGGAGCAGATGGAAGCTCAGGCCCGGAATGTCGGCACGCGCATTTTCAACGATTATATTGTCGATCTGGATGTCACCCAGCGCCCCTTCATTGCGACAGCTGATTCCGGAACGAGGTATATCGCGCAATCCGTGGTGATCGCGACCGGGGCGGCGGCGAAATGGCTCGGCCTCCCGTCCGAGCAGAAATATATGGGCTTTGGCGTTTCCGCCTGCGCCACCTGCGACGGTTTTTTCTACCGCGGCAAGGAAGTAATGGTCATTGGCGGCGGCAACACTGCCGTGGAAGAGGCAATTTATCTTACCAATCATGCCGATAAGGTGACGCTGGTCCATCGGCGGGATGAACTCCGGGCCGAAAAGATCCTCGTGGACCGCTTGATGAAAAACTCGAAGATTGAGGTCATCTGGGATCATGTTCTTGAGGAAATTATCGGGCAGGACGATCCGTTCGGCGTTACCGCCGCACGCCTGCGCCATGTAAAAACCGGAGAGACGCAGGAAGTATCCGTGCATGGTGTCTTTATTGCTATTGGTCACACACCGAATACGGAACTTGTCAAAGGCAAGCTCGATATGGATAGCGAGGGCTATCTGATCACGGCGCCTGACTCCACCGCGACCAATATCCCCGGCATCTTCGCCTGTGGCGATGTGCAGGACAAGATTTACCGTCAGGCGGTTACTGCGGCGGGCACCGGTTGCATGGCCGCGCTTGAAGCCGAAAAATACATTGCAGAACATGAAAGCGCCTCGGCCGAAGCCGCTGAGTAGAGAGGGACCGCAGGGTTTGGGCGAAGGCGCCTGAGTTCCGCAGCGGAGAAAACATGGATTGGGATAAACTGCGCATATTTCATGCGGTTGCAGAGGCTGGCAGTTTCACGCGCGCCGGAGAAACCCTGCATCTCAGCCAGTCCGCCATCAGCCGCCAGATCAGCGCCCTTGAAGAAAGCCTTCAGGTCGCCCTTTTCCACCGTCACGCCCGCGGACTGTTGTTGACAGAGCAAGGAGAGTTGCTGTTTCAAACCGCCCATGAAGTCTTTTCCAAACTGGCAATGACGGAAGCCCAGCTGATGGACGCGCATGAAAAGCCCTCGGGCGAGCTCCGGGTAACCGCAACCGTCGGGCTGGGCGCTAACTGGCTTACACCTCGCATTCGGGAATTTATCGAGCTCTATCCGGATATCACGGTCAATCTCATTCTGGCGGATCGGGAACTTGATCTTGGCATGCGGGAAGCCGATATCGCCATTCGCTTGCGCGCGCCGGTTCAGCCCGATCTTATTCAGCGTAAACTGATGACAGTCAATCATCATGTCTACGCGTCGCCGGATTACCTGAAAAAGTATGGTACGCCGACACGCCTGGAAGATATTGTTGACTGTAACCTTATTAGCTATGGCGATGAGGCGCCGTCGAACATTTCCAATGTTAACTGGCTGGTGAATGAACTCTCTAAGGTCGGACGTGAAAAGGAGCCCATATTCAAGGTCAACAACGTCTATGGCTTGCTGCTGGCGGTCCAAAGCGGCCTTGGGATAGCGAGCCTTCCTGACTATATTGTAGACGGCCATACAAATGTCGTTCGCATCCTGCCCGACGTCGGAGGCCCAACCTTCGATTCCTACTATGTCTATCCGGAAGAGCTGCGGAAATCCAAACGGGTGACGATTTTTCGGGATTTTCTGATCCAGAAAGTGGCTGAATACTCCTTTTAGCATTGTCTCCGTCAAGCCATGCAGGATAAGCATATTAGCATTGACGAAATTGATCTTTTCCGACGGCCCATATTTTTATAGAAAGACGGCGAACGATGTTGCATCGCAACACACGTTCCCGCAGAAATCTCTGATTTTTGCGGTATTGCAAAATTTCCTCCCTGATTTTTGCAATCCTATGTCTTCTTGACATATACCTCCCTGTTAGACTTGGCCGGCCTCTTTACTGAGGCCGGTCTTTTTTTGGCTATATTCTGTATCTAAATTTGAAAAATCTTATAAACCGCGATTCATGTTCCATTATTTAGCTATGCAATTTTTGCATATGTGCACTGCAATATTATTGGTGGAAACCGAGGCTGGAGTTAGCTATTTATAGACCATGGATGTTGCGTTGCAGCATTCAAAATATCAGCTCCCTGCTGATATCGATTACATGTATTCCTCCCAATCACATGTAATCTGTATTGTCGAAAGGCAATACCTCCCTGTTAGACTTAGCCGGCCTCTTCATTGAGGCCGGTCTTTTTTTTGCATGCCGTGACAACATGGCTGATATGCTTAATTGCGTCTTCTAAAACTTGAAAGCAACCCAATATTGAAGTTGTGAGGTGTTGAGCAAACATCACACGAATGCCGGATTCTTCCGGCAAGAAACGAGTGGGTCCCTCCCTATCCGCTTGTTTTGTTGCATCTTATCTTGGATGCACCTCCCTGTCAGAAATGCCAGCCATTTACTTGGCTGGCATTTTTGGTTTCAGGGGAAGGCTAATCGTGATGATGGCCGATCGGCCCTTCCTTGAACAGATAATCCTTTAGTTCGTGATCCAGGGTGGAATCCCGACGGCGAATCCATTCCAGCACCATTGCAGCGTGCTCTTTTTCCTCATCACGGTTATGTGCGAGAATCTTTTTCAGCTCCTCATCCTTGCACGCATCAACCCGTTGATTATACCAGTCAACGGCTTCCAGCTCCTCCATCAGCGACGTAATTGCCCGATGCATATCCCGTGTTTCATCAGAAAGTTCCTCGATTGGCTCGTGGTATCCTTCATTAGCCATTTAATACCGCCCTCCTTGGCGCATTGGAATGATTCCAGAAAGTTATCATTTTATAGATAGCAGAAGCTGAAACATTCGCAACCCGCCGGAGACGGAAATATCAAATATCTACATAAACAGCCTTTCGCCTTTCATGTCTTTATAGAGATCGGCGACATACTCACCATAACCGTTATAGATTTCCGTCGGGATTCTCTCCCCGGTTCCAATATCGCGCTCTGTCGCTTGGGACCAGCGCGGATGGGGGACCTCCGGATTCACATTTGCCCAAAAACCGTATTCCTCGTCGGCAAGGGCCTCCCAAAACGTCGTCGGTCGCTTATCCGTAAACGTAAAGCGGACAATGGACTTCACGTGCTTGAAACCGTATTTCCAAGGCACCGCAAGCCTTAGAGGCGCGCCATTCTGTTTCGGAACGGGCTTGCCATACAGGCCCGTCACGATGAACGAGAGATCATTCGTCGCCTCTTCTATCGTCAGACCGTCGGTATAGGGCCATGGGTACCAGAATTGCCGCTGACCCGGTGCAACCGACTTATCCTCGAAGGTTTGCATAACCAGATATTTTGCATTGGACGTCGGTGCTGCGAATTTTACAAGCTCCTTCAGGGGAAATCCGCTCCAGGGCACGATCATGGACCAGGCCTCTACGCAGCGATGGCGGTATAAGCGCTCCTCCAGCGGCATTTTTGCAAGAAGGTCGTCTACACCGATCTCCATCTCCTTTTCCACAAGACCGTCAATCTTGACTGTCCAGGGCCGGATTTTAAGCTCCTGCGCTGCGTTATAGATTTCCTTGTGCGACCCGAACTCATAGAAATTGTTGTAGGTCGTGGCGATTTTTTCCGGCGTCAGTTCCCGCATAATTTTATAGCGGTCATTGCGAGGCACCGGATAGAGATCGGCGCTTGGATCGGCCTCCTCCGCAAGAGCGGATTTGATGGCGGCCGACGATCCGATTGATGCAATCAGTCCGGCGCCCACCATTCCCTGCAGGATCTTCCGCCTGTTCAGATACACATCTTCCGAAGTAGCTCTCGATTCAGGGAGTACCCAGCCTTTTGGATTTCGAATTAGCACGCGCCCAGTTCCTCCTGCTTGGTTCATGTTACAGGAGATAATCGGGCGACGAAGCTTCAACTACAAGTCAACAGTCTGTGAGCAGTGTCCACAGGCCGCAGGTTCAGTTGCGATTCTGCAGTACCTTGTCCGCGTTCTGGCCGGTCAGTTCCTGCAGATGATCAAACTCGCTGCGGTAGGTCCCCACCCCGAGAGTTACGGACCGCAAATCGACGATCAGATCATGCACTTCGGATTCCGGAATCATCGCCACCAGCATATCCCAGCCATCCCAGCCGTCACGGGCATCAAATCCCAGAATCTGCCCCCGACGGCCGCTAACAATGCTGTTCACCCGCGATGTATGCTCCGACGGCATTGCGATTTCCACCTTGTAAATCGGCTCCAGCAATACCGGATCGCATTTCGGCATACCTTCGCTCATGGCGATCCGCGCGGCGGACCGGAATGAATTCTCCGAACTATCAACCGAGTGGAACTGCCCGTCGAACAAGGTCACGGAAACATCGACCACCGGAAACCCAAGCGGACCTTCCATCAGATATTCCTTCACCCCGTTTTCAACGGCAGGGATATATTGCTTGGGGACGGAGCCTCCGACAATTTTCTCCTCGAAATTAAATCCGGAGCCTCGCGGCAACGGCTTGATCTCAATATGCACATCCCCGAACTGCCCATGGCCGCCGCTTTGCTTTTTATATCGGGCATGCTGCTTCGCCGCCTTCCGGATAGCTTCCTTATAAGCAACTTTTGGCCGTCGTGATTTCACGCTAATTCCATATTTGTTGCGCATCCGGTCCAGAGCAACATTCAAATGAATCTCGCCCTGCCCCCACAACAGCAGTTCCTGCGTCTCCTGCTTATGTTCGGCCTTGAGCGAGTTGTCTTCTTCAAGGACCTTGGCCAGGGCCGCAGAGAGCTTGACCTCCTCATCCCGATTCTCCGGAACGAGGGCGATACTATAAACAGGCGCCAGCACCTGATCCTCCGGCATCGCGACCGTCTTGCCCTTCATTAGAATGTCGCCCGTCTGCACGTCATCAAGTCGGCCGAAGGCAACGATGTCTCCGGGCATGGCCTTGGTTATCTTCTCTGATTTCCCGCCTTGCAGCCGGTATAATCCGCCAATTCTTCCGGCGAAGAGGGTGTCGCCGTCGTTTATTTCTCCGGACCAGATGCGGCCGAGGGAGAGTTTGCCGCCTTGGGCGGACATATAGGTTTTGAGTATCTGCACAACCGGCTCTCCGGAGGTGGCATTAAAGCCGTTTCGCTCCGCTGCAACGGAAGCCTCCGGCACTTCATGACGTAAAGCCTTCAGGAGGCGACGTACACCGTTATCATTCTCAGCAGACCCCAGGAACACAGGCGTTACCAATCCTTCACGCAGGTCATTTTGCAGCAGCGCATAAATCTCCTCACGCTCCGGGTCAATATCCTCCAGCAGCTCTTCCATTAAATGATCGTCAAAGTCGGCAAGCTTTTCGAGCATCGCAAAACGTGAGGTCCCCTCCTCCTCCGCCATTTCCGGTGGAAGATCGATGATGCGCGACGCCTCTCCTTCCTTGTAGACATAGGCTCTTTCCGACGCGAGATCGACATAGCCGGTGATAATATCGTCCTTGAAAATCGGCACCTGCCGCAATACGAGCGCGCGATCAGCAACCGCCTGCAACGAGTTGAAAAGATCATGTACCAAGCCATGCGCTTTATCCATCTTGTTTACAAAGATAAAGGTTGGTAGCCCTTTCTCCTGTATACATTTAAGGAGTGGAGACAAGGTTAGCGCCCGCTCGCCATCCGGCTCACACACCACGACGGCCGCATCGACACCGGCAAGCGCGTTCTCGCTTTCCTGGAAGAATTCAACGGATCCGGGACAATCCAGAATGGTAAATTCATCGCCAAGATAGTTGGCATGTGCGGCGTTGACCTCGACGCTCATCTGACGCTCCCGCGCCTCCTTCGAACTGTCACCGCAGGAAGTCCCTGCCGGGACGCTACCTTTGCGGTCCGTCTCCTCACAAATATGCAGGATGGCTTCAAGAAGAGTTGTTTTACCGCTTGAATAGGGACCCACCAGCGCAACACTGCGAGGTCCCTTGGGTTTGTCTACGACCATAACATACCTCCCTGTTTGTTAGATTATTCTAATGTTCTTCCTCCAGGGCAACTCAAGCAAGAAGATTCTTGAAGTGCCGTCGGCAAGGCGCAGAAACGCAGGAGCGATTGGGAAAATTTTACGGCAGGCTCTGGCTCATAAAAAAAGGCGACCGAATCATCAGCCGCCTTTTCCAGTGAATTTATCTTTTATCTCAACTCAGGCTGGCACAAAACCGCTGAATACGTTCACAGGCCTCGGTCAGGGCCTCCGTCGACGTCGCATAAGAGACACGGAAATGCGGCGACAGTCCAAAGGCCTCTCCATGGACAACAGCGACACCTTCCCTCTCGAGCAGCTCGGAGATAAAATCGAAATCACTCGTGATCTCCTTCCCCTCCGGCGTTTTCTTGCCAATACACCCGGCGCAGGATGGATAGACATAAAAGGCCCCTTCCGGCACCTGGCAGCTGAGGCCTTTTGCCTGGTTCAGCATACCGACGACAAGATCACGGCGATCTTCAAAGACTTTCGCCCGCTCCGCAATAAAATCCTGTGGCCCGTTCAGCGCCTCAACTGCCGCATACTGGCTGATAGAGCAAGGATTGGACGTACTCTGCGACTGCACTTTCGCCATCGCCTTGATCAACTCCACCGGACCCCCGCCATAGCCGATGCGCCATCCCGTCATGGCATAGGATTTCGAAACCCCGTTCATGGTCAGCGTCCGGTCGTAAAGGGCAGGCTCGACCTGAGCCGGGGTGACAAATTTGAAGTCCCCATACACCAAATGCTCATACATATCGTCGGTCAATATCCAGACATGCGGATGGCGGACCAGAACATCCGTCAGCGCCTTCAATTCATCATGGCTGTACCCGGCACCTGACGGGTTTGACGGAGAGTTGAAAATCAGCCATTTGGTTTTTGGCGTAATGGCCGCCTCAAGATCAGCGGGCTGCATCTTGAAGTTGTTCTCCGCGGATGTCGGAATAAAAACCGGCTCCCCGCCGCCCAGCAGAACCATGTCCGGATAGGAGACCCAGTATGGCGCCGGAATAAGCACTTCATCGCCTGGATTCAGAGTGGCGATCAATGCATTATAGATGATCTGCTTGCCGCCAGTGCCGACCGTTATCTGGGACGGTTCATAATCGAGATCGTTGTCACGCTTGAATTTCGCACAAATTGCCTTTTTCAGCTCCGGAATGCCATCCACGGCCGTGTATTTCGTCTTGCCTTCGCTGATCGCACGGATTGCCGCTTCCTTTATGTTATCCGGCGTATCGAAATCCGGCTCCCCGGCTCCAAGACCAATAACATCGCGACCCGCCTGTTTGAGTTCCGCGGCCTTTGTAGTGACCGCAATGGTAACAGAAGGCTTAATACGACCCAGACTCTGCGCAACAATAGACATAACTTCGCATCTCTCTTTCCGCTTGGATAAAAACATGGCGCTTTCCCGCGCCTTCACGCATTAGCGTCTATAACGCTTATTGCCGTCACAAACCATTAGTTTTTCTTAAAAAGGCCCCGAAATACTGGAAGAACATCATTTCTATGTATCAGTATTCCCTTCCTCCGTACGCGCCTTAAAGCGACCGGAACTGACAGACGCCTCTTCCATAATCCATTCCCGGAAGGCCGCGATGCGAGGGCGATCCGCCGCTTCTTCAGGACTCACGATATAATAGGCGTGATCCGCCTGCATGGGCTGAATGTTAAATGGCTGGACAAGCCTTCCCGCCATAAGGTCATCCGCCGCAAGTGTACTGCGCCCGAGCGCCACCCCCTGCCCTTCCATCGCCGCCGTCAACAGCATGGAACTGTCATTGAAACTCGGTCCTTTCTTCGGATCAACTCCCGTAACGCCCGCCATCGCCAGCCAGGCCTGCCAGTCAATCCGCATATCATCATGCAGAAGGGTATGGTATTTCAGATCATCCGGGTGGCGCAGGGGATGCTTTCCTTCGAGAAGGCTTGGGCTGCACACCGGAAACATCAACTCCTCCGTCAAGAGTTTGTTGACGCGAAGACCCGGATAATGACCATGACCGTAGCGAATGACTACATCAACGTCTTCCCGATTAAAATCCGTCAGATGATCGGAGGCAGACAGCCTTACATCTATATCAGGATGCGCCTCCCGAAACCGGCTGAGACGCGGCAGCAGCCAGCGGGCCGCGAAAGACGGCAGTGTATCCACATGCAAAGCGCCAGAGGCATCCTGAAGCATTATCTTTTCCGTCGCCGCGCCAATTATTTCCAGACCGTTCCGTACCCCCATTACATAGTTCTGGCCCTCGTTCGTCAGAATCACGGCCCGGTTCAGCCGCTTGAACAGGGTTACTCCCAGCCAATCCTCCAATGCCTTGACCTGATGGCTAACGGCCGCAGGCGTCACAAACAGTTCCTCTGCTGCCTTAGAAAAACTTAAATGCCGCGCCGCTGCTTCAAAGCTACGTAACGCCTTTAACGGGGGAAAGCGCATTACACAATCCTGTTTCAGATTAGAAAAACTAAATCACTCTATTAGAATTTGTCGTTTGTAATCAAGTCAGAAAAAGAACAAATATGGCCTATCAGAACAACCGGTGCAGCCATATCGTCGGGCCGCGCAATTGAGTAAAGGAATAAGAAGATGGCAACAAAAGCAGTTATTAATGGTGGCAACATGCATCTCGCGCCCGTCAGCGGCTATGGCAGCAGCGCCGGGGTCATGAGGTCCGTCACAGCAATGATCCTTAAATGGCAGGAACGTGCAACAATGCGGTACAACCTGGCATCTCTGGATGAGGAATATTTGAATGACATGGGCCTTTCCTCCGCCCAGATTAAGACCGAAACCGGCAAAGCCTTCTGGCAGTCATAATGGTTTCAAAATACCGCCCGGAATAACGTCTGTCCTCCCCCATTCCTGTCCTCAGACGTCCGGGCGGGCACTTGCTCTCGCAAGATATCTTGCACATAAATTTGCATTTCCTGTCAGATTGAATTGGAAATTTCTTCGCGAGCGCCCTATAACCTCCTTATGCAGCTAAAGAACAAAAATGAAACATCAGGACTGGAAGACGCTTCGGCGGCATTCATTCCTCACCGCCCTGCGCGACCTGAAAAATCTGAAGGTGGCATCTCGTTCGAGGTGGTTTCAGAATATGAACCTGCGGGCGATCAGCCTGAAGCCATAGACGCTCTTGTCGACGGCATAAAACAGCATGAGAAGGATCAGGTTCTGCTCGGCGTGACCGGGTCGGGCAAAACCTTTACCATGGCAAAAGTCATCGAAAAGCTCCAACGGCCGACGCTTATCCTTGCCCATAACAAGACGCTCGCCGCGCAGCTTTATGGCGAGATGAAGGCGTTTTTCCCCAATAATGCGGTCGAGTATTTCGTCTCCTACTACGACTATTATCAGCCGGAAGCCTATGTCGCCCGGACGGATACCTATATCGAGAAGGACGCATCGGTGAATGAGCAGATTGATCGCCTGCGTCACTCAGCAACCCGCGCCCTGCTGGAGCGGGATGATGTCATTATTGTCGCCTCCGTCTCCTGTATCTATGGTATCGGCTCGGTCGAAACCTATAGTGAGATGACACTGGATTTGAAAGTCGGCAAGGATTTCGATCGTCAGTCCCTGCTTCGCAAGCTTGTCGAAATTCAGTACCGGCGTAATGATGCGAGCTTTACCCGCGGCACCTTTCGGGTGCGCGGCGATACAATTGAAATTTTCCCGGCCCATCTGGAAGATCGCGCCTGGCGTCTCTCGCTTTTCGGCGATGAGCTGGAGAGCATTACCGAGTTCGATCCGCTTACTGGGGAAAAAGCAGGTACTCTTTCTGAAGTGCGTGTATACGCAAACAGCCATTACGTGACGCCAAAGCCGACTCTGAAACAGGCTCAGGAACTGATCAAGCAGGAGCTCAAATCGCGGCTTGCCGAATTTGAGGCACAGAACAAGCTGCTCGAAGCGCAGCGGCTTGAACAACGTACAATGTTCGACCTTGAGATGATGGAGGCGACGGGCGCCTGCGCCGGAATTGAAAATTATTCACGCTATCTTTCGGGACGCGGCCCGGGGCAACCCCCGCCAACTCTGTTTGAGTATCTGCCCGACAATGCAATGCTGATGGTAGATGAGAGCCATGTCACGGTCAGCCAGATCGGCGCCATGTATAAAGGTGACTTTCGCCGAAAATCCACTTTGTCGGAATACGGGTTCCGACTGCCATCCTGCATGGATAACCGGCCGCTTAAGTTCGAGGAATGGGAAGCCATGCGACCGCAAACGGTCTTCGTCTCGGCAACACCCGGCCCTTGGGAGCTGGAGCGCACCGGCGGTGCCTTCGTTGAACAGGTTATCCGCCCGACGGGCCTGACCGACCCGGAATGTATCATCCGCCCTGTCGCACAGCAGGTGGACGACCTGATGCGCGAAAGCAAGCTTTGCGCCGCCAAGGGGGAGCGCGTCCTTGTCACGACGCTCACCAAGAAAATGGCGGAAGACCTGACGGAGTATTTTCATGAGAATGGCATAAAGGTCCGCTATCTTCATTCAGACATCGATACGCTTGAACGAATTGAGATAATCCGGGACCTTCGTTTAGGGACCTTTGACGTTCTGGTCGGTATCAACCTCTTGCGGGAAGGGCTGGATATTCCGGAATGCGCCCTCGTCGCCATTCTGGATGCGGATAAGGAAGGGTTTCTTCGGTCGTCCACATCACTAATTCAGACCATCGGCCGCGCCGCCCGAAATGTCGATGGCCGCGTTATTCTCTATGCGGACAAAGTGACGAACAGCATGCAATATGCGCTGGATGAAACAAAACGACGCAAGGACAAACAGGAAGCCTTTAATGCCGAGCATGGCATCACCCCCATGTCCGTGCGGAAAAACATCAGCGACATTATGCAAAGCGTTTATGAGCAGGATCATTATAATGTCGGCCTTGGTCTTGAAGAAACAAGCCATATGATCGGCCACAACCTTGAAGCCCATATCGAAGAGCTCGAGAAGAAAATGCGGACCGCTGCGGGAGATCTTGAGTTTGAAGAAGCTGCCCGCATCCGTGACGAAATCAAAAAGCTACAGGATCGGGAACTGGGCATTGGCGGCCCTAACAGCGGCCGCCCGCAAGGACGGTCTCGTAAAGGGCGCGCCGGTGGCGGTCATGTCTTAGGCGGCCGCTCCCGCTAAGGCGCCAACTTTAGTTTCCGCCCCCAATAAATCCGAACTGGCGGAAAATCTCCTGCCCGTCCGGCGAGAGCACAAAATCATAGAACAGGTTGGTTGAATGGTCGTCATTGTCTTTGATTTTTGCCATGCCATAAGAAATCGGTGGATAAGAATCAGCCGGAAAAACGGTTGCAAGGCTGATATTTTTACCAAGACGCATATCAGTCTCGTAAATGATGGCGAAGGGAACCTCGCCTCGCTCCACCAGAGCCAGCACAGCACGGACATTCGGCAACAGAACGAGCCGACTTTCCAGCTGATCCCACAAATTCAAGGACTGAAGCGCCGCCTTTGCATAGTTCCCTGCCGGGACATGCGCCGGATTTCCGATTGCCAGCCGCCCCTGCCCAAGAATGGACGGTAGTTTCTCAAGTTCGAAAGGGTCAGGAAACGGGGTCCCTTCCGGCACAACCAGAACCAGGTTGTTGGACGCAATCTTTGCCAGACTTTCCGCCCCAAGGAAGCCAGCCTGATCCAGATAATTAAGCCATTCCATATTGGCGGAAATCATTATATCCGCCGGGGCGCCTTCACTGATTTGCCGGGCCAGGGTTCCGCTGCCGGCGAAAGAGGGAATAACGGTAAATCCGGTGCGTTTCTCAAACTCCTTGGCAAGGGCTGACACGACATCAGTCGTACTGGCCGCGGCGAAGACAATCACGTCATTTTCCGCGGCCCTGACGGAACCGGTGAGAAGAATGACGAGTGCGACCGGCAACACGAGAGAACGCCAAAAGGTCCGAAAAATTCCCTGTCGCATCATCTCGCCACTCATACTTTTTCCGCCTATCCCGTGGAATCCCGCCTGACTATGTTATATCTAGCCATAGTTCATCTATTTTCGCAATTAACGAGGCCTGCAATGACACTATTTTCAAAACTGCTTCTCGGCCTTGCATTTTTGTTCATACAGTTTGGGGTCGCACCCGCCTCTCTCGCTGACCAATCGCCACCGGAAAACTGCGCCGAACGCCCTTATGACAAGGGAAGGCTCTGGAAGGTCAGCAAAGGCGATGCCGTTCCCAGTTATATTTTCGGCACCATGCATTCAAAAGATCCGCGAATACTTCATTTGCCAGGTGTCATCATGCAGGTCTTTATGGCCTCGAACACTGCCGTGTTTGAAACCTCACTGAAAGACGATGAACTCGCGCGGAACAAGCAGATGATGCTACTGGCCCCCGGACAAAGCCTGAAGGAGAAGATTGGTGACACCCGCTTCATCGAACTGTCCCAGATCGCCGCTGCATATGGCATGCCTCCGGCAACTCTCGATCGCGTCAAGGTCTGGGCCGCCGCAGCGATCATCAGTCAGCCGCCTCCAACACCGCAATCTGACGGCCATACTTTGACACTGCTGGACAAGGAACTCGAAAAATCCGCGCGGCAATCAGGCAAACGGGTGATCGCGCTTGAAACCAACGCAGAACAGCTCTCTATTTTCGACTCCATGAGCGATACGGTTCAGCTAGAATATCTTGATCAGGCAATTGATGAAAACCACCGCCTGAATGAAGAACTTGAAACCATGACAAGCTATTACCTTTCCGGCAATACGGGGTGGATAGCCTGCAACCTCGAGGAGACGCTCCAGGAAACCAGCTCGGCCTTGAGCGAGATCATGACAACCGACCTCATATATATGCGCAACCAGCGAATGGTCGAACGAATGCTTCCCGAACTGCAAAGGGGAAACGCCTTCGTCGGGATCGGCGCACTACATTTACCAGGGGATGAAGGCGTCCTTTCGCTCCTTGAAAAGCTGGGCTATGAGATAGAGCAAAAATACTGACGTTGAGTCTTCCACAAGCTCTTTAAGACGATGCTGGACCGGTGAGTCAAAATCGTCACGCCATCGGAAAAGAAGGCATTTTAATGTCTTTAGCTCTTTTACTGCTGCGGGGGCATGTCTATATAACAACCAATTGTCTTCAAGGAACAGTGGTGACTGTATGCGTATAACGGGGAATAAGTCCTGGAGGACTAACCCAAAATGATGTATCTGCAAGTAGCTGCTGGTCTGGTTATCCTTCTGGTTTGCGGTGAACTTCTTGTCCGAGGCTCCGTCGCCCTAGCCGAGCAAATGGGTGTATCCAAACTGGTGATTGGCTTCACCGTGATCGCCTTCGGCACCTCAGCGCCGGAGTTGGTGGTGTGTATTCAGGCGGCGCTGGATGGCGTCCCTGGCATCGCCTTCGGAAATGTGATTGGCAGTAACATCGCCAATGTGCTTTTGGTTGTCGGTGTGCCTGCGTTGATATATCCGATCGTTTGCGATGCTCGTTCGGCATTACGCGACAGTTTCATCATGATCACCGCCACCCTCCTCTTCATGGTGCTCGCCTGGACCGGCACGATCCAGCTCTGGCAGGGGGCCATTCTTGTGGGGTTTCTTGCGGTTGTTGTCCTTCGATCCTATTTCCGCGCCCGCAAAGAGGGGGATGAAGGAGCGGAAGAAGCGCTGGAAGAATATGAGCAGAATATGCCGAAAAGCCTGCCCTTTTCCCTCCTGTTTGTGTTTATGGGCCTTGCCGGACTGATCCTCGGATCTCACTTGCTTGTGGAAGGCGCCGAAGTGATCGCCAGGGTCGCCGGCGTGTCAGATGAAATCATAGGCCTGACACTTGTTGCGCTGGGAACCTCCCTGCCGGAACTGGCGACATCCATCATTGCCGCGTTTCGCCGTCATGGAGATGTCGCCATCGGAAACGTCCTGGGATCGAACTTGTTTAATATTACGGGTATCATAGGGGTAACCGCAATTGTCGAACCGATGACGGCTCCAACACAAATCCTCCATTTCGATCTTTGGGTAATGCTTTTCGTCTCGCTGCTCATGATCCCCATCTTCCTCTCCAAAAAGCCGATAGGGCGAGCTCTCGGTGGAGCTTTCTGCATCGCCTATGTCGCCTATATCACAGCTCAGTTTTATGGTATGTCAGGTGTTTATGCTGCGCCGTTGCACTAGGCAATGTTAAACGGGACATTTTCAGGAATGCCAAACAATGTACTGATAACCGGCGCCAGCCGCAGAATAGGCCGCGCCATCGCTCTTGCCTTTGCCAAGGAGGATTGGGGTGTCGCACTGCATTACCATCAATCCAGAAAAGACGCGGAAACTCTGAAAGAAGAGCTTGCAGAGTTGAATACTCGTGTCTGCCTTGTCAAAGCTGACCTCTCAGACGCGAGTGCTGTCGCAGGGATCATACCAGAGGCTACGGCAAATCTGGGCCCCCTCACCTGCCTCGTTAACAATGCCGCCGTGTTCGCTAAAGATACCATCAGCGATGCCACGGCGGAAAGCTTCCACCATCATCTAAACACCAACCTTCTCGCTCCCATGCTGCTCACGCAAGCTTTTGCCGCACAATTGCCGAAGGAAGAGCAAGGGAATATCGTCAACATCGCCGATCAGCGGGTTTTTAACCTACGGCCGGATTTCACAACCTACACCTTGAGCAAAGCCGGTCTCTGGATCCTTACGCAGACCACCGCCATGGCGCTCGCTCCCGACATACGGGTAAATGCCATCGGACCGGGACCAACGCTGGCTAATTCAAGACAAACGGCGGCGCAATTCAAACAGCAGCAACAATCCGTTCCGCTAGGATATGGCCCAGAACCCGAGGAGATTGCGGAGGCAATACTTTTCATTGTGCAGGCAAGATCAATGACGGGAGAATTTATCTCCCTTGATGGGGGCCAGCATCTACCCATATTTCAGGGCAGTGCGAAGGAAGATGCATATGAATAAACCCACAGTAGCCAATGTCCTGTTTCCGGAAAAAATGACCCGGCCAACCTCCACGCATCAGGTCTTTATTACCGATCTCATGGTGGACATGCTCATCGGCGTTTATACGCATGAAAAATCAACCCCTCAGCCCGTCCGTTTTAATATCGAGATGACTGTGCTCGATGCACCGGCCCCGCTCGCGGATAATTACAAGAATGTGGTCTGCTATGAGACCATCGCAAATCACATCATGGACATGGCGAAAAGCGAGCACGTTAACCTGGTTGAAACACTCGCCGAGAAAGCCGCTGCGATCTGTCTTAATAATGAACGGGTTAGCCTCGTGAAGGTCAAAGTGGAAAAGCTCAACGCGATAAAAAACACGACAAGTGTCGGTGTTGAAATCATTCGTGGAAGGTCGTAATTTTGTCGGCGTCAGGCAAAAAACATAAAATTTGACGAAATCTCTGTGATAGTTGTGCACATCACCGCAGGAATTCCCCAGTTTCGATGCAACCCGTGAAAAAAATTGTGTTTTTCCTTGAACCTCTGGCTTGACATTTAAAAATGGTATATAATTCAAATACTTAAAAAATTGCCTAATTTTTAAGCAGGGTCGTCAAAGGCAAGGTTTCCTATGACCTACAGGGTTATGTCGATAGGTTATGCACAAAGTTTTCCACAGGAATCGTGGATAGTGTCAAAAAACTGTAATGGGGAAATTTGAAGCAAAAAAATTGATCTCTAATGTCTCTTTTTTATAAGGGGGTTAGGGTATTTTACTGAAGATCGTTTTAACTCTCGCGACTAACTTTAAACGATTTTCACGAGAAGATTTTAGGAAATGACGCAACAGGAACTCGAATCATCAGACAATATGAGCGAATCGCCATTTCGGCGCGGCGCTTTGGTAATCGAACGGTTCCTGAAAAACCTGCCGGGAACCCCGGGCGTCTATCGCATGATCGATGGCAGTGGTCAGGTACTCTATGTCGGCAAGGCAAAAAATCTTAAGAAACGGGTTAGCTCCTATGTCAAAATGACGGGGCAATCAACGCGCATTATGCGGATGGTCTCCCTCACCCGGTCGATGGAATTTGTCTCCACCCATACCGAAGTGGAAGCCTTGCTGCTTGAAGCAAATCTGATCAAGAATCTCAAACCTCGCTACAACATCATCCTCCGCGATGATAAATCCTTTCCCTATATCCTGATCACCGGTGATCACGAATGGCCGCAGATCACAAAGCATCGCGGGGCACGATCCCGAAAAGGGGAATATTACGGTCCCTTTGCCTCCGCCGGTGCCGTGAATGAAACTCTCGCCACCTTTCAAAGGCTGTTTCCCTTGCGCTCCTGCTCGGATTCAGAGTTTCAGAACCGGACCCGCCCCTGCCTGCAATATCAGATCAAGCGCTGTTCTGGTCCATGCGTCAATCTGATCAGCCGGGAAGACTATCTTGATGTTGTTGACGAAGCGCGTAATTTTCTCTCCGGTAAAAGCCATATGCTTCAAGAGAAACTGGCGGGGAAAATGCAGGCCGCGAGTGACTCCCTGGATTTCGAACAGGCCGCCATTTTGCGGGACCGGTTAAAAGCAATGGCCCATATCCAGTCAAAACAGACCATAAACCTGCCCGGAGACGACGAGGTGGATGTCATCGCCGCCCATCAGGAAGGCGGGCAGACCTGCGTTCAGGTCTTCTTTCTGCGATCGGGTCAGAACTTCGGTAACCGCGCACATTATCCATCACACAACAAGGAAGATGAGCTTGAGGATATCCTGAGCGCCTTTATCGGTCAGTTCTATGACGGACGTGGAGCGCCGCGCCGTATCTGGACAAGCCATCAACTGAAAGACGCCGACCTGATTGCCGAGGCCCTCTCCATTACATCCGAGCGCACTGTCAAAATCGAGGCTCCTCAACGTGGCCCGAAGAAGGAAATGGTCGAACATGCCAGAATGAATGCAAAAGGCGCGCTCGCGCGGCGCATGGCGGAAAACGCGACCCAGCGGAAGCATCTGGAAGGTGTCGCAGAAGCCTTCGATCTCGGTGATCCCCCCACCCGGATCGAGGTATATGACAACAGCCACATTTCCGGCACTCATTCAGTTGGTGGTATGATTGTTGCCGGTCCGGACGGGTTTGAGAAAAAGGCCTATCGGAAGTTCAATATCAAGAATACGGCGCTGGCCCCCGGCGATGATTACGGCATGATGCGCGAAGTGCTGACTCGCCGCTTCTCCCGCCTGCAAAAGGAGGATCCCGATAAATCCGGGCCTATCGTTTCCGGCTCACGAGAACAATGGCCTGACCTGATCCTGATTGACGGAGGTCAGGGACAGTTATCTGTCGCGCAAGAAGTGTTTGACGAACTTGAAATCAACGACGTTGCTCTGGTCGGAATTGCGAAGGGACCGGACCGCAATGCCGGACGGGAACGCTTTTTCATGACAGGCAAGCCCCCCTTCTCCCTGCCGGAGCGGGATCCGACGCTTTATTTCTTGCAGCGGCTTCGGGACGAAGTGCATCACTTTGCTATCTCCACCCATCGGGCCAAACGGTCCCGTGCGATCGGAAAATCACCGCTGGATGAAATTCCAGGTATCGGCGCCAAGCGCAAGAAGGCTCTCCTGAACCGCTTTGGATCCGCCAAGGGAGTTGAGCAAGCGGCCCTGAGTGATTTACAGGCAGTCGAGGGAATTTCCCGTGCAACCGCTGAGACAATCTACCGGTTTTTCCATGAAGAAAGCTGATTTCTGCTCTTTAATTCATGTTGCGGCCTGCCTATACTGCTTTTTTATCTCCAGTCCGTCGGCGTCAACAATCCATGCTCCTTAGCTTACCGAATTTACTGACACTGTCGCGCATTATTGTCATCCCCTTGCTGCTGGCGTCACTGTTCCTGCCGGGAAAACTGTCAAGCTGGGTGCCGCTGGGGCTGTTTATTGCCGCCGGTATAACGGACTTTTTCGATGGATACTTTGCCCGCCGTTATCGCCAGACTTCCAACCTCGGCCGGTTTATGGACCCCGTTGCAGACAAGTTGCTGGTCGCGTCGGTTCTTTTGGTGCTGGTTGGTATCGGTCGCATCGGAGACTGGGACTTGATACCGGCCACGATTATCCTCTGCCGTGAAATCATGGTGTCAGGCCTTCGGGAGTATCTCGCGGAGCTCCGCGTCGGCATGCCGGTCAGTAAGCTAGCCAAATGGAAGACGACGGCCCAGATATTTGCCCTCTGCTTTCTCCTGGGTGGTCCGGCTGTTGCCGATCAGTTTGATGCCACCCTCATCGGTCAGATTCTCCTCTGGCTCGCAGGCGTCCTCACCGTCTGGACAGGCTACGACTATCTCCGCCTCGGCCTCAAGCATATGATGAAAGACAGCGCGTGAAACAGCATGTTTGGGCAATCGGATCATGAAGGTCATTGGGATTTCAGGATGGAGCGGAAACGGCAAGACGACTCTTCTGGTCCGTCTGATACCGGCATTGCGCGCGCGCGGGTACAGCGTTTCCACCATTAAACATGCACACCACAAATTTGATATTGATACACCGGGCAAGGATTCCTTTCGTCACCGGGAGGCCGGTGCGGCGGAAGTCCTTGTCTCCTCCGCGAACCGATGGGCGCTCATGCATGAAAACCGCAATGAAGAAGAGGCAACGCTTGACGAGTTGATTGCAAAGTTGTCTCCGGTAGATATCCTGCTGGTGGAAGGTTTCAAGACAGATGATTTTCCGAAGATTGAAGTCTGGCGCACGGAAAGCGGAACCAAGCCGCGATATATGTCAGACAAAACCGTGATAGCACTGGCGACACCAGCATCCGATTTTGAGGCGCCCATCCCGGTTCTGGACTTGAATGACGAACATTGCATTGCTGAGTTCATCATTCAGCATTTCAAACTGGAGAGGGCAACCCATGGAACGGCTTGCTAACGATTGTTTCGCCAATGTGTCGGAGATGATCAGCGCCAACAAGGCGCTTGAGAAAATCGCGAGCGCCGCCTCCCTGCTTGTCGGTGTAGAGATTTGCGCCCTTCGCGAGGCAAAAGACCGTTACCTTGCGGAAGATATTGTCGCACCGCAGAACGTGCCGCTCTCCGACAATTCCGCCGTTGACGGCTTCGCTTTTGAATATTCCAGCTATCGAAACGCCGATGAAACGCCGCGTGCAGTTGCTGGCCAAAGCACGGCGGGGCATCCAATGACGGAGACACCACCACCCGGTTCAGCCGTCAAGATACTGACCGGGGCGCTGATGCCAGACGGTTTCGACACTGTTGTCATGGTTGAAGATGTCTCCTTTGAGGGCGATAAGGTTATCTTCCCTGCTCATCTCAAATCAGGCGCGAACCGCAGAAAAGCGGGAGAAGATATTCGCGAAGGACAGGTTCTGCTAAAGCGCGGCACCAGACTTCGCGCACAGGAACTCGGCTATCTTGCCTCAGTCGGGATTGACACCGTCCGGGTCTTCAACCACCTGAGAGTTGCCGTTTTCTCAACAGGTGATGAACTGATCAGTCCGGGCGAGACCACCTTCATCGGCAGCATGTACGACAGCAATCGAATTATCCTGACCACTCTTCTTGAGAGTTATGGCTGTCAGGTAACGGATCTTGGCATATTGAAGGATAAACGGCAGACTGTCCGGGATGCTTTGAAGCGCGCGTCGGAGGCGCATGATCTTGTTATCACCTCCGGCGGGGTGTCGATGGGGGAAGAGGATCATGTCAGGATAGCCCTATCAGAGATCGGCCAGCTGCATTTCTGGCGCATTGCCATCAAGCCGGGGCGCCCGCTCGCTCTCGGACAGATTGGGAATACTGCATTTGTGGGGCTGCCGGGAAACCCCATCGCTGCGCTCGTCTGTGCGCTGAAATTTGTCCGCCCGCTGGTGGGAATATTAAGTGGCTGGAGATCAGAGCCCCCCCTTACCTTTCAGGCAAAAGCCGGATTCACGATGAAAAAGAAACCCGGCCGTACGGAATGGCTGCGCGGGCGCTACACACCGGCAGCAGATGGCATCGGAACGGCCGAGAAGTATCACACGGAAGGATCCGGCATTCTCTCGTCGGCTGTCTGGGCAAATGGCTTGATCGAAATCGGAGATGATGTCACCTATATTGAAGAGGGAGATATGGTTACCTTTCTGTCCTTCTCGGAGTTGATGAGATGAAAATTCTCTATTTTGCGTGGTTGAAAGCCAAATTGCAGATGACTGAGGAAACCTTGCCCTGGTCGGAAGAGCGATCGGACACGGACAGCCTCGTTCACTGGATGAAGTCGCGCGGCCCGGCCTTCGCAGAGGTATTCAGTGACCTTGAGGTTGTCCGTATTGCGGTCAATCAAGAATATATCGTGGGAAATACTGCATTGAGCGAAAATGACGAGATCGCCTTTTTCCCACCGGTGACCGGAGGCTAGGATGATCCGCGTTCAGCGTGAAATATTTGATGTTGGCACGGAGATGGCCAAACTCACGAAGGGCCGGACGGATATCGGCGCAGTGGTCAGCTTTACCGGTCTTGTCCGCGACTTCAATGAAGGGTCCGCCGTAAAGGGCTTCAGCCTGGAACATTATCCCGGAATGACGGAGCGGGAACTTGCTAAGATAGAGACAGAGGCAAAGGCGCGTTGGGATTTACAGGCAAGCCTGATTATCCACCGCTATGGCGACATGGCCCTTGGGGAGCCGATTGTCCTTGTGGTCACGGCCTCCCCCCATCGCCAGGACGCTTTTGACGCCGCAAACTTCCTGATGGACTGGCTGAAGACAAAGGCCCCGTTCTGGAAAATGGAGAAAGGCGAAGACGGCGGGGCAAGCTGGGTCAAGGAACGGCAGACGGATATAGACGCCGCAAAAAGGTGGTCGGCGGACAGCCATGAATGACCGAAAAGGTCAGAAATTCAGATGATCAGAGTTCGCTCTGACGTTCGATCAACCATTCGCTCGCCAAACGGTTTGCCTCAGCGATCTGAACCGGTGACATCTTTGACATCAGAACCTTGTTCAATTTTGGCGCGGCCGTATCCCCTTTTGCCCCTGAAATGAGGGACCATTTCAATGCCTCGATCCTAACAATGGATTGTTCGATTTCCGCCTGAGCGGTCGGGGTGTCCAGATTAGCGATTTTTGCCTGCTCAAAAATCTGCTCAACCGCATCATTGTCAAGGCTGCCTTTCTTCTTCAATGAGGCAAGCGCTGCGGATTTTTCATCGGTCAACGTCGGCTCTGCTTTCGCAACTTTCTCCATCTGCTGCGGCTTTGCCGCATCGGCAACCGTCAGTTCCTCAGTCTTAGCTAAAGGCTCCGCCTTTTTCACCGCTTCCGCCTTTGCATCGGTCGCAGCCTTTTCTTTGAGGGGTTCGACCGGTTGTTTTGGTTCAGCTTTAGCGCTCATCCCTTCACCCGACGTCTGTTCGGCTTGCGCAGGAACGCTTTTCTCAATTGCGGGCGTAGGAACCGGTTCGATCTTTGTGATTTTTGCTTGAGGCACTGACGGCATCGTCGTCGTTGTTATCGCAGTGGATCCGTTTTGCTTCGCCATCAAGGCGGCAAGCCGTGCTCGGGCTGCATCCTTTTCGGCCTGATCAGACATCGCATCCTTCTGCGCTATGGCCATCCGCTGCTCTTCTATCTGCTGCTCGCGCAATGCCGCCTGCCGTTTCGCCTCTTCCGCCTGTGCTTGTGCAGCCTGAATCGCCGCTTCGCGGCTTTCTTCCAATGCCTTTGCCTTGGCCTCCGCTTCAGCCTTTCGCTGCGCGATCAGCTCACGCTGCTCAGCCGCCCGTTGTTCGGCAAGGGCTGCACTATTGTCATTTTGCTGCTGATTCCGCTCGCCAACCGCGGCTTTGGCGACCTGAAAGGCGGCCTCGTCCTGACCGGTGAAACTGCGAAACCAGAACCCCAATGCCGCAATTGACTGGGCTTCGCCATCCTGAATTTCTTCCGGAGACATGCTGCTCTTAAGCTGCTCAACCGCTGTATCCGCCTTTTCATTGCCCTGAGCCGCCGCCAGATTGTACCAGGCATAAGCGCCGATCAGATCGATATTGATCCCCTCTGCACCTTTCTCATAAATCTCACCAAGAGCAAACTGTGCATTGACATCACCGCGTTTTGCGACGGGCTGCCATTCCTCTATAGCCGCAACGGCATCATTTCGGTCAAGGGCTTCCTTGCCGGCCTCATAACTTGCCTGAGCGAATTGCGTGCCGAAAAGAGCGAGCCCCAGGGCCATGGTTAATCGCGTCACTATCATAACTGTCATTTGTCCCGAACAATCTGCGGCTTATTAAATTTGTCTGTATCTATACATTATTTTAGACGAAATTGCGCGAAAATCAAAATACCCGCCTCAACATGGTTAAGGCGGGTATTGATCAGTTGTGTTTTATAATCTGGTTATGCGGCTATTTTACGGCGAACACATTGATCATAATCCTTGATCAACTGCGCGCAAATAGTACCCGGCGTAAACTGATATCTGTCGATACTGCTGACAGGGGTAACTTCTGCGGCTGTGCCCGTCAGGAAACATTCAGAGAAGTCCACCATCTCTTCCGGCATGATCGCGCGCTCAATAACCTCGATCCCCCGTGCCCGGGCGAGATCAATGACGGTCCGCCGGGTGATGCCATCCAGGAAGCAATCAGGCGTCGGTGTGTGCAGTGCACCATCACGAACAAAAAAGATGTTGGCTCCGGTCGCCTCGGCAATCCGGCCTCGGTAATCAAGCATGAGCGCATCGTCGAACCCTTCAGACTCGGCCTGATGCTTGCTCAGCGTGCAAATCATATACAAACCGGCCGCTTTCGATTTCGTGGGGATCGTTTCCGGTGACGGACGTTTCCATTCGGAAAGTTTCAACCGGATCCCCTTCATCCGCGCTTCCGGTGAGAAGTAGCTCGGCCACACCCAGGCGGCGATAGCAAGATTGATCCGGTTGTTCTGGGCCGAAACGCCCATCATTTCCGAGCCGCGCCAGGCGACCGGACGGACATAGCCATCAACAATCTTGTTCGCAAGCACTGTCTGGCGGGAAGCTTCATTGATTTCTTCAGCGGTCTGTTCCAGTTTAAAGCCCAGAATACGGGCCGATTCAATCAGGCGGTCAGTATGTTCCCGGAGTTTGAAAATTTCGCCATCATAGACCCGTTCCCCTTCGAATACACTGCTGGCATAATGCAGCCCGTGTGTAAGCACATGGATGTTTGCATCGCGCCATGGTACGAGTTTACCATTCAACCAGATGTAGCCGTCTCGTTCGGCAAAAGAGGAGGTATCCATTTTGAAGCACCTTGCGTTATTATAATATCGTATATTCCCATAAAACGTTCGATTATGTCGAATCGAATGATGATTTTGTAACATTATAAGAAATATATGTCAACATGACTGACGTAAAATCTACGAATAACCCGCTTTTCCTGCGCGAAGAGGAACTTAGGCAGGCGATAGAGCTTCTGTTTTTTGCCTATCGCGACTTTACGGCGGGAGCAGATCAGGTTCTCAAGGACTATGATTTCGGACGGGCGCATCACCGTGTGATTCATTTTGTGGGGCGTAATGAAGGCATGACAGTGTCCGAATTGCTCGATATCCTGAAAATTACGAAACAGAGCCTCAATCGTGTCCTTAGTAACCTCATCAAACGCGGTTATGTCGAACAACGGCAGGGGGAAGAAGACCGGCGGCAGCGCTGCCTGTTCCTCACTGAAGAAGGCCGCAAGCTTGAGCAGAAGGTAAGCCGGGTCCAGCGAGAACTTGTCGCCAATGCGTTCCGGGAAGCCGGAGGCGATGCTGTCGCAGGTTATCGCAAGGTGCTAACCGGCCTGATCGATGAAGAGCAGCGGGACCGAGTCATGCGGCGGGTTTCGAAGCCATGACACCTTGGGCCGACAGGTAACCGACAATGCAGGACAATGCGCCTCATATTCTTGTAGTGGACGATGACAACCGACTGCTTTCGCTGTTGAAGAAATACCTCATGGATAACGGATATCGCGTCTCGACAGCGGCCAGTAACGCGATGGCGGAAAGCCGGATGGGAGGCTTCTTTTTCGACCTTATCGTACTGGATCGGATGATGCCCGGTGGAGACGGGATCGAACTGGTGCAAAGAATGCGCGGCGGCGGCGGATCCGCCCGCGAAATTCCGGTTCTGATGCTGACGGCAATGGGCGAAGCCGAAGAGAGAATCAACGGGCTGGAAGCCGGCGTCGATGATTATCTCAGCAAACCATTTGAACCGCGAGAGCTTTTGTTGCGCATCGATGCAATTTTACGCCGAGCAAAAACCGAAAAGCCAGTGGATATCCAGTTCGGATCCTTCACATTTAATCTTGAGCGCGGCGAACTGCTTAAAGACGGGGACATCATTAACTTGACCTCAGGGGAATCTTTACTGCTGAAATCGCTGGCCGCAACCCCAGGCGTTCCGATCAGCCGGGATGACCTTTCTGTTTCAAGCGGCAGTCAGGGCCGTGCCGTTGATGTTCAGATAACTCGCCTCAGGCGGAAGATAGAAGATGATCCGAAGGCACCGCGCCATCTTCAGACGGTACGCGGTGAAGGATATGTTTTATGGGCGGACTAACCCTTTTGCGCGATATATTTCGCCGGATAGGAGGCATTTATAACCAGATAACCGCTGGTTTTATCAAAAATCTCATGCCCCGCACTTTGTTCGGCCGGTCAATCATGATCGTTGTTCTGCCGATCCTGTTGCTGCAGATTCTGGTGACCTATATTTTCTACGAACGCCACTGGGATGATGTCGCACGGCGGCTCGCACAGGGCGTGGCAGGTGACGTTGCCGCCGTCATATCGCTTCGTGACCGGTTTCCCGGCAGTGTGGCAGAGGCGGACATTCTCAGTATCGCGCGCGGGCACATGCGTCTCGCAGTCAGCATAAATGAAGGAGCTACGCTTCCCGAAGCCAGCGTCAGAAAGTCAAGCTACGGCTTTCTGGAAAGCCATCTGGTGAGTGCCATGAGGGAGAGCCTCCCCGCCCGCGCCTTCGATATCTCGACGAATACCAAGCTCGAATCCGTCATCATTTTGATACAATTGCCCGACGGGGTGCTGCAGGTGATCGTCCGCGACAAGCGATTATTTTCATCCACGACCTATATATTTGTCATGTGGATGGTGGCGATTTCCCTGGTCCTGCTGGGCGTCGCCTTATTGTTTCTTCGCAATCAGATGCGCCCCATCCGCCAACTTGCAAGAGCGGCCGAGCAATTTGGTAAAGGCCAGTTCGTTGATGATTTCAAACCAAGTGGCGCCCAGGAAATACGATCCGCTTCCCGGGCTTTTCATGTCATGAAACACCGGATTCTGCGGCAGATTACGCAGCGCACGGAGATGCTTGCTGGCGTCAGCCACGATCTTCGGACTCCCCTCACAAGAATGAAACTGCAACTCGCGATGATGCCGGAAGATGAGAGCAAGGTGAGTCTTCAAGGTGACGTTGCTGATATGGAAAAAATGGTGGAAGGTTATCTCGCCTTTGCGCAAGGGCAAGAAGCAGAGGCGGTAGAAGACGCGGACATACCTGAACTTTTCCATGACATTGTCATGAACGCCCGTCGTCAGGGCGCCGCCATTTCCCTTGAAGCTCCGGACGTCCTGCGCGCGGAACTCCGGCCCAGCAGCTTTAAACGTTGCATCACTAATCTGGTAAATAACGCCGCCCGTTACGCGACAGAGATATGGGTCACCGTCAAATCAACAAATTCGGAGATCATTATCATAATCGATGACGACGGACCCGGAATCCCTGAGGAAAACCGCAAGGACGTATTCCGGCCTTTCTACCGACTTGATCCCTCGCGCAACATGAAAACAGGCGGCAGTGGTCTCGGCATGACGATTGCCCGTGACGTTATCCACGGACATGGCGGGCAGATTGCTCTTGGCACTTCTCCGGCTGGAGGCCTTCAGATTGAGATCCGGCTGCCACTTTAACGCATGGATTTCACGCGTTATTTTGCAAAAGGGGAAAAATTCTGCTGAATTTCGCTGACGGCTTTTTGTTCCGTCACCGGGACTTGTGCGAATGTTGTGTTGGCCAGCGCAAGAACAGGTGGGATGGTTGCCACTGCGAGTTGCGGTGTTTTGGCCGCCGCGGCCATCATGAAGACTTCGTTTACCTCACTGTTCAGGCTTGTGGTTAGCGTGGCAACATCCTGATCGCGGCTTTTGAAAACCGCAAAGGCCTCGTTCGCTTTTTGACAAGCCGCGGCAATCTGTTGGGTATGCTTTTGAAAAAGCGTGGTTAAATCAGGCGGGGTCGGCATTCCGTCGTCCGTCGATTGATCGGTTTCAGCCATCAGATACGCTCCTTTTCTCCAAGCCTATTCCAGCCGACGACCGATCGGCACGTCATGATCCGGCGCAGCCAGTGAGATTTTCCCATCCGCGTCACTGAACCCGAGGACCAACACTTCGGACATGAACGGGCCGATTTGCCGCGGCGGAAAATTTACGACCGCCATAACATGTCGACCAACCAGATCTTCCGGTTTATACAGCGCGGCTATCTGCGCCGAGCTTTTGCGAATACCTATTTCTTCGCCAAAATCAACTTTCAGCTTGTATGCCGGTTTCCGCGCCTCCGGGAACTCGGTTGCCTCGACAACACGGCCGACCCGTATGTCGACTTTCAGGAAATCCTCGAACGTAATTACATTTTCCATGAACCATGCATCTCCTATACTCTCGGCGATGCTAGGATAAATGGTCTCAAAAATCACCCGCTTTATCCTCCGGACGAAAACTTCTCGGCGACCTGTTCGATGGATGCCAGAGACTGTTCCATCGATTTGTTGATTGCCTCAAAGGACTTGTTTGTGGATTCTGTCAGCGTTTCCGCGGCTTTGGTCAGGGTATCAACCGTAAGATTGAGATTGTCTATCTCGGACTGTATATCCGGCGCCTTGCCCTGTCCGGCATTTGCCGTTGACACAGAACTATTGAGCGATTTCTGCAAGTTGCCGATTGTCTGTTGCAGCGTTGTCCGCTGCTGTTGAACAATATCCTGCAGACCCTCACTGGCAGCCTGCACAGCGGCCGTCATTTTCTGCATATTCTGAGTCTGGTAAGTTGTGATAGCGCTCAGATCAGGAATGATGACCCCTCCGGCAGGCGTCGGCGGGCCACCGCTCGGTGCCGCTGTATCGCTACTCTGTGCAGGTGGCGGTGTTGCTGTTGTCGTCTCTGTCGTCGCCGGATCGCTTTTTGAAGATGCAGGAGTATCACTCATGGCTCTATCCTCTCAGTTTATAGAGAATAATATAGAACCAGAAATACAACTTTAAAGAGATTTTTTCCTAATTTATTCTATTATCCGAGTTCTCTTGAACGATTGGTTGCCGCCGCGACTGTTTCTTTCATTAATGGACCCAACCCCTTCTTTTCATCCATCAAGACAGCCAGTCCTGCCGCCGTTGTGCCATTCGGACTGGTCACATTTTTGCGCAACTGTGCCGCCGTCTCTGCGGATTGCCGAGCAAGCGCACCCGCCCCTGCCACGGTCTGCTCAGCCAGCTTGACAGCAAGTTCTTCCGGCAGCCCCGCATCGATCCCAGCCGCCGTCATCGCCTCAATCATGTAAAAGACATAGGCAGGCCCGGAACCGGAGACGCCCGTCACCGCATCCATCAAGCCTTCATCCTCGATCCAGGCGACCTCGCCAATGGCCTGCATCAGTTGATCGCAATGGTTCCTCTGGCTCGCACCAACATGCGGGTTCGGACAACAAACCATCATGCCCTGATGGACGGCGGCCGGGGTATTCGGCATGACGCGTATCACCGCCACCGATTTTCCAAACGCTTCCTCAAATGTTGAAATACGCGTGCCTGCCGCAATGGAAATGACAAGGCTTCCTCTCTCCGTCAGTCGCCGGAAGGTTCCGAGAACATCCTTGATGATTTGCGGCTTAACTGCCAAGACAATGATATCCGGCTGGAAATCATCTGGAATATCTTCTGCCGAATCTATTCCCCTGCATCCCAATTCCGTTGCATAAGCCAGATTTTCCGTATTGGGATCGATAACCACTATTCCGGCAGATTCAAATCCGTTTTCGATCCAGCCGCCAAGCATTGCCTGCCCCATCTTGCCGGAGCCAACAAGCAACAATGAAAGAGGCATGATTTATGCCTCACCCATTGTTTCAAACATTGCTGCTTCTATAGCCTCTTCCGGTGTTTTTCCGCCCCAAATACAGAACTGGATCGCCGGGTAAAACTTCTCGAGCTCGCTCATCCCGATCTCTACAAGGGTTTGAACCTGCTCACTGGTTATAATGCTGGCACCACTCAACAGCAGGGAGTGGCGGAACAGGATCATCCCCTCCTCCCGCCAGGTATCGAAATGGCCGACCGGCATCCTTTCATTGACCCGCGCCAACAGCTCATAGACGGCAGCATATCGCCGCTCCGGTATCTTTACATCATAGGCACATGAAAAGTGAATCGCCCGAAGATCAGACCGCCAGGAAAACCAGAGATGATACTGGCACCAGCTCCCCTCCACTCCCACAGTCAATTCATTATTTCCCTGTCGATCAAAGGACCAGTCGTTATCGACAATAATGCTTTCAATCAGATCAAGGGGATTGGAGTCTTCGAGTTCTTCGTGAGTGAGATACAAGGACGTCATGGAGCCATTCCTTTCAGAACCATCCCCCGGCTGGCGCCTTGTGACTCGACTTTGAAGCCTAGCCGGTAAGGAAATCTACTGCAGACAATATATGGTGCCGCTTATTCTGCGAAACCATAAATCTAGCGTAGTTCCCCTAGAGTTGCAGCGCAACAAAGAAAGTACTGTCAGACCGCTTTTTCTGTGGATAAATTCAGTCGTCCGACGCGGAAGTTTTCTTCTTGGCGGCCGGTGCTTTACGCGTGCGCGGTGTCTTGGAAAGCTCGCCAACCTTTTTCTCAAGTGCCGCAAGACGTTCTTTTAATTTGTCATTTTCCTCACGCGCAAGTACGGCCACAGCTTTTACCGCGTCAAATTCTTCGCGCGGGACAAGGTCCATCTCGCTGACAAAGCGCTCCATCCGCTGATGGAAGAGATTTTCCCATTCCGTTTTAACCCCCTGCGCTGTGCCGAGGGCACCGGTGGCAAGTCGGGCGAGATCATCAAAAAGACGGGAATTTGTCTGCATCGCGTTGAACCTTCAATAAGATTAGTCTCCATAATGACAAGGGAGAGGCAGGAAAGCAACTGCCTTGCCGAGAGAAGCTTGCGAATATTCTCAAGAACTTTATATAGTAGCCCGCATGATATTATCGACCCTTTTCGCGGCCATCGCCTTTCCCGAAATTGACCCTGTCATTTTCCAGATAGGACCCTTTGCCATTCGCTGGTACGCACTTGCCTATGTCGTCGGCCTGATCCTTGGCTGGCAGTTAATGATGCGCCTTGCCCGGGAGGATGGATCAAGAGTCTCCCCCAAGCAGGTGGATGATTTTCTGATCTGGGCCACGCTGGGGGTTATTCTGGGCGGAAGGCTCGGCTATGTGCTGTTTTACAAGCCCGAGTATTATTTCGGAAATCCATCCGAGATTTTCATGGTCTGGCAAGGCGGCATGTCCTTCCATGGGGGATTCTTAGGCGTTGTGCTGGCCACGGTTCTCTATTGCCGGTTCAAAAAAATTGTCACCCTTGATTTTGGCGACTTGCTGGCGACAGTTGTGCCCGTCGGGCTTTTCTTCGGACGGATCGCGAACTTCATTAACGGAGAGCTATATGGTCGCGTGACCGATGTGACCTGGGGAATGGCGTTCCCGGGCGGCGGCGATCTCCCACGCCATCCCAGCCAGCTTTATGAAGCGCTACTGGAAGGAATCGTCCTGTTCGCCGTGCTCCTTGTATTCCGGCGAACACGCTATGCCGAAAAGCCCGGGTTTATCATGGGCCTCTTCTTCGCAGGATATGCTGTCGCTCGGAGCATTGTGGAGCTTTACAGGGAGCCGGACGCCTATCTCGGATTCCTGATCGGCGGAGCCACGATGGGGCAACTTCTCTCCCTTCCGATCCTGATTGTTGGTCTGTATTTCATGTTTCGCCCGTCCCGCAAAACCGCATGAATCCCCTTGGCGAACTGCTGAAGGCGCGGATTGAGAGAGAGGGGCCGATCTCCCTGCATGATTATATGGAAATGGCAGTGAGCCATCCGGAGCATGGCTATTACGCAAGGCAAAACCCGTTCGGAGCAGAAGGCGATTTTATTACCGCGCCGGAGGCCAGCCAGATGTTTGGAGAACTGATCGGACTTTGGGCGGTGGACGTCTGGGTCAAACTCGGCCAGCCTGGCAAGTTCTATATCCTTGAACTGGGACCGGGGAACGGCACCCTGATGGGCGACGCACTGAGAAGCGCCCGGCTGGTGCCGGAATTCCTGGCTGCCGCTGAAATCCATCTGATTGAAACCAGCGCTCGGCTGAAAGAGCGGCAGGCAGAGACCCTTGATGATCATGACATCCATTGGCATGATGAGCTACCGGACCTTGTCGGTGCACCCATTATTCTGATTGCCAACGAATTTTTTGACGCACTGCCTATCCATCAATATAGCTATCAATCCGGCACCTGGGTTGAGCGGATGATCACCCTTCGCGATGGCAAATTCGCTTATCAGCTCGCCGATACTCCCGTAGCCATCACTTCCGCTCCTTCTGCGGATGATAATGACATTCTCGAACTATGCCTTGCAGGGGACAGACTGATCGAGCAGATCAGCAAGCTCATCTTCCGTGAAGGTGGCGCGGCACTAATAATAGACTACGGGGCAACAGAAACCATTCTAGGCGACAGCTTTCAGGCCATGAAACGCCATGAATATGCTGATCCTTTAGCCTCACCCGGAGAAGCCGATCTGACTACCCATGTCAGATTCAGCAATCTTCGGGAAATTGCTCTTTCCTGTGGCATCACCGTACAAGGCCCGATACCGCAGGGCCGGTTTCTGGAACGGCTTGGCATCGAAGCAAGGCATCATCAACTGAAGAAGAATGCAGGCGAGGTGCAACGCAAAAATCTTGATACGCAATTGCGTCGCCTAATCAGCTCATCCGAAATGGGGACACTTTTCAAAGTCATGGCATTATCCCATAATACATCGGCAGCAACGGAAGGTTTTGGATCTTGAGATGCTAAAAAGTTCAATACTTGAGAATGAGGCGATCGCTCATGCCTTTTTCACGCGCGATGGCGGTGTGTCCGAGCATCTCTATCAAAGCCTCAATTGCGGTCCCGGCTCCAAAGACGATCCAGCGAGGGTTGCAGAAAACCGCGCGCGCGCCATGGCCATGATCAACCGGCCGGCGGACGCTCTCAGGACTGTTTATCAAATTCACAGCACCGAGGTTCTGGTTATTGATCGAAGACAAGAAATCACCCCAAGACCAAAAGCGGATGCCATGGTAACCAATATTCCGGGTATCGCCCTTGGCATCCTCACGGCAGACTGCGTGCCGGTACTATTTGCGGATGTGGAAAATAAGGTTATCGGTGCCGCGCATTCTGGCTGGAAAGGCGCACTAGGGAATATCAGCACGCGTGTCATTGAAAAGATGACAGAACTTGGTGCAAAAAAATCAAATATCCGGGCGGCGATCGGGCCCGCGATTGCCCAGAAGTCATATGAAGTCGGTCCGGAGTTTCCGGCGCCCTTCCTGGAAGCGGATTCCGATGCGACACGGTTTTTTATTCCCTCCGAAAAAGAAGGTCATCATATGTTTGACCTGACCGGATTTGTCCGCGCAGGCCTTGAAAAAGAAGAAATCAAGGTAGTTGATCTGTTGGGCAATGACACTTGCGCAGAAGAAGAACTGTTTTTCAGTTATCGACGTATGGTAAAGCGGGGGGAAGCGGATTATGGCCGCCAGCTGTCGGCAATCGTCCTTACCGGGTAATTGATCCGGTCGCCTCGTCACTTGAATTAGAGAAGCATAATGCCTTATATGGTCATCTTTATCATGATCTGTCTGCTGGGGGTTCTCGCGACCTGTGCGATGTAGTTTCGTCATAAAAGGATTGTTGTTTGCAGGCATGGCATTCCTGGTTGCCTGCCAACCGCTGCAACGACCCTTCCAGCCGGAGGTCAAGACGTCATGGCGGGCGGCGCCCGGTCCGCGCACTGCCCTTTACGTGGAACCTGTCACAGGAGGTCCACCTGAGCTTGAAAATGCGGTTGCCGCTAAATTGCAGGACCTTGGCATCGCCGCCTTCGGAGGACAAGCTGCACCAAATCGCTACTATGTACGCGGCGAGATACTCGAAGATACAAACGGACGATTTCTGAACTGGACGATCTTCGACCCACAAAATCGCGACACAGGCCTTTTTGCACTCGAAAAACTGCCGACGGCAATTGAAACGTCGGCCCTTCCGCCGCAGGAGTTGGAAAAACTGGTCCTCAACTCAGCCAGTCATATTGACCAACTTCTCGGAGGGGACGGTGTTAATTTTGCGGCCCTCGACAAGCCGGTGATTTTCGTCCCGATCGTAGAAGGAGCGCCGGGAGACGGATCGGAAAGTCTCGCGGCGGCCATACAGGACAGGCTGGCGCGGCTAGGGCTGGAAGTACTACCGACTGAAGCCGGTGCGAACTTCATTGTCCGCGGCCAAGCGGAGATTACGCCACCCAAATTCGAAACACAGGTCATAGAGCTGACCTGGAGTTTGGAACGGCGCAATGGGGAGCAAGTCGGGCAAGTCAAACAGCGCAATAGAATCAGGGCTGGCTCCCTCAATGGGGCCTGGGGCGATACGGCGGTATTGGCAGCCCAGGGCGGAGCGGACGGGATCTATAATCTGCTTCGGAAAAGCGAGCCGGAATATTTCAAGTCGAAATCCTGATCTATTTGCATCTCTCTACCAAAAATTTACGAAATTCCCCTAAAAAATGGCGTTTAAAGCGTTTACAGGGCTTATTCGCCTTGGTAAGTTCCGCCCGCCGACGCCAACTCGTTCATTTGTGCGCGGGGGGCAATGTGTTTTTTGACAGGAAAAAGCCCTCAACTGACTAAAGGATCGTTCCAATGAAAGTGCTTTCGGGAAATGGCAATCGACCGTTGGCTGAAGCCATCACAAGCTATCTCAAACTTCCTCTGACCGATGCGGACGTCCGGCGTTTCTCAGACATGGAAGTTTTCGTTGAAATTCATGAGAATGTCCGCGGCGAAGATGTTTTCGTTGTACAGCCCACTTCTTTCCCGGCAAACGACCATCTGATGGAATTGCTGGTATGCATCGATGCGCTGAAACGGGCCTCTGCCTCACGAATCACGGCAGTCCTACCCTATTTCGGATATGCGCGGCAGGATAGAAAGCCGGGACCGAGAACGCCCATATCGGCAAAATTGGTCGCCAACCTGATCACCACCGCAGGCGCGGACCGGGTCCTGACCATGGACCTTCATGCAGGTCAAATTCAGGGCTTTTTCGATATTCCGACAGATAACCTCTTTTCTGCCCCCGTCATTGTCCCGGATATCGAGAAGCATTATGGCAAGGGTGGCGATATTACAATCGTGTCACCGGACGTCGGTGGTGTGGTCCGCGCCCGGGCCTATGCCAAAAGGCTTGACGCCGACCTCGCAATCGTGGATAAGCGCCGTGAAAAAGCGGGTGTTTCCGAAGTCATGAATATTATCGGGGATGTCAAGAACCAGCATTGTATCCTGGTTGACGATATCGTTGATAGCGCGGGCACCCTCTGTAACGCCGCCGCCGCCCTGATGGAGAAGGGCGCGAAAAGCGTTGCCGGTTATGTTACCCACGGTGTTTTGTCAGGTGGCGCTATCGCGCGGATCAATGCATCCGCGCTGGATGAAATGGTCACGACGGACAGCATCATGGCAACGGAGGCGTTTCGCGCTTCTGAAAAGATGCGACAGATTTCCGTCGCCCCGCTGATCGGTGAGGCGATGTACAGAATTTCGAAGGAAACCTCGGTTTCCAGCCTGTTCGACTAACCGATCAGGCAATTCACGGCATGGGCACCCCTGGAGGCACATGTCTTTCTGACACCGGGTACGTCCCGGTGTTGCTCGTTAAGTAGGAGAAAATACAATGAGCGAAAATGCAGTTTTGATTGCAGAAACGCGTGACCGGGTCGGAAAGGGGACCTCCCGGGCATTGCGTCGTGACGGCCGGACACCGGCAGTCATCTATGGAGACAAAAAAGACCCTATTTCCATTTCCCTGGAAACCAAGGAATTGGTGAAATCCATCAACCACGGTGGTTTCCTGTCCACCGTCTTCACGGTGCAGGTTGGCTCCAGCAAGCATAATGTCCTCCCGCGTGACATGCAGCTTCACCCGATCAATGACACGCCGATGCATGTTGATTTTCTGCGGGTTTCTGCGAAATCCCAGATCGCAGTCATGGTCGCCGTCCGCTTCCTCAACGAAGAGGACTGCGTCGGCCTCAAACGCGGTGGTGTTCTTAACGTGGTTCGCTATGAAATCGAAATGACGGTTCCGGCAGGCAACATTCCGGAAGCCATCGAGATTGATCTGCTGAATTATGACATCGGTGATAGTGTCCATATTTCCGAAGTGACCCTGCCTGAAGGCGCGCAGCCGACAATCTCGGACCGTGACTTCACGATTGCAACCATCGCGGCACCGACCATCGAACCGGATCCGGAAGATGAAGAAGCGGTAGAAGACGAGGATGCAGTCGAAGCGGAAGAAGGTTCTGAAGAATCAGAGGCCGAAGAAGCCGAAGAAGAATAATTCAGGATTGAATGATGATTTTGCTGGTTGGCCTCGGTAATCCTGGTAAGGGATATGCCGACAACCGGCATAATTTTGGATATATGGCGGTGGATGAAATCATCCGCCGCCACTCCTTTATGCCGGAACGGGTTCGATTTCAGGGATTGGCCGCCGAGGGGAATATTGGCGGAACAAAAGCTCTTGCCCTGAAACCTACAACCTATATGAACTTGTCTGGCCAATCGGTCGGAGAAGCCGTTCGGTTCTACAAGATCCCGCTCGAGAATATCATCGTTTTGCATGATGAGCTGGATCTGCCGTTGGGTAAAATCCGTGTCAAAACCGGTGGCGGCCATGGCGGCAACAACGGCTTGCGGTCCATTATCGGACATCTTGGCGAGAACTTCTGCCGAATTCGCCTGGGCATCGGACATCCGGGAGAGAAACATCTGGTGACCGGACATGTGCTCAGCAATTTTTCCAAAGCGGAGCAAGCAACCGTTGAGGCCGCAACGGAGAGCATCGCGCGGCATATCGGGCTGTTGATTGACGGAGATGCACCAGGCTTCATGAACAAGCTCGCGCTGGATATTGCCCCGCACAAGAGCAAAGACGCAGATACAACAAAAGGAAACTGAGTATGGGGTTCAAATGCGGCATCGTTGGTCTGCCAAATGTGGGCAAATCGACATTGTTCAATGCCTTGACGCAAACGGCGCAGGCAGCAGCCGAAAATTACCCTTTCTGCACGATTGAACCGAACCTCGGTCAGGTTCCGGTCCCCGACGAACGGCTGGCGAAACTGGCCGCCCTCGCCAAATCCAAGGAAATCATTCCCACACAGCTGACATTTGTGGATATTGCCGGCCTCGTTCGCGGTGCCGCAAGTGGAGAGGGGCTTGGCAACAAGTTTCTTGCCCATATCCGGGAAGTAGACGCCATTATCCAGGTTGTCCGCTGTTTTGAGGATGATGACATTACCCATGTGGACGGCAAGATCGATCCTCTCTCGGATATCGAAACCATCGAAACCGAGTTGATGCTGGCGGACCTTGAGAGTCTTGAAAAGCGTACTGAAGCGCTGGTCAAGAAGATCCGTGGCGGAGACAAGGAAGCCAAGAAGCAGTTAGAACTGATCGATCGTGCACTTGCCGTTCTTCGTGACGGCAAACCGGCCCGGCTTGTACCGCTCGCTGATGATGAAGTAAGAACGTTCCGTAACCTGCAACTCCTGACCCAGAAGCCGGTTCTCTATGTCTGCAATGTGGATGAGGAAAGCGCAGCCTCAGGCAACGCATTCTCGGCAAAAGTTGCCGAAAAGGCAGCTGCGGAGAATGCTGGTAGCGTTGTCATCTCGGCGGCAATTGAAGCGGAGGTCGCTCAACTCGATACCGAGGAACGGGCAGAATTTCTGGAAGAGCTGGGCCTTGAGGAAACCGGGCTCAGCCGCATCATTCGTGCTGGATATGATTTACTCAACCTCATCACTTATTTCACCGTCGGCCCGAAGGAATGCCGTGCATGGACCGTCAATAAAGGAACCAAGGCCCCGCAGGCCGCCGGTGTTATTCACACGGATTTCGAAAAAGGCTTTATTCGTGCCGAGACTATCGCCTATTCTGCTTATGTGGCGCAGGGTGGAGAGAATGGCGCAAAAGAAGCTGGCCTCATGCGTCTTGAGGGGAAGGAGTATATTGTCGCAGATGGTGACGTTTTACATTTCAGGTTTGCCAACTAGATGCGCATAACATTGACCTTGAAAAAGCAATAAATGCATCCATGATCGCGATAAGATCAGAAGGTAAAAAAGAGCATGAAATACTGGGAAGATTTTAACGTCGGCTGGACGCTGGAATTCGGTAGTTACGAAGTGACGGAAGAGGAAGTGATCGAATTCGCCACGGCATTCGACCCTCAGCCCTTTCACATCGACAAAGAGGCCGCAAAAGATCACTATTTCGGCGGCATTATTGCCAGCGGATGGCATACCGGCGCAATGTGTATGCGGATGATGGTTGACGGCTACATTCATGACTCGGCCTCAATGGGATCTCCGGGGATTGACCAGCTTCGCTGGAAACAGCCGGTCCGGCCAGGGGAAATCCTTCATGTAAAAGCGGAAGTGCTGGACCGCAGCCTTCCCAAAAGCAGGCCAAAGCTTGGCTTTGTCAAATTTTCCCATACAGTCTTCAATCAGGACAATGAAGTAAAGCTGACGATGATTTCCAACGGAATGTTCATGCGCAAACCTTCCAAAGACGGATCGGAGGGCGGCATATGAGCGCGATTTATTTCGAGGATATTTCCGTTGGTGACAAGACAACGTCAAAAAGCATCAGCGTAACGAAAGAAGAGATTATCGAATTCGCCCGCAAATACGATCCGCAACCTTTTCATATCGATGAGGAAGCGGCAAAGAAGAGCATTTATGGCGGTCTGATTGCTTCCGGTTGGCATACGACAGCCTTATTGATGCGATTGCTGGTCGATAACATGACAAACATGCGTGCCGGTCTCGGGTCTCCGGGCTGTGATGAGCTGCGTTGGCGGCTTCCTGTACGTCCCGGCGATTCCCTGCGATATGAATCAACAGTGATTGAGACCCGTAAATCCGCATCGCGCCCTGATATGGGCATCATCCGGGGAGATGTGAAACTCTATAACCAGAATGACGAGATCGTTCTCACGTTGAAATCCACCGGCATGATCAAGACCCGGCCGGTATAAGCCCTGCCCTATTCGCCTTCCCATGGATTTTTAACTTAGGCTTGGCGGCTTAACATTATATAGTTTGTCTAGGTTCCATCCGATATCTGTTTATTCGAGGGAAAGCGATATGGATTTATTCTTGTCTGGCTTTGCGATATTCGTCATCGTTCTCGTGCTTCTGGCGATCGTCATTGTCTTTATGGGCGTTACGATCGTGCCGCAGGGGTTCCAGTTCACCATCGAACGTTTCGGCAGATATACCCGCAGCCTGCAACCCGGGCTCGGCCTGATCATCCCCTTTATCGACCGCGTCGGCGGGAAGATAAACATGATGGAGCAGGTTCTGGATATTCCGACGCAGGAAGTCATCTCACGAGACAACGCCATGGTGCAGGTGGATGGGGTTCTGTTCTTTCAGGTGCTGGATGCCGCGAAGTCAGCCTATGAGGTGCGTGATCTTGAACGTGCCATTCAAAATCTTGCCCAGACAAACCTGAGAACGGTTCTTGGCTCAATGGATCTGGATGAAGCGCTCAGTCAGCGCGATGCGATCAATATCCGACTGCTCAATGTCATTGATCAGGCGTCTACACCCTGGGGCATCAAGGTCACCCGGGTCGAGATCAAGGACATCACCCCGCCGATCGATCTGGTTGAAGCCATGGGACGGCAAATGAAGGCCGAACGGTTGAAACGCGCCGTCATTCTGGAAGCAGAGGGCGTTCGGCAGTCGGAAATCCTGAAGGCAGAGGGAGAGAAGAGAGCCGCTATCCTGGAGGCAGAGGGACGACGGGAAGCCGCCTTTCGGGATGCCGAAGCGCGTGAGCGTCTCGCCGAAGCCGAAGCCAAGGCGACACATGACGTTTCCGAAGCCATTGCCGCAGGCGATATTCAGTCAATCAACTATTTCGTCGCGCAGAAATATACCGAAGCCATGAAGGAAATCGGCATGGCCCGCAACTCCAAGGTCGTCCTGCTGCCGATGGAAGCAAGCTCTCTCATAGGCTCGCTTGGCGGCATCGGCGCAATTGCCAAGGAAGTCTTCGGTAAAGACAGTGACAGCCCGTCGCGACGCAGCAGCGGCTCTGTCCCGACAGTCGAGTAACGCCATGCTTGATCCGATCATTACATGGCTTGCAAGCCTTGATTTCTGGTCCTGGTGGATACTGGGTTTGGCCCTCATAATTCTCGAAGTCTTTGCCCCCAGCACCTTCTTCCTATGGCTTGGTATCGCTGCAGGTATTGTCGGGATTGTCGCCTGGATATTTCCCGGCATGGCGTGGGAATATGAATGGATTCTTTTTGCCGTCATTGCCATTGCAAGCATTGTGCTGTCTCGTCTGTTCCTCAAAAAACATCCGGGCGTTGAGGACAATACCAAACTCAACCAGCGTGGCGCCCAGTATATCGGCCGTCAGTTTACACTGACGGAAGCAATCCGGAACGGCCGGGGGAAAATTCATGTTGATGACACCCAATGGAGCGTCGAAGGACCCGACACCGATTTGAACGAGGTTGTCCGGGTAACGGGTGTTGACGGCACGCTCCTTATCGTAGAGCCTGCCAAAAAAGAATAAAGGAGAGTATGTCATGGGAGAAATGATTACCTTAACGGCGGCAGATGGTCATGAATTCGCCGCTTACAAAGTCGCGTCGAACGAGGCGCCGAAAGGTTGCGTTGTGATCGTGCAGGAGATTTTCGGCGTCAACTCGCATATCAAGGATGTGTGCGATGGCTACGCCAAGGCCGGCTATAATGCCATTGCTCCAGCCCTCTATGATCGCATCAGCCCCGATATTGAGCTCGACTATACACCCAAAGATGTGGAACAGGGCCTTCAGTATAAAAACCAGGTCTCGGACGAAACAGCGTTAAAAGACATTGATGCCGCGGCAAATGAGATCGACGCCTCCGGAAACGCCGCTGTTATCGGCTATTGCTGGGGTGGCACCCTCGCCTATCTCTCTGCCTGTCGCCTGACTTCCATTGGCAAAGCGGTTGGATATTACGGTGGGCAGGTCGCAAAGAATATTGCGGAGGCACCAAAAGTTCCTGTCATGCTGCATTTCGGCGACAAGGATGCCTCCATCCCGATGTCAGCGGTTGAAGAAGTCAAGACGGCCCGGCCAGATATCCCGGTTTTTGTCTATTCGGCAGGGCATGGCTTTAACTGCGATCAACGGGGGAGCTACGACGCGGAGGCAGCAAAACTCGCGCTTGAGCGCACGTTGGAATTTATCAGCTAGCCGGCCGGTCGGTGAATTCAAGCAGAAGACCGTTGGCATCAGAAGGATTTACCCTGAGTGTTCCGGTCGCAATTTTCTGTGTCCTTACGCCGTTCCGGTTCAGGGTGTTCTCCGCTTCCTGGAGGCTATCTACGACAATCGTCATGGCAATCAGATAGGGCAACGCCGGCATCTCATCCGATATGGTCAGGCCCGGAAACAGCAGGTCGATATCCCTGTCATTCACGAATATGATACTGCCCTTGCCGAACCGAACAGTCAGGGTGTTGTCGGTCAGAGTCACATTGATGGATCCGCAAAGGCGCCGGTAATACTCCGCAAGCGACTCCGGATCCTCGACGACAACGACAATGGAGTTTATATATTTTGCGCCGTTCTCATGGCTTAACCAGTTCTTTTCCTGGCGCACCAGTTCCGGCGTCATATGATGACAGATAAACAGGTTTTTCGTCGACAACCCGGCTGAGGACGTAAGCCGGATCAGCTTGAATTCGGGTAGCACATCGCCTTCAGGCAGCTCAAGCTTCCGTTTCAGGGGGAGAATATCTGACGGCTCCAGCCCGGCTTCCTTTAGGGATTTTTGTGTTGCCTCTGGCGCATCGCTTGCGAGCGCCAGACCGAGAAGCCCCTCGCCCCTTTCCGCGAGCGCGGTATCAAGACCATTCGTTTCAAGAGACGGGTCAACAATGCCGAGAATCTCGATATAGTCCTCATCAAACATGATGCAATAGTTGGCTGTTCCCCAACCGATATGGGAACCCCGGGGCGTCAGAGTGAAGCCAAGCTTTTCATATTGGGATCGCGCTTCTTCCAGATCCTCTACCCCGATCAACGCATGATCAATACCTTTCAGATTATGCAGCATCCCTCACTCCGAATATTAATTTCATCTCAGGCCGTACGCCGAACGAACGCCGTCAGCATCCCCGCGCCAATCAGGAAACTTCCGCCAATTCGGTTTACTATTTTCAGACTTTTCGGGTTTTTAAACCGTTCCCGCAATTTTCCCGCCAGAATGGCCCAGATAGCAACATTCAACGCCGCCAGTACAAGAAAGGTTGCTTCCAGAATAATAAACTGTCCCAGCACCGGTTCATTCACATTCACAAATTGCGGGACAAAGGCCACAAAGAAAACAATGCTCTTTGGGTTAAGCGCCGTCACGACATAAGAGGCCCTGAACATGGACATACCGCTTTGTCGGCCCGCCGCGCGAACCGAGCCCATTCTATCATCAGAGCGCCACAGCTTTATGCCGAGCCATATCAGGTATAACGCCCCGGCAATTTTAAGCGCCGTGAACAGCGTGGCGGACGTCGCCAGGACGGCCCCTGCCCCCAGCAAGGAGGCAGTCATCGCTGTGAAATCACCCAAGGTGACGCCCGGGACAGTCGCCCATGCCGTGCTGCGCCCCTGCCCAAGGGCGTAGCTGATGACAATCATGACCGTTGGGCCAGGAATTGCCAAAAGCGCCGCACTGGCAATAAAAAATGAAATCCAGAGTTCCAACGACATTGTCTTTGCCTTTCTAACTTATGACACCTCCAAAAAGACATATCGTCCGACAAATGACAACAGTCTTTTTGCCAGCCATAAGGGCAGACTAATCCCCTTCAAACTCGCACAGGGTTCGGACATTAACGCCCATATCCGCAACCCGCTTTGCCCCACCAATATCCGGCAGATCAATCACGAAGGCGGCGCCGATGACCGTTCCTCCCGCCCGGCGTATCAGATTGATTGCGGCGGCGGCGGTACCGCCCGTTGCAATCAGATCATCCACAAGCAGGATATTCTCGCCTTCCTTTATGGCGTCGTGGTGAATTTCCACAGTATCGGTACCGTATTCGAGTTCATATTCCTCGCCAATGATCGCGGCCGGCAGCTTGCCTTTCTTGCGTACGGGGATAAAGCCGACACTGAGCTGATGGGCGACGGCTCCGCCGAGAACAAACCCGCGTGCCTCAATACCCGCGACTTTGTCAATTCTCACCCCGGCATAAGGCCAGACCAGCTGGTCGACCACCTGGCGAAATCCACCTGCGTCCTGCCAGAGCGTCGTTATGTCGCGAAACATGATCCCCTTCTTGGGGTAATCCGGAATGGTCCGGATGATAGATTTTATGTCCATGATCTCCTCAGCTTATAGAACGCGTCCGGCAACGGCATCGAGTTTCCGGATCAAGTCAGGATTGCGGGCCTCAGGCGCCGTTATCAGGGCATTGTCCAAAGCATGGTGGCACCCGGCAGAACATGCTCCCTCGCGCGACATCAATGACGGCACTACGGTTTTCACAAGGCCACGGGCGTTGTCCGCATTTTTCATCAAGACCTCTATGATAGCGGATACCTCGACCGCATCATGATCGGGATGCCAGCAATCATAATCCGTCACCATGGCCACTGTCGCATAGCAAATCTCCGCTTCCCGGGCGAGCTTGGCTTCCGGCATGTTGGTCATGCCGATTACTTGGCATCCCCAACTCCGGTATAGACGGGATTCCGCTAAAGTAGAGAACTGCGGTCCTTCCATTGCGAGGTACGTCCCGCCCCTGCGCACTTTTATCTCGCTATCACGCGCCGCCTTCTCCAAGGCATCTCCCAGACGGGAACAGACCGGATGTGCCATACTGACATGACCTACAAGGCCCGGACCAAAAAAGCTTTTCTCCCTGTCGATCGTTCGGTCAATGAATTGATCAACAATCACGAACGTTCCTGGCGCAAGCTCTTCTTCAAACGATCCGCAGGCACTTAACGAAATAATTTCCGTTACGCCCGCGCGTTTCAGAGCATCTATGTTGGCACGATAATTAACCGCCGCCGGAGGAATACGATGTCCGCGCCCATGGCGTGGAAGAAAGACCATCTGGATCCCATCCAATATCCCGAAAAGCAACTGGTCCGATGGCTCTCCAAAAGGGCTTCCAATGGTTTCCCAATATGTATCGACAAGCCCGTCCAGCTCGTAAACACCACTCCCCCCAATGATGCCGATGACGGGTTTGCCTTTTAATGACTCCATTTTGCCCTCCGTGTCTGCTGGCAAGCACTTAGCCCTGAAACTGATCTCATACCATAAAAAAGGGCGCCGAAATCAGCGCCCTTTTATGACTGAAGATCAAATTGCTCAGTGCAGGTCCGACCATACCTTGCGTTTCACTGCGTAGAAGACAGCCGCCAGGATCAACAGGAACAGGATCACTTTAAGACCTATGCTCTTACGCTGTTCCATCTTTGGCTCCGCCGCCCAGGTCAGGAATACCGTAACGTCTTTCGCCATTTGATCGACAGTTGCCGGTGTCCCATCCGAATATTCAATACCGTCTTCCGTTAGCGGAGGAGGCATTGCAATCTTATGTCCAGGGAAGTAAGCATTATAGTTCATGCCCGCAGGAAGCGTGACATCGGAAGGCGCCTCTTCATATCCTGTCAGGAGCGAGTACAAGTAATTATCGCCATCTGGACGTGCTTTGCTCATCAATGACAAATCCGGCGGGTAAGCGCCACCATTGGATGCGCGCGCGGCCTGCTCATTCGGAAATGGTGCCGGAAATTTGTCTGAAGGCTTGCCCGGCCGATCAAACATATCACCGGCATCATCAGGTCCGTCAACGAACTCGTATTCCGCAGCCAGTGCTTTTACTTCATCTTCACTGAACCCGAGATCCTGAAGAGTACGAAAGGCAACCAGTCCCAAACCGTGACAGCCTGCGCACACCTCGCGGTAAACCTGCAATCCACGCTGAGCCGACGCACGATCATAAGTTCCGAAAAGTCCGCCATGCTTCCAGTTCATGGATTTGAGCTCAACCGCCTCTCCGGCAGCATTAGCCGAGCCAAAAGATGCCAATGAAACCAGAGCAGCAATGCCGAGGGAGGTCAGTAATTTACGCATTGGCCGCCTCCTTCTCTGCGGGCTTCTTGGAGAGGACATCCTCCGAAATACTAGCGGGTAACGGTTTGGGCTTTTCGAACAATCCCACCAATGGCAACAGGATCAGGATATGTACGAAGTAATAGATGGTTGCGATACGGCCCCAGATGATATAGGAGCCCTCTGCCGGTTTGCCGCCGATATAGGTCAGCAAAATACAGTTTGCAACGAACACCCAGAACAGCTGCTTGTAGATAGGACGGAAGCGGGCAGACCGGATCCGGCTCTTGTCAAGCCACGGCAGGGCAAACAGCACGGCGATCGCGCCAAACATCAGCAGAACGCCACCGAGCTTGTCCGGTACCGCCCGCAGGATCGCGTAGAAGGGCAGGAAATACCATTCTGGAACGATATGTGCCGGGGTCACCAGCGGATTTGCCGGGATATAGTTGTCCGGATGCCCCAGATAATTCGGTGCATAGAACAGAAACGCCGAGAAGAAAATCAGGAAAATCGCCAGGCCGAACAGATCCTTCACCGTATAGTACGGATGGAAAGGAATGCTGTCCTGCTTGCCCTTCAATTCAACGCCTGTCGGATTGTTGGAACCATTGGTGTGCAAGGCCCAGATATGAAGGATAACGATACCGACAATCACGAACGGCAACAGATAATGCAGGCTGAAGAACCGGTTGAGCGTCGGGTTATCGACGGCAAAACCACCCCACAGCCAAGTCACAATGCTGTCACCGACCAGCGGAATAGCACCGAACAGGTTAGTAATAACTGTCGCACCCCAGAAGCTCATCTGTCCCCAGGGAAGCACGTAGCCCATGAAGGCGGTTGCCATCATCAGCAGGAAAATTACCAGTCCAAGCCACCAGAGGAGTTCCCGCGGAGCCTTGTAGGAGCCGTAATAGAGGCCCCGGAAAATATGGAGATAAACCACAATGAAGAACATTGAAGCGCCATTTGCATGCATATACCGCAGCAGCCAGCCATAGTTCACGTCCCGCATAATATGCTCGACGCTGGTGAAAGCCATATCGACATGCGGTGTGTAATGCATTGCAAGCACAATGCCGGTGACAATCTGCACGACCAGCATCACGCCGGCCAGAGAGCCAAAGGTCCACCAGTAGCTCAGATTCTTGGGCGTCGGGTATTCATACAGGGCATGATGCAGCATCCCCGTGATCGGCAGACGATCCTCTACCCATTTGACGGCAGGATTTTTTGGTTGAAAAGACATCTTGGGGCCCCCTACCCGATCTTGATGTTATTATCGTCGAGGAACTCGTAAGGCGGAATGACCAGATTCGCTGGTGCCGGCCCCTTACGGATACGTCCGGAGGTATCATAATGAGACCCGTGGCAAGGACAGAACCACCCGCCATAATCCCCCTGCCCCTTAAGCGGGACACAGCCAAGATGTGTGCAGATACCGACCATGATCAGCCATTCCGGCTTGATCACCCGATCCGCATCCGGAACGGGATCCGGCAAATCGGCCAAATCCACATCTTCGGCTCTGGCAATATCCTCTTCTGTCCGATGCCTTACAAAGACCGGCTTGCCTTGCCACACGACAGTGACTTCAGACCCGGTTTCAATGCCTTCCAAATCCACTTCCGTGGTTGAAAGCGCAAGAACATCCGCAGACGGATTCATTTGAGAAACAAACGGCCAGATAGCCGCCGCCGTACCAACGGCCCCAAGGCCGCCAGCCGCAATATATAGAAAATCACGACGCTTTACGCCGTCTTCTTCTACAGGGGTGGTTGTCGTCATTTACTTTCCCCGAAACCTAATTAAATAAATCTACCGCGACCGCTTTTTGTCATCATAATGCCGTCATGTCCAGTCCGAACGTGTCATATGCGACAATAAAGCGCGGATTTTTCTCTGTATTTGTTACAATACTCCCAGTACAACGGCAAGATGCGACTTGCACTTTACCAACCAGATATTGCCCCCAATGTGGGAACGATGCTGCGCCTTGGCGCCTGCCTTGGCGTTCCGGTGGACATTATCGAGCCATGTGGCTTTCCTTTTGGTGCGCGCGACCTGAAAAGAGCCGTAATGGATTATGCGGAGGCAGCCAATGTGACGCGCCATGTGTCGTGGCAGGAATTCAACAGAAATCGCCCTGCCGGCCGCCTCATACTACTGACGACGAGTGCAGAAACGACCTATACGGATTTTACTTTTCAAGAATCGGATACTCTGCTGCTGGGCCGGGAAAGCGCTGGCGTACCGGCGACTGTCCATAGTACGGCTGACCACCGCCTTTGCATCCCCATGGCGCCAAACATGCGATCCATCAACGTCGCATTGTCCGCCGCTATGGTCCTTGGTGAGGCCCTGCGTCAAACAGGCCATTTTTCAACCCCTTACCCTTCTGTTGAGTCGACGGAGCGAGCATGACAAGCGAGAAAACTGAATCACAAAAATCACGGGCGGCGGAGTGGTTTCGAGAGCTGAGAAACCAGATTCGGGACAGCTTTGAAGCTCTTGAACGTGAACTGACAGGCACTTACAGCGATCGTGAACCGGGCCGGTTCGAAGTAACCCATTGGGACCGTCCCGGCGGCGGCAAGGGTGAAATGTCCGTCATGAAGGGGCGGGTTTTCGAAAAAGTCGGGGTCAATTTCTCGACGGTCCATGGCGAATTTTCAGAAGAATTCCGCAACTCCATTCCAGGTACAGAGAAGTCCGGAGAATTCTGGGCAAGCGGCATATCGCTCGTTGCACATATGCAATCCCCCCTCGTCCCTGCTGTTCATATGAATACGCGGCACATTGTCACCGGCGAAAACTGGTTTGGTGGCGGCGCAGACCTGACCCCCATGTATCCGGATGAGAATGACACACAGGATTTCCACGCGGCGATGAAGGCCGCCTGCGATCCGCATGATCCGGATTACTACCCACGGTTCAAGAAATGGTGCGATGAATATTTCTTCCTGCCCCACCGAAACGAGCCGCGGGGCGTCGGCGGAATATTCTATGACCGGCTGGAGACCGAGTGGGAGAAGGATTTTGCCTTTACACAGGATGTCGGAAAAGCCTTTCGCGATATCTATCCTGAAATTGTCCGGCGGCATATGAATAAGGAATGGACGGCGGCGCAACGTGAGCACCAGCTGGTGCGACGGGGTCGTTACGCAGAGTTCAACCTGCTTTATGACAGAGGGACAACCTTCGGCCTCAAAACCGGCGGAAAAACGGAAGCTATCCTGATGTCCCTGCCCCCAGAGGCGAAATGGCCCTGATTTCCGCGAAAAGCCTGATTTTCATACCATGCTGTGATGCTGCGCACACCTCTTTCTCTTGGGAATAGCGGTGTGCCAATGTAATATTGAGAGGTAATCGTGACTTCAATAGGGGATTGGAACGATGGTCAGATATAGATATAGCATCTTGGTTTTGATAGCGAGCAGCTTACGGGGCCTGCGGGAAATGCTCATCACTCCTGCGACCACCACGAAACCCTGCCACGGATGCGACTGCTACTAAGGTAAAAGCCGCGTTACCTCCCGACGTGCACTAAATACAGACGTGTCCCGGGCGTTTATGCGCCGCGTACAAAAAGGCATGAAACCAATCGGTTCCATGCCTTTTTGGTGCTTGTTAGCTTTATATCAGTTTGCCTGACGACGGAGAAAGGCTGGAATGTCCAGCAAATCCTCATCTTCCTGCTTCTGGTCAATCTTGACGGAGGAAACCGGTTCTTTCCGGGGCGGTTGAGGCGCCTGTGTTGCTGCAGAAGGCGTTGCCGGGCGACTCGTCGTCGGTTCCCGCCGGACAGGAGCCGAGGTCTCTTCCTTGGAGGACTCCTTCATGAAGGAACGGCTAACCCCTGTCATGCGTTCAAACAGGCTCGGGCCGCGCTTCTTTGACTTGCCACCAGCCGCATCAGAGAGAACCTGCTGTGCATCCGGATTAACCAGCTTTTCCGGGCTCTTGTCGACTCTGATCGCAGGGGGTGCCGTGAACGGACTGTCCCGACCTTCGAGCTCTGCGGGTTCATGCTCGCTCTCTTCCATTTCTACATCAATGTCAGAAAGCAAATCCCGTTCCCGATCAAACGCCAGATTGCCGCGGATCATGGTATTGTCTGCGGACGTTGATCCCATTTCCATATTCTCGGAGCTCTCCGTCGCATCAGAGCCTTGCGCGACCGGCTGACCGGAAAAGTTACCTCCCGGTACGCTTGCTCCAAAGCCTGACGCAGAAACTGCAGCAGCGGCGGGAACCATAGGCCCTGTCGCCTCACCATATCCTTTTGATCCGGACGAAGCCGCTTTTCCTTCTCCCTTCACGGAGAGAAGAGAGGTAACATTTGGCGAGTTAGCTTTCTGAACTTCCAGGGCATCAATACCTGTCGCGACCACAGATACCCGCATCCGGCCTTCCATCTCGGTGTCAAAAGTCGATCCGACAATGATGTTTGCTTCCGGATCAACCTCGCTGCGGATGCGGTTTGCCGCTTCATCAAGTTCATACAGCGTCAGATCCATACCGCCAGTGATGTTAATAAGCACGCCGCGCGCGCCTTTCATGGACACATCATCCAGAAGCGGATTAGAGATTGCGGCCTCCGCGGCCTCGATAGCGCGATTTTCGCCGCTCGCCTCGCCAGTGCCCATCATGGCCTTACCCATCTCGTTCATGACCGTGTTTACATCGGCAAAGTCAAGATTGATCAGGCCCGGCATAACCATCAGATCGGTTACCCCGCGAACGCCGGAATGAAGCACTTCGTCCGCCATGTTAAAAGCGTCGGCAAAAGTAGTTTTCTCATTCGCAATCCGGAACAAGTTCTGATTCGGAATGATGATCAGCGTATCCACATACTTTTGCAGCTCTTCAATGCCTTCTTCGGCAATGCGCATCCGGTGGTTCCCTTCGAACTGGAAGGGTTTGGTGACAACACCGACTGTCAGAATACCTCGCTCACGGGCGGCGCGTGCAACGACCGGTGCCGCGCCTGTTCCCGTACCACCGCCCATTCCGGCAGTGATAAAACACATATGCACACCGTCAAGATGTCCGATAATTTCCTCAATCGCTTCTTCGGCGGCGCCAGCGCCGATATGCGGCTTGGAGCCTGCACCCAGGCCTTCCGTCAGCTCAGCCCCTAGTTGAATACGCCGCTCGGCCAAACTCTGCTTCAACGCCTGGGCGTCTGTGTTGGCCACGACAAAATCAACCCCCTGAAGTTCAGAGGTAATCATGTTGTTCACCGCATTACCGCCAGCTCCTCCAACGCCCAATACCAGGATTTTTGGTTTCAACTCTGACTGTTCCGGCACTGACAAATTGATACTCACGGTACTCTCCTCCTTGGTTACGCTGACGAACAGCTAATTAATACCAAATATTGTGGTTAATGAAACCCTACTTCTCACTATATTGACAATTTTTATGCATTTTTATGCCTAAAAATTGTCCTTGAACCAGTTCCCAACTCTCAGAAACCGGTTTTTTGGCGGCTTCTCCGCCAACGACATCTTGATCCCCTCGTCAAATCTTTCGCGAATGGCATATGACAGCAGTCCGGCGGCCGTCGTAAAGGCCGGGCCATCCGTTGCATCAGCCAACCCCTTGACACGGATAGGTTTACCCATGCGGACCTGCTTGTCGAGAACGCGGGCTGTAAGCTCCTGTAGACCGGCGAGCTGCGCCGCGCCGCCGCACAGAACGGCCCGGCGCCCGGCAACCTTGTTGAAACCGGATGCAAGCAGGCGGTCATTAACAAGTTCGAGTATTTCTTCGAGCCGCGGCTTGATAATACCAACTAGCATCGAGCGAGGCACATGATTGGCGACATCATGGTCCGCTTCGCCGATCAGAGGGACATCAATAATTTCCTTTTCATCCGCCGGGCTCGCCAGTGCATTGCCATACAGCGTTTTCATACGTTCCGCATTGGCGAGCGTCGTTGAAAGGCCGCGCGCAATGTCATTGCTGACATGACCGCCGCCCACAGGAATGACTTCACTATAAACCATCTCGCCATCATAAAAGACCGCGAAAGATGTCGATCCACCGCCCATGTCGATCACCGTGACTCCAAGATCCATTTCATCCTCAACCAGACAGGCAAGGCCGGAGGCGTAAGGCGCAGCGACCATACCGGCAACACCGAGATGACAGCGTTCCACACAATTTGCGAGGTTTCGCATATGGCTGTTTTGCAAAGAAACCATATGCATACTGATGCCGAGACTTTCGCCATACATGCCGCGTGGATCACGAATGCCCCGCGTCCCGTCGACCGTATAACCCACCGGCAATGCGTGAACCACGGTCCGTCCTTCCGGCTGATAACTCGCGCGAGCCTCCTTCAGCGTGCGTTGCAGGTCCCTCTCTGTAATTTCCTGACCACCGATGGACATTTCCACATCGACAGTCTGTGACGCGGGCTTTCCGGCCGATACCCCAAGATATACTTCACGAACCGTTTCCCCGGCCATACGCTCCGCCGCATCAACAGCGGAACGGATTGCCTCCTCAGCCATTTCCATGTTGGTGATACCGCCAGCGCGCAGCCCCCGACTGACCTGATGCCCAATTCCGGTCACGCGAAGTCGCCCCGCTTCTTCAAGCGCAACAAAACAGCATACTTTTGTCGAGCCGACATCCAGTGCCGCCAAAGGTCCATTACGTCCCGCTGCCATTAACTTTCCAATTGCTCATCTTCTGTCTGTTCATTTCCATCAACCAATTACTCATGCGTCATTCCCGGCAAGCCGCCGAAGCTTCGCGGAATCTTCCTTCAGCCGCACATATGTCCGGTCATTGGCGCGAAGGTCGATTGCGACGACATCCTTATCGAGAATTTTCTGCTCGGTCTGAATCTGGTAAAGATGCTTCCAGGCCTGCGCCGCCCCTTTCTCGGGCAGCAGAACCGTTACTCCATTCTCAAATTCCAGGTTCCATCGCCGATCCCGGATACGCACCGCGTTTTCCAGCCTTGTAAAAAGCTCCGGTGTTTGTACCAGCATGTCGAACAGTTCGGCAGCATGCGTATTCGCCCCGGGCCCGACTACTCTTGGCAAGTAACGAAAAGATGCCTCATCCTTTTTGGACACAACGATCCCGGTCCGGTCAATAACGCCGGTCTTACCGTCGATTTGCCAACGGGCATAGGGCCGACGTTCCGCTATTTCGATAAAGATTTCATCGGGATAGCGCCGCATTACCGAGGCCTTTTCAACCCAGCCCAGAGTTTCCAGCCGCTCCCGAGCGGCCTCCGGATCAACCCCGAGAATGCTGTCACCGCGTTTGACGTTGAGGACTTTAAGGATATCCTCGCCTAAGGTCTTGTCACGCCCGACGACGCTGACCTCCTGTACCGTCAACCCGAACACTTCAGCAAGCGCTTGCTGTTGTTCGTCAATCCATGCCGCAGATCTCTCAAGCACCTCAGTGCGGACCATGAAGTTTGTAACACCCCCTATAATCACCGCAATCAGCAAAACACCCCCGCAGATTAATGCGGGTTTACGCCAGGCCGGAACAGGCTTACGCCGACCGCCGCGGCGCGGTTTTTCCTGACGGAAGGGAGCACTGATCCGATCCCCGATCTGAACCGACATGCCGCCAATTTTGGAAAAGGCACCACCGGCAGAAAATCTGGGTTCCGCCTTGCGCTTGGCTGGCTTTTTCTTCGACCCTCCAAACAGGAACTTGAAAAAACCACCTTTCTTAGATGACTTTTTTGGACGGGCGCGCGGAACCACGCGATCGTCCCGATCAATGGTTATCGGTCGCATGAGGCATCCTCCACAATCCAACTGACCAGTTCTTCAAAGGAAATGCCGGAGTGACCGGCAATTTCCGGCACGAGGCTGAGCGACGTCATGCCGGGCTGGGTATTTGTTTCCAGCATATAGAATTTACCTGCCCCTTCACCGGTATCATCGAAACGCAAATCGCTTCGGCTAACCCCCCGGCATCCGAGAGTCTGATGCGCGAGCAAGGCAAGGCGCAGTGCTTCCGCATAATCCGCTTCACTGAGCGGGGCAGGCATCAGATGTTCTGCTTTGCCTTCGGTATACTTGGCTTCGTAATCGTAGAACCGTCCGAGAGGGCGAATTTCAACGGCCCCAAGCGCCGCATCTCCCATGACGGCCACCTGAATTTCCCGACCCGGAATAAACGTCTCGACCAATACCTTCTCGCCAAACGTCCAGGGCAAATCCTGAAGACTCATATTCTCATCTTCAAGAATGATCGTCACACCGACGCTGGACCCTTCATTGAGCGGTTTAACAACAAAAGGTTTTGGATAGATCGCTCCGCCCTGAATTTCCTGACGCGTCAGGACTTTACCATCGGCAATTGGAATCCCGGCTTGCGCAAAAAGCGATTTGGCAACCGGCTTGTCCATGGCAAGCGCGGAAGCGAGAACACCCGAATGCGTGTAAGGGATACCGATTATTTCAAGCAACCCCTGAATATAACCGTCTTCCCCGTAGCGGCCATGCAGCGCATTAAAGCAGACATCCGGTTTGATCTCGCTCAAGGTTTCCGCAATATTCCGCCCGACATCGACAGGGGTTACCTGATAGCCGCTTTTCTTCAGCGCTTCTGCACAGGCAAGGCCGCTGTTCATCGATACTTCCCGCTCGGCGGACCAGCCGCCCATTAATACAGCGACATGTTTCATAACGCCTTTCCTTCCGATTTCTTTTCAGCGGCTCCAAGGCGGACAATTTCCCATCGCAACAGCACGTCATGTGCCATAAAAACCCGGCGCCGCAGCTCCTCACCGATCGCCTCCAGGTCGCCCGCCCGTGCAGCGCCCTTATTGATCAGGAAGTTGCAATGCTTTTCAGAGACCATGGCATTCCCGATGGTCAGTCCGCGCCCGCCGACGCTGTCGATCAATTCCCAAGCCTTCTTGCCGGGTGGATTCGCGAAAGTAGACCCCCCTGTACGGCTTCTGATCGGCTGACTCTCTTCTCGATTGCGCGAGATATCCGCCATGCGCCCGAGGATCTCGTCCCGGTCGCCATTTGAAAGCTGGAACACAGCCTGCGTAAAAATCCAGCCCTTTGGAATATCGCTATGACGATAGGAAAAGCCCATATCTTTCAATGTCAGCTCATGCCGCTTCCCATCACGGTCATAGGCCACGGCTGACAGGAATATCTCGGAGATATCCGCCCCATAGGCTCCGGCGTTCATACGCAACGCCCCGCCGATACCTCCGGGAATGCCACTCAAGAACTCCGCTCCTTCAAGTCCGGCGTCGGCGGCGAAGCGCGCAACATGACCATCAAGGGCACCGGCTCCGACAATCATCTTCTCACCGTCATGATTGATTTTCGCGAAATGCCGCCCGAGCCGGATGACAACACCACGCACACCGGCATCGCGCACCAACAAGTTGGAGCCGACTCCAATTACGTAAACGGGTATATCCCGTGGCAGGTTCTTCAGGAAATCCGCGAGATCTTCCTCATCCTCAGGCTTGAACAAAACATCGGCCGGACCGCCCACCTGAAACCAGGTCACCTTTCCAAGATCGGCATTCTCCCGAAGCCGTCCACGCACGGCAGGCATCCTGTCCATCAGACTGCCTGTCTTTCTCATTTTCGGAGATGAAGTAGACATGATGTTCACCCTTCCCCCTTCCCACCGGACAGCGCGCTAAGTTCACCCGGCAGGTTATTGGCCCAGGTCGAAATCGACCCAGCGCCCAGACAGACGACGACATCGCCGGGATGACTGATATCTTGGATCAGTCCGGCCAATGCTTCAGGCCCTTCAAGCGCCAGTACATGACGATGTCCCCGCGCGCGCAGGCCTTCCACGAAATGGTCACGGTCGATCCCGGGGAGCGGCGCCTCCCCTGCGGCATAGATGTTCGCAACAATGACAGTATCGGCATCATTGAAGCAGGTGCAGAATTCTTCAAATAGGTCATGAAGGCGGGAATAGCGATGTGGCTGGACCACCGCGATTATCTTCTTGTCATAGGCCAGACGCGCGGCCGAGAGAACGGATGAAATTTCAACCGGGTGGTGACCGTAATCATCGATTATCGTCACGCCATTCACCTCTCCGGTTTTGGTGAAACGCCGTTTAACGCCACCAAATGCCCTGAGGCCTTTCTTGATATCCGCTTCTGAAAAATCCATTTCCCTGCCGACAACGATGGCGGCCAGGGCATTCATCACATTATGATTCCCGGGCATCGGCAGCTCAAACCCTTCCATCAATCGGGTTTCGCTCTCCACGCGATCGCTTATCACAACATTGAAATGCGCATGGCCATCGGAAAAGTGAATGTCAGTTGCCCGATAGTCAGCTTGCGGCGATGTGCCGTAAGAGACGAGACGGCGATCCGAAATCCGCCCGATCAGCGCCTGCACCTCAGGATGATCAATGCAGACCGCCGCAAAGCCATAGAAAGGGATGTTCTGCACAAAGGTCTGGAACGCATCCCGCACTCCATCAAAGTCTCCGTAGAAATCAAGATGCTCCGGGTCGATATTCGTCACAACGGCGATGGTGGCTGGCAGCTTCGTGAAGCTGCCGTCAGACTCATCTGCTTCAACCACCATCCACTCCCCGTTTCCAAGCCGGGCATTGGTCCCATAGGCATTGATGATGCCGCCATTTATCACAGTGGGCTCCATACCGGCAGCGTCCAGAAGACTTGCCAGCATCGAGGTAGTTGTCGTCTTTCCATGGGTGCCGCCCACGGCAATCGCCCATTTGAGACGCATCAACTCCGCCAGCATTTCGGCTCGACGAACCACAGGAATAAGGTGATCGCGCGCTTCGCGCACTTCCGGATTATCCGCCTTCACCGCCGAGGAAATCACAACTACCTGCGCCTCACCGAGGTTCTTCGCATCATGGCCTTCATACACAGTGATGCCGAGGGAGCGAAGACGCTCCACATTTGCATTAGCTGACAGATCGGAACCCTGCACCTGATAGCCAAGCGTATGCATAACCTCGGCAATGCCGCTCATTCCAATGCCGCCGATACCGACAAAATGCACAAGGCCCATATCTAGCGGTAACGTTCTCATGCCGCCACCTTTCCGCTGTTCTCATTGTCGCTGTTCGCGGGCTTGCACTCTTCTACAAGATCCGCAAGTTTCTCGGCGGCGTGAATTTCCCCGAGGCTGGAGGAAGCCGTGGCCATGACAGAGAGGCAGTCCGGGTGACGGAGGAGATAGGTCAGTTCCCGGCACGCTTCCTCTACCGTAAAATTATCCTGGAGGATCAGGCGAGCCGCACCGCGTGCCACCGCATTTTCACCATTCTTGCGTTGATGATCATCCATGGCATGTTTGTAAGGCACCAGCAGGGAAGGTCGGCCGGCAACGGTCAATTCGGACAGTGTCGACGCCCCCGAGCGGGTAATCGCCAGATGGCATTCGCCCAGCAGCTCCGCCACATTGTCAAAAAAGGTGGAGAGATTGGCCTCGATATGTGCCTCGCTGTATAACGTGCGGACGGCTTCCAGATCTTCCGCACGGCATTGCTGGGTTACATGAAGCCGTGATTTCAGATCATCCGGAAGCGCCGCAAGTGAGGCGGGCACGACCTCAGATAGGATTGTCGCGCCCTGACTGCCGCCCAGGACAAGCAGTTTGATCTCCCCTTCCGGCGCCGGGCTTTCATAGCGTCTGCCAAACAACGGCAGGATCGCGCGACGGACAGGGTTGCCCGTGTAAATCATCTTGTTGGCAATCTCATTATCCGGACTTTCAGTATGGTCAAAGGAAGTCGCGATGATATGTGCGCGGCTTGCAAGCAGCTTGTTCACGCGTCCCAAAACCGCATTTTGCTCGTGCAGGAGCAATGGAATGCCAAGGCTCGCCGCCGCGGCGGCAGGCGGCATGGAGGGATATCCGCCGAAACCGACGACAACGGCCGGCTTAAGGCGCCGCAAGGCCTGGCGCGCCTGAAAGAACCCGATCACCAGAGACACGATGGCCTTTATCTTGCCGGCAATGCCACGTGCGGAGGGGGAGCCCGCCCTCACTTGCAGGATATTGACCCCTGGAAACAGCTGCTCAAACTTTTCACCGCGACCGTCCGTTATCAGGGTGACGGCGAATCCGCGGGCTGTTAGTTCCTCAGCCAGAGCGCGGGCCGGAAATATATGTCCGCCCGTACCGCCACTGGCAAGAACTATGTTTGTCTTTGCTGACGTCATTTAAGCTCCCCTGCACCAGCACGACGGCGGCTTAACGCCAGTAGCATTCCCATGAGAAGGGCAAGAGCGAACATCGATGAGCCGCCATAGGAAATAAAGGGCAATGTCATCCCCTTCGTCGGCATCAGCCGCAGGTTAACACCGATATTCACAACGGCCTGAAGCCCAAACTGGGTCAGCAGTCCAGCGGCCGCGAGGACAACGAAGAAATTCTTCTCTTCCAGCAAGCGACTGAAACCGCGAAGAACGATAAAAGCGAATATTGCAACGACGAGAAGACAGACCACTACACCGAACTCCTCACCCAGCACGGCGAAGATAAAATCTGTATGTGCATCCGGCAGCTGCCGCTTTACCGAGCCGTCACCGGGACCCACGCCCAGGAAGCCGCCTGTCTGAAAGGCTTCCATCGCGCGCTCGATCTGGTAGTTACCGCCGCCTGATGGATCAAGGAACCGATCAACCCGGCTGGCCACATGGGGGAAAAGGCTGTAGGCCGCAGCGGCGCTGACAATCCCGACAACGACGAACATGACCACCCAGATAATCGGAAGTCCCGCCAGGAAAAACTGCACGAACCAGACGGCGGACACGAGCAAGGTCATTCCGACATCGGGCTGCAGCAACAGCAGGGAAATCACGAACATGAACAACAGGATCGAAATCAGGTTGCCCGGAATTTCATCGCTGCGCCGCTGTTCCGCAAACATCCAAGCGGCGACAACAGCGAAAGAAGGCTTGAGAAATTCTGTTGGCTGCAAGGTGAAGCTGCCGAATTGCAGCCAGCGATGTGCGCCCTTGACTTCCGGTCCCACAAGAAGGGTCGCGATCGTCAACAGCGAAAAAACACCAAAGCCGACAACTGCCAGACGCCGTATCCACAAAGGTGACAACAGCGAAATCGCAAAAATGATTATTGCCGCCATTGGTAAATACATGAACTGACGGCGGACAAAATGGAAATTATCAAGGCTCAGGCGAGCAGCGATTGCCGGGCTTGCCGCGAGGACCATGACACCGCCCATCGCGACCAGAAGTCCGACCGCCACCAATGTCCAGCGGTCAACAGTCCACCACCAGCTTCCAACAACGGAACGATCGAGGCGTGTAAATGTGGTCATGATGCCTCCTCTATCCATCGTGTTGCGGCGGCGCGAAAGACATCACCGCGCACCTCGAAGCTTGTAAACTGATCAAAACTCGCCGCCGCCGGAGACAAAAGGACAATGGCATCCTTTTTTCCGGAGCGGAGCGCTGCTTCAGCCGCTTGCCGAACGGCCTCCTCTAAATCCTTGCATTTGTGAGTTGGCACCTTGCCTTTCAGAGTCGCTGCGAAACTATCCACCGCTTCGCCAATCAGAAAAGCCTCGCAGATACGGTCAAAATGCGGCGCCAGAGCCGTTATTCCGCCAGCCTTTTCCCGACCGCCCGCGATCCAGAAAATGTTATCGAAACTGGTCAGCGCCTTTTCAGCCGCTTCAGCATTGGTCGCCTTGGAATCATTGATGAACAAGACATTGTCCCGGCGGCCGATTTCCTCCATCCGGTGAGAAAGGCCGCCGAACGATATCAACCCGGCACGAATTTCATCAGGCGTCAGCCCCGCGCTCCGCGCCGCGGCGACAGCCGCCGCTGCATTCTGCCAATTATGACGGCCGCGCAGAGAACCAATCTTTGATATATCCATCGTCCAAGATTGATCGCCGAAGGATTGATCCTCCAGACGGCCGTCGATAACTGCAACCCCCCCGTCGACCGGCGTGGTTGTCGAAACAGGAATTATCTTCCCCTCACCATGGATGGCCAGGCAGGTTGCAATATGCTCACAAAGCGGATCATCGATGTTGATGATCGCCACATCATCTTCAGTCTGGCGCTGGAAAATCCGGCGCTTGACCGCTGCATATCCCGCCATATCGCCATGGCGATCCAGATGGTCCGGCGTAATGTTAAGCAAAACCGCGATATTCGCATGCCATGAGGGCGTCAGATCGAGCTGATAGGAAGAAAGCTCGAGAACATAGTTTCCATCTTCATCCAGTTCCGGCAGGTCCATAACCGGCGTTCCGATATTCCCACCAAGCGCGGATGATTTACCAGCTTCGCTCAAGAGATGATGAATAAGGGCCGAGGTTGTCGACTTGCCATTCGTTCCCGTAATCCCGATGACACGGCCCGCTTCCTTTTCCTGCAGAAAAATCTCCACATCGCCAATCACCGATGCGCCTGCTTTTTTGGCAAGCTCAACGACAGGATGAGGCGCCGGATGCGTGAGAGGAACGCCCGGGCTCAATATCAGCGCCTCCGCCCCGGGCCAGCTTTTCTGGAATGGATCCTGAACGGTCAGTCCCGCTTCAAGGGCCGCCTTGCGGCGCGCTTCGTCATCGTCCCAGACAAATACATGGGCTTCGCCAAGATGAAGCTGGCGCGCCGTCGCCAGACCGCTTTTACCAAGTCCGAAAACGGCAATGTTCTTATTCTGATATGCGTGACTCTGCATCATTCCCTCACCTCAACTTCAACGATGCAAGGCCAATCAGGGCAAGGATCACGGCAATGATCCAGAACCGGATGACGATTGTCGGCTCCGCCCAGCCTTTCTGCTCAAAATGATGATGCAGCGGCGCCATGCGGAACACCCGCTTCCCCGTCATTTTATATGATGCGACCTGAACGATGACGGAAACCGTCTCCAGCACGAAAAGGCCGCCAATAATTGCTAAGACAATTTCATGCCGCGCCACAAGGCTGATGGATCCAAGCGCACCGCCCATGGCGAGCGATCCCGTATCTCCCATGAATACCATTGCGGGAGGGGCATTGAACCAGAGAAAGCCGAGACTTGCTCCGATCAGGGCGCCGCAAAAAACCGTCAGTTCTCCTGACCCCGGGACGTATTGAATTTGCAGATAATTGGAGAAGACAGCATTACCGACAAGATAGGCGATCAACGCAAAAGAGGCCGCGGCAATCATCACCGGTACAATTGCCAAACCATCCAGCCCGTCCGTCAGGTTGACCGCGTTCCCCGCGCCAACGGTAACAAGGATGGCAAAGGGAATATAGAGCCAGCCAAGATTGAGAATAGCATTCTTTAAAAACGGAATTGTCAGGACGCCCGAAATATCAACGGGTGAACTCATCATCACCACGTAACCTGCCAGCCCCGCAATGATGAATTCCAACAGCAGCTTCAGCTTTCCCGGCAGACCCCGCGTATTATGACGGCTAACTTTCAAATAGTCGTCGGCAAACCCGATCGCGCCAAATCCAATAGTAACCAGCAGAACAACCCAGACATAGGTATTGCTCAAATCCGCCCAGAGGAGCGTGCTGACCGCGAGCGCCAGCAGAATCAGGAACCCGCCCATCGTCGGCGTTCCCTGTTTCGCAATGATATGGCTCTGCGGGCCGTCATCACGGATCGGTTGTCCGCGATGCTGTTTGCTTTTCAGCCATCTGATAACGCTGGGACCGCAGATAAAGCTGATCAGGAGCGCCGTCATGACCGCGCCGCCAGTCCGAAACGTCAGATAGCGAAAGAGGTTGAAGAGGGCGAAATCATCAGCCAGCGGAAATAGGAAGTTATAGAGCATCAGCGCCCCCTCTGTTCGGCGGCGGCAAGAACCGCGGGTCGGCGGGCAAGCAATGCTTCAAGCGGGAGGCTCATCTTGCTTCCCAGCGAACCCTTTACCAAAACGATATCTCCGGCACCAACCGTTTCCAGCAGCGGCTCTATCAATCCTTCGGACGTCGCCGCATGGTAGGTTGTGACTGCACTCGGCATGGATTTCGTCAAATGCGCCATATTCGGCCCGCAGGCGAAGAGGAGGTTTACCTCTGCGGCGCGCACATCCTCCTTGAGGCTGCGATGAATATCGGCGGATTTATCGCCAAGCTCCAGCATATCGCCCAGAACAGCGATGCGCCGTCCCTTCCCGTCTGGATACAGCGTATGAAGCACCTTAAGCGAAGCCCGCATGGAAGCCGGACTCGCATTATAACTGTCATCCAATACCATATAGCAGCCACCAGGGCATGGCACCATATGACGTTCACCGCGCCCCTTCGGCAGCTGCAAATCTCCGAGCGCTTCAGCGGCCTGCTCAATATCGGCGCCGAGCTCGCTCACCACCCCGAGTACGCCGAGGATATTGCTAACCCAGTGACGGCCCGGCACACCGAGGCGAAAGAACACCTCATGTGATGCAATTCTGACCGCCATATCACTATGATCCGGATAGAGCGTAAAGTCAGTCAGGCGAATATCCGCTTCGGATTTCTCACCGAATGTCAGGATATGCGTAATTCCGGCATTGGCCGCAATACTCTTCAACAGTCCGCCGTAGCTATTGTCGCCGTTCAGGATCACAGAACCGCTTGAGGTCAAACCTTCAAAGATTTCCGCCTTGGCGCGGGCAATGGCCTCGACATCAGAGAAAAACTCAAGATGCACAGCCTCAATCGTGGTGATCATGGCGACATGCGGGCGCACCATGCGGGACAAAGGGCCAAGTTCCCCGGGGTGGTTCATCCCCAGTTCAAAAACGGCAAATTCGGTGTCTCTCGGCATCCGGGACAGGGAAAGAGGAACGCCCCAGTGGTTGTTAAAGCTGCCGACGCTGGCATGGGTTTTCCCCTGCCGTGACAAGGCGTGCAAAAGCGCTTCCTTGGTTCCGGTCTTGCCAACACTTCCGGTTACCGCTGAAATCCGGGCCTTGGATCTTTTGCGGGCGGCAGCGCCAAGATCTTCAAGGGCGCGCAGCGTGTCGTCCACCAGTACAACATTGGCATCTTTTGGCAAGTCATCTGGCACGAAACTTAACAGCAGGGCCGCAGCGCCATTCTCATGAGCCGTTTTCGCAAATTTATGGCCGTCATGAACCGGGCCAATGATTGCAACAAACAAATCTCCGGACGAGAGAGACCGGCTGTCGATCGAAACACCTGTTGCATTCCAGTCATCATTCGTGGTCTTGCCGTTGACGGCAGAGATGATCTCAGCCCCTTCCCAGAGCGGCATATCAACCATTGCCGCCCCCTAACGCTGCCACAATCTGCTGCACGGCCTTCTTGTCGTTAAAGGGAATTGTTTCGGTCCCGATGACTTGCCCTTCTTCATGCCCCTTACCTGCGACAACGAGGATATCATCCGGTCCCAATTTACTGATGGCGGCCTCGATTGCGGCGTATCTGTCTCCGATATTGAAGGCATCTGGGCAGGCAACGATGATATCGGCGCGGATCAAGGCGGCATCTTCGGTCCGCGGATTATCATCCGTTATAATGGCGATATCTGCATACAGCCCGGCGATACGGCCCATTTCGGCGCGCTTGCCCTTGTCCCGGTCTCCACCACAGCCGAAAACCACAACGATTTTTCCCTTGGCGTGACTGCGGACGGCCTCCAGCACAGTTTCAAGGGCATCCGGTGAATGAGCGTAATCCACATAGATGGCCGCATTGTTTGAGAGCTGCGCAACCAGTTCCAGTCGGCCGGGCACATTGGTTATCTTCGAAAGCGCCTTGCTGGCAACCCCCGGAACGCCACCCGCCCCGATCACAAGTCCCAATGCGCAGAGAGCATTCAAAGCCTGGAATTCCCCGGCAAGCGGCAGCATGATGTCATGGCGTGTTCCGAAGACATCGATTTTGATGGCCTGGCCCGCGCTTTCAGGCGTCGCTTCGATGAGTTTTATTTCATCTCCATCCCGGCCATAGGAGATGATATTGACCCCGCGATCCTTTGCGGCGCGCAAAAAAGCGGGATACACTTCCGAATCCGCATTCAGCACTGCTGTGCCCGAGCGATCCAGAACCCTTGAGATAAGCCCCAGCTTTGCGGTCAGATAGGCTTCCGATGTCGGATGGTAGTCAAGATGATCGCGCGTCAGGTTGGTGAACGCCGCAGACTTGATGCGGACTCCATCTAGGCGATATTGATCAAGTCCATGGCTTGATGCCTCTATCACCGCATGCTGGATACCGTGCCCGACAAGGTAGGTCAGGGTTTTGTGCAACAGCACAGGATCCGGCGTCGTATAGCCAAGCGGCATAATCTGGTCCGGCATGACAACACCAAGCGTACCGATGCTTGCGGCTGGCAATTCCATAGCTTCCCATAGAGCACGGGTAAAATAGGCGACGGAAGTTTTGCCGTTAGTCCCGGTGACAGCCGCAATCGTTTCAGGCTCGGCCCCATAGAAACGAGAAGCCAACCGGGCTAGAATCAGGCGCGGATTTTCTTCACGAAAACACGGCAGACTGCAGTCTTCGGGCTCATAGGCCTTGTCTGTGAGAATTGCAACAGCCCCTTTATTCACCGCCTCCTCGATATATTCGCGGCCATCCGCACGGGTTCCGGAAAGCGCAGCAAAGAGAAAGCCCGGCTCAACCAAACGGCTGTCTGCCGTCAGGCCTTTCACATGCTTGTCGTGTACCACGGGAACATCCCGCCCTTTCATCAACTCAGAAAGACGCAAGTTTCTTCTCCCGTGAGTTGATGGGAATAAACATTGCCCTTTGAACGGCCTCGCTTTCCTCATTGACAGGAGAGATCGACAAAATCGGGCCGATACGGGAGATCAGGCGCCCGATAATCGGTGCCGCGGTCCAGCCTGCACTTCTGAAACCATGCGTTTGTGCGTTTCCCTTTGGTTCATCAAGCATCGCGAAGACGACGTAACGCGGATCATTCATCGGAAACGCACTCACGAAGGAAGAAATGAGAGCATCGCGTTTATAGCGTCCACCAACTGCTTTTTCCGCCGTCCCGGTCTTGCCTCCAACGAGATAGCCGTCGGCCGCCGCCTTGCCGCCGGTTCCCTTTTCGACAACAAGCCGCATCAACCGTCGCATGATACCGGACGTGTCCTCACGAATAACCTGACGCACCGGCGTCGCCTTCATATCATCACGCCGGACCACTGTCGGGTTAATATAAGCGCCACCATTGACAATCGCCGTAATCCCCGTACTGAGCTGCAAGGGACTGACGGACAGCCCGTGACCAAAAGAAATCGTCATAGTCTCCAGACTATTCCATCTTGGCGGCAAAATTGGGGCACCGATCTCAGGAATTTCTAGCGAAGGTTTATCGAGCAGCCCGAGTTTCGCCAGAAATGCCTTATGATTTTTCGGCCCGACTTCATCGGCCATTTTCGCTGCGCCGATATTCGATGAGTACATGTAGATTTCCGGCACCGACAGCCAGCGCTTCTTGGGATGGTCATCCCGAATTCGAAAGCCGGCCTTGCGAATGGGCTCTGTCGCATCATACCCGCCCTTAAGACCAACCGTACCGGAATCGAGCGCCATCGCCGTGGTGAACGTCTTGAATGTCGACCCCATTTCATAAACGCCAAGAGTGATCCGGTTAAACTTGGCATCACCGGAAAAATCGCTCGGCCGGTTCGGATCGAAATCAGGCAAGGACACCATCCCGAGGATCTCTCCGGTTTTGACGTCCATCACCATACCCGCCGCCCCAATCGCCTGGAAAACAGACATGTGACGGGAAAGCTCGTCCCTCAACGCATGCTGGATACGCACATCGATGGACAGCGTCAAATCCTGCGAAGGATTATCCTCCGAGCCATCAAGCTGCGCATCGAAATATTTCTCAACCCCAGCAATGCCGTGGTTATCTACATCGGTGAATCCCATCACATGGGAAACCAGAGCCCCCATGGGATAGAATCTCTTCTCCTCCGAGCGGAAATGCAGGCCGGGAATACCTAGGGCGTTCACCTGATACTGTTGCGACGGAGTCAGGTTTCGCTTGAGCCATACGAAGTTACGGGCAGAGGCAAGTCTGCTCAGGATTGTCGCCTCGCTCAAATCATCCAGCACCGTTGTCAGTTTTGCGGCCAGCTCTTTCGGATTGATAACCTTTTTAGGTTCTGCAAACAAAGAGGCAGTGGTGAGAGTGGTCGCCAGCAGCACACCATTGCGATCGCGAATTTCAGCACGCTTGTTTTCTTCCGTCGCGACGGGCAGTGAAATACCGGAATCGGCAGTCGCTGCCTCGTCCTCACCGATACCGCTGATCGCGAGACCAACAAGCCGGCCCGCCAGAATGACAAAGCAGAAAGCAAATATGACACCTGCCATAACAAGGCGGTTACGCCCTTGCTCCAGCGTTTCCTTTGCACTCCCGTCGAGACGCAGCGGCTTGTGACAATCTTCCAGATTTTTGTGGCCGAGGGTTGTCGTCAGCGAGATGCGTGGGCGAGGTGACTTAGAGAGCCAAGTCGGTTCGCTCATTGCAGGCTCCCTGTGCGCGTAAATGTGGCGAGCTGAACCGGCCCTGTCGGCGCCCTGTCAACCGGGGAATAATCCCGGTGAGGATTATAGCGTGGAATGGGCACGGAATATTGTTCCGGATCTACCGGCGGGTAAGGCACTTCACCGACAGATGCGACCTGATAAGGCGCAATCAACAAAAGCGGCAAGTATTTGCTGGCAAGTGCCTGCAATACATCCGGACGATTCTGGTAAGTCCACTCTGCCTTCAGGATACGGATAGATTCTTTATTTTCCGTAATATTGGCATTTAACGAGTTGAGATCTTTTTCCAGCTCCTGCACCTCATAGGAGAGCTGGTAGAGGCCATAGGAAACCCCGGCAAACAGAACCAATGTCAAAACTGTAAGGTTTAGTTTCATGCCGCCTCCGTCCAGGCTGGGGCCGCTGTTCTGATCGCCCCTCTGAGGCGGGCCGATCGCGAGCGCGGGTTAACGGCTAGTTCGTCAGCGCGGGCTTTGAAAGCCCCTCGCTTGACAAGCTTGAAAGTGGGAGCTGGCCCCTCGTCCGAGACAGGAACATGACGAGACGGCCTGGCACGCCCTTCAGACCTTGCTGACAGGAATTTTTTCACGCGTCGGTCTTCAAGACTATGGAAAGATACAACCGCTAGACGACCGCCGGGAGTAAGCAATCGTTCGGATGCGGCCAGACCCTTGACCAGCTGCCCAAGTTCATCATTTACTACTATACGCAACGCTTGGAAGGTACGCGTCGCCGGATGTATGCCCTTTCCTGTTGGGCGCACAACCGAAGCCACCACTTCCGCTAACTCAACTGTACTCTTGAAAGGCGCCAACTCGCGTCTTTCGGCTACTGCACGCGCAATCGCACGTGATCTTTGCTCCTCGCCATACACAAAAATAATCCTGGCGAGTTCTGCTTCAGATTCTTCATTTACTACTTCTGCCGCCGTCCGGCCTTTACCGGACATCCGCATATCAAGCGGCCCTTCCCGCATGAAGGAAAAGCCCCGTTCCGCTTCATCGATCTGCATGGAGGAAACCCCGATATCGAGCGCGATGCCGTCGACCATATCGATGCCCTGATCTGCCAGCAGCTGCACCATATCCGCATAGCAGCCTTCGATCATGAGCAAACGGCCTCCGAATTCTTTTGCCATTTCCTGACCGATTGAGATGGCCAGAGGATCGCGATCAATTCCGAAAACCTTGCAATCTGCAGACTCCAGAATGGCCCGACTATATCCTCCGGCTCCGAATGTGCCGTCGACATAAACGCCGCCGTCCTTGGGAGAGAGGATATCCAGCACTTCCCGGAGGAGGACGGAAATATGGGGAGCGTTTTGCTTAGTCATCGCCCCTTCCTTCCGAGCCGAGCCCAGTGCTTGCTGCGCGCTTGTTGGCCGCACGGGTGCGTGCCTGCTTTTTCCGGACTTCGAATGCCGCGGGTTGCCAGAGCTGAAAACTGTCACCACGTCCGACGAACGCGCACTGGCCATCAATTCCGGCACTTTCAAGCATTTCAAGCGGCACCATAATCCGTCCGTCGCCATCAATCGGCAGTTCAATCGCATCACTCATGAGCGCGTCCGCATAGCTCTCACGATCTTCGGAGAGAGGATCAAAGCCGCCGATTTTTTCCAGCAGCCGTTCCATCACGTCCATTCCGCATGCATCAATTGCATCCCCATTGATCGTTGGCAAAAGGACAACGCTGTCAAAGCCTTTAGAAGCAAGGACCGCGCGAAACCGCGCCGGAACGGAAACCCGCCCCTTCTTGTCGACCTTGTTTACATATGTGGACAGAAACAGGGCCATACAGCCGAAATCCCCCTAATATCAAACTCATCCATTTGCCCGGTCGCTCCTTGTGAAAGTCCGGTCTGGACCGGTAAAAACAAGCGTTTCTGGCATGTCATGGATAAAAACCCGAATATCATGGGATTTTATGGAAGTCAATGCCAAACGGCTGGAGAATAGCGGGTTTCAGAGAAGAAAACGGATACAAAATAAGTAAAAATTTTTATATTTCTCGGACCGCCCTCCACATGTCGAATTGTCATCTCCAATATTGAAAGTAATGGAGAATTCAATTCATGTTCATTATTTGTTCTTATTTTATGGGAGCGCAAAATATATGGACAAGCCACGCCTCAACGGATATTAAGCGCCTCCCGACGGATTTCACGGAGAAGTATAGTGACAGAAAATTGACGGATTTTTCTGGATATTTGCCGTTTTTTGAATCGGGCCAGAGGAGATTCGCTAATTTCTAATATAAAAGCGCTGGTTGATGCAGAAAATCTCAGTAAATACGCTTATTTCAGGATCTCGGACCTTTCATGATGGCGTCCATGAAGCTCTTCCTGTTCCCGCCTATAGTCTGACAATGCGCCATCCATCGTCCGGACAATGATTTCTTCCAATGTGCGTGCCGTATTGATGCGCCCCATATACACATAGTCCGCTCCACTGTTGTAGACTTCCTGTGCGGAGCTGAGTTCCTCGGCATTTGCGATGACGACTGCATCCTTGTTGATGCGGCGAACGACTTCCACCAGTTCCTTGTTATTGGTCCCGCGCAAGATATCGTCGGGAATTGTTGACACCACGACCTTCGCCTTGCCAACGCCGGCATGAACGAGAATTTCGTCATTCGACAAATCACCATAGCGCACCGACGCGCCGAGCTTGCGGATGGCCGGATGGAGATGGACATTGAAGTCAATTACAAGAATGCGCGGCAGAAGGTCGGGGTTGTTCTTCGCGATATCATGAAGAAGTGAAGATGCCACCCGATGGAATCCCAGCAGCACCAGATCAAATTCTCGTTCTGTATCAACGGCTCCTTCCTCCGGCTCCTTAAATCCGATTGCCTGCAAAAAAGGCGCCATCCAGCCATGGATCGCGTAGGCGTATTTGTAGAGGGTCGGGGTAAGAAGCGCCGTAATGATAAAGGCAAAAATGATCGCACTCGCAAATTCGGTCGAGATATGGCCATATTGCGTTCCCAGATAGGAAATAACGAGACCAAATTCCGAGATTTGCGCAAGACGTATGGACGCAACTTCAGCGTGACGCTGATCTCCACCTGTAAAATACAACAGCGGAAAGAAAATTATCTGGCGGCTTATGATCGCGAAAAAAGCCAGCGCCACCGCAATCAGAATGACCTCAATCCCGTCAATCGGCGGGACACTCATCCCGAGGCCGACAAAGAAAAGGGTAATGAAAAAATCCCTGACAATGCCGACTTTTGCAACGATCTCACGGCTGTAGGGAAGCGTCGCAACCGTAAGGCCCGCAATCAGCGCGCTCATGCCAGTGGCGACAGACATATGCTTGCCCTCGCCAAAAATGAAGTCGCCGATATATTCGAAGCCGCGGCCGATGAAAACGATGGCAAAGCACCAGCCCAGCGCACCCACCAGCATCATCTGCGGTTCTTTTGAAAGCCAGCGGAACACCAGCGGAACAAGGCTTTTGGCAAGCGAATAGGAAACGATTGCCAATAAGACAATCGCCAGCATTGTATAGAGTACAGGCGCCAGTTCTGGTGCCGCAAAGGAGGGCTGCAGGATAATGACGATAATGGCCCAGAAATCCTGAAACACCAGAATACCAAGGGCGATACGACCGGGTTCCGTATCGAGTTCATATCTTTCCTGGAAAAGCTTGATCACCAGAAGTGTGGATGAGCCCGCAATAAACAGGCCGAAGTAAAGCGCATCATAGGTATCGCCAACCGTCGATACACCAAACCAGGCAAGAGCCTTGCCCGCGAGAATGCCAAAAAACACTGTCAGCGGATACTGCAGCAAGCCGGTCGCGATAATCATTTTGCCGCTACGGAGCATACGGCGAAGATCGATCTCCATCCCGATCATGAATAACAGCAGGATAAACCCGAGTTCAGAGATCGTCTCGATATTCTCCGGTTGCGTGATCAGTTTGATGCCGATCGGGCCAATAAGGATACCGCAAACCAGAAACGCGGCAATACTCGGGATTTTGACACGCACGAATAGAATGGCGAAAATGCTGGCAACAAAAATACTGATGCCGATATCATAGACGAGGGACGGCATATCCGTCCCCGCGGCCAACGCAGGTGATGCCAAGCCGGGCAGCAGCATTGCTCCCATCCCAAGACCGATCACCCGCAAAAAAGTCATGTCATTTCCTACCGTGAGAAGACGCTCAAACTAATCTATCATCGTACTGCACATTGCGGCAGAAAATAAGGCAGATGGCCTGTAAGCCGGGTTCTGTCCCTGTAACCAGGGGATGATCATTCATCTAGGATGCCTGTTACCAGACACCTCAAGCAACCAACCCGGATGATAGCCCGGAAAACCGGCTTGCGCCCGAGTTGCCCCTGCGCGGATCATCCCTATTTGGTTTTGCTCCCGATGGGGTTTACCATGCCGCTTCTGTTGCCAGATGCGCGGTGCGCTCTTACCGCACCCTTTCACCCTTACCCGGAACATCCGGGCGGTTTGCTTTCTGTGGCACTTTCCCTGGGGTCACCCCCGCCGGCCATTAACCGGCATCGCATTTCCGTGGAGCCCGGACTTTCCTCCCCTCACCTTACGGATAAGCGGCGATCATCCAGCCATCTACCGACGTGTAACTAAGCGCGGGACGACCTCAAGTCAAGCGACGAACCTCTGCAAGCACCGCATAAACGATGCCCTGCGTTTCAGGATCAGCGATTCCATCCACCCGCGCAGCCCGCCAATGCCGCTGGAACGCGAAAATGATACTTTCAAATGCCGGATTGAACAGACCAGACGGCGTTGCCGCATAGCCGATCTCCTGGAGGGCTTGTTGTAAGGCGAAAACCTCTGCCCCCTGGGCTCCGACGGAGAAGCCCATATCGCTGTGCGGGATGGCGGCACTTGCCTCGAACCATAGCCCCACCCCTGCATCCGAAAGACCGCGCCAGTCAAACAGCTCTCCCGGATCTTCTTTACGCTCCGGCGCGACATCAGAATGGCCGACAACATTTCGTGGGGGTACTTTATGCCGTCTGACAATATCAATAGACAATGCCTTGACCGATGCCATCTGTCTTTTTGGAAACGGACGATATCCAAATTCATGACCGGGATTGACGATTTCGATGCCAATCGAGCGGGCATTGATATTGCTCTCTCCACGCCATTCGGAAACACCCGCGTGCCAGGCGCGCTGTTCTTCCCGAACAAGGGACACAATCCCGCCATCCTCATCGACAAAATAATGCGCACTTACCTTGGCCTGTGCATCGGTCAGACGATCGAGCGCCTCTTCCGCCGTGCGCATGCCAGTGTAATGGAGAACCAACATGTCAATGGGAATATCCGCACCACGTTCATCAAAGTTCGGAGACGGTTGCCAGATGATATTTTCAAGCGCCATCAGCTTGCTCATCAGATTTTTTCTTGCCGGACCGAAGCGTAATCACGGTTACGCCGCTCATGACCATGGCGCCGCCGATCATCAGTTCGGTCGTCATGACATCGCCCCAGAAAACAACCCCCAGGATAACGGCAAAAACCGGCACCAAAAGGAAATAGGGGGCAATCGTACTGACAGGATAGCGCCGAATTAAGTAATTTGTAAGCCCGTGCCCGACCACAGTCGCGCCAATCGCGGAGAAAGCAACCGCTGTCCATTGCTCCCATCCAGCTGACTGTACCGCACTGAAATGCCCGTCCTCAACCAGAAACGAAATGATATAGAGCGGGACAACACCAATTGCCGCTGTCCAGAATGTCAGATTCAAGGCACCGATACCCGGCATAGTCCGGACGATAACCATATTGAGCGAGACAAGAAAGGAGGCAATGACAACCAGTGTCGGCGAGAGCAGGTTGGCAAATATGATCGGGTCAAACCCGATAACCATCACGCCGGAGAATGCCAGAACAATCGCCGTCCAACGGCGCCAGCCTATTTTTTCCTTCAGGAAAATCATCGCAAGAAGTGCAGAAAACGGTACGAATGTCTGGTTGATAATGGCAACCGAGGAGATATCCGGCGACAGGGACAAACCCCAGAACATCAGGGTGAAGTGGAACACGCCCATGATCAGGCCGACAAGGATCATCTTCCGCCAGTAGCCGTGAGGCAATGTGACAAAGGGCACCATGACAAGAATAACGATTGAGAACCGGATTGCGGTGAACAGTATTGGTGAAAAAATCTCCATACCGATTTTAGCGGCCAGAAAATTGGATGCCCACAACATGTTGATCAACAGAATGAGGACAAGATCTTTATTGCTCAATGTAAATTCCGATTCTTAAAGACCGCGTATTTTGTTTATCTGATCATATGCCGCGTTGATTTTGGCGAGCTTTTCATTGGCCACGTCCACAAATTCCTGCGGTAGGCCCTCCGCCACAACTTTATCCGGATGATTTTCCCGAATAAGCTTTCTGTAGGCCTGTTTCAGTTCCGCATCAGTTACATCTGCGGAAACACCCAGAATCTGGTATGGATCCCCCTCTCCGTCCTTTGCATGATAACTCCGGATACGGGCATAGGCGGCTTCATTGAAGCCAAAGATCGACGCTACATTCTGAAGATAGATATCTTCATCGGGATGAAGCACGCCGTCTGCCATGGCAATGGCGAACAGACCGTGCAAAAGATCCTCCATCAGATGAGGCGTATCCCGGAACATTCGCTCGACCTGTGCGGCGTATTCCTCATAACCGGCCGTATCCTGCCGCGCCATGTTAAAGACGCGACCGACATTCTTCTCCTCATTCGGAGGAATACGGAACACCTGCTTGAAAGCCTTGACTTCCTCGCGGGTGACGACACCATCCGCCTTGGCCATCTTTGCCCCGAGTGCGATGACAGCAATGGTGAAAGCGACCTGTTTTACCTGTTGTCCGCCGATCCCTTCTTCAATTTCCGTGGATGTTTCGCGGTATTTATCAACAGCGTGTCCGGCAAGGCCGCCAACAAGGGCGCCGAGTGGCCCGCCAACAAGAAGTCCGGCCGCGCCGCCGAGTATTTTTCCCCAAATTGCCATAATGAAATATGCTGTCCGAATTCTGCAAAGAAGGACACAGTATCAGTAGAGTTTCAAAATCGCCAGCTTTCTGCCACCGGGATTTTGCATATCTTCAGGAACGGTCCTCATCATCAATGAGAATTCTGTTAGCGGCACCGTCCAGATCTTCGTACTGGCCAGTTTTCAGGCTCCAGAGAAAGGCGGCAAGGCCAAGACCGCCCAAAAACAACGCCACCGGAATGAGGTAAATCAGAACGTTCATGACGGAGACATGCCTCGCTCAAGGCGGAGCCTCAGGGAGTTCAAACACACGATCAGGGAGGAGGCGGACATGGCGACCGCTGCAATAAGCGGCGTTACAATCCCCGCGACCGCCAATGGAATGGCAATGGCGTTATAAAGAAAGGCAAGTGAGAAGTTTTGCAGAATGAGCCGCCGCGCCGCTCTGGCAACATATATCGTTTCCGGCACCGCCTGAAGATCACGCCCCTGGAAAACGAAGTCGGCAGCAGTCTGGCTGATATCGGCGGCACTCGCCGGAGACAGAGAAACATGGGCTGCCGCCAGCGCCGGAGCATCATTCAAGCCATCCCCGACCATGAGAGGCTTATGTCCGGCTGCGACAAGCGATTTAAGCCGGTTGACCTTGTCTTCGGGCTTTTGCTGCGCACGCCAGTGCTCTACACCTAGGGCAGTTGCAAGTTCCGCAACCACTTCCTTGCGATCACCGGACAGAATTTCTATTCTATATCCACGGGATTTGAGTATTTCGATGGCTGCATTCGCTCCCGGACGCAAACGGTCCTTGAAGCGAAACTGCACGGCTTCGCCTTGCCCTACCCGCAACCAGAGTTCCGGACCGGGAGAAAAATCCCGACTGTCAACCTCCATAATAGAGCAGAATTCACGACTGCCAAGACGAACTTCCTCACCGGCACAAACAGCTTTAAGGCCAAGGCCCGGGCATTCTGTAACCGCCAGATACTGGCTGCCCGGAGTCCCAACGCGCGCGACCGCCATTGCAAGCGGATGACGGCTGTTGCGCGCAAGACGGGCTGCAAGATCAAGCGCTTCGTTAGGAATTTCATCGCGGTTCACGAGGTCCAAACGCCCTTCCGTCAGCGTACCTGTCTTGTCGAAGACGATCACATCGATTTCCGCCAGACGCTCAAGGCCATCGGCTGCCTTGACCAATATTCCCTTCAGCAGCAGACGGCCGCTGGCCACCACCTGAACAACCGGCACCGCAAGACCAAGTGCACAGGGGCAGGTGATGATAAGGACTGCGACGGCCTGCATCAACGCTACCTGCCAGCTTCCGGCAAAGAACCACCAGCCCGCAAAAGTGGCTGCGGCGAGAATATGCACAGCCGGTGCGTAGTATCCGGCAATCCGGTCTGCAAGGCGGACATATTTCGCGCGCCCCTGTTCCGCGGATTCCATCAGGCGCACAATATCGCCAAGCAATGTATTATCGCCGGTTTTGGTGGCCCGGACTTCCAGCGGCGCGCTGAGATTGAGGGTGCCCGCGAACACTTCATCCCCCGCATTGACAGCAGTTGGCAGACTTTCTCCCGTTATCAGGCTAACGTCAAGGTCCGACTGCCCTGCCTCAACGACACCATCAACGGGCAACCGATCGCCTGTCATGACCTGGACAAGGGACCCGGGAGTAACAGCCTCAACCGACACTGTCTTGCGGCTGCCATCCGGCAGGATGAGGGTCGCGGCCACCGCCTTCAACATCACCAACCGTTCCGCCGCAGAACGTGCCTTGCTCCGGGCGGCGCTATCCAGGTAGCGTCCGATCAGAAGGAAGAACAGAAGCGTGACAGAGGCGTCGAAATATACATGGAGGCCGCTCTGGATCGTCTCCGCCAGACTCATTCCCGACGCCAGGATAACGGCGAGAGAGATGGGTACGTCCATATTGACATGGCCTGCCTTGAGCACGCCAATCGCAGACTTGAAAAACGGCTGCCCGGCATATGCCACCGCCGGCAAGGCGATCATCGCAGAAATCCAGTGCAGGAAATCCCGCGTTGCCGGTCCCATATCCTCAGAAAACAGTCCGGCCCATACCGATACGGAAAGCAGCATGACATTGGCAGCGGCGAAGCCCGCTACAGCCAGCGCCCGCAGCAATCTTGTATTTTCTTCCGCCGATGCGGATTTGATCATTTCCGGGTTATAGGGCGTCAGGGGATAGCCGAGCGTAATCACAGGCCTGACCAGTTCACCGACCTCGACCTTGCCCGGCCGCCAGCGCAAGAACAGGCGCCTGGTTGAAAAATTCACCCGCGCATCGAGAACCGCGTCATTGGACTTCAGGGTTTGTTCGATTGTTTTGATGCAGTTCGCACAATGCATATTCTCGACGAGCATATGCAGCATCAGATTGCCATCCTGATCCGTCTCGACGAAGGCTGAAGGGTCGGCGCTGACAAAATCGGAATAGTCCGCACCGGTCGTTGATGCCGCTGCCAACGCCATTACACCGCCAGAGCAGCAGCCAGCCCCCAAGTCATGGGAGCGACCGGTCATCAGGTCATTACGTTTTTCAAGGGCTATTTCAGCCATAACCTCTTATCCAACCGATAGGGTTCCTTATATCCGCCACCATAAGCCAGAATGGACACATCCCATTGTCCCGGCCCACCGAGGGTCAAATCAGCGGTATAGTCTTCCCCACCATACAGCAAAGACGCTTCCTGGTCAGTGCTGTCGACGACAGGGCGGCGAATGGTCGCAACAATGCGCAAATCCTCCAGCACCCTACCGTCTTTATCACGGATATCCAATGTCAGTATGCCTTGCGACGCACCGGTCTGTATAAAATCAACCTCGGACGTCCAGCCACGCGCCAACTGACGGCTATGATGGTCGATTTCCTGATTGTAGGTGAGACCGCGTTTGTAAGCGTCTTCCTCGCTCACCCCCGAGAAGCTCCCCAAGGCGAAATAGACAAAGACGCCGTTCACCGCGAACATAAGCCCGAAAAAAGCCGCGAGCATCAGCGCCACATGACGCCCCGTCAATACCTTGCCTTTGATATTCGCGCTCATTTATCCGGCCCCTTGAAACTGGTTTCCTGCACATCCCGCTCCGTTCCATCAACATCTGTGACGATAACGTCAATATCCATGCTTTTTTCTTCAAGGTTATCCGCCGGTGCCGACACATAGAGTTTATAACTGGAAAGGGCGTCCGCGGGTACCGTCACCAACAGCGGCCGATCGGTCTCGCCGGAAATTTCAAGCCAGGCTGTCATGCCTTCTATCCCTTCCACTTCTATGCGGAACTGCCGTGTCTCATGAACCTTGTTGAGGATTTTCACCGTATAGCCATTGCGGATTGAGCCGTCCGACAATGTTACGAACAATGGATTGCGATCCCGGATGACATTCACATCCAGCACGGAGCGGTTCAGCAAGGTAAACAGCATAATCGCCCCGACCAGTGCCAATATCGCGCTATAGGCAATCGTGCGGGGCCGAATAAACCGCAATTTCAATTTACGCTCTGGATTACTATCAAACTGGCCTTCATGTGTGTCATAGCTAATGAGGCCACGCGGCAGATTGACCTTGTCCATCACGTCATTGCAGGCATCTATACAAAGCGCACAGGTAATGCATTCAAGCTGCAGTCCGTCACGAATATCAATACCCATCGGGCATACGGCAACGCATTGATTGCAATCGATGCAATGTCCGCGCCCTTCCCAGGGTTCATTTTTCTTATGCGGACCCCGAGGTTCCCCGCGGGCACCATGGTACGTGACCGTCAGGGTGTCCTCATCAACCATGGCGCCTTGTATTCGCGGCCAGGGACACATGTAGGTGCAGACCTGTTCCCGCATCAATCCGCCGAAGACATAGGTCGTTGCCGTCAACAGGGCGACGCTGGAATAGGCAACAATAGGAGCTTCGAGGGTAAACAGCTCCACGAGCAGCGTTGGCGCATCGGCAAAGTAAAAGACCCAAGCGCCGCCGGTCAGGACACCGATAATGATCCAGATGGTGTGTTTCAGAACGCGTTTCGACAGCTTCGCGACTGACATCGGCGCCTTGTCGAGCTTGAGACGGGCGTTCCTGTCCCCCTCGACCATCCTTTCGACAAATATAAAAAGATCAGTCCAGACGGTTTGCGGACAGGAATAACCGCACCATGCGCGGCCGAACAGCGAGGTCACCAGAAACAGTGAGATCGCTGCCAGAATGAGCAAACCGGTAATGTAATAGACTTCCTGGGGCCAAATTTCGATAAAGAAAAAATAGAAGCGCTCCCGGGCCAGATCGACAAGCACAGCCTGATCCGGTCCGCCCCCGCCCCGGTCCCAGCGAATCCATGGCGTGATATAGTAAATCGCCAAGGTCACACCCATGATAATCCATTTCAGACGACGAAAAGACCCCCGCGCCTTCTTCGGCTGGATCTTTTCCCGTTTGACGAATAATGACCGGTTTTCCTTTTTATTGACGGGGCGAACGTCAATATTCTCAACGGAGCTATCTACCACAACCTTTTCTCCAGAATGGACAGGTTAACAGATTTACTCCCCGCCCCCGAGAGAGTGTACATATAACGCCAGCTGACGGATGGTTGCGTCATCAAGCCGATCCACCCAGGCTGGCATGACATTATTCCGCCCCCTGGAAATGGTTCGCAGGATAATATCCTTGTCTTTACCATAAAACCAGATGGCGTCCGTCAGGTTCGGTGCGCCAAATTCCCGGTTCCCCTTCGCATTTTCCCCATGACATGACGCACAATTCTCCTGAAACACGACTTCACCCCGCGCGACCGCTTCGCTATCTTCCCGCGTGTCCGAGAGCGAAAGCACATACTCTGCGACATCGTTGATTTGCGATCTGTCCAGCATTTCATTCGTCAGGAACGCCGGCATTTCGCCTATCCGCGTGTCCTCGTGGTCGGACCGGATGCCGTATTTAATTGTTTCATAAATCTGGTCGACGCTACCGCCCCAGAGCCAGTCATCATCGTTGAGGTTGGGAAAGCCCGGTGCCCCCGCCGCACCCGAGCCATGGCATTGCGAACAGTTCACGGCAAAGGCTGACTTTCCCCCGCGCAGGGCAAACTGATATAACTGATCGTTATTCTTTACGTCCTCAAGTTCGGTTGTAACGAGAGCTGCGCGATCCCCTGCCTGTGCTTCGGTCGCTTCCGCCAGTTCCTGCTCCAGCGCGCCCCTTGAGGAGTACCCAAGGAAACCCTCGGTATAGCTGCTGACCAGGGGCCAGGCCGGCATGACAATCCAGTACCCGATCGCCCATATTATAGTGCCATACATCGTCCACAGCCACCAGCGCGGCATGGGCGTATCCAGTTCCTTGATGCCATCCCATTCATGTCCGGTCGTTTCCGTGCCGGTGACATCGTCTTTTTCAACTTCCTTGGACATCTTAATCTTCCTCAAGCGGGATCTGAGCGGCCTTGTCAAACTTTTCCTTATTTTTCGGCCAAAGCGCATATATCAGGACCGCGATAAACAAGCCGAATAGATAGAGAAGACCGTAACTTTGGGCAAAGGCTGAAACGTCATGATAATCCATGATTTCCCCTCCTAACGTTTATTGGCGTCCACGTCATAGGACGTGAAATCAACAAGTGTTCCCATCATCTGAAGATAGGCGATCAGCGCATCCAGTTCGGAAAGCATTGCCGGATTGCCATCAAAATCCCGCACCTGAGCCTTCGGATACCGCTCCAGGAAAGCATCGATCTCATCCGCTTCCGGATCCACCTGGATTCTCAGATCAAGCTCCGCATTAGCAATCATATCTTCCGTGTAGGGAACGCCGACCAGGCTGTTGGTTTCCAGATTCCCGGTAATATTCGAAATTTCCAGCTGCGTCTTTGCCAGGAACGGGTAGCCTGGCATAACGGATTCCGGCACGACGTCGCGCGGATTGTTCATGTGGGTGACATGCCACTCATCAGAATACCGGCCGCCTACGCGCGCAAGATCCGGACCGGTTCGTTTTGAGCCCCATTGGAAGGGATGATCATACATGCTTTCCGCCGCCAGCGAATAATGGCCATATCGCTCAGATTCATCGCGAAGCGGACGCACCATCTGGCTATGACAGTTGTAGCATCCCTCACGGATATAGATATCGCGCCCTGCCAGCTCAAGCGGGCTATAAGGGCGCATGCCTTTCACCTTTTCAATCGTACTTTCCAGGTAAAAGAGAGGGGCGATCTCGATCAGGCCTCCAATGGAGACCACGATCAAAACAAGCACGAGCATCAAGATCGAGTTTTTTTCAACAACCTTGTGTTTCAACATCTTACTTACCTCGCTCCCGCATACTCAAGGTTCGGGACCAGCTTACCCGCTTCCTTCTCACGGACATCACCGCGCGCGGTCCGCCACAGATTGTAAATCATAATAAGCGCTCCTATCAGGAAGAGGCCGCCACCAATCGCACGGATAACATAGAAGGGATGCATCGCCTCAACAGTTTCGCTGAAGGAATATTCCAGGAACCCGAAGGCGTCATAAGCCCTCCACATCAGGCCTTGCAGAATTCCTGACACCCACATGGCCGTGATGTACAGAAGAATTCCGATCGTCGAAATCCAGAAATGAAGGTTGACCAACGCATCTGAGTAGAGCGATTTACGTTTCCACAAGACAGGCACCATGAAATAAAGCGCCCCGAAGCTGATATAAGCCACCCAACCGAGCGCGCCGGAGTGCACATGCCCGATGGTCCAGTCCGTATAATGGCTAAGCGCGTTAACTGCCTTGATCGACATCAGTGGGCCTTCAAAGGTACTCATTCCATAGAAGGCAACCGAGGTCACGAGGAAGCGAACAACAGGATCGGTTCGCAGCTTGTCCCAAGCGCCGGACAAGGTCATCAATCCATTAATCATGCCGCCCCAGGATGGCATCCACAACATGATCGAGAATGTCATGCCAAGCGTCTGCGCCCAATCCGGCAGCGCGGTATAATGCAAATGATGCGGACCTGCCCAGATATAAAGGAAGATCAGCGACCAGAAATGGATAATGGACAGGCGGTAAGAATAAACCGGCCGATTAACCCGCTTCGGGATATAGTAATACATAATCCCGAGGAAGCCTGCCGTCAGGAAGAAGCCGACCGCGTTATGCCCGTACCACCACTGCGTCAGCGCACTTTGCACACCGGCAAAGAGGGAGTAGCTCTTGACCCCTGCGAAACTGACCGGCACAGAGAGATTATTGACGACATGCAGCATCGCAATTGTCACGATAAACGCGAGATAGAACCAGTTGGCAACATAGATATGCTTTTCCTGACGCCGCCACAGGGTCGCCAGGAAAACAAGCAGATAGACGACCCAGACAAGGGTCAGCCAAATATCGACATACCACTCGGGTTCCGCATACTCCTTCGATTGTGTGACACCGAGAAGATACCCTGTGGCCGCCAGTACGATGAACAGCTGATATCCCCAAAACACGAACCAGGGCGCGATATCACCGGCAAGCCGGGCACGGCAGGTCCGCTGCACGACGTGAAAGGATGTCATGATGAGAATATTTCCGCCGAAGGCAAAGATGACCGCAGAGGTATGCAGCGGGCGCAACCTACCAAAATTTGTCCAAGGCAGATCGAAATTGAGAACCGGAAAGGCAAGCTGCAATGCAATGACAAGGCCAACCGCGAACCCGGCAATACCCCAAAAGGCCGACGCGATAACACCGGCTTTCAGGATTTCCGTGTTATAATTAACACTGCCATTTTCGCTCGCCAGACTGGGGGCGCTGGCATTCCGGTAATGCCGTGCAATCAACGCAAAGGCGCTTAAAATACTGGCAAGTGTGAACATCATGCCATGAAGCATCATGTTGGGGTCAACGGCCTTCGCCGACAGGAGTATCCCCGTCAATGCTCCGACAATCGTAAATGCGAGCCACAACAAATTCATATCCAGGTTCCGTCTTTAGACTTAGATACCAGGAGTGAGCATATGATTAGCCGCAACTTTTGTGCCGCAGTGCCCTAGCGCACTCCCCCTCAAACTGCAAACTAGTAAAAATTGCTATCACGGGCATTGATTTAAATCAATGCTGCAATGGTCTTAGGTTAGCGCACGAGTTGGCACCCTAACTGAAAAAATGCGTCTAACTTATTCCCTCGCATCTTATTCTTCGCCTTCAGCAATACGCCTCAACCGGGCCGGATTCCTGATAACAAAGTGGTGGGGATTTGGTACCAGCAAAAGCCCCATATTTTTTAGTTTTGTAATGGTTCGGCTGACCGTTTCTATGGTGAGGCCCAAAAAATCGGCCACATCACCTCTTCCCATCGTCAGGTCAATCGCGACCTGATCCTCCTGCTTGCCGTCAAGCTTATCCATCCGGCCACAAAGAAAAGTGGCAATTTTCTCAAGCGGTGTTTTGCGCCCCAGCAGAACCGCGTGATGCCGCAACTCACACAGCTCCTCCTGCGCTTTCGTTGCAAGAGAGGCATACATTGCAGGGACATCATTCGAGTATTTTTCCAATAAACTTAATGGAATTTGGCACACGATGGTGTCGCACACCGCCTCTGCATCAGATTGATAGAAACCTTTTTTATTTTCACCCAGCAAATCACCCGCTGATTTAAACGCCGTAAGTTGGCGTCGGCCATCTCCCAAAAGGTTCGCAAGCCGGACCTCACCTGTCACGACAGTGTAGAAATTATCGGCCGCTTCGGACTCCCGGTAGACAGCTTTTCCGGCCTTGACCAGCCGCGTATGAATATTCCGGGAGAAATCCTCCATCTCCTCGTCATTCAATCCGGCACAAACTGCTTTGCCGCGAACCTTGCAGGAAGCGCAAGGAGATGCCAGTGCGCTGTTGCGGGATGCCTGAGTGTTGTTGTCAGGTCGACCGAAGCGGAATATTTGCGCGCCGCATTCAGTCGGTGCCGCATCGCGCGCTTTCAAGGAATCAAACATGTCCCACTTGCTCCTTTTTGAAGGTCAACAATCTCTCTGAAATGTATTATTCGGCTTTTGGTTTACCCCCTCCATGCGGTGAGATGACGCAGGTTGTGAAACTACAGAAAATTTTGGTGAAAATTGACTCCGCCTCTATCAAATTTGGCTGTTTTTAAGGGTTTTGCACAAAAAAATCCCCGGCAGCGACAAATTGCCACGGCCGGGGAGTGCTTTCGATTTCGCAATTATTCTTATTATTTTCCAGTGCTAATCGATCCTAGATTCGTAACAGGTCTGCCGCCGCTTCCAGCGGAACAGGCTTGTCATCGAGAAGATAGTTTCCTGCCTCTATTTCAAAGCGTCCATCACCATTACTGAGCGGATCATGCGGCCGCAGCCTTGTATCCATCACCAGACGGGACAGGAGCATTCGCCGGGCATCGCCACCCGCTTTGCCAAGCGCCTCCCCTTCTGTCGCGAGTAGAGTGGCCGTTGTAACGTGATAGAGCGCATCAGCGGCCTGGCGGGCCTGCGTTTCATTTCCGCTCACCGCGATATCTTCCGCAAATTTCTTCGCCCGATCCACGAGGCCGGAGAGCTCACCCGCGAACTGGCCGGGAAGGTCCGTCGCATCCCGCAGCCGGTCCTTGAGATCATCCGCGAGGCTTTCATGCGCGCCAACATCGGCGATTGCCCGTGTTGTAATATCCAGCGCATTGATGTTGGACGTTCCTTCCCAGAGAAGACCCGTATGGGCATCCCGAACCAGTCGGGAGTTGACCCAGTCCTCGATAAAGCCATTGCCGCCCCGCACTTCCAGCGCCCCGGTCGCAACCGTGACGTTATCCCGGCAGGCCCGGAATTTAACAAGAGGCGTCAAAATCCGATTGAGCTTTTCCGCATCCTTATCGCCGCTTTCCGCCTTGTGCAGGACGGATGCAACATGCATGACCATGGACAGCGCCTGCTCCGTCGGCACCATCAATTTCAAAAGCTGGCGCCGCAACAGCGGCTTGTTGATAATCGGCTCGCCAAAGACATCGCGGGATCTTGAAGACACCATGGCTTCATTCAGACAGCGCCGCATCATGCCAGCTGCCCGCACCCCATGGGACAGCCGGGACATGCTCACCTGATCCATCATCTGACGGAGACCCGGGTTCCGCTTTGCCCCCACATCGCCAAACGGGTAGCAAAGGGCGCCATTGAATATAATCTCGCCCGACGCCATGGACTTCGTTCCCATCTTGTCTTTCAGGCGCACGATACGATAGTTATTCCGCTCACCATCATCTAGATGACGCGGGACCGCAAAAATCGCGAGACCCGCATTGCCTTGCGGCGCCCCTTCCGGCCGCGCCAGCACCAGACAGACTTCCGCATCCGCGCAGGAACAGAACCACTTATCGCCGTACAGACGCCATTCGCCATTTTCCTCTCGCGCTGTCACGGCCAGATTGGCGACTTCAGAACCGCCGATCTTCTCAGTCATGAATTGCCCACCCATATAGATTTCATCCATATCCTGGCTTTGCATTCTGGCGAGGTATTTTTCCTTGGCGATTTCCGGACCATAGCGCTCAAGCAGCATGGCAGAAGTATCTGTCACGGAAATCGGACACATCAGGCCAAATTCAGACTGGGTGAAGAGATACTGAAAGACATATTTCGCCATCGGCGGAATTTTCTCGGGCCAGCCATGCACGCCTGCCTTACGCGACATGCAATGTATCCCGAAATCTCCGTAGCCGATTTTCTCCATTTCCCGGTAGGCCGGGTGAAATTCGATCCAGTCCCGGTTGCGCCCGCGCGCGTCCCTTGGGTGCAGCACCGGGGCATGGCGGTCACAAAGCCGCGCCAGATCATCCAGTCGGTTGCCTGCTATTTCTCCCAGTCGCTGATAGACCGGTGTCATATGCGTCCGCAGGTCCTCCGGCAGATAGAGCGTCAACAGATCCTGAAGGTTGTTGTCGATTTCAAAAAAGTTAAGGCCGTGGCAATCCTGGGCGAGCCAGTCCTCGAGCTTTCGCTCCTCTCTTTTCTTGATGTTGAGGTTCATATTCATGATCTTGTCTCCTGCAGGGGCCCTGCAATTATTCAGTTTGTGGATGTCCTAAAGGGCCAGGATGCGGCTTGCCTCTTCCAGGCTGACCGGTGCGCCACTTAACAGGGCATCCGTTGCGGCATCGGCAAATTCGCCGCTCTCGATTGACAGGGGATTACCGGCGACAAGCTTGTGGTCCACAATCATCCGGGACAGGAGCAACCGCCGTGCATCTCGGCCAGCCGCGCCAAGCTCTGCCCCTTCGTTCGCCATTAGAGTCGCCGTGGTCGCATGATACAACGCGCTGGCCGCCTTGCGGGCATGTGTTTCCTTGCCCTGACGTGCGACTTCTTCCGCGAACTTCACAGATTGATCCACCAGGCCCTTTAGCTGGCCGGCATACTGACCGGGCAGAGAATTATTTGACTCGATCTGGCGCGTCAAATCCTCGCCAAGGTCCTCATGCGCTCCGGCGCGGGCAATCGCCCGGGTCGTCACGTCTAGGGAATTGATATTCGAAGTTCCTTCCCACAGCACCCCGAGATGTGCATCCCGGACAAGACGTGGATTGACCCAATCCTCAATATATCCGTTGCCGCCGCGTACTTCCATTGCACCGGTTGCAACACGGATATTATCACGGGCTGTGCGGAACTTCAGAAGCGGAGTCAGGATACGGGTGCGCTTCGCCGCCGCCTCATCTCCAGCTTCGCCTTTCGCAAGATTGACCGCAACATACATGAACATGGACAGTGCCTGTTCCGTAGGTACCATCAATTTCATTAGCTGCCGCCGCAACAGCGGTTTATCGATGATCGTTTCCCCGAACGCCTTGCGATAGTTGGCAACTGTCAAAGCCTCGTTTAGGCAGCGGCGCATCATTGCCGCTCCCCGCACGCCATGGGAAAGACGGGAAAAATTGACCTGATCCATCATCAGTTTGAGACCCTGGTTTGGATGGGCGCCCACTTTTCCAAGCGGATAGGCCACCGCGCCCTCAAAGATGATTTCTCCCGACGCCATCGATTTTGTGCCGAGCTTGTCTTTCAACCGGACAATCCGGTACGGGTTCCGGCGTCCATCCTCCAGCTTGCGGGGCATCGCGAACAGTGCGAGCCCACTGTTGCCCTCCGGTGCGCCTTCCGGCCGCGCCAGCAACAGGGCGACATCCCCATCCGCGCAGGAGCAGAACCATTTTTCACCATAAAGTCTCCAATTCCCATCTTCAAAACGGGCCTGCAGTTCGATATTCGAGACATCGGAACCGCCGGTCTTCTCGGTCATGAATTGTGCGCCCTTGAGGATTTGATCCATGTCCTGGCTGAACATCCGCTCGAGAAGTTTCTCCTTTGTCTCATCGTCCGCATAGCGCTCAATGAGCATGGCAGAGGTCTCAGTCGCTGAAATCGGGCAGAGCTGGCCGAACTCCGACTGTCCGAAAAGATACTGGAAAACATATTTGCCAAGCGGCGGAACTTTACCGGACCAGCCAAAGACGCCCTCGCGATGGGACATTCGGTGAAAACCGAAATCCTTGAAGGCCACATCTTCCATCTTGCGGTATGACGGGTGAAACTCAATCCAGTCTTCATTGCGCCCCCGGGCATCCCGTGCATGCAGGACCGGTATATGGCGATCGGAATCGCGGGACCAGTCATCGATTTGATTGCCGGAAAGTTCACCAAGCCGACGATAATGCGGCTCAAGATGCTGCCGCAGATCATCCGGCATGTAGCAATGCAGCAAATCCTGCAACGAGGTATCAATCTCATAGAAGTTGAGGCCGTGGCAATCCGGCGCAATATAGTCAGAAAGCTCCTGTGGCTTGAATTCCTGCTTTTTATGTAAAAATGTCATATCAACCCCGCATATTCCCTTGGCCGTTTGTTTGTGTCCCTATAATGCGCATTACGAAGACCATGGACAATCGATAATTCAGCATAGTATAATTGATAAAATATCAATCAAGATTGTCGAGATAAATGCTGCATATTCCCTCTACATCTGGTCTCAGGGCATTTGAGGCCGCCTGCCGTTATTTGAGTTTCAATCAAGCAGCTGAGGAGCTTGGCGTTACGCCGGGCGCGGTCAGCCGCCAGATTCAGACGCTGGAACAATATCTTGGAAAGACGCTGTTCCATCGTCACCACAAGCGGATTGAACTCACGGCGGTGGGTCGGCAGTATCTAGCGGAAATAACCTTGCCACTGGAAAAAATCGCAGCGGCGTCGGCCCGCCTCCGCAGTGAGACCCGCCGCAATGCGGTATCCATCTGTGCCTACCCGACATTTGCCTTGCGCTGGCTGATTCCGCGATGGGCGGACCTCTATGAACATCACCCGGATATTGATGTTCAATTGATCACGTCGCTCAACCCCGCGGACTTTGAACGGGATGATTTCGACCTTTCCATCCAGGTCTTGCCGGAGGGAACGACACAGACCGGCATGCGGATCGATAAACTGCTTGAGGTTGACACCTATCCGGTCTGCAGCCCGGACATGGCGCGGAGGTTCATGCACCCAGAAGATCTTAAAAGTGCTGTCTTCCTGCATGAAAGCCCGCGTCCGACAGACTGGCCCCGATGGCTCGCCGAAGCGGGAATCCATGATATTGATTCCAGCCAAGGCCTTCATTTCGAAAGCGCCAACATGGCCTTGCATGCCGCAGAAAACGGTTTGGGTGTTGCCATCGGAATTGACGGCCTTGTTCGTGAGGCAATAAACGGCGGCCGGCTCGTAAAGCTGTTCGATGTGGTCCGTCGATCCCGCGCTCCTTTTCAGATTGTTTCGGCAGCGCGAAAATCCACGCGCCCCAAGCTTGTCGCCGTCAGAGAATGGATGCTTGAGGCCGCAGGACAACCGGTATAACATTTTCTCATCCCTGAATGACCCGCCTTCCACCGGATTAAGGATTTTTGCGATCATGACCTGTTTGACCAACGATGGAATTTTCCTTGGCAAGAGCGATGATGGAACTGGCGATAATCAATATCTGCCGCTGAAATGGGGGAATCGGCACGGTCTGATCGCCGGCGCAACCGGCACTGGGAAGACTGTTACTTTGCAGGTGCTGACGGAAGGTTTTTCGGCTGCAGGCGTCCCGGTCTTTCTCGCCGATGCCAAGGGAGACCTCTCCGGACTCGCCCGAAATTCCGATATGCAGGATTTTCTGACCAAGCGGGCAAGCGCCATCGGCTTCGCAGACGAATATGAGTCCGCCGCCTTTCCGGCCGTTTTCTGGGATTTGTTTGGAGAGCAGGGTCACCCTGTCCGCACGACAATCTCCGAAATCGGCCCCCTACTGCTCTCCCGCATGCTGGAGCTCAACGATACGCAGGAAGGCGTCATGAATATTGCCTTCCGGGTTGCCGATGAACAGGGTCTTCTATTGCTCGACCTCAAGGATTTACGCTCGCTTCTGGGGGTCGTGAATGACCAGAGAGCTGAGATTTCTTCGATTTACGGCAATGTCTCACCGCAATCGGTTGGTGCAATCCAGCGCGCACTGCTCCGTCTTGAAGATCAGGGTGCGGATAAGTTTTTTGGTGAACCAGCCCTTGATTTACGTGACTTCATGCGCACCGACAAAAACGGCCGGGGCATGATGAGTATCCTTGCCGCTGATAAGCTGATGAACTCCCCGCGGCTTTATGGCACATTCTTACTTTGGATGTTGTCGGAATTGTTCGAGGAATTGCCTGAAGCCGGTGATCCGGACCGCCCCAAGCTCGTCTTTTTCTTTGATGAAGCCCATCTTCTTTTTGACGATGCCCCGAAAGCACTGCTGGAAAAGGTTGAACAGGTAGTTCGCCTCATCCGGTCCAAAGGAGTTGGTATATTTTTTGTCACTCAAAGCCCGGACGATATTCCGGAATCGGTGCTGGGCCAGCTTGGAAATCGTATCCAGCATGCGCTGCGCGCCTTTACCCCCAAGCAACAGAAAGCAATCCGGCTTGCCGCGCAAACCTACCGTCCCAATCCCAAATTTGATGTCGAGGATGTCATCACCACCCTCGGCGTCGGGGAGGCGCTGGTCTCTACGCTAGAAAACAAGGGCGAACCGTCGATAGTAGAGCGGACCCTGATCCGGCCACCTTCGTCCAAACTCGGACCGATCAGTAATGCCGTCCGGAAAAGCATCCTGACGGAAAGCGATCTTGCGGATAAATATGACGAGGCGATTGATAACCAGTCCGCCTATGAAATTCTGCAGGAACGTGCAGAGAAGGCGGCGAAGGCAGCCGCCAAAGAACAGGAAAACACTCCGGAGCCGAAACGGAAAGCCTCCAATCGCCAAAGTGTTGGCGAGGCCGCCATCAAGTCATTGACCCGCGCGGTGAGCTCATCCATTGGACGCACCATTGCCAAAGCGCTGCTTCGTGGTATTCTCGGCGCCTTGAAACGCTGACAGCACAGATTACGAACAAAGGACGGAGCGACCCAACGCTCCGATATTTTATGAAAGCAGTAATAATTCCCGTCACCCCATTCGCACAGAACTGCAGTCTGATCTGGTGCGAGGAAACCATGAAGGGCGCGGTCACCGATCCGGGTGGCGACCTCGACCGCGTTATTGAAGCTGCCGAGAAACAGGGCGTGACGATCGAGAAAATTCTCATCACCCATGGTCATCTCGATCATGCGGGCGGAACGAAGGAATTGCATGACAGGCTGAATGTGCCGATAGAAGGGCCCCATAAAGACGATAAATTCTGGATTGACCAGCTACCGACGCAATGCGCGCGCTACGGCTTTCCGGAATCCTTCGCCTTCACGCCCGACCGCTGGCTGGAAGACGGCGATACGGTCACCGTTGGCAATGAGGAGTTTCTGGTCGTTCATTGCCCTGGCCACACTCCGGGGCATGTGGTCTTCGTCAATCTGAAAGAACGCGTCGCCATTGTCGGGGATGTCCTGTTTCAAGGCTCCATCGGCCGGACGGACTTTCCGCGCGGCAATCATGAGGACCTGTTACATTCGATCCGCGAAAAGCTCTGGCCGCTTGGGGATGATATTACTTTTATTCCGGGGCATGGAAATCTTTCAACGTTTGGGCAGGAACGCGCGACCAACCCTTTCGTTGCCGACATGAACTTCGGCTGAGCTATTCGAAGATGACCGGATCATCGACCATTTCAAGATGCAGTTGATCCCCTGTGAAGGGGTGCCGGGCAATAACCTCTTCATCAAGCTCGATGCCAAGGCCCGGCTTCGTCGGCGGGATGATGTAGCCATCTTCCCATTGGATCGGCTCTTTCAGGATTTCCGCGTGAAAGTCGCCCATGGTGTTAATGCTTTCCTGAATGAGGAAATTCGGCGTACAGGTACTTAGCTGAATATCCGCCATCGCCGACACCGGGCCACAATACATATGCGGCGCGATCTGCACATAATAGACCTCCGCCATGCTAGCTATCTTTTTTCCTTCCAGCAGTCCGCCGACACGCCCGAGCGCCATCTGCAGGATGGAGGCCGCCCCGCTCTCCAGCACGCGGTGGAATTCATATTTGGTGCAAAGCCTCTCCCCTGTCGCGATTGGAATGGTTGTCTGTCTGGATAACTTTGCCATTTCGCTGGCATTTTCAGGAGGTGTCGGTTCTTCAAACCAAAGAGGATCGTATTTCTCCAACCGGCGCGCGAGCCGGATCGCGCCGGACTTGGTCAACTGCCCATGGGTTCCGAACAGAATATCGGCTTTATCCCCTACCGCTTCACGCACCCGCGCAACCAGTTTTTCCGATAGATCCATACGCCCCAAAGAGGGTTGGCGCGGATCAAAGGCGGAATAGGGTCCGGCGGGATCAAATTTCACACCGGTAAACCCGAGTGCGACATTCTCAGCGGCGCGCTCCGCGGCCAGATCCGGATCGCTATACACATCCGCCGCGTCTCCGTCCTTCGGGTAGAGATAGGTATAAGTCCGGAGCCTTTCATGAACTTTACCTCCTAAAAGCTCATAAACCGGTTTATTCGTTTCCTTCCCGATAATATCCCAGCAGGCCATTTCCAACGCACTCAGAACAGCCATCATCGTCGAATCCGGCCGCTGCGTGTATCCGCTCGAATATACCCGGCGCCAGATACGTTCTATGTGAAAGGGGTTCATGCCAAGAAGCCGCCGGGCAAAAACATCTTCGATCATTTTTACGGTCACATCCGGATGAAATGGCACCGCATAGGCCTCGCCTATTCCGCTCACGCCGCTGTCGGTCGTCAGCTTTAATAACACCCAGAACTGGCCACCCCAATGCGGTGGCGGCGTCCCTACGACAAATGTTTGAAGGTCGGTCAGTTTCATGAGGTCTTTCCAAAAATAATCACATTCCGCAATGCCTTGTCCGCCCTGACTTCATCGATGGCATGGTTGATCTCCTCCAATGGATACCGCCCGGTGATCAGTTCATCCAGTTTCAGCCGGCCGCTTTCATACAGCGCAACGAGTTTCGGTATGTCCACCCGGAGACGGGTGGAGCCCATCTTGCTACCGAGAATTCTCTGACTGGCACCGGCAATGTTACCGGCCTCAACCGCAATTTTCTGTCCTGTCGGCGGCATCCCGACAATCACCAGCGTCCCGGCGGGCGCCAGAAGTTCCAGCCCCTGTTCAAATGCCTTTGGGCTGCCAGCAGCGACAAAAACATAATCCGCGCCGCGACCATTTGTATTGTCCCTGACCTCCCGGATCACATCATCAGAGAACGCATTGATTGCATGTGTCGCGCCAAAGTCGCGCGCTGCGACCAGCTTTTCCTCCACCAGGTCCACTGCAATAACCGGCGCCGCATTAACAAGAGCCGCGCCCTGAACTGCATTCAAGCCAACGCCGCCACATCCAATCACGACGACGGAGGCGCCATGCCGGACGTCAGCTGTATTCACAACGGCTCCAAGGCCGGTGATCACACCGCAAGATAAGAGCGATGCGGCATCCATGGGCAAATTCTTCGGAATAACGACAAGTTGCGATTGATCGACAACAACTTCTTCGGCAAAAGCTCCGGTCCGTAAGCCCTGAAGAACCTGTTCGCCATTTTCAGTTGTCAAACGGCCAGCGCCGTCAATCGGGAACGGAGTACCGCATACATAGGGCTCTCCTCTTTCGCAGTCAGGGCAATGACCGCAGGACCGAATGAGTGTCACCAGTACATGATCGCCCACTGCGATATTCCGCACGCCCGTGCCGATTTCTGCAACCTCACCCGCTGCTTCATGCCCCAGCACCATCGGCAAGGGGCCGCCCCATCCTCCGTCCATGTAGGTAATATCCGAATGGCAAATGGCGCAAGCCGAGAGCTTGACGCGAACCTCTCCTTCTTCAGGCGGCGCCAGGAGCAACACTTCAATTTGCAGCGGCTGATTGAAATTCCGACAGACGGCAGCTTTCATGCAGATCCTCCCCGAACAATGCATATCCGGTGAGTGTGCAGCGAGACGCGTGAAAGTCAATCTCGACCTGAGGGCCTAGGCGACTTTTTATCATTCGGCACCCTTGGATTGCCGCCTGTCTATTACAAAGTGTTTCCCGTTAGCTGGCGGGCTCCGTTATCAAATGGAGCCAGGTTGTCACACCCCCTCCTCGCCCACGAATAGTCTGAGAGCCGTTTTCGACAAACCCCAGTTTTTTGGCCATTTGTTCTCCGCCGGCAGCATCCATGAGCTCGCTGCTGACCACAATATTCGCTTTCATTTCCCGGGTCGATGCCTCAAGGCGGCTGGCGACATTCACGACATCGCCCAGCACCGCATATTCAAGCCGCCTTTCCGAACCGATGTCCCCAAGGACGACCGAGCCGTAATGGATACCGACGGAAAGGCGAATTGGCATCAGGCCAGCCTTTTTACGCTCCTCATTCCACCGGCTCATATGACGCTGCATCGCTACAGAGCATTTCAATGCGTTTTCGGCATCTTGCGGTGTTGTTTCAGGGGTACCGAACGTAGCCATGAGGCCATCTCCCAGAAATTTATCCAAGGTGCCGCCGTTCTCAAATACGCAGCTTTCCATGCGGGAATGGAAATCACGCAGAACCGATACGATCCTATCCGGTGTTTCTGTCTCCGCCATTTTCGTGAAACCCACAATATCGGCGAAGAGAACCGCAACGCGCTGCTCTCTTACCTCGCCAAGCGGCTGATCCCGTTCCGCCAGATTATCCACGATGTTGGGTGGAAAATGACGTGAGAGGTTAGCGCGCCCACGCGCGGCTTCGGCCTGCCGGACAAGCAGCTGATTGGTACGCCAGCCGTTCAAGGCCAGAATAAAGGCGACAATCGTGAATATGAGTACTTCCTGAATACGTGGCTCGATCGGTATATTGCCCGGATCAACAAAATGGAGAATGTTCGGATAGCCCTCCAGGGCCATGCCGACCTTGTCGGAAAGCTCCGCAATATCGGATGGCTGATAGGACGCCCAAAAGTATCCCCCCATCCATAGGATGGCTGTAATAAACACAACTGGCACCAGCGTCCGCCAAGAATAGGCGAGGGTGGCCGCGGCAAGAAGTATGAAAAAATAGGGAAAGTTTCCAAATTTGAATTGAAGGGCAGCTGACCATGGACGCGGATCCCAAGGATTTGGGACCACCAGCACGACCGTCAGCAGCGCCAGATCGAGAAAAATAAGAAATAGTTCCGCTCTAGACCTCTCCACCCGACCGATCTTTGCCTGAGCCCAGCCAATGAGCATAAAGGCAACAATCAGTAGTTCGTAGTATAGAACATACCAGTTAGGGCTCAGATAGATGAGAAACAGGCCGATGACGAAAAGGCAAACCGTTCGGGCCTTGACGGCCAACATCAATCCTTCACGCTTGTTTTGGTCCAATGCGTCGTGAAGAAATTTATTGTTTTCTATGTCCGGAAGTTCGTTTCTGCGGCTTATTCGCCGTATTCTTTCTGCAAAGCTCACCGCCGTCACTGTGCTCTCCCCAGCCACCGCCCAACTGTCAGACAGCCCTATACTAATGATCCGGAGGAATAATATAAAGCAGTTAAACCGTTGTTGCCACCCAACTCAGCCAATGTGTCTGTCAAAACCCTGAAAATGCTCTATTGGGAGTTCCGGCTGACAAGCTGCATGGGTCCTTCCCGATAGCGGTCCAGATGCATTTCCATATTTCCGAAACGGGTTTTCAATTGCATGCGTACGGGGACTATCCGGCCCCCTTCAATCGGGGCACCTGCCCAGACCACAACATCCTGCTGAGAATCGCTGTTGAAACTTTGCTGCTGATCGACGGGAAACCCGCCAATTCTGTCAAACTCGAGCTTGCAACCGATTGCATTCCCGGAGAATACGGTATAGCGCGATGGTTTGAAATAACGAGAGGGGACATCCGACAGGATCGCATCATACCGCCGGTGACCATCAAAAATGGGTAACCGCGCCGTGCAGCCCTTCCCCTCATCAAGTTGATTTGTCATCGTCAGGATAGCTGTCATCGGATCAACGCTATTGGTCAGACTTGCAGGATCAATCGGGGTATATCGACCCGAATCTTCATTACGCGTGGTGGTTTTCTCGACCCGGACCGAGCCGGACTTGCCATAATCCATCGTGACAACACGCACGTTCTGGTTCCAGGTACTTTTGTGCTGATGCTGACTCGGGAAGAATTTGTCAAGACCGATCAGACCTTCAGTTTCGCCGCTGGCGAACCAGCTGACGATCCAGTTAAATGCCTGACTGGTGTTTGCTGTGCTTTCAATTTTATACTGACTATCGCCCTGCTCTATCTCGGTTTCAATGCTGCCAAGATAAAGTCCACCCAGATAAACCGTATAGTGCAACTCTGAGTTTTTTTCGGCTGCAAGTGCGGCGGGCGAAACAACTGCGGAGGCCAACGCAAATGCCGCCAGCAATAGGCTGGAAGGTCTTATCCAACTGGTTTTAAAAGCATTCATGCAATGTCCATTTCCAATCGATATGTAAGGGAAATGGGGCTTTATGCAGGATTAATCAAGTTGTTTACGGGCTTAAGAGGTAATTCAGCAAATATTTTTGGCCTCAAGTCGCAAAATAGACACCCAGAAGAACGGCACCCAGTATAAGCCGGTATATAACAAATGGCGTGAAGCCGATTTTTTCGATCCAGCGCATCAGAAGGCTGATTACCAGAAACGCAATAATGCAGGATACTAAACCTGCGGTCAAAGCATCCATTCCGATCTCGGGCTTTTCTGCGGTATACAGGTGATATGCAGCTAAAGTTCCGGCACCAAGAATTGTCGGAATGGACAGCAACATGGAAAAATGCGCACCGTCGCTTCGACTAAGGCCGCGCATTCGTGCCGCTGACATGGTTATGCCAGAGCGGCTCGTTCCCGGCAGCAGCGCCAGTATCTGAAACAATCCAATCACGAGTGAATCCATGATTGTAATTCCTTCGATATTCTTCGTGACGGGAAATTTCTTATCTGCCCAACCCAAGAAAATGCCAAATAGAATTGTCGTCGCCGCCACAAGCAGAATTGATCTTAAGTCGTTTAGCAGCAGGAGATACATTGCACCTCCAACAAGTACGATCGGAATGCTGGCAATGATGATATGAAAACCGAGCCTACGGTCATCTGCGCCGCTTTTATCAGCAGGCGTCAGAAATGCCTTAACGATGCCAAATATATCATGGCGAAAATAGGTGACGACAGCGATCAACGTTCCGACATGAACAGCTATATCAATACTTTGACCCTGATCTTGCCAACCTGTAAGGGACGGGACAATTAACAGATGGCCGCTCGACGAAATGGGCAAGAATTCAGTAATCCCCTGTATCGCCGCCAAAACAAGAATATGAAAAAAGGGCATTTTAACTCATACAGATCGCAGGATATCATTTCAAAACAGCTGATTTAGTCCCAAAACTTCGGGAACAACGACTTACGCAATATTTCCGTCAGAGAAAATTGGTTGGTCGTCAGAATTATAAAAACATATTATGAAGAAAGTATAACAACTGATTATGGAGAAAACCATGACTCATAGTGTTGACCTGTTCTGGTCATTCAGAAGCCCCTATTCTTATCTGGCGATCCGCAGAATTATTGAATTGACGAAGGATTATGACCTACATGTCAACATACGACCGGTATATCCGATTGCTGTCAGGAATCCGCAATTCTTCAAGGATATTCACCCTCTCTGGATCGACTACCTCATGACCGACATCCAGCGCGTTGGCGAGATGAACAACATTCCTATTTCCTGGCCGCGTCCCGATCCGGTAAAAATGAACCGACAGACGAGAGAAATTCCGTTGGAGCAGCCTTATATCCACCGCCTTACTCATCTTGGTATCGCAGCGGCAGAAACAGGAGACGGGCTCGCTTTCCTCGACAAGATTTCAACCCTGATCTGGAGCGGAGAGGTGCGCGGCTGGCATGAAGGAGACCATTTATCCAAAGCGGCGGCATCCGCCGGATTTGATCTCGCCAAGCTCGATGAATTGATTGCTGATCGATTCGATGAATATGCGGCAAAAGTCAACGCGAACCAGGAAGCACTCGAAAAAGCGGGACATTGGGGAGTTCCTACGCTCGCCTATAAAAACGAGGCATTCTTCGGGCAGGACCGCGTAGATGTCTGTCTCTGGCGTATGAAGCAGGATGGACTACAGGAACGGCAATAACAAACAGCAAACGGGCTAGCGAATGATCGACGTCGTTCCGTTGATATCCTTCTTGAGGTAGGCTACCTGGGAAAGCGCATTTTCGGCATTCGTTACCGGCGCCATCGCCACATTCAGGACGATCGCCAAACTCAGTAATGAGGCAACTGCGACGACCATAACCTGTCGCCGGAACGTCCTTATCGCAGAAAGAAGACTCCTAAGACTAGTCTGCGCTTGGTGTAAGGATTTTATCATCTTCATGCCCCCGTACTTTCACTGTAGTTTGCGTTCTTGCCAGCGAAATGAGGCTGATTTACTTCAAAAAAGAGGAAAAAACTTGCCCATTTCTGGGCAAGCCGCGCCGCCGCTATTTCGATAATGCGAGCGACAGAATCTTGTATGCGAGCTTTGCCGCAAGGAAGTTCGGCGCATGCATCCCTTCAATAGGGGCCAGTTCGTTGATATCTGCTCCCACAATTGTGCCAACTCCGGAGGCGGCCTTGATGATCTTGATCGCATCGTTCCAGAAAAGCCCGCCAGGTTCAGGTGTCCCCGTTGCTGGCATTACGGAACCGTCAAACCCATCAAGGTCAAAGGTCAGATAAATAGGACGCCCTTTTAACGGGGCAACGATATCGTCCACCTGCCAGCTTTCGCGGTCCTTCCCCCAATGGATGTTTATCCGATGACGGTTTGCGTCCAGAAACGGAATCTCCTCCGCCGATATATTGCGAATACCCACGGAAACGATCGGAACAGTCGGGTGATCAAGCACCCGGCGGATTGCCGCCGCATGAGAATAATGCTCGCCGTCATACCCATCACGCAAATCCGCATGGGCATCGAAATGTAGGATGGCTAGGTCATCAAACTGAGCAAGAAACGGACGGATCGCACCGGGTGTGATGGAATGCTCTCCGCCGAAGACGAGCGGAAATTTACTATCGCCAAGCGCCGCTTCGGTAAGGGCGGCCAGATCATCTATTGCCGCTTTTATATCGTTTCCATCAACAGGCTTCTCCCGCATCGTGACGACACCGAAGTCCCTAAACGGCTCCCGCCAGAGATCCTCATCGAACAGCTCCACCTGATGGCTGGCTTCAATCATCGCAGCCGGCCCCAGCGCCGTTCCGCCGCCATAGCTGACCGATCCCTCAAGACCAAACGGAATGATAATGGCCTTCGCGGACGCGTAGTCGACAGCCTCCTCTTCGGGCAGGCCCAAAAACCCCTCTTCCGAGGGGAGTATGTCAAATGGAACTGTCATGATTTCCAGTCCGTTTGTCGCTTATTGAAAGAGCTTGGTAAACTTCCGCGCCTTGCGGTTTTTCCAGCCACCCCGATGGAAGGCGTCCGATACCAGCAAGGGGACGACGGAAGAAGCTTCCGCGAAGACCATCTGTTCCAGGCTTGTACTGACCTTGCCCCAGCTCGCCGCCTCTTTGAGGGTAGAGGAAGAACAGGCCCCGTCCCGCACATCGGCAACAGATATCTGCACGGCATATTTATGTACGTCTACTTCCTTGCCAAGGATTTCGGCGCAAACGACCGTATCCTGCACAAAGTTCTTGGGCACGCCGCCGCCAACCATTAACAAGCCGGTTGTCCCCGCATCAATCTTGATTTCCGTCAGTTCCCTGAAGTCCTTGACGCTGTCAATGCTGAGGTGCTTTGCCGGATTCTCGACCTGATGCTTGACTAAACCAAAACCGGCAGAGCAGTCGGAAAATGCCGGAACGAAAATCGGCACATCGTGATCATAGCAGGTTTCGATAAGAGAGTTTTTCTTTACCGCATTGGTTTTCAGCCAGCGGCCCATCTCATATATGAATTCACGGGAAGAATAAGCCCGCGGCTCCAGCTCATCCGCGATTACCTTGATAATCTCGTCACAATGCTGAAGCTCTTCCTCGTCAATGTAGGTATCATAGATGCGGTCGATATAAAGGGCCCGCAGGTCATTATCATCGACCGTGCTGTCAGCCTGATAGTGGCGATACCCCAGAGCTTCGAAGAAATCCATATCCACGATGGACGCGCCGGTGGAGACAATCGCATCCACCATGCCCAGTTCCACCAGATCGCGGTAAACATGCATACAGCCCCCGGCGGAAGTTGACCCCGCCAGGGTAAGTATAATCGCACAATCCGGATCATTCACGGCCATGTTGAATATCTCTGTAGCCCGCGCGAGATCACGCGATGTGAAAGACATTTTTCCCATCGCATCGATGATCGGACGCGCATCAAAACTTTTGATGTCAACATGCTCGACGGTCTTCGAAAGAAGGGCCGCCTTCTCGTTGCTCTTCGAGAGTTTTGTCATTTTAACCTGACGCCTTTTTCAACTTGTTGTGCTATGCGAACTCGGCAGGCGATTCAATTCCCACCATGGTTTCTGAATAAAATCCGTTGAATCTGGTTTGCATGGCATAGCCATAAGCTCCCAGATGACGAAAAATGATCCAGTCACCTTCACAGACATCATCCGGCAACGCAAGACGATCCTTCATCTTGTCGATGCTGTCACATGTCGGCCCATACAGCTGAAACTGCGTGTTTTCTGACGGTACATGCAAACGACCGGCCCGATACAGTTCAACCGGATATGCCCAGCCAAGCTGACCAGCATCGAACAAGGCACCGTAGGTTCCGTCATTCAGGTATAGAGATTGTCCGCGACGGAGTTCAACGCGAACGGCAACCGCACCTCCCGCAGCCACCATGGCCCGCCCCGGCTCACAAAATATCTCCAGCGCATCAAAGCCACACTCCACGAGTGCCTTTTGAATGGCATCGAAATAATCCTGCAACGGTGCCGGTTCCATATCCGGATAGGATATCGGAAATCCTCCACCGACATCAAGCATGTCGATCTTGACGCCACAACCATCCAGCATATTGGCAATATTGTAGATGGCATTAACGTAGGCTTCAATTTCGAGACATTGTGAGCCGACATGGAATGTCACACCGACCTTTTCCGCAATCTGGCGTGCATGAGCGAGCAAGAGCGGCGCTTCCATCAGGGTTGCACCGAACTTGTTATCCAGCGGATAAACGGCCCCGACTTGCGAGACGCTCAGCCGCAGCATGAGCGAAAGATCTTCGGCATGGCCGGTTTCCTGCTTAATTTTACGCAGTTCGTCCAGGCTGTCGAAGGCAAAGTGCCTAACGCCAAGCGCGTAGGCGCGATTGATCGCCTGACGGCTTTTGACAGGGTGCATGAAGTAAAGCTGCGCGAGCGGAAACTCGACCCGCAACTTTTCAATCTCACGGATGGAGGCCACCTCGAAATGGCGAATGCCCGCCGCCCACAAAAGCCTTAGCAAGGCCGGATGCGGATTGGCTTTCGCCGCATAAAGGCATGTGCCTGAAAACCCGTTGAGAAATCTGCTGGCCGCCTCTGCAATCTCGTTGATATACAGAAAGTGGACAGCATCATTCGACTGCTCGATTTCAAGAGCTGTCGCTTCGTTTTCATATCGCCGCAAACCGGCTAGGGCTTGCTCGCGATCCGCGACATAGCCCTCATAATCTTGGAGCAGTTGCAATTCTAATGTTCCACCTGTCTAGTTGTTGAAACCAAGTTTTTCAGAGAGCGTCAGTAGCAGAAAAATTCCTGCTACGCTACATAAAGATTCACTGTTAGATGATGATTTTTAACGCCCTATCAAGAGCGGGCAACAAGGTTCAGGTGCGGAAAATTCTTTGATGTTTCAACGACCCGGAACTTTGGCAGACGTATCTCGATCGTTGTGCCAGATTTTTCCTTGTTGCTGGTAATTTTCAACTCACCTTCATGCAATTCGACAATCGACTTGGCAAGCGGCAATCCAAGCCCCGTACCTTCTATCGACTTGGAAACAGAATAACGCGCCCGCCCGAAAGGACGCATAACGTTGTTGATTTCTTCCTCACTGATTCCATAGCCGCTATCGATGACATAAAGGGATATGAAATTCTCCTCATGCATTGATAACTCGAGTTCAATCCTGCCGCTATCGGGCGTGAATTTTATCGCGTTATTGATCAGATTAATCAGCACCTGTTTGAGTTTTCTCTCATCCGCACGCAGGCATATATTCAACTGCTCGGAAAGCGTGATCTCAATGGATTTCTCGTTTGCCTTCGCCGCGAGCATAGTTTTGGATGACCGGACAATATCCAGAAGTCTGAATTCTGTTTCCTGCAATTCAATGGAACCTGATTCAAGCCTTGAATATTCCAGAATATCGTCAATCAGGGATAACAGATGCCTGCCGGAAGACTGGATATTATCCGCATACTCACGATATCTTTCGTTCTCCAACGGGCCAAAAATCTCTTTCGCAAGGACTTCCGAAAAGCCGATGACCGCATTTAGCGGTGTCCGAAGCTCATGGCTCATATTTGCAAGAAACAGGGATTTTGACCTCGTTCCCTCTTCCGCCTCCAATTTCGCCTGAGTCAACTCGCGTTCAAACATATGCTGAGCAGTAATATCCTGTATCGTGCCGCTGGCTCCCGATACTTCACCCGTCTCGCTAATAATCGGGCGGCCTATCAGGCGGACATAGGTAATTTTCTTATCTTCATGTACCACCCGAAATTCAACCTCGAACGGTTCTGAAACTGAATCAACGGATTCAAAAACTTCGACCAGGCGATCAACATCCTCTTTATCAACCCGCCTGATAAAGTTGCCGTACCGTGGTTCTGTCGCGCCTGGCTCATATCCCAGAATGCGGAAAGCCTCGTCAGACCATTCATGGGTGTTTTCAACACTGTTGTGCATCCAGTTGCCAATGTGAGCAATAGCCTGGGCCTCTTCAAGTTTGGCGCGGTTTTCCTCCAGCGCTTTTTCGCGCTCGCGCATGTCCGTGATATTGGTGCGGATCGAGACAATACCACCGGATTTTGTTTTCGTTTCAGAGAGACGGTAAATCTGCCGGTCATAGAATTCCTGCTCGATAGGCTGCACCGGGTTTCTATGTTCCTTAATACGTCCAGAAATCCATTCTTCCTCACGCCCGATTGCCTCAGGCAACCGCCCGGATTCCACAGACAAGCGTACCAGCTCTTGAAATTGTACTCCGGGCTTCACGACATCATCTGCAATGTCTTTGAAACGGTCTCTATAGGGCTCGTTGCAGACAAACAGCCTGTCATCCACATCATAAATGGCCACGGCTTCGGGCATTGATTCGATTGCATCAAGCAACATGCTTTCTGCTTTTTCGGCCTGCTCGATCGCCAGTTGCAGGCGCTCATTCTGCTCCCGTTGTTTCTGCTCAGAAAACTTGCGGGCCTTGATTTCACCATTCAGGCGTTCAATCGCAGGGAGCATTCGCGACAGGCCAAGTGCAATAAAAATCAACCCCGGTATATAGGCAATGAAATGCCATATCTCTAAAGCCGCATTATGGCTGTAACCGATATCGAAAAGGGCACCGTCACCAATAACCAGAACATCAATCAGGGAGGCACAGACAAGAACAAATAAACCAAGGTTAATCAAGGTACGCCCAAATCTGACATGAGTAAGGCGCTTTTTCCTTCTCAGGAAAACAAAAAGCAATGCCAGCAAGCAAACGAACATCACTGCTTCGCTTAGCATATGCACCGCCTAATGCGTTCGCCAACGCAAGTTTCCCTTGAATATTCGGTCAAACTTTCCACAGTCCGTCTCAATTGAGGTCGATTGAAACTAAACGGAAAGTATTGAACAACTGTTAATTCTCTAGGGATTTTCGTAGCTTGGCGGCCGATAGTCTGTCGAGGATTTCACTGTTCTGACGTTCCCAATGGCTGCCAACCAGCCTGATTTACCTTTAGAATATATATATGTTCAATTATACTTGCCTGAGAGTATGATTACGACGAGGAACAACCGGAATTGACATCAAAAATTCTGATCGTGGGGGCAGGAATAGCAGGACTTTCCCTAGCCCAATGGCTAAAGAAGTTTGGGCTGAATTTTGAAATTATCGAGGAAAAATCATCCGAGGATACCGATAGTACAGGCATAGTCCTGCCGTTCAATGCGGTCCGGGAAATCAAAAAACTCGGTATATTTGATGGATTAGAGGGACGATACCAACAGGCCGATAAAGTCACTTACTGCAAGAGCAATGGCAAGGTGATCAACGTAGCACGCCTTACAGATCCTCCTTTCGAGAATGACCAGTTCATTGCCCTTGAACGGCAGGTGTTGAATGAAGCGCTCAGGGTAGGGCTACAGAGAAAAATTCGCTATAATACCGAGCTAATGAGTGTCAGGCATGAAGATGACAGCGTCAGCATTACCTGCACGAACGAGATCCTTAATGGATCGTACGATCTCCTTATCGCCGCGGACGGCCTCAACTCCCTGACCCGTCATGAGAATTTTGAAGGGCAGGCGTTGATTCATGATCATAGTTTCGCCTGCTGGCGGTTTGTCGTTGAGTATCCGGAGCATGGTTTGCAACCGCTGCAAATGGTGGGTCAATCAGACAGTTTCATGGTTTTCCCGATCAGTAATGACACCCTGTATTGTTACGGCCACGCATATGAAAACAGCCGACCTAATCCCCTAGTGGACGATTCGCGGGAAAACCTGAAACATGTTTTTGGTGGTTATCGTGGTCCACTACCTGACATTCTGAGACGACTTGATGATACCGAAATATACGTCGGCCGACTGCAATCGGTGATTAAACCCTGCTTTTTTGACCGGCGGATCGCCTTTGTCGGGGATGCGGCGAATGGTTGTTCGCCCATGATTCAGCAAGGAGCCGCTTTAGCCTTTGCGGGAAGCCGTTGTCTTGCGGATGCCCTTGCGATGCAAAATGTCGATCAGGCTTTGATGACCTACAAGGAACGGCGCGAAAGAAAGGTCGAGCGGATCATTCGCTATGCCGATGCCCCTCTTGCCCAGTTCCGACATTCGCAAAGCTGGATGGGCCGTGGCTTTCATGACATTAAAATCAAAACATTGGGACCACCGAATGTGCAGGCTTGGCGAAAGCTGGCAACAGACCGGCTGTTCACAACATGAGAACCGACCTGCATAGAAAAAGCCTCAGGTGTTACGTCTCCTGAGGCTTTCATTCGGGCACTTGGGCTTTATCCCACTTTGGCTTGATCGGAAAGAGCAACGCCTACTGCTGCGGCAACACCATCCGCATAGGCGGGATCGACCTTGTAAAGATGGCCAAGCTGCCGCTGTACGATCTCCTCCGGCACACCTTGCATGGCTGCAGCTGTGTTAGAGAAAAGGCGCGCTTTCTCCTCATCGTTAAACAGGTTGAACAACGCTCGCGGCTGAGAATAATCGTCATTGCCGACTCGGTGATCATACCGATCCGCATTTCCGGATATCTTCAACGGCGGCTCACGATAGCTTTCGTCCTGAACTGGGCCACCCATTGAGTTAGGCTCATAATAGGCGTCCGGGTTCCCGGTATCATTTTTAAAAAAGCGCATCGCGCCATCTTTATGATAATGATTTACCGGAACCTTGGGCGCATTAACCGGAAGCGCTTCATAATGCGTGCCCAAACGATGACGATGGGCATCCGCATAGGAAAAGATACGCGCCTGCAACATCTTGTCGGGACTGAAGCCGATCCCCGGCACGACATTCGAGGGACTGAAAGCCGCCTGTTCAATTTCAGCAAAGTAATTGTCAGCATTCCGGTTGAGTTCCATCACCCCTACCTCGATCGGCGGATAATCTCCATGCGGCCATACTTTAGTAAGGTCAAAGGGATTATAAGGTGTTTTCTCTGCGTCAGCCTCTGGCATAACCTGAATGAACAATGTCCATTTCGGAAATTCGCCGCGATCAATCGTGCCAAACAATTCCTCCTGATAGCTCTCCCTGGTCTCGCCGACCACCTTCGCAGCCTCCTCATTCGTATAATGCTTGTGACCCTGATTCGTCTTGAAATGAAACTTGATCCAGAAACGCTCACCATCCTCATTCCAGAAGCTATAGGTATGCGAACCATATCCATTCATATACATCGGGGCCACTGGGAGGCCTCGATCCGACATCAGGATTGTCACCTGATGCAGACTTTCCGGCGATAATGACCAGAAGTCCCACATGGCGGTCGCAGATCTCAGGTTAGTTCTTGGGTGACGTTTCTGTGTGTGAATAAAGTCAGGAAACTTGAGTGGATCCCGTACAAAGAACACCGGCGTGTTATTCCCGGCCAGATCCCAGTTCCCTTCTTCGGTATAGAATTTCAGTGCGAAGCCGCGTACATCCCGCTCGGCATCCGCCGCCCCCAGCTCTCCGGCAACAGTGGAAAACCGTGCAATCATGGGGGTTTTCTTCCCGATCTCAGAGAAGATCTTCGCGCGCGTATATTTACTGATATCATGGGTAACCGTGAAAGTCCCATGCGCACCCCAGCCTTTCGCGTGAACAACACGCTCCGGAATCCGCTCGCGGTTCTGGTGCGCCAGTTTTTCAAGAAGCTGATAATCCTGCATCAGGACCGGACCGCGCTCCCCGGCTGTGATTGAGTTTTGATTGTCGACGACCGGTGCACCGGCCGTTGTGGTCATCTTCTTTTTCTCTGACATCTATCTTTCTCCATGTCGCAGGATCTATTGACAATAGTTATGAGTTAGAATTATTCTAAAAAAATTCAAGAGAAAGATCAGAATAAATCTTGGCCTAGGTTTGCAAGCCCACACTTGACCGACAGGAAAATATGGCAAATGATTATTCTGCAGCTTTAATCCTTGCGAGGAATGGTAATGCTCCGTCGGAATCCGATTGTTTTCCTACTGCTCCTGTCCTGCTTCTGGTCGCCAGTCACCAACGCGCAGGAAAGAGTCGAGGTCGGGCTGGAACTTGTGCTGCTCGCGGATGCAACCGGTTCCATAGATGACGCCGAGATTTTATTTCAACGTGAGGGCTATGCAAAAGCAATCACCAATCCGGATGTGATTTCAGCGATTACGACCTCGATCTACGGGAAAATTGCGGTTACCTATGTCGAATGGGGCGATTCCAGCTCCCAAGATGTCGTCGTCGGCTGGCAGATCGTAGATAGTGAAGAATCCGCCCAGAAATTTGCATCGGATCTTCTCCTTCCACCCAGGAGAGCGCGCGGTTACAACGCCATCGGCTCTGCCTTGCTATTCGGGAAAAGTCTTATTGAAAATAATGAGATATGGAGCTTCCGCCAGGTTATCGACATTTCTGCAGACAGCGCGAATAACTGGAGCGGACCGCCGATCGAACTTGCCCGTGATGAAGTTGTCAGTGCGAATATAACGATTAACGGACTTGCAGTTCTATGCCGGTATTGTTCGGGCCGTCCCAATAATTACGATCTGGAGGCTGCCTTCAGCGAGCTAATCATTGGAGGCAATGGAGCGTTTGTCATTACGGCTGATAACAGCAACACCTTTGCCAATGCTGTTCGAAAAAAGCTTATTTTGGAAATTGCCGATAACCCGCCAACGGACCGCTCCCCCCCGGAATAATCGTAATTATTGGAACTCATTCCTGGATTAGCGGATTTCCGACCTCATTTTTTAGGGTTTTGCTGCTGGTTGAGCGAAATTGCTTCGAACCGCCGCCGTATCATATATAATTGCGACGGCCTTAATACTGGACCGACCTCCATTGAGTTCTAGTATATCTACTGCATTGATTGTTGCCGGTGCTTTGTCGATAACAGACGGAGAATTTCAACCGCCCGATCAACGAATCTATCACGAACACAACGGAACTAAAGTGATTTTACATCGTTGGTTGTGGTGCGCAGACCTAGTTGTCAGCCTGTGGATAAGTTTTGTTGGGAAGAGGCGCAGATGACAGACAATTCTTTCAAATATTGGAAATTTGCTGTCATGATAGCTGTGTCTATGGCTGTCATGTTCGGATTGACGTATCTAAACACATATGAAGCCAGTCATGTCTTCTGGAGTGAAACCCGCTTTTACATGACATTTCTCATGGGAACGGCTATGGCTGTCATCATGCTCGGTTTCATGCTGAACATGTATAGGAAGAGTGCTGTTAATAAAGGTATTTTCCTGACAAGTATTGTTGTATTTGCCGTTGCGCTCTGGCTTGTCCGTAGCCAAGTGGCTGTGCAGGACTGCTCTTATATGAAAGCCATGATTCCCCATCATTCAATCGCCATTCTGACAAGCGAACGGGCGGGAATGGACGATATCAGGGTTCGAGAGCTTGCGAACGGGATTATCGATGCACAACGCCGTGAGATCAAGGAAATGGAATGGCTGATCCATGATATCGAGAAGAACGGCAAGGCAGTGACACAAATGG
>NZ_CAXBKA010000011.1:0-107204 GCF_963976355.1 uncultured Sneathiella sp.
CTGTTGAGCAACAGGGAGCTGCTACACTCGAGATCACTCGCAACGTCCAAGAAGCTGCTGGGGGGACCACCGAAGTCACTAGTAGTATTATTAGTGTGAATGAAGCTGCGGTTTCGACAGGTGGGGCAGCTGAACAAGTATTAGATGCTTCGGGCAGTTTGTTACATGAAACAGACAAACTGCGTGAGAAAGTGCAAGCATTCCTGAGTTCTGTTCGAGCAGTCTAACTGTCAAACATCCTTTCGAAGTGTCAGAGCCGAGATAAATGTTATTTGAGTGATATCCGTTGCTTGTGATTCATTTGTCTTTGTCATGGAAATGGCGGGGCGAGCGCCCTCGACTTACCTTCAATCAGTTCCGTGCGCAGTGCTGTCGGTAATGATAAAATCAGTGTGAAATATCGCTTTGTGATTGATACCGCGTCGCTGACGCAATGATTAGCTGACGGTAGTTTAAAATACGAAACCTTCAGTGAGCTTGGGAAGAGGGGGAACTCCTTAGTTCCCCCTCAACGGCGCACATGCTTGCGGTCCAACCAAGTTTTTTTCTATGACGCAAAGCGATTTTTGTCCTTCGTGTCTTGATCCGCAATTGAGCCGAGGGCTTTTTGCGCCGTATGCAGATACAGTGCTGGCTCCCGGTAAACCGCATTGCTGGTTTCTGCCTGACGAAGATCCAGGAGGAGGGTTTCAATACGCCGGGTCAGGTCATTGTGATTTATAACCATGTCTATCTCCAAAGATGTGAGGGATTGCCCCCGAGACGTTCCACCGGCCTTGATGTCGGCCGGCCCCGGAAATTCTAGTCCGCATGAATGAAAGAATTTTTCGTTATTGCCGATGCGCTGACCGAATCTGATTCTTTTCGGGGGAGGCAGGAATTAGATCCCACACAGGACGCAGCTTCTCTGTCCTTCCAAAGCACTTCACACGTAAGCCACTTCCCAGCATGTGTTATCCCCAAAAACACCGCTACAAGTGTTTGATTGATGCTACGCTCTTTCACCAGATGGGAGATCGGGTTCGGCCAATGGAAAAGTTTCTTGCCGTACATGACAGAAAGCCGATGATCAATCCGGTTCTAGTCTTACCCACACAATCACGAAATGCGAGACGTCCCAGAAAATGCCTTCTAAAAACCAGAAGCGTGCAGAACATACGCAGCAAAACCCAGGGCGCAACGGGCGACGCACAACCAAAGCATCCGGTCCGCATCCGATCGATCTTCATGTTGGAAGAAGATTCAGGGAATTACGCATGCTAAAAGGCATGGGACAGGCTGAAATTGCCACGCTTATTGGTACTACGTTCCAACAAGTTCAAAAGTACGAACGTGGCGCCAACCGGATCAGCGCTTCGCGCCTATACGACATCGCAGAGGCTCTAGGGGTACCGGTGAGCTATTTCTTTGACCTATTGCCACCAGATCTGACCGACACATCAATCCACGAACGTCTTGAAACCGTCACCCGTTCCGTCGTCTCGCGCGAAGACCCGATGCAGCGCCGTGAAACGCTGGAGCTGGTTCGAAGCTATTACGGCATCGAAGATGAAATATTGCGCAGCCGGATATTCGAGCTGATCAAAGCCGCATCAAGCTACAATATGCGGAAATCCGAAAAATAGGCATCACCATTGTAGAAGCAATATGAATAAAAAAGCGGCGCAACCGGAGTCACCCGCTCTTAATCTCTTGCCGCGAGGTTTTCTCGCTGCCGGACAGTTTCTTGAGAAGCTAATAAGGTAATATCCCAAACACTAACACATCAATTTTGATATATTAACTAGGGTTTTTAACATTAACGTATCAATGTTGATATATTAAATCGGGTGTCTAATAGCTTGTCAGAGCGCCTGCAGAATCGTTGTCAGATACCTACCCGTCAAAGCCTCGTTGCTCGGATGCGGCTTGCTGGCATTTAATCATCATCGAATATCGGAGCGGTATCATCGAAACCTCTCCAAACAGGCGGTTCACTCTTGCCACGAACACGCTGGCGATCCGCAATCGGTCGAGCACGACGTGGCGCAAACGGACTGTCACGTGGTTCCGGAATATAGGCTGCCATTGCCTCAACTAGGTTCATTGCCTTGAGAACGCGCAAGAATGTATCGAGTGTGGCGCCCTTGCCATTGAGCAATCGGCTGAGGGTTGGAACAGATATACCGGCTTCATCGGCGAGTTCCTGCTGGGTAAGTTCAAGATGAATGCGATATCGATTCAGTCGTTCTGAAATATCCTGATGAATCTGATGGGTGGAAGCGATCTGGTAGTCAAGTTTAGACATGATCCGGTTTCCTGTGACAGTTTGCATCACGACAAGCCGAGCTTTCAAAGCTATGTTTTACACACTGCCAATACCCTGCTCAAAAGATCAGTCTCCCACCAGCAGAGATAAATTAAAATCAGACGGCATTCCAAAATGATATGCCGACCTACAAGGGGTTGGAGCCAAATGATACTCATTTCCTTGACCGCAAAATCAGGCTGATTTGATGAATATAATTTTCTTTTCAATCACTTAAAAACATAGTCTCATATTTTATTTTCCAGTCTCATAATTTGTTTACATTTACACAAAAGCTGTGTATTTCAATAAATTGGACAGTCAGTCTCATATTTTGTGCACATTTCCGAGGATTGCAATGAGTCTCACATTAGTAGCTTCTGGTGTGTTGTCGCTGGGTAAAGCCTCATCTACTGCCATTAATTCGCACATTTAATTGCACGTTTTCGCAGTTTTTATTCTTCATTCGCATATTTAAGTAAACTTTACACCAAGGACTGTCAGGAGGCGGTGAACGGCTTCAGGTGATACGAAAAGCGATTACGATCGGAACCAGACTGAGCAAGACAGCAATTCCTATCAGCAAAAGACCTATTGCCTTGTTCAGCGCCCTATCGATCAGATCAGGAGCAATCGCATCAAGCTTTGCTTCAATAAGGTCAGCACTCCGGTTGAAACGGGCCAGATAGTGTTCCAGAAAATCATCAAAGGAAGAACCATTATGCTTGCTCATTTTTCAAGTTCCTTCTTGCGCCTTACCATTGGATATCGATGTTAACGGCATGAGGCTGGAAGTCCTGTTGTCCTGAACATTTATTTGGCTGATGTCGGCACAATGATAACAGTGTAAGCGCCCATCTTGGGTGACTTGCCGGTAATTTTGAGTCCATCAGTCGTTGACGAGTACGTCTGCCAGTCTTCTGAAAAATCCAGATGATAATCGTCACTGGTCAATTTATCTGTTTCATCCAAATGGATCTTTCCATGACTCATCGTGTCCACATCCATTCGCGCAGACGTATTATCACTCACCGTGCCGTGCTTTGACGTATATGTGACAATGCAATTGAACATCGGATTATTGTTGTCAATCCCGTCCATCTTGAAGAGCCGTGATTTGAATTTATCAAGAGACATTTGACTCTCCCATCAATCTATTTCGGCATTGGTTTGGATTGGCTCATTAGCTTGGCAAATGTGTCCGGCGGGTTTCCAGAATTCAGCATGCCCTTGAAAACAGCATAAGCATCTGTTTTTGCCCCGCTTTGACGTAACGTGTTCTCGTCGTTTACCCAGACATAGACAATTGTTTTTGATCGACTGTCATAACGGAAGAACAGGCGAAACCGGCCAAAGAACTTGGCGCGGCGCCAATGTTTGTACGCGCTTGATAAGGTCTTTCCCTGACGGAACTCTGGGCCGCCTGGATTATTGGGTATGATCTCATAGATCAACCTGGAGATCGCAGTATACAGCTTCGCATTTGCATTGGTCGGAGGAACCCCAGTCTGAGCGACCTTAAGCTTCTGCATCTGATCGATGATCAGGGGATGGAAAAGAACTTTCCATCCATTCACCTCGGTCAAAGTCACCTTGCTCAAAGCGCAACATCACCCTCAATGACCTCATCGAAATCGACATCCTGCGTCGCCGCTGCCTGCATGCTTCGCTCAAGCGCGACCGGCATGGCATAGATATTCCCATTTGCGATATCTGCCTCCAGAAGATCAAGAAAAGCCGCAATCGCAGGGTCACTGTGGACAGTTTCTTGCTTTCTGATCTGCAAAATGGATCCCTCATCTGAGTTGAATGAGCAAACCAGTCGCGCGCCCTTCGTAACGCCCAGGGCATCACGCAAAGGCTTCGGGAGCGTGAACTGCCCCTTGGATGTTACCGTTGCAATTTCTTCAAGCACTGCCATTTACACATACCTCAACAGGTAAGAAATATTCCTTACTCATCCGCTCAATTTACGCTTAATGACACAACCGTCAATAAGAAATTGTGTATTTTATTACACATTTCGCCGTCACACCTTTGGCACGACCAGACGCAAAGGGCTGGTTTTCAAGGGCTTGAGATTGGTGCGTGTGGGGCCGCCTGCCGGATCTTCGAGATTTATGTGCGCACTGTTTCCATCATCGGATCGGCGGCATCTTCCGAGCAACTGGCGTGACTCGGGGGCTGGCATCTCGACAAGACACCAAAGCCCGATCAGACGTTCGGGCATTTGAGCCAAAGGATCAGCTTCCTCAAAGAAAAGACGATCTCCCGGTTGCCAGCCCCCGGCACAGCCATCTTCCCCGATCTCGATGACATGCCAACGCCCACCTGTCAGATACACGGGAAGATCGGGACGATTTTGCCCTTCACCGTCTTCCAGACCATTCGCGCCGAGTATCTGATGGCAGAGAATTTGGCTGTCTGACGCCCCGGCACCGAATCCAGTATGGAACGGAATGCCCAGAACATGGCAAATAGCTTGCCAGCGATCGACAGACGGCATTTTGCCATAGCCGATTGCGCGCAATGCGTCCCTCTTGCCTGTAGCAAGCATTGATGCCTTGTGCTGCGAAAGCCCTGTACGCCTAAGCCCTTGGTCCACAAGGTTTTGTATTTCATCAATTGTAAGATTACGCACCATTTCGAAACCATAGCCGGACCAACTTGCAATGCCTATTGGGACAATAGAAGTTGACTGTTGGGTTTTTAGTCCCCATCATTGGAACAATCAGTAACCACGGATGGGGCTGCACAGTGCACACGCGATCAAGTCCATTATCAGACCTGCCCATATCCGAGCTGGAAAGCCTGATCGCGGCATCTTTGCGTGATCGGCGCGAAAAGCTCGGGCTTTCCCAGCGAGATCTCGCACACGCACTTGCCGAGTTTAACATCCCGGCGTCGCGTTCCATCATCAATAAATACGAGCGTGGTCCTGGAACGAAAGGTTCCAAGATATCGTTTGTTGCCGGGCGCGCATTGGGGGTCATTCTCTTTGAAAGTGAAACCGGGTTGCTCGATTCTGTCGATATTGAGGATTCGGACGATTCGAATCCCCAAAATCATCCGCCTGACATCTCTAAACCGCCTAACCCGTTATAAGTATCGGGCGTTTCAATCGTGCTCAAGTTCTCGCAACCACAAGGGAACCGCAGGGATACAGCGAAGAAACAGTAGAACATTTCATTATCAATCATCCAATTCCGCCCATTACGTCTTGCAACACAATATTCATTTCGCTATGCCTATACTTCTGCAAGAGAGAGGTGTCTCATGAAAGCCAGACCAACGATGCCCAAGCCAGATCGACTATCCCATCAATTGGCAACGCTTTCGCCAATCATGGCAAGGCGGGCACGCATCGCTATTCTCGACTGGTCTTACAAGCAAACTTCAGAAGCCTGTACTGCGTGGCGCCAAGCCCGTAATCCAGCGGATAAAGGCCTTGATTATCGCACGATCGTTAAAATTGAGAATGGCCAACTGGTTGGTGAGAATATCGCCCTGCATCTGCGCAAAACATATGAAGAAGCCGGTGTGATTTTTACCGACACCGATGTCTGCGATCAGACGCGCGAGCAAAGATCGCTTAAAATCAATGGTTACAAGCCGCTTGCCGGACACATTCATCAGTCTGTTGACCGACGCCTCAAGGAAGTCCTTTCCAACGCCGACAGCTCGATCAGCGCTGCACAGTTGATGAGCCGGATTGTTGAGCAGGGATTGCGGATCGTGACACCAAATGAGCCGCGCCCATGACAACGCTTGAAGATATCAAGGACCGGCTTAACCAGGACCCGACCAGCGCCCTGACGTGGTTAATGCCCAACGGCCGGATGATCCGCCATCAATTTTGCTGCGGCGATGTTTTCGGCAAAGCCCCCTCTCCCAAAAAGGATGGCTCTTTCAAGTTCAATTGCAAGAAACTTGTTGGCAAGGATTATGCGTCTGGTGATCGGGGACTGCGCGGAATCTATGATGTTTTCGTCGCTTACTCAGATGGCAACCAGACAGAAGCCATCAAGCTGGCAAGAGATTTTCTTAAACTGCCCGTCAGCGAACGGCCACAAGCCGTTCAAGGACACGAGCACGGCAGACGGAGGCGGGGGGATGGCCCAGAGACACCCATCGAGGTTATTGAGGTCATCACCCCTGCCCCGGAAACAAGCCCCACCATTCCAGAACGCCATCGCCATGCTGTGAAAGGCATTTGGCCCTGGCGCAAAGCATCTGGCGAGATCCTTGGCTATTCCTACCGTCTGGAATTCAAGGACAAGGAAACAGGTGAGTTTAAGAAAATCCCTTTACCCCTGACATGGTGCAAACTGCGCAACAGGAAAACTGGCCTGCAATGGGAAGCCTGGCATAATGCAGGCCTCCCCCAGCCTCAGCCCCTGTTTGACGCCCCGACTCTGCTACAGGCCTCACGCATTCTGCTGGTTGAAGGTGAAACAACCCGTGAAGCTGCCCAAGCCATGATAGCACGCCAGACAGGGCCCTTAGCAGGCTTTGACATGGCAACAACATGGTATGGAGGGGTCGAGAGGATTGCTCACGTGGACTGGTCTCCCCTGACATCACAATCGAACACCCCCAAGGTGGTTATAGGATGGCCAGACGCCGATGATGTTAACAGCAAGCTGTATCGACCGGGAATGCTGGCCATGGAGAAGATTGGGAAATTGCTGTCTCAGCTTTCCCCATGGCCAGAGTTCTATGTCGCTGATCCACAGCGCACATGGAGGTCTGTGAGCGAGACTCCCTTACCAAAGGGCTGGGATCTCGCGGACCCTATACCAGCCCCGGGCACGGATGCCTGGATCACGGAAACCATCACGACTGTCGAGAGGTATCTATGAGCCCTTAAAAGCAAAGGCCCCGCTTTTCAGCGGGGCCTAGAAATCCAAGAAAAGAGCGGCAACTCTTTCAACAGACCAGTCTTCTGCTGGTGCTGAATGTTGGGTCTTTGCTTATTCGCCAGACAGAAGTTTTTGTCTGAACGAACTTGCTCGCCTTCATTTCAGCGGCACAAGCCCGGCTTGTTTGGTGTTGACCGTCCCCGTTGCTGCGAGAAGCGACCGAACATGCCTGAGTATATAGGGCGTGAACGGTAGAGATCAACCCCTAATATATGACTGAGGCACTATAAAATGAAAACAGTTCACGCACCTTCCACATCGGCCGTTAACAGATTTAGCTGGCTGCAGGCAAATGTGTTCAAGGCAGAAGAGTTATCTGCATCTGCTCGACTGGTCGCTTGCGTCCTGGTGAGTTTCGTAAATGACAAGACATTGGCTTGCTTTCCCAAATTGTCGACCATCGCCGCAGCAGCCCAGCTAAACGAGCGTACTGTTCGAAATGCAATCAATGAGCTGATCAATTGCAAATTGGTCAAAAAGAATTCACACGCTACTGGCTTTATGCGGAACCGTAATACCTACGAGCTGCTCGGTGTTGACAGCAAGGTACCCCCCAAAGAACAGGTTCAAGCAGGTGCAAAGCCAAAAGCGGGTGTGAATTCCGGTTCTAAAGCGGCAACAGATACCGGTTCTGCACCGGTATCAGATTCCGGTTCCTTCTTTAAGAACACGGATATAAGGAATACGGATGGAAGGACAACGCCCGCCGACAACATTGACACTGCTGGCGACATTTCAGAACAACAGCTGATTGAAGTGGTGACAAAACGCTGGCAGCAGCTGTCACGGGACCCATGGACCAACGCCAGCGCCCGGCAACATGTCGATATCGCCGTCAGCCGTGCCGGCATCGATGCGGTCAACGACAGACTGAACGAGGTCTCCAGTGGCAATCGAACCCTGCCCCGAACAGCTCTTTTGGACATTTTGCAAGCAATAGGTACAACCCAAGCAGCTCCCCAGCCGGGCGATAGTGTGGAATTGCTCGGCAATGTTCCGGATGTCTGGGCATCGATCGCGCAAGACTTCGCTCGCCATCCTTTGCTCGACTGCCCCCTTCCCTTCTCCTGGTTGAAACAGATCACTGCGTGCATCGGCGATGGGCTCATCGAACTTACGCCACAATCCCCGTTGGTCCGCGATCAGTTGCGCAACCGCTTCCACGAACTTCTCTCCTCCTGTTGCCGCAAACACGGCCTGCAGCTGACCGTGGCGCCATAGTCACAAAGGACCCTCATGATGATCAAAACATCTATCAGGAATGCTGTTACCGCCGAGGTTTCGCCTTTGCCGCCACTGGTTGAACTTGCCCTTTATCACCTCAAAAACGGCCTGATCGTTATGGTAATGTTTATGCTGGCTGATCTCGCTGGTGTTCGGTTTGGATTTGCGGCTCCTCTGCTGTGCTGGCTTGCACTGACCGCTATACAGGTTTGGGCAGATCTTCATCACTTCGAACCCATCACGTTAAAAGGGTATCAGGCGCTCAAGAACTGGACGGGTTGGGACCCACGGCAGGTTGACCGAGTGATCGAACGTAGAATTGCTCCGGTTTGTGATGCGCTCAATCAACTTTCTGGCAGTGAGACCCTGTATTCGTGCCAGGGACATCTGCGTCCGTATTTCTCCGGTGTAAAGCCTGAATTTCAGAGGACCGGGCCCTATGTGATGTTCAGATCCGAGAACCCCAGCCAAATGCAGCAGTTTTCGAACTTTCTACACTCAGATGATCTGAATAACTGCTGGTCACTGACCGGATCCTTCAGGCCCATTTTTGCTAACGATCAGGATCCTGGCGGTGACTTTGTCTGGACGCTGCGCTGTCAGACGTCATTTGGCGAGATTTGGCAACAACGTCGCAAAATCGACCAGGACATCGCCACCATCACCCTCTTTTTGAGGCAGATGACGACAGTTCCTGTCGAACCCATAACTCCAAGCAACATGTAATGGAGATTGCAATGCATTATCTATCCAGCCTCACCAAAGGCCTGACCAGGACTTTTTTCAAAGCCAAAGAGGAGATACACCCTTACGCGCCAAATTGGCTTATCGCACTGTTGATCTCCCTTCCTGTAGCTACCGTTTTGCTGCTCGGCATCAATGACGCAATGGGCCAGAAATCTATGTGGCTTTTGCTCATCCCGGGCTGGTTGTCACTCGGTATCTGGGTTTTACTGATCTGTACCCTGGGCTGCTATCGGCACCGACATATGATGGCGCATGGTAAAGAGGAAACTATCGAGCTGATTTACTTCGGCAAAGTAGTGGGATCCATGACAGCAGCTCAACTCGCCGAAATCGAACTTGGCCACCTTCGAGATACAAGAAAGTGGATTGGCGACCTCGTCAGTGTGATCGCCCCAGGAATACGCTACGCAATCTTCCTTCCTCTCAGGACCCTTACAATGACGGCACTGATCACCTTCGCACTCTTTTACTTCGGCGAAGCCAGCTTGGAAGAACTGACTGATCCCGAGATGATCGACAAATTGCTGGCATTTGGTTTTGGTGTGACGCTGTTTGCGTCCTTCTGCGCCCTCGCCTTTAATGTGTTTCGAGTACAGATACATGAGGATCTGCCAAGACGGCGCAAGATAATGGCTGGGGCGGGCGTGGTAGGCTACGATCCGAAGGATATCCTGATCGCCCCAAAGCAGGCTCTGGAAACAGAAGATATTTCAAATAGTCAGCCGGCATAATTCCACAACCATCCTTTTATGAGACTGAAATGAAATAGCCCCGGGATGATGCCCGGGGATCTTGTTTTTGGATCAAGGGAATGACGGCCCGGTATCTTCTGGCTCAGGCTCCGGCGGGCCTTTTTTCATTTTTAGCTGCTCTTGGATCCATGCGAACATTTCCTCAATGGAATCAAACCGGCAGGTAGGGTAATCATCAAGGTAGCAGCAAGAAAGCCGGGAACCCTCGAACTTGAGGACAATGATAAACCCTCGATACGCAATTCTATGCAAAGTGACAGGAGCAAACTCTCTAGGAGGATCTTCAGCTTGTACGTCTAAATACCGAAAGTCCGCCGTATCCTTAGCAAGGGAAGAAAAGACTTGCTGCCATATCTCCAACTCACCCGGTCTCCTATTGCCTTGCGATACCAGAAGCTCTCTCGCCGCCTGATATAAATTCGCCAGATCGATCATTTGTTTCTCCATTGTTTGAGATGGTCTTGGTTACTGAACCATTCTACCGACCGGCCGCGTTACCTACTTTAGAAAATCGGGTTGTCGGCCAGCCAAACACATCATTGATCGACTGTATGCAAGAGACGGGGTGAAAACTCAGAACTGCTGCGTCTTCATATCAATGATGAGAACAGCGCCATCGACTGGCTCCACATGAACTATTCCAGACAGGTAGAAGCGAAGACTATCTACCTTTGCCCCTTGCATAAAGAAGTCGATCGCACCCTCAATTCCACCCTTCCGATTTGCAAGGGCCATGGAAACAAGACAAGATATTCCTGTTCGCATGTGAGAGCGGGTCTGCAGGAGCGTCGCTTGGGTGATTCCATCGACGACACATCTGAGGCCTGGAATTCTTAAAACGTGATTGAATAGTTCCCTCTGTTTGTCTTCATCCTCATGAAGATGACTGACAAAGGCACCATCCCCCCTGAGCCATTCTGCGTGATCCCCTTCCGGAGCGAGGATATAGGCAGGCTTCATGTTGGGCCAACTAAGTCTGATCAGCTCGATCAGCATGGCACAATTGGCATCCGGGTCTGATCCACAAACAAGAACGTTGCCGGGGTGCATCACGAGCTCTTCAAGTAACCTTTCCTGTGCCTCATTCACACTTACCGGTAACGGCACGGAATAACTGGCATCAGAATTGCAACCTATTAACTTAAGAACGTTCTGGCGAAACAGGTTCTCAGGAACAGCCAATCCGAATTCGATCATGCGATGCCGAAAACCGACATCCGAGATCTCCCTGACGTCACGATCTGTGCTCTCAAGAAGTGCGGCATGACTTTTGCAACCAAATCCCCGGGCAATCGCTTCATCAAGCCAACCCGTTTTCGCCCCAGACAAAAATGGAGATGCACGCAGCTGTTGTCGGAGATCTCGGCGAAAGTCGATATCGGTGATTTTGCTGGAAAGGAGACGGAGGACCTGGTCATTCATCGCTAACCTCTTTTGTTTAACCGTCTGGCTGACTGCAGATTACCAACCCGACAAACAAAACAGGTGGATAGGCGATGGTAGATCAGATATGCGCGGCTTCAGCTCTGCAGCAGGCTCGGACCGGGTCCCTCTGATTTGATAGCCCACTTAAACGACGTTTGCCAGTCGTTTCTAATCAGGGAATTTGATGACGTATTAAACTGGAAAGACATGAAAAGCTGGAACGATGTTTCCAGCGTTTTACGTCACATCGGCAGGACGACTGCATTTAGCCAATCAATGACAGACTGGTAAAGCTCTATTGCCTTATGGATAACCGTGTCATAGCCGAACAGGCCAACGGCTGTTAACGCTCCTGCAGCGCTTGTTCCCAACGCCGCTGCCATGGCTTTGAGAAATGCATCCAATGTCATGTCCAGCTTTTGGGCCACCCATTTACCGATCGACTGGATGGCACGCGCTGCACTTGACACCTTACGGACGTCCGGCTGCTCATTGCGAAGTTCAGCGTTGAGCTCTTCGTTGATGGTCTCAACCGCTTCCTTCAGTTGCTCACTGTGCTCTTCGTCAAGCGTGACCTCTGCAGGTGGCTGGTTATGGCCGATGCCACCATGCTTGGCTTTCGTTGTCGCGGGTTTAGCAAGAAGTGCTTGCAGATCTGCAGCATGGGCCAGTGTCGATCGACGAACAGCCCGTTCATAGGTCGTCCCGAAGGATGTGCGGACCCCACGCGCGAGCCTGGCATCGATTTGAGCATGATCGGCGATCGGATCCCTCTTGCCGAACGGATCTGTTACCGGCTCGCCGAAAGGAAGGCCCAGTTCGGCGGGATCAAGGGCCCGGCGGTCGCCAGCCACCAACCCCGCCCGGTCCGGGTGGTAAGGGCCTGGCCCCCATTCTGAACCTGCGAAAGCTTTCACTTTCGCAATGACGTCGGAAATGGCGTCCGGATCTGCAATTTCGACGAATTCGTTAAAAATTGCGTCTTCGGCTTTGTATGTCCGGCGCAGATGAAAAGCATCTTCAAGCTGATTTACCGGATCAGACACGTCGTCGGAAAGCGCTTCAAACAACTGATAGAACCAATGTTCGATCAGCTGCTCTTGTCTTTGTCGCGAAAGATTGCGGACTTCGGAGGGGGATAGTCTTGCATCCTTATCCCAGGGTGCCGCGTAAAAGCCACCCTCCCTTATCGTTGGGGAACCAACCGGGCTTCGCTCAAAGCCGGCATTGAAATCAAAGAAGCGATCATCCAGAGAGGCTGCTGCTTCCCTGTCATAAGCAATTTGATCCGGATGATTGGAGCCTGGTGCCCATTCAAGCGTCCCGTCGCTTTCAACGAAGTCGGTTGCCGCTTCAATTATGTCTTCATCTACATAATCGCTGAATTCGGCTTCAATCTGCTCACGCGCATCATAGGGGCCGCCATGGACGTAAAGGTATCCCCCCTCGCGACCATTATATGGCGTTCCGTTGGCCGGATCCTGATGAAGGGAAAAAAACCATTCCGCAATCAACTGCACTTGAGCTTCACGGCCAAGTCTGCGAATACGTGAAGGCGTCACTGGGGGATGATCGGCGCCAAGCGGATGGTCATATCTCTTACCAACAGGCCGTGCCATCTGTTACCGGGGCCTCCCGCCATTCACCTTGCGGAAGTCCGAAGTCGTCCGAACCAGATGATAAAGCTCCGGATCCATCCAGCCACAAATCTCCTCGATCAAATCGTTTATGGCAACGGGGCGCTTAGTGAAAATGATCTCGTGGTGAGCGATTCTATTGCGCATGATTCGAAGATCTTCCAGCTGCTGCCTGGCATAGTTCCGATCAACATTGGCTGGCGCATACGGAAAAACGTTCGACCTGACTCCGCCGGTCCAAAGGAACTGATCACAATTATGGTTAAAGAGCTTCACCCAAAAACCAAACATCATTTGAGAGATAATACAATCCGCGGTAACCGCTCTTCCCACAGTTCTTCGATTGAGCTTGTTTCTCGTTTTCTCGATATCCCACTGTGGCTTGGCGGGAAATCCGGGAATCGGGTTTACCCCGTTTAACCAGGATCGCTGACCTGTAGACAGGATAGGCCAGCTCACATTCGTTCTGGCATTCAGAAGGTCTGACAGGCGATTACGCAGAGCCACTTCTAAAAAATGAAATGGCATCAACAGGCTTTCACTAAGAATAATATTCCAGCGATACAAGCAAAAGGCCAGTTCCGGATCGCCTTTGGCTTCCCGGATATAGACAGCCATTCTTGGCGCAGACAGAAGGTCTTTCAAACCTTGCGCTTGAGCGAAAACAAAGTCCTGCCCGTTCCCGTCCACCAGATATGGACCAGCCTGTCTTGAAAAATTCATATCCCCGCCTTTCTGCTATCTCAGATAGATCAGCAGAACAGCAAGTTCATTGCAAGCTAATGTGGAAAACGGTAAATAACAAAAAGAAAGGCGGCGCAGCCGAAGCCACCCGCCTTAATTCTTTTGCCGCAGGGTTTTCTCGCTTGCGCGAGGGAACTGATCCTGCAACTCACAAGAATTGTTGTAACTGCAATTGACAAAACCGTCAATAAAAACGCACGACAAACGACACAAATTTTAGTGAACGCAATTTTGCTCACACCGCGCGCACGAAAACGTCGTTAATTTTCACACGTATATCGGCTCCAACAATTGCACGTTCGTTGCGCAAACATTGCAAGTTCATGATGGTTGGATAGAACAAAAGAAAACCGGCCTGCAGTTACCTGCAAACCGGCTTCCTTTTGATATCTTTGACTGCGGGGTTATACTCGAGAGCGCACTCAAGAGCGAACGATCCCTCAGCTCACAAGTATTGTTTTAACTGCAATTGACAAAATCGTCAATAAAATCGCACGACAAACGACGCACCTTTTTGTGAATGTAAATGTGTTCACAATCAACGCACGAAAACGTCGTCATTTTTCGCACATGAATCAGTGCCGAAAATTGCACGCACGTTGCGCAGTGGGCGACGCTCGATAAGCTCGGAGAGCTTGATCTGCTACTTGCGAATGTCCTCGGTCACATTGAAATAGAAGCCACTTCGTAAGCGCCACCCGCTTGCAGTCGGGTCTTTGCGCTTCCTGTGGCCGTCGAGAAATTGGTATTCAACGGTAATCTTGAGAAATTCAGTCACCTTTCTCCTGATCTCTGGGTGGCCAGACACACCGTGATTTTTACGCTTTCTGGCAATTCACCGCACCTTCCCTAATGCTTGTGCAATCTCATCGCGAGCAGACCGGCGCACCGCCCTCCCCTGCCCTTCCTGCGTGGCGGTATCGATTAGAGCAACTTTCGATCTGGCAGCGATCAAGCTTGCCTGCAGGACGCCCGCCTCTTTGAGCAAGACCAACAAGCGCATATGCTGAACATCATCATGAGAAACCCGGTGAATTTCCTTTTTCCACTTTGACACCACTGACGGATTTTTCTTCAGCAGCATGGCCAATGTGCGCAACCAACCGCGCTCCATACCATCATTGAGCGTAAGCCCAATGGCCAACAGCTCATCGGCTGTAATGCTGTATGCATTTTCAGATACGGATTTTTCGACCGTCATTTCACCATGCCTCAGTCACTTTCTACTTGGCACTATAATGCCTCAGGCACTAATAGCAATTGATAATGATGACTGAGGCACTTTATTTGTTGACCGCAAAGAAATGCGATGACTGTCATCCTGTATATGAGCGATAACCGTTATCGTATATGCAACCGATAACGGTTATCTATAAAGAGTATGTTAACTGTTATCGGAAATACTCTATCCCCAGGAACCTCGAGCGGGTTGAAAAGACAAGCATCATGCGTTCATGTTCCCGGTGTTCGGGAGTTAAACAGGTTTTCGATGACGGCTATCGGATAGCAAGGAATTTAAATCTGCTAGATCAACTGATAACGGTCATCGAACAAATATATGTTAACAGTTATCGCCTTGTTATTTGATGTCTGTTATCGTATAAATATGCGATAACTGTTTTCGCTTAAGATATCTAACAGTCATCGGACACAATTCAGATGACTGTTATCCTCATTTTACGGAGATGGCCAAATGGCAGAGCTAGGAAAGATTGTCGCTGTTGCTAGTTCAAAAGGTGGCGTTGGGAAATCCTCTTACATAATGGCCATAGCTTCTGCATTGGCAAAAAGTGGCCTGAATGTCGGAATTCTTGACAATGATCCCAACCAACCCGTCATAGAGTGGTTGTCGGAAAATCCGGTAGAAAACATCACCGCGACACCAAAAGTTTCCGACACCGAAGTCTTCGATACTCTCGATAAAATGCGAGAGATACACGATATTGTTCTCGCTGACATGGAAGGTTCAGCAAACCTCGGCGTGGCAATGGCAATCGCTAGTGCAGACCTCGTCATTGTCCCAAGCCAAGGATCGAGCCTTGACCACAAAGAAGCCGCGAAAACCCTTGGATTGATAAGAAGTCAATCTAAGCTTCAGCGGCGCGAAATTCCTTTCCGTATTCTGTTCACACGCACCAGCCAAGCTATTACACCACGATCACTCCGTAAGGCATACGAGCAGCTCCGCGAACGGAAACTTCCGTTCATGAAAGCCGAATTCAACAATCTGGAAGCTTTCAAGGTGTTCGTAGGGGAGGGTCGATCAATTTACAGTCTGACGGATGAAGAAGCGCCAAACCTCAAAGGTGCACTCAAAGTCCTCCACGCTCTTGCTGCGGAGCTGATCGCTGTTCTTAAAGACCCGTCATATGGCTCGGAAACTGATGAGGCGACAGACGCTGCGAAGGCAACCGCGGACGCAAAGGAGTAAACTAATGGCCAAAGACCCATTCGAAGTGCTCGATGACGAAGACGGGTTCGCCCTTGATGTGTCCGCGCTTCGGCGCACTGACACCCCAACCTCTCAGCCTGCATCCAGCGCAAGTGCCGTGGCGCCTGTGCGCATAAAACCTTCCACGGCAGATATAGCACGAGAAGCAGCGAAAGACGGGTTCACATCACGAGACGGCACCGGAAAGATAGATGGTCGGTCTTTGCGCCGTAGTGGACGCACAGCACTTCTCTCAGTTCGTGTCACGCCGGATTGCAAGCAATTGATAGACGATATCGTTGCATCGCGTGGAAAGGGCGCTAAAGCAGGGGAGCTTCTGAGCGAGATGCTTCAGCTCTGGGTCGAAACGAAGGGCGAAGGATGGCAAATCGCAAAACTGACCGAACTCGATATTCACGGCCAGTCTCGCGATTGACTGGTCAGAAAGGGCAGGGGGCTTACCCTGCCTTTTTTAATGCACCCACTGCATGTTGACGATGAACTGCAGGATGAAGCCGATGCTGAGCAGGACAAGACCCATTGCACCTATGCGCTCTTCATGGTGGCTGACGGATGCTTTATAGATAAAATGGTGCAGAAACATAGAGACAAATCCATGGAAGAGCAGAAATACAGCCAGCCAAATAAAAAAATCGCTGCCTGCGTACATACCATAAATAAGAGCACCCCAGAAAGCGCATGGATAAGCGCAAGACACTATGAACATGTAAGGCTGACGTTCTATAATCAGCCATAGGGAAAACTTCCTTAACGCTTGTGCCGCCCCCTTGGCACTCCAAACCATCGGAATACTGAGCAGGAAAGCCCCGATCAGATCGAAAGCAAGGCCCATCACTGATAGGGTCACAACCGCGGTTGATGGTCCGTCTGCCATTTCGCATTCCCCCGAAAATGTCCGCGAAGTGACGTGCCGATTCGGCACAACGCGGACAGACCAGCATTAAGATTTGAGTTATGAATCTTAATCCATTGCATAAAGCCTCAGTTTCCCACGATTTCAATCGCTTAGCAAACATACGTTAAAAACCGGCCTTAACAACGACCACGCTCGATTCGTTCTATCGCGGACATTACGACGAGTAACGGACGGTTTCCGTCAATCTGAAGGCGATAAAAGAATTCAAACGCTATCGTTTCGGGTTCAATGTCCGCGAAATACCGTGTTTTCAGGCTTTTACCGGGCATTCTTTTCGTCACTTCGCGGACACTTTCGCTCGTCACTTCGCGGACAAATATGAATCAAGACATTGATCTATAGGTTGTTTTTGCCCAAACTCGTCACTTCGCGGACAAGAAGCAATCAGGAAAAGACAGATGGGTGATTCACAACAGGTAGATCTGTTCCTCGACCAGCTGGTCGACGGCGCCCCCTTCAAGGACGATAGAGCCTTGATGGAACATCCGTGGTTCTCTCTGACAAAGCAACCGCGTAAAACACCGTTTGAATACAATAGGGGCGGTGTCGAAATAAGAATTGAACCCGGTGCCAAGGGCATGGCCACCATCTGGGACAAAGATCTTCTGATGTATCTTGGCTCAATCATCAACGACAAGATCGAACGCGGTCAACCCGTCCCCGAAGATCGCAAAATCAAGTTCTCCGCCCATGATTTCCTCAAAGCAACCCGCCGTCAAACCTCAAAACGGGGTTACGACCTGTTTCTCAACTGTCTTGAGAGGCTCGATGGCACACGTATCAGAACGAACGTAACATCCGCCAAAGAGCGCACAAGGAAAGGCTTTGGCTGGATTGAAAGCTTCCAGATTATTGAGCGCAAAACCAAGGCTGGCAAAAGTGTCATGGCCGCGGTTGAAGTCACGCTCAATGAGTGGATGTTCAAAGCCATTGTTGTCGACCGGCGTGTCCTGACCATCAGCCCGAGATATTTTGAGCTGTCCAAAGGGCTTGAGAAGCGCATTTATGAATTGGCACGCAAGCACTGTGGCCAGCAGCGCTCCTGGCTGATCGGCATTCCGTCTCTCAAGGAGAAATGCGGTTCGGACCGTGAAGAACGCAAGTTCCGGGCCGATCTCAAGAAGATCATCGAGGACGGTAACGTTCCCGACTATATCTTGCGCCTCGACAAAGCTTCCAGTTTTGACAGCCATTTTAAATCTCGCAATCCCAATGACTGGATGCTTGAAGTGAGGCCGCTACGTCCGCGAAGTGACGAACTCTCTGCCCCAGAGGTTGACGACCCCAAGAGTGAACAACACCTGCTCGCAGATGCCAAAACCATCTCTGCTCGACCCAAGAAACTTGGCATCCACGTTATGAATGATGCCCGTGAACGCTTCCCGGGATGGGATATTGAACTGATAGAACGCGCCTGGATCAGCTATACGGAGGAAAAGGGCCAGGTTCTCAAGAACCCTGAAGCCGCTTTCTTCGCCTTTGCCAAGCGCTGGACAGAAAACAGAACAGTGGAGGGATAGTCTCCCATGTGGATAACTTAAGTTATCTACAGCACATCGCGGACACTTATTCGGTATATCCCGGACAGATGTTCGTCACTTCGCGGTCGTGTTATCGCGGACGTTCAATACGATACAACGCGGACAGAAGTTCGGCATTTCACGGACAACAGCTTTGCCTCGACTCTTCAAATAACGGCGAGTCAGCACAAACCGTAACGGCGGTAACTCCCTCTAGCCTCTTTGATAACGGGAGTAACGGCTCTAACGGCAAAATGAGTGTTGATAAATATATCTTTTGTTTAGAAGAACGTAAAAAACGGTGTGGCACATTTTCCGGAAAAAAGGGCAGGGGTGAGGTTATTGGAAAAGCAGGCGGCATCCAAGGGTGAGTTGATAGTTCAGTTCCTATACACAACAGCTGCTGGCATAGGATTTGCTTATGTTTCAGTCCTGATCTTCGCCTTGGCGACGGGAAACCACCAACCGCTTACAAAGTATGCTGGTCTTACAGCTCTTCTGTGCCTGCTATCTGGCATCACACTCGTCAACCTATGCCGACATCAATCTGCGCGCTTCTGGAAGATTGTGGATCTGGTGTGGGTGCTGTGTTTCGTGCCTTCACTTGCAATATCTGTCTTCACTTATACCCAAAGCAGCACACAACACTCCATCGATCGATTCATAGAGTTGACTTACTTTGATAATGAATTCGACTCTGAACTTTTTGGACAGTATCTCAGCTTACACTGCAAGAGCAGGCCGCTCAGCCGGGCTTGTACTCTTATCACAGATGAAAAGAAGAGGCTGTCTGCGCTTTCACCGTCACGGGCGGAACACAGCAGCAATCTGCAATATCTGAGCAAAAGAACTCCGGATTGGTTGTATCGAGGGCGCAACCCACATGGAACTATTGGATGGTATCTAGATCTCACAAAATACCTCCGGATTGAGAACGGTAAGTTAGATAGTCATCTGGCCGGTCTGACCGAGAACGAAGAGACCTATTCCGACTACTGGTACGGGACTATTCGTACGTTCGCTGCTCAGCTCAATCGAGGTTCAGAGTTTCCGAAGCAGGCGGCATCAGAACCGCTAGATGATCCATTTCTGAGTGAAATATTCCACTTCTTATCAACAGTTATGCGAGATGCTACCGATGAACCTGATAAGAGATGGGATGCCTTCAGACCTCTCGGCTCCTTACGTGATAACGTTCAATTCGATACGGCCTTTGTTCTAAAACGACTTGTCTACAACTGGGCCATAAACACTCATGTTCTGGAAGACATAGTGGATATCAAGGCGAGTAGGGTTAGAGGTGCTGCTCTCGTCCCAATTCTCATAACTACATTTGTATTCCCCTTCCGGGTTGGAAAATCGATTTTTGAAATTGCAGCCAAGAAGGAAAACAAAAATGCCCCTATACGGTCTTGAACCAGCCCCCGCTTTCCTTGATGACGAAGACTGGTCTGCCAGCACGCATAAGGATGTCGTGTATGTCGAAGCCGCGACCGAAAAAGAAGCCCGCCAGATCGCTCATGATAAATTCTGGATCGCGGCCAGCAAGAAGACTGATGGATCCATTCCGCTCAACCCTTGGAAGAGCCCAGACAAGGTGCTTTGCAGGGAAATAGGGCAGGGGAAGGATTTGCCTGATCCTGGCACCATCCTCCTCAAGGCGAAACCATGAAGAAAATTGCGATCAGTATTTTAGCTGGGTCCCTATTGGGAATCTTGATTGGGCTGTCCACCGGTGTCGCAGGTTTTGGTGGTGCACTAAACGGGGCTTATGTTTTCGGCCCACTTGGCGCTATCATCGGTGGACTTATCGGGAGCAAACTAAACGGCAGGTAATTCAACGATGATCCGTAATCAACTGATAACATCGCTTTTCACAGCCGCCATACTGGCCTGCAGCTCTGGCACAGCGCAAGCTGCATCGCGAAACTGCACGGCGGACGAAAAGGCGCTGGCAAACCAGCAGCTGATGGTTATAGCGCAAGATAGTCGCATTCAGGCAAAGCTCTCCGATTACCATGCCCCGTTAGGATTACCTCGAGCACGTGCTGGCGGAAACGAACAGCTTCTGTATCAGGGCGGCTATATCATGGCCCATGACGTCGATCTGATGACCAGCCTTTGGGTGTCTTACCAACTTACCGAACAAGACACTACCAATGCTACAGGCAAGGATCGCGTAAACTGCTTCAGGGCGGATCCACGTTTGAAGCGTGGCAAGAAAGCTTCCACGACAGATTATCGTGAGCCCGTATTTGATCAGGGCCATATGGCCAATGATGCAGATTTGAAAGACAATCTTATCGAGCAGATCAACAGCTATGTCATGTCGAACATGTCCCCACAGTATTGCAGGTTTAACCGCGGCATATGGTTGTCCATGGAAAGCCTGACCCGACACTGGGCAGAACGCTACGGTCAGATTTTCGTCACAACCGGCGCTCTTTTTGATCGGGATGGGGTAGGGGGGCGTGATCCGGATCAGAATGCCATCCGGATGCGAAGCAACAATGGAAAATCCCGGGTTGGCGTCCCGAGCCATTATTACAAGACCTTCTTGCGTCAGGATGGTTCGGATCTGCGCGCGATCAGTTTTGTGTTTGAAAACAACAATGCTGCTCACGGAAGCGCCTGGCGGAATGTTCAGCCTGCAGTGATGGATGCGATCCGGTCCATCGATGTCATCGAAAATCACGCAAGCTTGCAGCTTTATCCTGCCTTTAGCGGCAATATTCTTGAAAGCAGGGCAGGGGAAGGGTGGGATTTCTCGAACAATGACAGCAACTTCGAAGCCAGCTGCAGCTAACGGTTCCCGGTCGGCCGCTTGAAAGGAAGAATGGTCGCGCATTGCGCCGGGGCTTCCTGTCGAAAAGTGGTTTCGAGCTCGTGAACCTTTCCGGGCAGCAAAATCCGGGTCACTTCCAGCAGCGCGTTATCAAGATCCTGATCTTCTGAACGGTGACCCATGTCCGGTTTTCTCATCAACAGGGATCCTTTTTCCCGAGAAGCAACGCATACTGGCGACCTACTTTGCAAGCATAGCTGTCTGCGCGTTTGAGTACAGCGATCTCTTTGCGGTTTGGCCCGACATGATATGCCTGAACCGCCTGATGCCAACTGCCAAGTCTCGTATAAAGGCTCTTGAGGTATTTCGCCGAGCATTGGGCGTTGGATGCAGGATCCACCAACTCGGCAGGATCTGAAACGCAAACCTTACCAACCCATCGCCAGTTTATCTGCATGCACCCGATGTCGATATTTTCTGTCCGCCTGACCACTTCACCAAGCGCGTTTGCCATCTGATCCCCGGACTGATAGCGCCGGGGCTTGCCTGCAATATTAAGCGACCAGGGCCATGCCTGATTGGACCAAAGCGTTTCAACCTGGTTCATGGCCAGAAGAAGCTCAGGAGGAATGTCGTAGGCACGTTCTGCAGCCTGCACAGCGATACGACAGATCTCGCTGCCTTGCGCAAGGGCAGGCCACATTATCGCGATAAGAACAACCGCTCCTTGCACCGACCTACGCATTTTACTGCCCTCGCATTTGTTTCCAGTTCTCGAGCAACCGGGTGGGGGGTAAGTCGTACATAAAATATGCGGCCGCGATCGCTATCGCGATGATGTAGACCCACCCGCGCAGCGCAATCAGCGTGATGATCAACAATTTCCAGAACAGCCAGCGCAGCCATCCTTTCCATCCACTGACAGGCAGCCGGACCGTGAAGCTTTCGCGCAAGGCATTGCCCCGGGCTTGCGCTTCGGTGGCTATACCGGACTTCAATCTCTCGATCACACTCTTTTGCGAGGACATCACAAACTCCGTTAATCCCATCACGCTGCAAGAATTCAGGATCACAGGAAAATTTCTTGCAGTCACATTTCAATATTGCTGATTTTACCAGAAATCACAAAGAGTAATGCATATAGGTTGTGGGCAAAAAACCGCAAAACCCCAACAAAACTAACGCTTTTACCGCCCCTTAACGGAATATGATTACCTGCTAATTATTTTTCGCAGGATATGCATTTTGTAATACACAAAAAAAGCTATTGCAAGAAAAATGGGCGCGTAATACGCTTCAAAAATCTTGCAGTTATGGGGTTTTAAGGATGAGTGGGGAGACAACAGTCCGCAGTTACCGAATGAGTGAGGCGGACTTTGCGCGGGTCAAATCAGCTGCTGAGCAACAAGGTAAAAGGCCATCTGCCTTTGTTCGGGAGGCCGCGTTGGTGCGTTCACGATTATCAGAACCGACCCGGACAGAACCGACCCTGGCTCTGCTCAGCCTAGATCAGGAGCAAATGATCCGCGGTCTGGTTATCAATCTTCGCGGTGTGCGCGGCTTGCTTAATCAGATCGCCAAAAAGTTGAACGTTTATGACGCAACGCAGTCAGGCGAGCCGCCCTTACTCGAAGATTGTGAAAGTGCAATCGGGACTGCCGATAAGACTGTCAAGGACATCCAGAAGACTGTTTCGGCTTGGGGGGTTAATATCTGATGCTATCAGCAGGGGACGTATCCCGGCTCAAAACAATGAGCGGTTGGAAGCCTTTTGCGGGCTCGGGAGAGCAGCTGCTGCTCAAAGTCACCTCAGGACCTCGCAAAACTGCAGCGGGTGTCATGGCCCTGGCGCATTACGTCGCCCGGGCACAGGGGCAAGGTGAACATGCCCGGTTAGAATTGTTTGACGAGATGGGCGAAGTTGTCGCGGTCGAGGACTTGAAGGCGACAATCAAGGGATGGGATTTGCTCCGCAATCAGGAAAACATGCGCCCCGGGGCGCGAGATCTGGTTGGAGAAGACAACGGAGTTTCCTTGCTTCCTGAACGCGAGAGGTTTTGGCGGAACCAGGCATATCATTTTGTCTGGTCCCAAACGGCGGAAGGTACCGGCCTTTCAGAGACTGAGCTGGCATCACGGATGCGCGAGGCAACACGTGAGTTTGTTTTCACGGAATTCGCTGAACGAGAGCATCAGGTTCTATGGGGGCTTCATCTTGATCAGCCGGGCCGTCCTCATATTCATCTGATCGTTAAAGCCCGCTCAAATGGAAGAAAGAAGGGGCAGTTGAGACTTACGCCCCAGATCCTCGAGGACATGCGCGCACGTTTGGCAAAGCAGGCTCGTATCTTGGATTTACCGGTTCATTCTGAGCGCAGGGAAGACAGACCAGATCTTTTACGCGACATTCTGGAAGGCAGGGCCGCTCTTAGAGAGAACGTCCCGCGTGTCGCCTACGACAAGGACACCTCTTTAGCTAAACAAGTTCCTTACTGGCTGTCCGAGGAGGGCCAGGGGTGGTTGCGACGTAAAGATCGGGTGGCAGCCATCAAGAAGCAATCGAAAGATCTCCCCAAGCAAGAACGCAGCGCATTCATTAAAGGCCAGCGTCCCTTGTCACAGCCAGTCAAAGATACAGGTCGCATCCCGGTTGAATTTCACACATTGCTGGCGTGCTTTGCCGGGATCTATAGCGACCCGGAACGGGCTTTGGCCAGTTATTTCAAAATGGTCAATGGGGATGGACAATCTGCCAAGCATAAGGCCCTGGCCATCTGGTATCTCACCCGGCAGCCATTGGCCTTTGGCGAGTTGGTCCAAGGGGCGGAGACGATGCTTCAGCCAGCCGCACAAGCCGCGCGCGCCTGTCAGACATTTCCAAAGGTTAACTGGGCAAAGCCCCCAGCGGATCTCGACAAGCTCACCAGTAAATTGACGCATAAAGTGCGCCAACGCGACCAGGACCGAACCACCATGCTACGGGGTCTTGGCGGTTTACGGCATCGGCTACGATTAGAGAGTGTGTCATCCGCCCATCGTGACCTTGTCCGTAATCGTATGACAGAAATTCGTGTCTTCGTGCCAGCACAAGAGCAAGCACAGTCAATTCCGCAACCAGCTCTTCAGCGGGTGGTTGATTTCATTCGGCCCAAACGCAAACCAACTCGGTAGGGATCTGTTATGTTAAACATTCGCGTCATCGGTTGGAGCGCAAACACCGAAGAAACAATTGCCGAGCGTGTGCAAGCTCTGAACTGGCAGGAGGCTGTAAGAGTCTGCATACAAAAGTACGGTGGTGAGCTTCAGTTTGTCGTTGCTCTGAATGATGACTTGGCGCCTGAGAACAAAGGTTTCAATCCTGTCGGCCGCTGGGAAACAATGCCGCTGACACCGAATGCCTGGCGCAAGTTTACTGGTCCAAATCAGACCTTTAGCATTATGGGGTTTGATCACCGGGCATTGTTGCCGGTGCTGGAATATTGGACAGCGCCCAACTGGACGATGGCAGCCCAAAAATCAGTAGCGCAACAGCGACATGCTGAATATCGCTTTATTGCAGCTTTCAGTGGAACCGTTTCAGAAGCCTCCATCCTTGGCTATTTTTCGACAGACCTCGGCGGAGTGCTTCCGTCAGATGAGACCCCTGCGTTGCAGAGAAGGGCAGAATGATCAAGCGCCTTTATCTCACAGAGAAGCATGATCAGGCGGCCGTACTTGCGCAAGCATTGGGTGGATACAGTTCTGCGCAGAAGAAATCAGGCTATTATGACTGCACGGATGGTCATCGTGTTGTCTGGGCCTACGGACATCTTTTCCGCCTGAAAGAACCGCAGGAGCATAACCCCGATTGGGCGGAATGGCGCATGGATGACTTGCCTCTGGCGTTCGATCGGTTTGATTACGTTGTCGATGATAATGGTGATTTGGGACAACTGAAAAACCGCCAGTTCCAGGTGATCAAGGAATCCTTGCCGCATTATGACGAGTTCGTCGTAGCGACCGACGACGATCGTGAAGGAGAAGTCATCGGTTGGCTTCCAATCACCCTGCTGGGATATCAAGGGCCGGTAAAGCGGATTGTGTATACCCAGATTGACGTGAAGGCCCTAAAAATTGCCAACCAGAAAATGGTGGACGGTGCAAGTTTCAAGGGGCGTTTTTACGCCGGTATGGCCCGTGCCGTCATAGACTTTGTCATTGGCATGAATGCAACGCGAGCTTCAACTTTGGCATTTGGTCAGTCCCGTCGTGATCTACCATCCTCTGCCGGGCGCGTTCAGACCCCCATTCTCAATCTTGTTGGCGATCGGTGTGATCAGATATCAAGATTCACGCCAGAACCATTTTACGAACTGATGATTTCAGGCACCGTTAAAGGAGCGCCGATCTCGCTAACATATGCTCCTGAGGACAAGATTTTTGACAAGTCAGAGGCAACATTGTTGCTTCAATCAATCAGTGCGAGCCTTCCTCTCTCAGTTACGAGTGTCGAAAAACGTCGTGCGCCGCCGAGGTTATTTAATCTCAACAGCATACAGGGAGCGGCATCAACTGCCTTTGACTTTGCTCCTGCGTTGACACTCAGCGTTCTACAAGAGTTATATCTCAGAGGTATTCTAACGTACCCCCGACCTGATCCTAGGGTTTTGCCTGAGGCTATGAGCTCTGATACCGGAGCGCTTCTTTACCATCTGGCCAGGATGCCAGAACTTGAAACGGGTGGGCTTGCCCAGCTGATCGATAAACATCAATTTCAGTACCGACGCGAGGTCTATTCAGACAGGGAAATGGCAGGTAGTTCTCACCACGCCATTATACCAAATCCAAACAGGATGGAAGCAACGACCCTTGATTTATCGTCACTGACCGAAAACCAACAGAAGATATTTCTGCTGGTTGCCAAGGTCTTCATAGCTGCGCATCTGCCAGACTATGTCTATGAACTTACAACTGTGAGCGCGATCCATGAAGGCCGGGCGTTCAAGGCGACAGTTCAGAAGCCAGTGAGCGATGGATGGCGATCAATCTATCAAGAACCTAAAGGGGATGATGATGACGGCGAGCCCGAAGTAGAAGGGGCTCAGCTATTGCATGATATCGCAGACGGGGATCTGTTAACCGATATCTCTTCGCGAACCTTGGACAAAATGACCCGGCCTCCTGCTTACTTCTCTGTTGCGTCCATGTTGGCAAAAATGGCGGAACTGGGGCTTGGCGCGCCGTCAACTTTTGCCAATTATGAAACGATATTGCGCGCTAGAGACTATATTGGGGGCAACGCCAAGCGGGTGCTTGTGACACCTCGTGGAGAGGAATCACTAAAGTTCTGGCGTCATTTCACACCCCAACTGACCTCGCCCGATCTCACGGTTCAAATCGAAAAGATGCTCGAGGAGGTTGCCGGTGGAGAGAAAACCTATCACGACGTCATTACATATGTGCAAGGCATGGCAAGGGAGCTTGTCAGCTCTGTTAAGAGCGCCCCAGCCGGCTTTGTCGATCTCTCACTTATTCAGGTGTCACGCCCTCCTTCCCTGAAACTTAAAAAATACGTCAAGCGAGCTGCTGACAGACTTGGGGAAAAGGTGTCGGCCAAAACTCTGGCTTCCTCTCATTTGTGTTCTGAGTGGATCGACCAGCGCGAAGATCAGCTCAAAGAAGAGTTCTCAAAGCCCACAGATCAGCAACTCAAAGGTTTGGATGCAATCCTGAGTGGCAACGAGGACTTGTCTTTTGCGCAGGAAGACCGGACCGACCGCGACAAGGTTTCGGCCTTTCTGGATGCACATCTGAAGGATGCGAGATATCCGCCTTCTGAGAAAATGCTTGCCTTTGCCCAAAGCAGAGCGGAAGCGATTGGTGTTCTGTTGCCGATGAATGCCCAGAAATTTGCTGATCGTCTCCGTGAATGGTTGGTAGAGCACCCGGTACCGCCATCTCCCAAACAACTACAGTTTGCCCAAACCATCGCCACGGCGCTCAGTATAGATCTTCCTGAAAAAATCCGGGCAAGTAGCGACATATGCTCTGAATTTATTGACGGTCATCTCGCGCAATATCAGGCCCAAAGTGGGAAGGGTGGCGGTAAAGGTGGCAGCAAAGGTGGTAAGTCAAAACGCTATGCGAAAAGGAAAAGGCGATGATCCCCCACTTTCTTGCGGTCGGTGTGATCGCATTTTCAACCATGGCGTGTAGTGCAGAAACACTCGAAGCGCAGGAGTTCACGTCAGCTAAGGCACTTGATTGTCAAGATCCAGCCAACTATGGCCAAAGCCTTGCGCATCTAAAAAAGTGTCGCGAACGAAACCGAGGCTTCTTTGGTTTTTTTGCTTCTGAAACGGAAGGTGCCACAGGCTACATGACCTGTCTTGATGAAGGGCTGCGGCGCTCTTTGATTGAGGATATGGCAGAAGCAATTGACAGTGAAGATCAAAGCAAGATCCGCAGCGCCGATCAGGCGTTGGAGACCTTGCGCGCCTATTGTGAGACAATTGAAACGGACATTGCGGGCGTCACTTCTGATCTGACTGCTGAAGCAACGCGCCAGGTGGCTGCCATTACCGATGTGTTGTGGTCACGTCTTTGGCATCCTGAATTCATCGGATACCTATTGGACCCCAAGGGGCTCTATCGTGGGTATTTCGACACAGATATCTGGAATACGATAAGTTTGCAGATCGATGAAAGTTATGATGCACAGTGGTTCTACGATCAGGAAGCGATTGTATCTGTCACAAATGTTGCAGGTGATCTCACCCGGGAAAGAGCTGAAATCTGGAAGTACCGGGGTACTGCCGATCTCAGGTTGCTGCTTGATGACGGCCGGATCGATGAGAGGACCGTTTCCGTTGAATATACAATGGCGGCTGCTCCTGCCTATGTGTCTGATGTCAATCTTGCTGGTTTTTATCTTGTCGAGGCCGATGTGGAGTTAGGAACGACATTCGATGCCTTTTATAAAAGGTTCCCCGTCTTATCGGAAAATGAGAAGCCCTAAGGGGCGAAGATGTCAGGGCCAAGCTTTTCCTTAATATTACGCCTGACACTCTTGACATAACTTTCGCTCAGACGTGTTTGCTCGATCACATCCTTGACGCGCAGGCCGTTGCGGAACATCTGGAGTAGTTGATTTTCCACTGGCGACAGGCCGCTGTAGGTGTGTGTGATGGAAGCATGCGGGGGATGGGGATTTTCAAAAATCTCAGTACCTGATTCAATCGCATGAATAGCGTCGGCAAGTTGGGTGAGATGATGGCTGGATTTGGTCAGGAAACCATTTGCCAGATTCTTCATTTCCAAGAGAACGTTTTTGGAAGGGACCGTCCCTGAAATCATAATGATACAACTATCAGGGCAGAGTTCACGAACAGCATAAAGCCCTTTCAGACCAGTTGTATCAGGCAGAACAAGGTCAAGCAGTATCGTGGACGGTATTTTTTGCTTGCAGATCGTCAGAGCGTCCACGAGCGTTGATGTGGTGAATATTTCACTATCGCCAAACAGGTTGTAGGCCTCCTTTGCGAGATATTCACGAACCAGGCTATCGTCATCAACTATGAGTACCTGTTTCATGAGATCAGTTACTCCCTCTTGGTATAGGTATCCTGCACTTAAGGTGGGTTTCCTATACCAACCTTTAAAAGCACACCTTGCATGTGTAATCAAATTCCGACTTGGGGAAAAGACGAATAGGTATATTGGGGAATGCTAAAATTAATAAACAAAGGTCAGATCACAGATAGAAGAATCACATCTGGCACCGTCACACATGGCAGCTGCTTTCCTGTGTTCGCAACGCCGGACGATATCTGTGAAAGACCGTTCCTGTTCAGTCGACAAATTCAGTTAAGACTGAGCTCCTTCTCACTCATGAATAAGGAGGTGATTGACTGTGCGGTAGAAACAAAAAACCCGCTTGATGATCCACTTCTAACCAGCTTTGGAGATAAATCTGCCTTCGGTCGGTATTGTGAGTGGTGGACAGATTGGCATAATCAGCAAGAAGACAGCCTCTATCTGGGGATGGAAACACAAGATATCAAATTAGTCTTGTATCATCTTGAGGGTGTTCTTGGACGGCGCTTCATCGAACCAGACTATCCTGCAGCGCAGTAATTGACCGAAGTTCGGTGTGAAGCTGATAGTCGCCTGTTGAGAAAAAGCGAAGGGTCGCGGAGGTGGAGCATGATCGAGTATCGAGATCATAGACGCAGAATATGCCATAGCTGCCCTTACTCAGGAAGAAGAACAGACAATCGTTGCTCTTGCCAACATGGAGGAGAAGTTCAAGACCTTGCCGCGACAGGACATCCCGACAGAACGAGAACTTGGGGGCATGACCAACGAGAAAAAAGAGGTCCTGATGCAGCAGCGAAGTCAAACCGAGGAACTTCGTGCAGGGATACAGGGGAAGGGCAAACGTCTGGACTTCATCAGGAAGGAAATAAAGGGCTGGCGTGAAAGGATCAATCTATCAGGTCAACCCGGTTGAAAGTCTACATTCTTGGTTTTTGATAACGTATTAAGAATTTCACTTTTGTCATAACATAGATTATGACTCTCCAACTAGTTGATATTAAATGATTATTTACCCCGCAACCTTTACCCTTTAACCCATCTGATCTCATTATCTTTCTACTCATGCCGTTACGGGCGTAAATGATGGCGAACCAGATTCCAGTCGCGGCGATCCATCAAGACTTCCAACCTGATCCCCAAAGACGTCCCATCCCGGACGATTGCGTCGCGAGAAAACGTCTGCATATGGGCCGCTGTAAAGACGTTCGGCGCGTGCGTATGCTTCGTCAGGTTTTGAAGAGTTTTCATACAGCGGGGAGACAATAAGCTCTCGTACGCTGGCGCTAAGACGTTTGGGAGAACCCGTAAAACCAAGCCAGCAATCTTCGGTGTTGGCCCTGGTCGTGTACCCCATATTCATGCGCCAATTGTAATCGTCGGAGATAGAGGGGACTGGTTTACGCACCCCCTGCTTGGTCTGTTTTGCCCAACAAAACGCCTTTCCGGAGAACTTGAACCCCCAGTGCTTCATAATCGATGGCACCTCACCGACCATGGTCGAAGTGAACCACATGAAAAGCGCACAATCCTTGGATGCGAGATCACCCACCGGCAAGTTGTAGATTTCTTCGATCGTCATTTTGTCGTAGTTTGGCGATCGGCCCTGCCCCTTTTCGCTGTAGGTATCAAAACGCCATGGGAAATCCATCATGATTACCCCGTAGGAGAAAGGTGTGAGATCTCTCCAGTACCAACCCGACATGTTGTGGTCTCCATCTATTCAATCAAGTTTGTGAATTGCGCCTTGGATGGCCACGGGCTGTCTTAGGCGATGGCCCGGCTTGAACCGTTGCAGCTGGCGTCACAATCACCCATGGCGGCCCCTTGCAGAGACGGAAGAAGCTCGACACAGGCTGAAATGAAGGCTGCCCGCGCCTCAGTTTCCGACCAGACGTCCAGATGTTCACTGTAGGGTTCGGCCCACCCGCGAAACGGAATATCAAGCAATGAGACGTCAACCTGATCGCGCGCCTCTGTTGCTTTCAGTCTCTCGTCAATCGTCTCAACCTCGGCCTGAACGTCGGCCGGCCAGGGCCATTGAAGCCCTGCCATTCGGGCTTGACGTTCACGCATGGGGAGAATGATGTTGTGCTCTATGGTGTCCCATACGTCCAGGCGACGCATCTCGCGCTTAAGAGGCGTGATCATATCCCCGACATCGGCCTCTTCATTATCGTGTGTAAGACCGTAGGGCTTGGATGGCTGTGCTGCCTTGCGTGCATGCATGACACCATGCTGGGCTACTGAAACCCGACACAGTCCGTTCCATCGCGTTTTGGCCGCAAGTACAGCCGCAGTGCGGTCGAACTCACGCAACAAGTGGCGATGGCGATCTGGCGCCAAGAAAGGCACTGAAAAAAAGGTGTCGGTGCGAAGATCACAAAACCAGTCATGACTATCATCGCAATGGGTATAACGGCAGTCTGTCACCGCGACGGCCGACAATAAGGGGATTGTCCGTGGAACAAGAATGCCGAGTGAGAGGGCATTCTCGACTGCTTCCTCCTGGGTGCGCATTGCGGAACATGCAGCGCTCAAAGCCATGATCGCTTCCTTTCAAAAGAGAGAAGCGCCATAATCGCAAACCACAAGATTTCTTGCAAAGCATATTTTATTATGTTTTCCTTTTCCCAGAATGCATGAAGTAACGTCATTAGAGCGCACGGTTTGCGCGCTGACACCTCACTGGCCCTGCGCTAACAGGGCAATGGACAAACACAAACTTTGGAAGATACCCCATGGCTGGCAGTGTCAATAAAGTCATTCTTGTCGGAAACCTCGGCCGCGACCCTGAAATCCGGTTCACCCAGGCTGGCAAGAAAATCGCCAACTTCAGTATTGCGACCTCCGACCAGTGGCGCGACCGCCAGTCTGGTGAGCGCCGCGAGCGTACCGAATGGCATCGTATTGTTGTGTTCAACGAAGGCCTTGCAGATGTCGTCGAGCGCTTTGTTAAAAAAGGCAGCAAGCTTTACATTGAAGGCGTTCTTCGGACCCGTAAATGGCAGGGGCAGGACGGCAAAGACAATTATACCACTGAAATTGTCCTCCAGGGCTTTGACTCAAACCTGACCATGCTTGACACCCGCGACCCCGGCCCTGACGGGCAAAGTTCCGGCACGCCAGGCGAGGGGGACGCTGGTCCTGATCCGCTCCCGACCAACCCTGATCTCGATGACGAAATACCGTTCTGATTCTAATATGCCTCCCCACCCTGCCCCCTGGCGCCCTTAACGGGGCGTCTTTTTTTTGACCGATATATGAAAGAAGCCGGCCCCTGGGGTCAGGAAGCCGGCTTCGCTCGGGGAAAACCGATAATCGCCCTTCGTTGAAGGTTGAAATCAGTTCGAAGCAGAGTATAGTAAAATAAGTTATTATAACGCAAGAAAATCATGGACGATTTAAGCAAGATTTTAGAAAGCTCATTTGCCAAAGCCGGTGCACGTGAAGACGCACACTGGGAGACGCTTACGGCTGCCCGCGGCGAAATCGCCAGTCGCGCAAACGTTCCGGCGGTTACGGCACGCAAATGGATGTCCATTCTTGAAAGCGGCTCCGAAACAATCTCAGCTCCGAGCAATCAAAAAATCATCGAGAAAATCACGAAATGGGCTGGCCCTGAATCAACGGCGCAATGGCTTGATGCTTATCGTGATTTTGAAGAGGCCAGCCGTCGGACCCACAGGGTTGGGCTTGAACTCGCTGATCATGCCGGCATTGATGCCCGACTTGATCTCGAAGGCTTGCGCAATGAAGGTGCACTTCGGCAACGCCTGGTCTCGATCGCGGCACGGGTCAACCCAACATTGGACGTCCATCTGCCCAAAGAGATATTTGCCGAAGGTCCTGGTTTGGTTGCATCAGGATTAAAAAGCACAGACCGAGCCGAAGTTGCGGGAATGTATGAGCCCTTAAAGCATCTTGCCACAATCTCTGTTTCTCCGCGGTTTGATCGCGAAGACACCGCATGGCATGAAGCATGGCATTCTATCGAGCCGGTGCTGTCGGAGACAGAAGCCAAGGCCCTTCAAAAAGCCTTTCCCTCCAATCAGCACATGACAAGCCCTGAACGAGTTGCCGTTGCTTTTGCGCGCTGGGCAAAACTGAGAGATCGCCTGCCAGCCCCCCCCTCCTCCTCCTTATCGGCGCGTAGCATAGCCTCAAAACTGAGAAGTTCGCTGCTGCCCGCTGGTCAAGACGCTGTGAATGCAATTTTTGAAAAGGGCTATGACGGTACGCTTGGCAAGCGGATGGCGCTGATGATGAAAGATACCTATCCGGCCTTCCTTCAGAAGACACAAGCCCCTTCCAAAGCGGCAAAAACATCCGCAGGAGAGGCTGCCCCCCAAGCAAAGAGAAAATCACGGAGGATCCGCGTATGACGGATGTAGGAGGCATTGCCGCAGACCAGCTGGCGAGTTACGTCGAGCGGATTGAAAGGCTTGAGGAAGAAAAGGCCAACCTCATGGCCGACATCAAGGAAGTTTACGGCGAAGCAAAAGCCCTGGGCTATGATGTGAAAATTCTGCGTCAGATCATCCGCCTCCGAAAGATAGAAGACCACACCCGCGAAGAACAGGAACAGATTCTGGAAGTCTATAAACGTGCGCTGGGGATGTCATGATTGTCGGCACGGTAACCATGCCAAGTGGCACACAGATAGATCCGCAAAGGCCGATCTCCAATCAGATCAATATCGATGATATAGCCGAGAACCTTGCACATATGCCGGTGTACTGCGGACCTCTTACACTGGAGATCTCAGTTGGGCAATCCGCATTAAATGCGGTTGCAATCTATGAAAGGATCGCCAGAGATCCAAACATCCATATCATTCACTACTTACTGTTACGCAATGCCTGGCAATACGTACTGAAGAATGTCCGCATTCCTGTGGCCCATATTCTTGAACGGGGCTGTATCGACCAGCTCCGTGACATTCAGGAGGCTGTGCAAAACAAGATTTTGGCAAAGTTTCAAACGCCACCAGAAATGACAGCTTTGCAACAAGATGAACATCGCCTCACCGTGCAGGCGGAGCACTATTTTAACCTGATCCGCTTTGGTAAATACCCCCTTGAGGCGCTGCCACGTACTGCACATCATGCGATTTCCTGTCTGGAGGATATCGACATGCTTTCTGCCCCGCATCTTGTGCTGTCCCCTGCAATCGTAAAGGATCGCTATTTGCAAATATTCCAGGATTGGGCGCCAAAAGTGCAGCAATCTCCTGTAAGTGCCCAGCCTTGCATTGCGGGTGCCTGAGCGGTTCGGTTGCAAATGCGTTCCATCACGTTAATTCTTGCAATTAAATAACTTTAACGCCCTTCGTTTCCAAGTTATACTTGTATTTCTTGCAGTATAATAGTTTTGGTGAGCAAATGGCGACCGATGTGAATAATTCCAGAGAGTTTCTCGCAAGCCCGACTGCGGCAACCAGTAAAGATCTCGCGGAATTCCGTCGGCTGGAGACTCATCTAGCCGCGCGCACACGTCGGGTCGGCAAAGCAGTTGAAGACCGCTTTCTCAACCTGCAAGACCTTGTTGGCCATAACGCTATCGGTTTGGCTCCGCAATGGCGCAAACCTGATGGCCAGCCAGTTTACTCAACAGGTACGGTAGATGAGATGAGTTCGGGTCGGTATGTAACCACGCCCGGTCAATCTCTCCGGGCGTGGCGATCCGGTGAATTCATTGATGTCGCTGTATTTGAAAATGGTGTTCCAAACGGACATGCCACGCGTATATTTGAGCGCGAATGGCCCGCAAGTCCTGTTGACCAGACTGCTCTGTTGAGCTTGCTTAACCCAGTCATGATGCAGGATGCCCTTATTGACCGTTCACGATTGGCGATCAATGAGATTACGCCAGGTGTCGATGGTTTGCTTCGCGATTGGGCGATAAAGCTTGACCTTGCCGATCCCAATATTCTTTCGACACTGGCGCCAAGAAGTCTGGCGGCGCAAGATGCATTGCGTGCCAACGATGCGTATTTTTCGACCGGCCAGCCCGAGTGGGCGATGACATCGAAACACTATCTCGATAAATTTGTCATTGTTCCACTCGATGGAGAAGCGGAGCTAGAGCTTCGCGAAATCGCTGGACGCAACCTTGCTCAAGCTGAGCACTCCGATTTGAAAGGCGAGTTTACCGTTTTTCAAGACATCGACAGCCCAGAAACGCTGATAGCGTATCGAAAACGCTGGTTTTTAGACCAAAAAGGGCCCGTGCCGATTGCCGTCCGTCACAATGGCATGCTGCATGTTTTCGATGGTGAGACCCACCAGCTTGATGCCGCGGCGAAGAAATTTGGTAATATCAGAGCCTACAGTAATGCGTGCGAAAGCAGTCTCCTTTCAGGGCATCGGGAAATCATTCGCACTGCACTTGAGAAGAAACTGCCCGTACCGGCCGAAGTCCTTGAAGAATATCCAGCTCTTCGTCGCATGCAGTCTCCGAATTTGGCCGGGGATCAACGCCCAGTCCCCGAGTTTGGTCCTGAAGAAGACATGATCACCGTCTCTACTCATGACGATCGTGACGACATTTTTGCCAATTTGCTCGATGAAGAACGCGAGGGCATGCAAGATGATTTTTATCTTCAGCAGCACTTTTACGACGAAGCGAAAAGGCGGGCAATTCAGGCATACCCTGACGATTACTACAGATCCGATGGCGATATCCTAGAGATCGCTGAGAGTGCTCCGTATGCAGACCGGGTGGTCGCAGAGACAGAGGCGGAGTTTCGCAGTGACAAAGGTCTCGATGGTAAGGCCGAAATCACCGATGATATGGCTGAAGAACTCTCAGATTTGATTACAGACGCCCTGATCGAACATTGCAAAGACGACGCAACGGACGACCCGGATCACGATATCTGGAAATGGCAAGACCCATCGGACTCATATACGGCTTTCGAAGACGACGACATCATGGAGACCGTTTTCGAGCTGGAGTATGAACATGCGCTGAAAGAAGTTGAAGAGGCTGTTCAGCACATGTCCATCATTACTGGGCAGGACGACGACGAAATCGTCGACTACAGTATCCTGCGTAATGAAGATAATGACTATCATCTCTATGAAGACCTCAACTCTAATTATCAAGCCACACATCTTGGTGACTTTCCCACCTTTGACGAAGCGACTGAAGCGGCCCGTCAGCATGCCCGATACGGAGAGATCCGGCGCACCTGGCCTGTAAATGAAGGGCGGCCAAATACCAAATGGTTGCGCTCGAACTCAGAAACCAAAAAAATCGCCATCGCCACTGGATCAGGGTTTGATCGTTGGTGCAAACCGGCGTGGCTCCGTGGGAGTTTCGCAATTGTTGCGCCCTTCAAGGGCCGCCCCGGTTTTCAGGCCCATCACCTTCCGACCGGTCTTCCCGTCGGCCGGGTATGGGGGACGGATCAGGAAGCAAAGCGATTTGTCGATCTTCTTGCTCCAATGCGAAATTGGGCTGAGCTTCGGTCTTCAGAAATTGATGACGTTCGTGATTTGGTGGTTTCGCTCGAGCATCAGGCCGGCGTTGAGGCAACAGAAACCCGGCAAGTTATCAGAACTCAAAATCGCAACCAGCGTCTATCACGCGCCCCTGCCCCCAGCATCGGCTTTGGGGGCCCGGTCGCCTTTTCAGCCAACATGCTTGATGTCACTCCGCCACGTTTTGAGATCGACAGATACAGTGCCTTCAAACCGCGAGATGAAGACCGTAACTGGTTTGTGGCGCGCATGCGTGAAAGCGCATTCGAGACGTCGATTGCCGAAGACTTTTTCGACGCGCACATTGAAACCTACCAACCTGGCCGGGAAACAATGCGCCAATGGGCTGCCGCGACACATTGGCAGTGGCACACCATGCCGGAAGAAGAGAAGTCCAATCTTCTCGATCACATGTCTGACGACGAAGACATCAAAGCTCAGTTGATCTTTACAGATATGGCAGACGAATTTGAGGCGCATATCAACAACCTGGTCGATGTGGAACTCAGCCATTATGCCAACGCAGTTGTCCTCGAAGACACTACAGGACAGGGATATCGAGTATTCTTCGATCCAGACAGCCCATCAACGATGGAGGTCTTCGCCCCGGGGCCGATCAGCGAAGGCACTTTTCTCGGCTATGCCCGTGGTGAAGACGCTCTAGAAACAATTTCGGACGCCGAGGAAATAGCCGGTCAATATGCATTCCGTGGTCTGCGGGCAATTGACGGGGGCGGTCTGTTCAAGGAAATGAACCCCAAAGGCCCGGAAGAATGGCGCTCTCGCGTGATCATTCTTTCGGAAAACACCCCGTGTGTTTCCCGACTGGCCCACGGATTTGCCCAAAAAAGCTTTGGCATTGTCCGCACCGACTGGCATCTCGGCGAAAAGCAGCCCGGGGCGGCCGTCATCCACCTTGCCAGCGGTACGCCGATCAAGCCCTTCTTCCGGCGTGACAAGGATGCGCAGGCGTTCGCGGACATGATTGAAATGCAAGCAGACTGGCACGCGATTGTCAGTCATGAAGACTTCGCACGTGAAAGCGCAAACCTGCGGTCGATTGCCCGAGATACCAGTGCGGCAATCAAGGAAGTATCGCGTGCGGAACTTAAACGGTCCTCGCGAAAACCACAGGGTTTGGATAACGCATTTGCCGGGGCCGTGGCCTTCAAGGTAATGCCTGCGGAGAAACATGAGCGTGAGATTTACAAACTCATTGATGACGCGGATCCCTCCCGGCGCATAAGTGATAAGTGGGAAGATTTTCTGACATTGGCTTCTTGTGCGCACCGTGGTGCTGCATTGCCGCAAGATAGTGATGCATGGCGCGAGAACGAAAGTCGCTATCTTGATGTTGTCGATCGTTATCGCAGAAACAAACGCCTTTCGGACATTCGAGAGAATTTTCCGAACGCGCTTGGCCATTTGACAGCGGCGTGTCGGCAGTATGAAGACGATACTTTGGGCCGGTTGCACATGCAAATCGCGCCAAATAGCGCTCTTGGTCAAGAATTCACGCCATACGAAATGGCGCTGCTGATGACGGAGCTCACCAGCAGCACTCTTGAAGCTGAGAAGATGCAACAACTCAATAGCGGAAAAGGGTTTGTTGAGTTTTCCGATCCTACAAGTGGATCTGGCGTGATGGCGATTGCACAGGCAGAAAGTCTCCTTCGGAAACACTTGGATCCAACGCAGCATATGCGTGCATATCTGACCGATATCGATCATCGCGCCTGCGATATGTCATATCTGAACATGGCGCTGCGCGATATCCCTGCACTTGTCACCCATGGCAATACACTGACACAAGAGATTCACTCTCAAAGCATGACACCCGCTTTCGTGCGGGCGCGTTATGAAGACATAATCAAGGACAGGAAGGCGGTAAACAGTCGCGACATTCAGGAAAGTGGGCTGCTTGACCCCAAATTCTCAACCGGGCGCGATTATCGCAGCCTGTCAGAAAGCCTGGTTCACCTTGGCGCAGGTCCAGACCTTCTCGACCACACATTTGTTCCGTCCAACGATCCGGCCAAAGGTGTACCGGGCGAATATGCACGGCTGCAGGATGTAAAAGAACTACTCTGGCAGGCCAACCTTGTTTTTGATCAAGCCGAGAAGTTCGGGCTGTCCGAACCCCATCCAGAACGCAGCAGTATGGCTCCTCATAAGCTTTATGACAGTTACCATAGAGAGCTTGGCGCGCGGGTCGGATCATTCCTTGAAAACCTCGACATTGCTCATCCCACTACAGTTAGACAAGCGCAACCACTTTTGGACGAAGTTGCTGAACACGTCAAAATGTTTGATGCTTATGTCGACGCTTACGGCGCCCCCGGAACCAACTATGAGGCACTCACCACGCCGCGTTGGAAAGTCGCCGATCAGATGCCTGTGTTTGGCGATCTGGATGAATTGCGCGTTTCGGAAGCGGATATTCCCGATGACGATGCGATCTACAGCAAGCTGGAAGAGCTTTACCCCTTCTATGAAAGACAAGTGAAAGCTGAATATCTGTCGCGTTTTGGAAAGGACTTCATCATCGATGATGTCTATATCCAGAATCTTGCGAAAGACAGAAAGGATGACGGGATTGCAAAGCTTATTGCCAAGGCAAGCCCGGCAACCGAAGACGCGATAGAAGCTGCTTCATTTGGAATCGTCGCTGATGAAATGAGATCGAAAGGTCTGCGTACAGGAGATACGGATGAGCGTGAATTGGTGCGTGTCCACGGCGATTCCATTGCTGCCACAGCTGAAGAACGTGCCCGGGAAGTGGCGTTTAACGAACTTATGCAGGAAGCCCCAGTTTCGATCCGTGACAAGGATGGGATTGGGTATGAAATTCGGAATGTTCCAGAGGACGGAGCCTTTGTTCTAAACTACCACAACACCCCCATCGTCTCGGCTCATTCCTTTAAAGAAGCCCAGACACTGGCCATCGCACATGCGCAAGGCGCAGATATCGACATGTTGCGTAATCCAGACGTTGCGCTTAACCCGCTCGGCCCCGCTGACCGGTTTATCCGGCGTGATACCGTGTATCATGCTGGACCTGTGGTCACATCCGATATCCACTCTGTCGGAAGGCTTGTGGATCCTGTCGTTCGCGGGCATTTTGCGGTCTCGCGCAGCCTTCAGTCCAAGCCTGGCTGGTATATCACTCATCTGCCTTCAGGCTTTTCATGTGTGGCCCTCGCCCAGCGATTTGCATCCGAAGAAGCCGCACGTAACTGCGTCGTCGAACTTGAAAAGATGGGCAGCTGGGACATCACGCGGCGCGATGTCCGCGAATGGACCAACAATCCTTCCAATCAGGACATGCGGCGTGCATGTTTTGAACTTATCGAAAGCCACATTGAAAATTCTATCGATGCCGCCAAACAAGGTCGGGTTGAAAACAGGCTGCATGACAGCAAAACGACACGTGGCCGCATTTCAGGCCCGGTTGCCTTCAAAACTGAAATCTCAAGTGGATTAATCCCTTCTGACGAACAACGGTTGAGCGACGCGATCGGAACCTACCTTCAAAACGGACACGTTTTTTCGTCAGCACGGGCCTTAAGGACGTTTTGCGAAGACACTCTTGGGTTTCCGATACCACAACGGCACGCTCTCAGACGGGCTGTTGAGGAGGTTGGCGAACGTGCAATGGTCCGTTTGGCCGCTGGCATCTACAAAAGTCATACCGGATCTTCTGGCGAACTGATCGACAAGCTTGCCAAGTTGCAAGACCAGTTACCCAACTTTTCAACAAGAACGTCCCGGTCTGCGGAACTTCAGGCCTATTCTACCCCGCTTCCGATCGCGGGACTTGCCGCCCGCCTTTTGGGCGCAAAGCCTGGTGAAGTAACCTACGATCCAACGGCAGGAAATGGTGCGCTTCTTATCGGACAGGACCGTGAGGACCGCAAAGCCAATGAACTCGACAACTCAAGAGCCCGCGGGCTGGATGCCAAGTATGTAACGACACTTGATGCCGCGCAGGGGCGTCCACCCGGCGCACATCAGCACCTTATTGCCAATCCCCCGTTTGGGGCCTTGAGCGAAGAGCAAGGAAAAACCCTGTTTCTTGCGTCTGAGGGGGTGTCGGCTGAAAAACGAACCAATCCGCGAGCTGTCGCGACATCGCGCTTGCATCACGCCATTGTCTGGAACGGTCTCACGGGTTTGCCCGATGATGGCCGTGCCGTGCTGATCTTGCCTTCTGTGCGGGCCCATTCAGATGAAGCGCGCGAACAAGGCTACGACCAGGCTGGACTGCGTCGTTTCCACTGGAAGCTCTACGACAGCTTCAATGTTGTCGATCACATCACCCTTTCTGGCGACCTTTATCGACAACAAGGGGCGGGCTGGCCCATCGATCTCATTGTGATCGATGGCAAGGGCCGCTCTTCAATGCCTCTGCCCACGCTTTCGACGCCGCCTGTTATCACCTCGCTTGAAGAGCTCAAGGAGATTTGTCATGTCTTCGATGCCAACCGGAATCAACTGGCTCCACGAACTTCCCTTTCAGCCAGTGCAAAGCTTTACGCCAGCGGAAAAACCGCTGTTCGGAACGACGGTATTTCCGAGCGAGACAAAGTCACTGACACCGCGAATTTATCAGACCGCGATCCAGTACAAACTGGCAGCGATCGAGAAAGCTCAACCGGGGGCGCTGGAGCGGATTATCGCCTGTCTGCCAGTGGATCACCTGAGTCCGGATCCGGTGGCAATGATCCACAACATCGATTTTCTGACCTGGCTGCACCCACTGACCTGGACACTTCCCGCCTCCCCTCAGACGGAAATCCCGGTGGAACAGAAACTGCTGGATCTGGACGCCCTGATGCTGGAGATCGGAGCATGAACGAAAGCCTTGTCCCTTACGAGCCTCTTTCGGGGGCCAAGCCGCTTGAAACATTAATGCCCGCAAACCTTGTGTCCAGCTTCGATGCCGCAAAAGCGCGCTTGGTGTCTGCGGTAGGTAATGTTGATAACTTTGTTCAGGAAAAGCTTGGTTACAAAACAAAGGAGGCGCTTTACAACGCCTTGGCGGGTGAACAGATTGATGCGACAGCGTTCGCAATTCATCAGCACGAAACCGGTGGATCCTTTATCAATGGTCACTTGATGGGGATCGGAAAAGGCCGGGTTGCTTCAGCCATGCTGGTGTATGCCCATCTCAATGGGTTAACCCCGATTTTCATCACCGAGCGTCCGAACCTTTACCCTGCAATCATGCGTGATCTTGCCGATATCGGCTATGGCCATCTGCGACCGTTGATCACAAACGACGGATTGACAGGTGCTCAAGCGCTGGAGTTGCCAGACGGCCGGGTTCTCTCCACACCCAACAAAGCCAAGCATGATGCTGAACTGATCCGTATCCGTGATCAGGGGCATCTGGGCAAAGACTACGACTTTGTCATGACCAGTTGGGCGCAGACCCAAACAGTTCAGGGGCAAGAAACCCTTCGGCGCATGTTGCTTGAGCGGCTCAGCAAGAACGCACTGCTGGTGCGGGATGAAAGCCACAATGCCGGCGGACAGGATCAGCTCTTCTCGCAACCAGGCCCCCCCAACCGCGCTGAGTTTGCCCGGGAACTTATGTGGGATGCCAAAGGTGTCTACGATAGCTCAGCAACCTGGGCAAAAGCACCACATACTATGGATTTGTTTGGCCGCACGGATCTGCGCTACGCTGTTCGCGATCCTAAAGAGATCGGATCAATCATCGCCCAACATGGATTGCCGATGCAACAAATGGTGGCTTCGATGCTTTCGGAGTCCGGCCAGTACATGCGTCTCGAACGATCAATGGAGGGTATTGATTATGAGTTCTCTGTGGTCAATATCGATCCGAAGAGATTCGACAAGTTCGCAGAGATCCTTGAAGCGATCGCCGCCTTTGACGACGCAAAACAAGGACTGTTAAAAGGGCCACTTGGCAAAGAGCTTAAAAAATCCGGCGAGAAAGCCATGAGTGATGGGGCGACCGGCGAAGTTGGGATCAACTCTATCATCTTCACCTCTTTGCTCCATAATATCGCCCAACAGGCTGAATTGTCACTCATGGCCGATACGGTCGCAGACAAAGCAATTCAATCGCTTGAAAACGGCCAAAAGCCATTCATTACTCTTGCCAACACCATGGGTGCTTTTATGTCCGAGTTTGTCTCGGCCAATGAATTGCAGCCTGGCGACGCGATCGATGCGAACTTTGGCGACGTTCTTAAGCGCTATCTTGAGCGATCTCGGGATGTCACGATCGGAACGCCTTTTTCCGAAAAGGAACGTATTCATTTAACCGATGAACAACTCGGTTCACGCGCCAAAGCACTGTTCGACCGGGTTGAAAAGCTGATCGAAGATGCCGACTGGTCCGGAATGCCTGTTAGCCCGATTGACCATGTAAAAGGGCGCCTCGAGCAGGCTGGTTATAAGTTTGGTGAGTTTACGGGGCGCTCTGAAGGGATCGATTATAGCGGTGATCGCCCAGTTTACTATCGTCGCACTGCAGCAGAACGATCAAAAGCAGCTGATGTGCGCACCGAAACTGCCTTCAATGATGGATCGATCGATGTCGCCGTTGGCAATGAAAGTGTCGCAAGCGGAATTACGCTATCGGCCAACGCGAATTTTGCAGATCAACGACCTCGACTTGACATCACATGGCAGCCTCACCCGGATGTGACCAAGCACGTTCAAATGAAAGGCCGGGTTAATCGGACTGGTCAGGTGCATACACCAAGCTACCTCCATTTGATGACCGATATCCCTGCATCACGGCGTAATGCAGCTCGCCTTGAGCGCAAGTTACGCTCCTTGAATGCCAATACAACAGCAAACCAGAAAGGGCTATTCCAGTCTGGCGGGATCGACATGCTCAATGCCATCGGCGATCGGGCTGCGGCAACCGTGATGGAAAATAATCCAGCGATCCATCGTCGGTTTGGTTTTCCCCTTAAACTGGCCTCTGGCGCCCGCGGCCTCGAGACCGATGGGGCTGCCCGCAAAGTGACGGGCCGAATGATCATGTTGCCTGTCGCGCTGCAAGAGAAACTCTATGGCGAATTCGAAACCGAATTTCGTGCCGAGCAGGAAAAAGCCGAGCGTATGGGTCTCATCCGTGATGAAGCGCGGGTGCATGATTTGGATGCGAGGGAACTTTCGCGCGCACAGCTGACAAAGTCGGTAAGGGCCGAATCACCCTTCGGCGGACCTGTCCACATCAAGCAGATGAATGTCCGCAACACCGAAAAGCCCTATCCGTTCGCCCGGGTTCTTGCCGAGATCAACAAGAGCCTAGGATTGGGTGACGGAACCGTTCTTTCTGACACGCAGAGCAACGGTCGGGAGCACGCCAAAGCACTCAAGGAGCGGGCCAAGGAACAGTTTGAACGCTACAGGTCCGCCTCGGTAGAACGGGCCAGCTCTAGAAACAAGCAATCAGTTGACACGCGATTGACGGGTGACTTTGAGAGATTTACCAAACTTGTCGATAACTTCCCTGTTGGCCGTTCAGTCCTTCTCAAAACACCTGACGGCAAAGATATATACGGGGTTGTCGCCGGACTGTCCAAACGTGGCGGTTCCGTCAATCCGGTAGCGCCGGCCGCCTGGACAATCAAAATGTTTGTCGCCGATGGTGCCAAGGAAATTGAACTGAGGCTCAATGAACTGGCGTTGCCCGGCGAAAAGCCAATGTCAAAGGACTATACTTTGATCAAGGCTGACAAAGCCGCAATTGATGTAGAGGGCACACTGGAAGTGCGCCCGATTGCAGAAGCCTTTGACCGGCCCTCAAAAAACGATCGTGAAGAACGTCTTGTTGCCACAGGCAACATTCTGGCTGCAGCGGACCAGTTCCGAAAAGCCAATGTCATGTATTTCACGACAACCCAGGGCACCATCGAGGCAGGTTTATTGCTGCCCCGTGATGCAACACTTCAAGAGGTTCTTGGACGGGCCGAAGTCATCCTAAGCAAACCCGAGCATGTCCAAAAATACCTTGACGCCAAGGGCACGGCCGTCACGGCCGACAATGCGCTGTCAATCGTCAAGCGAAAGGACACTATCGAACTTCGCGCCAGTCGAGCCAGATCAGCGGGCGGGAAATACTGGCTTGATAAGGACATCCGTGGCCTTACAGGAGATTTTGTCTCAAGCGGAACATCAATGGTCGCTGAGATAAAGCCTGCCCAATTGTCATCTCTTCTTTCCCTCATGGAAGGCAAGAGAATGACCCTCAAGGCGTCTGATATACTTGATGATGCGCGAGAAATTGTTGGCGCTCAGGTTCCTGAAATGGTCAAACGAGGTCCTCCAAAACATTCATCTGCCAAACCGATGGATCGGTTTGTCATGCCATGGGAACTCCGCGGCGAGGAAGCTGCCCCCTTTGCTGCCGGTATTCAATTCTCTACCGGGCGTCCTGTCGCATTACGCGAAGAGGAGGCTGGGGCTTTGGTTCCTGTCAACCATCAGGGCGCACCAGGACCTCAGGCGGATGGCTCACGTATTCATCGCGTGCTTGATGTTCCAGATTATGTTTCAGCAGATCAACTGCTTGCAAAAATGCATCTGGATGGAGAACAGGGAAAATATGTCCATCGCTTCAGCAATGTCTTCTATTCAACCGGCAGCAATGACACCGGTCTGACCGTCTATAACGACGACGAAGTCAAAGATCTTCCCCCACACCACGACTATGAGACATGGCAAATGCGTCGGGGTGCGGCGCCGAATGGCTGGGACACCGTTGACGTTCCCTTGCTGTCGCCCAATGGGCCGGTCAGGTATCCGGGCTTTGTCCATCCCGAAGCACCAGGTTTGGCAGTTGTCCCCTTCCCTCGCCCGGGGCTGCGTCCAGGGACTTATGAGAGGGATGCCTTACGGTTTGTTGTTCTTCATAAGGAGAGCGGGCAAGCGCTGCTCCCAGGCAACCGGTTCATGTACACTGCCAATGGTGCGGCAAAAGCCGCGCTGACGATGGCAAACGCCTTTGATTTTAAAAATCTTCAAGCTCCGGACGATATGAGCCGGGCTGAGCGGGCACATGCCAATAAAGTCGTTGACGACAGCTACGAGAACGCAAGGAGCACTGACCGGGACGCTTACATTGAGTTCAATCTCAACCAGGGTGTCACAGCGGAGTTTCGAGAGTCCGACCTCTACTGGCTAGTTGTCGATAACGCAGCTGATCCTGACATCGATCTTGCCGCTGAGATGTCGCAGACGTCCGGGTGTTTTTATCTCTACCCGGATCGCGACACGGCGATCGATATCGGCATGGAAGATGCAGCACCTGTTCGGGCGAAATTGCGCAACATTGCAGATCTTACGCAAGAACCATGGTCAGCGGATGTTCAGGAGATAACTAGGGCCTTTTTCGATCAACACGACGACATGCTTAAGATGGGTCTGTCGACGACCTATTTCGAGCGCGGGTCGGAATTCGAGGAAGTAGAGCGGCGCGTTGAGGCCGGTGAAGATGAAGATGCGGTCCTGAACGAGTTTGTTGAACGCCGCTTAAGTGAATTTGACTACGCTGCCTTCGAAGAAGCGATCCGTCGGCAAGACTATACCTCAGCCGGCGCTTATGATGGAGATCTCAAAGATGCCCTCATGGGCTGGCTGTCAGACAAATTCGACGGTGTTAAACTTTGGGAACCGTTTGAATACGATCAGACGGAACTTGTCATCTTCAATGCCCGCGATGTCGAACTGGCCTGGGATCAACTTGCTACCTCTATTGAACTGGCTCGCGCCCAAAAGGCAGAACAGGAAGCCCGGCGCGAAGAATGGCAAAAACAGCGCAGTGAAGATGAAGTTGCGCGGCTTGCGCAATGGCGCCTGGATGAAACCGAAAGCTTTGACCTGGCGGTTCTTCAAGAACGCGGGTTTAACGTCAATGATATCCATTGGCTCTCTGTTCCAAACAAAGAGTATCCGGAACTTGATCAAGCCTACGCCGGGGCGAACCCTGTCCTGTTCACCCGTAGGACCGACGCAGAAAGTCTTGGTCGCTTTGATGAAGCAATCCCGGTCTATCTGCGCCGCGGTCAAGGTGTTGATCTAACAAGCGACAACGCCAGTGCGCGGGCCTTTATCGAGCAGCTTTCACAAATCCCGGGTTTAGATACGGCTGGTCTAGCAAATCTTCCGGGCGGCGACATCGGACCGCTTGCCCAGGCTGCCACCGATCTCGCTCGGGCCAAAGGTCTGGATTACATCCAGTTCCTTGATGAAGGTACCAAGCGGTCTGTGTTGAGCGATACGTCAGACATTTCAGTAGCCTGGGATGCGATCGAACGCAAAAGCATTCACCGTCGTTCAAGTGACACGATGGTCGGCCCTGCACTTGCAGCAGCCAAGCAGGCTGCGGCACTGGCTGCCCCTCGCTTGCTGCTGACAGGACCTGAAGGTCGGGCAGATGCCGAAATGGCCGCGCGGTCGACCAGCATTTTCCTCCAGGCAGATGAAGTCCGCCGCTTGGCCGGAAATGACGCTTTACTGATCTTTGTTGAGAACGACACAGCTCAACTGTTCGATCGCGATGCCAAGCGCGCGCACCAGATGATCGACGGATTGCCGCTCGTCGAGATTGGCGACATTGCCGAAATGGAGTTGCCGGCACGTGACGCAAATTCTGTTGCAGAACAGCTCGCACCAAAACATCGGGTGGTCATTGCCAGGCTCGACGAAAACGGCCAGATCGTTCTGGAAAACTTTGTCGGCAACCATGTGGAGCTCGAAACACTCACAGCCGAAGATGCCGACGATCCAACTATCCGGGCAGAACGCGAGAAAAAGCGCGCCCGTCAACGTGCCGGCACTTGGGCGGAAAAACCAATTGCTGATCGATATGCCGATGTTCATCTTGCAGCACGTAATCGCGAAGTTCCGGCCCTTGTTGATGGCGATCGATATGTGATCGCCGGGCTGCTCGCGCGCCAACTCAGTGATGAAGTCCCTCTTCTCAAAGAGAACCTTCAAAGCGACGGAGAACTGACCTGGTTTAGCCAAAAGGATCTGGCGACGGTCACATCCTCACTGGCAGCTCTTGATAAGCGATTAATGCTGGCTGAAGGCCTGAGCCGTGCGACATGGCGCCAATCGCGTGTCGGGGCGGCACAGGAAAGCCAGACACGTGAAGAAGTGACGGCTCAAAGCGCTATTGAACAGCATGCCGAGCTCGCAAATCGTCATCCCGACCGGGTGGTCTTTGTTGAGGATGGTGAAGGCTTTCGAACTTTCTCGGACAATGTGCAGACAATCGCCAAGATTGATCCGCATCTGACCAGCAAGTTCGAGAAGGTGCATGACACGCCCTCTATCGCGCTTACGCGTGACGAGATGGACTACCAAGCCAAGCAAATGTCTCAACGTGGGTTGCATGTCACGATTGCTGAACGGGCTCAGGACGGTTCTGTTTCCCTTCGCAACTTTGACCCTATGACAGAAGTTGTAAACGAAAGCGACGTTACGAGTGCAATTAGCGGCCAAAATAAGGAAGCTGTAACATCCGAGCGCAAGCATACCTTAACAGAACAGGACCGCGAAGCGGCCAGCTCGACTGCTACCGCAAACGCCCTGCACGATGTCGTTCGGAGTTTTGATGAACAGAAAAGCATTAACCGCGAAGCCGTGCATCTGATTGAGCACGGCGATGGATATGTGCTGTTTGATGGCGATGCCCGTTTGGTCGCCCGTCACTTTGAACCCGTTCGCAATCGTCTGGAATATTTTACCGACAGCATGGAGCGAACCCGCATTGTTGGGCACCTCAGCGCGAATGTACTGGAGCGAGCGATTGAGCAGCTGCGCAATCGCTCTGTCGACCTGGTTGTCATGAAACGGGGGGGTGACGGATTTCTTGCTGAGGCACATGGGGCAACACGCCACCAACCGGAATACCCTGCGGTCCAGAAAGACGCCGCGGCGAGACGTGGTTTCGATCTTTCAAAGAAATCCTATGCCCCTGTCAGCGGTTCCGGAGCGTTCATGGGCAAGCCCCTTGTTGATGGCGTTGCTTTTTATTCAGATCCGATTGCTGCGGGCAGCAATCAGATTGAAGTCCATACACGGGTCAAGAACCCGGCACGCCTGAACAGTACGGATTTGAACAGCTTTGGCTGGCGGGCGCCTCTTCAGAAGATGGTCGACAACCTGAAACAAGCCTATGGCATTGAGAGTGCCGAACAGCTGAAGCAAATCCTATCAGATGGACGGATGGTCAGCTGGTGGACTGATCGCTTAAGCGAAATGGCCATCGGTGGGGATCCGATGGATCTGCAACGCAGTGTCTTTAATGAATTGCGCAAACTAGGCCATGACGGGGCGATTATGATTGATCCCGATGGCTATGAAGTGAATTACGCATTTGATCCTGAGGCAATCCTCCCCGCCCAGACGGTCCAAGCTGTCTCGGTGACACAGCAGCAGACGGCGAACATCCCGCGTAGCGCTCAGTCTGCCGGCATGCCTAACACAATTGGACAGTCTGCGGCTCCCTTCACACCAAACCGCTTTGGGCTTGAGGGGTTACAAGTTTCGGTACAAGCCGCACCGCAAAGTCGCGAGGAACTTAAAAGTGCGCTTGATGAGATCACCCGTGCGTTTGACACCGACGGCGGTACCGCTGACAAGCGTGCAGCTTACCTTCGTGAGGCGGGTTTGCTTAATGTCAGTCTTGCCGGGCGGATAAGTCGCTATACGGAAGATATCTATCCAATTTTACCAGGCTATGTGATCTATCCGGGTGACAATGGTAAGTGGGTCTATGCCTCGGTGAGAGACTTTGTTTCAGCCACAGGACCAACGGGAAATCTATATGGTCGCTGGGCACCTGAAATGTCGGATCAGATTTCTGACTATGCAGCTTTTTATCTGAACCAGCTTGATGCAGCTTTTGAGCCTCAACTTGCCCGGGTTAAGGAAGAGCTGACCGATATGGTATCGGAAATTAATCCGGATGTTGATTTGCGTTTCGTCGAACGCCTTTTTGCCGATGGTACGGTAGAAGGCAGCCCTGACCGCAGGCCAGTGCTCGGCCTTTACTTCCGACACACAGATGCCATGCCTATTTCAACTGACATCAGCAAAGGTGATCCCAGGGTTACGGGCCTGCATGAGCTCTATCACTCCCTTTCTCCATTGCTGAACCCTGAGGAGCACAGAGTAGTGTCCGCTGGCTTTGGCGGGGAAGAGAAAGCTGCGGAGGCATTTGCTCACTGGGCTATGGGAACTGCGGAAGGGCGTCGTCTTGGCCCAATCCAAAATCTGTATCAAAGGATGAATAACATTTTGCACGGAAACGGCTTCCGCTCCTGGCAGGATGTATTTCAGGCCGCGCGGGTGGGAGAAGTTGCTGGCCGGGCAAAAGTTCTTGAAATGTCGTCAGATATCGAGATTGCAACGGCTCAAAAGTTGGCGAATGCCGCGAACCTGCCTGCGCTGGGTGAAGCCGTATCACGGTATGGAGCAAGACTTGAGGGTAAAACGATTCCAATGGAGACGCTTTACCAGTTGCTGGCCGGTCATCTGGATGATCTTGAAATCACCCAGGCTGTGAGAAAAGCCGGGTTCCATCGGATCAATGACGATCAGAGTATTTCGACAATTCCTGCTACACGCCATGCGACCATCGAAATGGATCTGGCAAGACACCGCAAGTTAACACCGATCGATATCGGCTCAAACGACCCTCACATTGCTCGTCGCATCTCCCAGACCACGCAAGCTCAAGCGCGACGTGTAAATGCATCCGTGCATCCTTCACCTTCAATTCAACGCCGTGCGGACCGCCCTCATGTTATTCGTTACAAGGCTGTGGATGGCGAAATCTTGCAAAACAACATTCCAGCGCGTACATCTAGTAACGCTCCAGTTCGATCCATGATAAAAGACATTGTGTTGCAAGAGAGATATGGACTTCCCACATTGAAGTCATCAGAATATTTGCAACGTAACCCTTTTATTGCTAGATACGGTGACACTGGAATGAGTGAACAGGTAGCAGGACAGGAAATCCAGATTCCAATGGCAACACGTGGCTCTGCCGATATTATCGATGAGACAGCACGTCCGGTGTACATCCTGCCGGACGATATGGATCGTCTCGTTGATGCTGGAATTGTCGGTGAAGGTGATAAAGGCCTTCTTTTTGATGCGACATCAGGGGCATATTATGTTGCCCTGAGCCATCCTTCGATTGATCATCTGCTCGAGAATTTTGGCACGGTCCAAGCCCAGCAGCTGTGGTCCAGACATAAGCAAGATCAGGCAGAAGTTTTTTCGCAGGTCGCCAAAGAATTCTCAACGATCGCCTATCCAGTGCCCGAAACTGAACGTGTATATGTCTTTCCAATCGGGCCCAGCGAAGTCCAGATGGCGCGATCCAAGGGGGCTCAATTTGATGACCGTCCAGATTTTCGGATCTATTACATTGACCGCAATTCCGAAAACGCCCAGAACCTTATCGACCGTTTTGGCCCGACTGGCGAGCGGATAGACCGTTACAAGGATTGGCGCAAGGAACAATTCGGCGAGAATATCCAGCGTCGTTCTGTTGCCATTTCAGACAGTGCCGCTATGGACGGTGAATTGGGGCACGAGGCGGTTAAACAGATCGGGCGTTCAGCTGTGTTCAGCGCCGGCTTGGGGGGTGCAATTGCTGCATCAACTCAGGTCGCTGCCAGCACGCCAACCCCTTCAGCATCTGTCCTCAGTGCAACTGCGCCTGAAGAAGGCTCAATCGAAATGATGTTTGAGCGTCTGGGAACGGCTGAGTGGCGTGAAATCATTGATAAGAGTTCACTTGCAAACTCTGCTGCGGAGGTTTGGTCCTCACTGTCATCGACAACTCAAGAGGCGCTTAGCCGGGCAGGCATTGCAGGCGAGCGGGCAAGCCATCAGTTCGCTGAGGCCTTTGCCGACATTGGCAATAGTCTGGCACAATATTCGACGCTTACTGAACGGGTTACCTCTTCGGGTTCACTGGATGAAGCACGGGCACATATTGTTTCGTTCTTCGCCAATGGCCAGCAGAATATCGACGCTGGCAACTTCTTTGAAGCCTTGATCCAGAGCGAAGAACCGATTGAGCGCCTTGAGACCCTGAAGGCCGTCGCATATAACACCGGAAACTCAATTAAGGATTGGGCTTCTGACAGCTTGGGGTCGATCACTTCAGGTGATTTTCCCGACGTGCAAGAATTTGCTCCAGGTCTTTCTGAATTGCGGACCTCGACTGTTGAAAGCGCCCTGCCTCATATGAAGGCGCAGATTGCGTCAACATTTGACGGATGGGTTCAGACGGCAAAAGAAGTGAGCAAGCCTGCCGTCGATGTGATGCGCGAAGCGATTGGTCCAAAAGTAACAGCGGCCGTTTCTGCGATTGGTGGGACAGCTGGGCTAACAGCAATTGCGGGTGCAGCGGCATCTGCAGGTGCGGTTGGCGCCGGTGTGGCGGCTTCCGTCTACATGGCGCGTCGCAACGAACGCCGAAAAATCTGGGCTGAAGACTCCAGGGATATGCCCTGGAAGCTGACATCCAAACAGTTCGGCCAGGTTGCCAAGAAGCATTACAGCATTGCGCGCTCCGAAACCGACGGTATCGACCGGATCAGTATCACGCGGAAAAGCGATGGCCAGAAGGTATATGAGGCTGCCGCACCAATTGGTGGCAAGCTTTCTGCCCGCGAAGCTGTTGCGGCTGCCCATGCTTCGCTTGTTGATAAAGCGATCTCCAGCAACCTGCCTGTACCGGATGCCGTGAAGATAAGTGTTCTTGAGTCCGCGAAGCGAGACGCTGGTCAGGGCTTTGGCAAAGCGCAGCCAACAACTGTTAATGACCATATAGGTCAGGAAATGCTGTCGCAATACGTATCCAAGGTACCCGCTGTCATGTCTGGCACAAATGATCGCCAGACTGCTGAACAGTTGGCCAAGCTTCCAATATCTGTTCTGGCTTCAGCAGCGTTAAAAACGCAACAGTCCGAAGAGCTGGCTGCGGATCCGGAACGCAAGAAGGCTTTCAAAGCGGGAACCGCCCTTATCAGTTCTGAATTGAACCGCCGCAACCTTCAGGCTGCAGGACAATTCCTTTCCCAAAGCGCGGAACAGCAGCAGGTGAGCACTCAACAGCGCACCAAGAGCTCGCGTCGCAAAGGGCCCTCCCGCTAATACGATTCAAGCGGATTTCCCCCAAACAAGGGCGAACCTCAGGGTTCGCCCTTTTTCTTGTGCCTGCATCGTTTTCAAATGCCCCGGGATTTTTCTTGTGATATAATAGTTTTAAGAAGGTTATTACTTTAAACGCGAGGATTGGCCGATGCTGCCCCAGGACATTGATCGCTTAGAGAAGGCCCATTTGCAGTCACGCATGCTGTTTGGTGAAACCCGCCGAAACTATGTGGCCAAACGTGCCGGCTTGTTGAACGAGCTGACCAAAGCCGGTCGCTTTCCAAAGGAAAATGCCGAACGTCTTGTGGAAAGTGCTGAAGCAATGTGGCTGCCGGGTTTCGATACGTTTTCCGCCCGGGGCCCTTCCATGCAGACCTCTCCGAATGCGGAGTATCTCGAAGCTATTCGCAAGGAAGTCGGGCCGGAACAGTTTAACTTGTTTGTTTCTTCATTGCGGGACTTTCGGGTGCGTGAGCATCAAGATCAGCAGCTGACCGATCAACTTGCCCGTTTTGTTCCCCCTGAGCGGTTTGCTAAACTTGAAGCCCAGACCACCGATCTTGAAGGATATCGCAACGATCTTGCCAACATGGTGCGCCAGATTAACCCGGCCATGTCTCTGGCAGGTGTTGAGCGCGGCTTTATGGCAGAGCAGGACCCGTCCATTGATCCCCTGAGCCAAACCATTGCGCTTTCGCTTGACCCCTCCCAGTTCGACCAGAAGAAGGCGGTTCACAAAGAACTGTTTCGCAGTGTTGCGGAAGGTCTGACTGAGAAACAACGCAAAGTGCTCGATCAGGCTTTTGGGTTGGCCACCCGGATTTCACGAGATGCTGGCAAGACCTGGGAAGAAGTGCCTGAAGGTGGTCAGGTAACACCAGATTCGGAAGATCCGTCTGTTGGCACTCTGACCGATGAAGACGGTGTCGTTATTCAGGCAGGGATCCGTATCCGCACGGAATCCTTTGACCGAGATAAGACGATAACGCGTGCTGCGGATGCCTTTAGTGCCCTGGTCGCCGACAAGCGCAAACCAGCGCCTTTGGCCGAGCAGGCCCTCAAGCCCTTCCGTACCTTCTTCGAACGCAGCGCCAACCTTTTGCACGGCCGCGGCTTCCAGTCAGTTGAGGATGTCCTGAAACGGGCTCAGGACGGCACTGTAGGCGCGCGCGCGGCGCGGATTGCGGCAAAACCGGGCATTCGCATGCCTCTTCCAAAGGACAATCCTGGAGGGGCCGATGGCGTGCGCACCGCGATCGCCAAAATGACCTCTCAAGAGCTGGCGCTGGCCATCGGACATCAAAAAGAAGTACTCGCGGATAAACGAAGGGCACAGTATTCGCTGGTAAACCGCATCTTCCGATATCGGGATGTCAGCGGGACGGCCGAGACCACCCACAGCCAAACCAAAGGCAACAAGCACAAGCGGCGCGACCGGGCCGAGGTTAAGCAATTAACCCGGGCACTTACCGCCTTGATGGCTGAACACCGTAAACGTGCTTCTCACAATGTTGCCGGGGAGTTCAAGATGCCAGATCCTGGCGCGCGTAATGTGATGTCTTCACCGCGCGAGGAGTTCGCCAATCAAATGAACCGCCAACAAAGTGCTCAGATGCCTGCACATGAGGGTCATGTCGCGGTTTCAGCGTCACAAGAACAGAACGGCCGCTTTGATGTAAAGTGGCATGATCCGGACACCGGCAAAGGCTTTCCTCTGGCGGGAGATGCCAACGAAGCAGGAGCGTTTGCGATGATCCAGTCGTTTCAAAGTGTCACTTCTGGTCCCAAAAGCCCGATGGCAGAACGGCTTGTCGGGGAAATCAATCGTGCAGGCGCGCTGAACAATGCCGATATTAATCTTCTGCGGAGCAGCGACCTTATCGACAAGGATCTTGATGCAGCTATCGGACGCCGAGATCTCAAGGCTTTTGTTTATCCGCTCAAAACCGGTGACGTGATTTTCCAGATGTCGGATGGCAGTTGGCATGCAGGCAAACGCGAAGAGTTTATTGCTGTGGCTAAACAGACTGGTGATCAGCATATGCGTGCAGCTGCCGATGAACTTGTCAAAAGCACAGGCAAGGTTCTTCCGTTTGAGCGGACCCGTGACGGCAACACCCCCTCGCCTTCGCCATCATCCTCAAGCGCAGCACGTATGGATGTCCCTGAACCACGGCCGACAGCACCAGCGGCCAGTCTGGACAAGATGGCGGCTTCAGTCGGTATGGCAAAGCCTTATGTGCTCGATACAAACGACGACGGGCTGAAGGATGCTGCCAGACGGGATCTTTCGGACATCTCGGTCTCAAACCTGTCAGAAATTCACAAGGCGACGGAACAAGCCCTTCGTTCTGCCAGTACACCTGCTGAGCGCGATGGTTTAATGCGTGGCAAGTTAATGGTTGCGGACGTGTTGAAATCCAAGACGGCCGGTGTCAACGTATCGGCCCAACCTGCAACCAATCCAAGTGTGTCTGTTGCATACAAGGTAACGACAGACAAGCTGTTGGGGGATGAGCGGAAACGTCTTGAAGGGCTGTCTGCCAAAGACTTGAAAGGGATGTATAAGAAGACGCAAAATGCGCTCGAAACATTGCCAAAAGGGGGCAATGCCACACCTCGCGATCTTAGGGAACGTCAGCACTTGACCCAAGGCAGGACCGCTCTTCAGGAAGTGATGCGTAACAAGGGAATTGAGTTACATTCATCCAATGAGCAGCCGGGCCAACAACGCGCGCGCAAGGGGGGACCTAAACGCTAGGTATCCTAGGAATTAATAGTAAATAAAAAGGCCGGCTTTCGCCGGTTTTTTTATCGCTTCTGAATAAACAGGAATGCATTGAGCGAACAGAGTGTTAACTGCTTTGTCGTAGAGCCCGATGGCAAGCAGGGGGTTCAATGGTTCGAGGCGTGACCCGTTGATGAAGCTTTTCCCGCTGAGTGGGATGTTGATTGCAAAGCAGGCTAGACAGCACAACACGACACGAATGCGGGACCGGTAGCCGATCCCGCATCAACGCTCTACTTCTCGTCTTCTCGCACGGTTTCAAGGCATGCTGCGAGATACAGGACCGCAAAGCGGTATCTGACAGGATCCTCTTTCATCAGAGAGTGAACGCGACGTAACAGCACGACAATTTCAGTCTCGGGTCGTTTCATGATCGTCTCCCTTATGACAAGATAATGAGGCAATGCGCCCCATATAAGAAAAACAGAAACAACCCAATGACGCTGTGTCGGCTGTCAACCGTCCTGCCTAAAACAGATTTAGCGGACAGATTTCAGGTCAGACCATCTTGTGGTGTAGCAAGGTGATCGCTTGCTCGATGTCGTGAACCAGTCCAGTCCGTCTGCGTGCGCGACACGGCCAACGGTTACTGTTTCCTTGCCAAACCTCTTGTCGAGTTGATCAAGGGCCTCCATGAGCGGGTTTTCGCAAAGGCAGGAAGCCGTAAACAAATCTCTTGGAGCATCCGCAGGCGGACACAAATCCAAAAGCAAAATACCTGCCTTTTTTACCGACAATCCGTCTCGCCAGAGTGTGTCCAGTTTCTTCGAGATGGCTGCACCGATGAGCCGTGTATCATTGGTGGCTGGTGTTAAATCGATCTCACATCCAAGAGAAAATTGGGGCTGATCTGTGCGGAACCTGTTGCTTAAAATGAAAAGCTCAAGTCCGCAGGCAACCAGATCCTGACGTCGCAATTTTGAGCATGCCCTGCTCACAAAGCTAAAAACGGCATCTCGAAGCACTTCCCTGTCTGTTATCTCCGTTCCGAAGGATCGTGAGACGCATATCGTTTTGCGTGGAGCGGGGCTATCATCAAGATCAATGCAGATAACGCCCTTCAATTCACGAACGGTTTTCAGCCCGTCAACAGTCATTATCTTGCGGGCGACCTGATCGGGCATATCACGCAGATACCGGGCCGTCACAATGCCCATGCCCGACAGCTTCCGGGCATATTTACGGCCGACACCCCAAACATCACCAACTTCTGTGCGCTCAAGCGCAATGTCTATCCATCTCTGGTCATCGAGAACCAGAACCCCGTTTGCTTTGGTGGACTTCTTTGCCAGCTTGTTTGCAATCTTCGCCAGGGTTTTTGTTTTCGATATACCAATACCCACCGGGATTCCGGTCTCACGCAGTATCCTTGCTTTGAGATTGCGCGCCCAGGCAACTGGGTTGAAGCTCATGCCGGCAAGATCGATGAATATCTCGTCAATCGAGTATATTTCACTCTCGGCAACCTCGGATGCCACGACCGCCATAACGCGCCGGCTAATGTCGCCATACAAAGCATAGTTGCTCGACTTTACGATAACGCCGTGTTGTTCGACCAGATCGCGGATCTGGAACAACGGTTGTCCCATTTTGATGCCAAGAGCCTTGGCCTCATTGCTCCGTGCAATGGCGCACCCGTCATTGTTTATATTACATTTGATATAGTTCGTTATTATTCAGAGCTCTGATTCAAAAGAGTAAATACAAATGTATTATTATTTTTGTTCACGCAAAAACTGTTCAGTCAAATTGTATAGGTGGTTAGAAGATAAGTGCATCAACACTAATTCGATGAAAATAGATTTCTGGCTACCAAGTGTAAAAAGTCGACAGATGAATTTTGGGAACGGATCAGAAGAGATTTAAAGTTCTGAGTGCTGGCTGGTATGTCATTTAAAATGGGCGAGGGGTGAACTGTCTTGTATTAAAGTCAGCCTTGTCTGGTTCACCCCTCGCCCAATCAGTCAATATTGGGATGCTAGTAACTTGCTCGACGTAACCTCAGTGCATTCGCAATGACTGATACCGAGGATAAGCTCATGGCTGCAGCTGCAAACATTGGTGAGATGAGAATGCCAAAGAACGGATAGAGCAGACCCGCAGCAACAGGCACACCGGCTGCGTTATAGACCATCGCAAAGAAGAGGTTTTGCCGGATATTGCGCATCGTTGCTTCCGAGAGTTCTCGGGCTCTAACAATCCCGCTCAAGTCACCTTTGACGAGGGTGAAACCAGCACTTTCAATTGCAACAATGGCCCGATCGACAACCAGAAGATCACCATCTCGCATGAGCGGGAACATGCTGTCGCCTTCAAGGCGAAAGAAGAATGTTGCAGATGGATGTTCAATGAATTCGTTCAGATCCAGATCTCGATCAACATAATCTTCGGCTGGTGATGGAAACCCTGCGGGCACGCGTGAGAGCGCCAAGGGGCGCGCGATCATTCTGAGCTTTGCAAATCTGGCGATGGATTGGAACATAACAGGAACATTGTCCTAATCATGTCCAGAGTCAAGGGGCGCTGTATCTTTTGGATCAGGAGACGTTTGACCGGGATGCAATTGCAATCCGCTCTTGCCAATGTTTGATTTCCGAATGGATGAAGGAAAGACGTTTTCGCATACCGCTACAGCGCGCCTCATCATTTGCGTATGCGGAATATGCGTCCAGGATCGCTTTGCGCTCATCCGCTGTCAGTGACCTGTCGTCCTTTGGCCTTTCAGGCAGAGACCGATCGGCAAGAGACTGTTCGAGTAGAGTCAACTTTGGCTCTGTCTCGTTGGCTTCTTTGGTCAGGCTCCGGATTGCGCTCAGGCCGTCTTCTATAAGTGGATTGCTCGAAAGCTTCATGGTTCAAGTTGCTTCATTGGTATTTTGGCCGTGTGGCAGTGACCGATCCCGGCTTAAAAGTTGGGTGCGGTGCAAAATCTTCATTGCGGGCACTCGATTTGACTGTTGCGCGGCAAAGGCGGCTCCCCCCACCCGTTCAACATATTAGACAGACGATGGCGGCTAACGATTTCTGTGTTGCCGTTCTGGTAACTGATGATGCAGTCACCCTTGCCAAGAAAACCAAAGTCGCGCTGGTATGGGCTTTGGATCGTGAGTTTAAACACCCTGCTCACATCAAAAGAAACCAACTCAAAAGAACCATCCGGCAAATCGTTCAATGGAACGTGCCCAATCGCGTGACACTCGTTGGGTTGTGGTGCCATGTCGAACTTTTCAGCGCGAACCAATTCAACGCAAAGATCACCAAACCCGTCACCCCGCAAAATCGAGCCTTCTAGGATGGTTCCAACAGGAAAGACGCTGGTTGGTTCTACGAATTCAGCTTGAAAGACTGTGTTCGTCATTGACGTTATTTGAACATCAAGCGTTTGGGCGCTGGCCGTTCCGACCATCATGCCCAAGACAACACATGCGGCTTTAAGGGTGGTTATCATCAGAACAACCTTTCTTGGTCCAAACATTTTGTCGCCCTATAGCCACATTTGAAAACGTATGGACAAAGCCATAGTCAAGTAGGCTGTCACGCAACGGGTGATAGCCGGGTAAATGTTCTCAGTGCCCCTTTCGGGTTGAATTTGCCAAGCCATCAACCACCCCGCGTAAAAAAGCGCGGGAACTCCGCCCCCAAGGCCGTTGATGCGCCAGATTAGATGCACTAACCAACTGTTTTCCGGCCAAACTTCCGCTGGGTTGAGGCCCATATAAAGAAGCATGTTCGAACCTATCAACATAAACGGCGCTCCCCACCATTCACGCTGAATGGCATCGGCTAGTTTTTCCACTGTGAAAACCTCCCGTACCGGCAAACAAAGTGATAGCGGTCAAACCTGTTGTGATGTTTTTCATTCGCCTTGTCCATTCGACCCGCAATCGATCTGCTCACTAACGACATAAAACGTTTGGCCGTTCTCGGAGCGCACTGGCATCGAAAATTCAGGCTTCATAGGATCGCCCAAAAGTTCAATTTTCTGCCGGTCGTCTGTCGTCCACATGCGCCCTTCCCGAATTAGTGTCGAAAAGGCGTCAGTCTGGGTCGTCTGTTCGCCATGCTCGACATATAACGCATAGGCAGCGCCAAGCGTCGCCGGTCCCTGCCCTGCGAGTGATCCGCCTGGAAGGCTGCAAATCATAGAAAACGCCACATTGATAATTGGATTTACCATCTGTTTTTATTCCTCCTTAGAGCTGCTGTCTTTGTCTGCTCGTAATTTTGAAATTTCTGATCGATCATAGGAAACCACTTTTTCTAGTGCTGCAAGGTTACGTTCAATTGCAGCAGCAATCGTTGGGGCACTTTCCTGCAATCGGGCAAGACCGGTGCCGATGCCATCAGCAGGCCACACTATCTTTCCGCCGACTTTTGCATGCGCAAACAACCTTCGCCAGTCCGGCAAAGACGCCTGTCTCCATTCTTCAAAGTCTCGATCAGTAAAGAATGCACTGGACGACATTGCTGGAGCGCGCTTAGTCGGAATGCCAACAGCATTCACTTCACCTCGCATCTCTTTCGCCTGCCCGCCCATTCCTTTGCGTTCGAGATTATCGCCAAAAACAAACAAAGTTGAACTCTCGCTGGAAAGCATAGATCGGGTAATATGCTTCTTGAACTCGATCATTTGACCCGCTCGGTAATTGGAAAAATAACCCTCTACCGAATTTTGATCCGGTTGCGTTTCCCGGTTCTTCGTGCGTTACGGATTTCCGTTAACCGGTACCCGAGCGTGTACTCTCTCAATGTTCGGCTTCCTGTGGGCCAAATATCTGATACATCGACAGAACGCTCTGCGGCCATCCGTCCTACCCTCATAGATGGTGTTGGGAGAAGCTCAATTAGACAAAGTGTAATCCCGAGATATACCGCGACACCACCGATTAGCGCCCACCCGAGACTTCCCCAAGCAACATAGGCAAATGCAAAGGCACATATACTCAAGAACCAAGGAAGCACGTCTCGCAACTCATTAGGTAACACAGGGACTAACTGTGCTTGTTCTTTGGCATAATCCAGAACAGAGGAAAGGTGCTTTTCATGCTCTCGTGCGGCAAAGTCCCACACCGTTTCCACACTAACACCATGCTTTATACAAGCGTGCTCAGATCGAAGAACCGCTCGCTTAAGCTCAACGATTTCTTCCGCAGTGCCTATAGGGCGATCAATACCATTCAGAGCTTGAATCAAATCTCCCTGGCACCGTTGAAAGTTTCTTTTAAGGACATCTCGTTGCTCGTTATTTGGAAAATCTGAGTTCGCCATTTTGCTAACTCCTTGAAATTCATTGTGATAGTGTTCGCGTCAATCGATGCTCGTTATTTGGAAGATCGTGGCTATTAGTCATTGCTATCTTGCTGAATTTTGGACGTATCGACCATTCTAAGCAATTGATTGGCAATCATTAGAACCCCAAAGGTCTCGTCGGCAGTTGTGTAGCTCGCACGCCCATGAGCGGCAGGGTTGCGAAACACTGAAAAGCAGGAGGCAAATAAATTAGCGAGATCCAAATTTTCTTGCTTTTCACTTTTGTCTCTTGGATTGGGCTTGCCAAGCCAGCCTTCCTCCCCGAATGCCTGGCGCATTAAAGGCGAGCCATGCCCTTCAACATTTCTTCCAGCTGCCTCTCGAACAGCCTTTTCAACGGCAATCATGCTTTCTGATACTGCGGTTGAAAACTTGCCCTGCACGAAACTAGACCACGCATCATCGCGCAACCTAATATGGAATAGCTCTCTTGGGTACTTTCTGGAAACGATCAGCTTTGTAACATTACTATCGAGATCTACTTCTTGGGCGTAGCGCGTCAAAATTCGAGAAGATGTCATCTCGGCTGTTTGGCCCCCAGCAAGAGATTTATGAGCATGTTGTGGGATCAAGAAGCCATTTGTCTCAAGCCAAAACCAAGCTTCGCAAATCGCTTGAACTAACTCACTCTTCTCTTTACTTCCAATACCTCTAAAGTGGATGAAAGCCTCTCTAACCAAGTGCTGCAGTATATAGCCGGTTTGGTTACCCGAATTAACATGAAGGCGACGTATTTTATCATCTTCCCGCATTGCCTTAATAAAGCGGAGCGATAATTCTTCCACTGCCATCTTAATAACAGAATCGCTATCTGGAATACCCACCAACCAACTGGTTACATACTTGCTCAACTTAGATCCTCTATTCTTGTTGCTCGTTATTTGGAAAAGTCTGATCTGTCATTTTGTGGCCCCTGTGGGACTGATAGAAGGGTGAAACACCCCAAGCTTGAGATTGTGGCTCATCCGAATGAAGTCACGACAGTAGCGTTGGCATTCGAGATAATAGTCCCGGTCGTTGTCGTTCATTTTCGACAACAACTCATCTTCTGACATTTGTTCAGATAACGGGACGCCTGATGCCAAGCTGTCCATCATGGCAGTGCGATCCTGATACGCGCATCGCACCAACTCGGCCATCAATTCGTCTTTTGATGTTTCATACCGGTATGCCATTCTTGCCAAGTCCTTGAAACTTATTGTGATAGTCGTGTCTGTCGGGACCGGTGCGCTTCTCGTTAAATGACACTGTAGCGCCACACAAAGAAAGTGCATCCCAATTGAAATAACCATTGAAAGTAGTATTCATAACTTATATCATAACGTCAATACTTAAATGATGGTCAAGTTATGGACATACTGGAAGCATGAAGTTCGGGTACATTCGCAAACGAGGAAATGGCCCCTCTGTAGCCAAACAAGAGGAAGCGTTGAAGAAGGCGGGGCTTGATGATTTCACGCTGGAAGGCCCCGTTTATCGTGACACACCACAGTCAGGAACGCACCGGCTGACTGCGGAACATTTGGTGGAGAGGCAAGCGTTGTTGCGACTTCTTCATGAGGGCGATGAAATCGTTGTCGCTGATTATCCGACAATGTTTCTGTCGCCCTCGGATGCCATGCAGGTGGTCGAGGAAATTGCTCGATCAAAGGCCTGTCTTCGGGTCATGACGGATGGTGAAGTCTACCAGTGGAAACCAACGGATGCGGAGATAGCAGTGCGATTGGCACAACTATCTCAGAAGACACAGGCGGCAATTACCAGCGAGATTACAGCGAAAGCACGCCGAGCACGAAATGCTACTGGAAATCTCGGCGGCCGCCCGCCATCGATTGACAAAAAGGCGCTAAAAGCGGCGGGTGAAGAATGGTTCAATCCAAATGGGCCAAGCCCATCCGAAATAGTAATCAAATATGGAATATCGCGCTCGACGCTGAACCGTAAATTCGGCCCAATTTCTGATGTGCGGGAACGAGCCCAAGAAGAGGCGGAGTCAACGGATTGACGGGTTCTGTCAACTGATTAGGCCAATTTGTCACCGAAATTGGCCCTTTTGTAACCAAGAACGGATGGTTTGTAACCAGATCAGCCGAGTAACGAATTCCAACTAAGGGACGCGAACCATCCAGATAAAACCATTCTCAACTATGGCCGTCACTGGTCTTCTCCTTTTTTAGGACTCTTGACGGCTCGCATGGGCAGATAATGGGGCTATTGGTCCTGATGAACTTGCAAATCAGTCCAAATGGACTATATTCTAGGGCAAATGCGGAGGGTTAGATGGTTAAGATAGAAGAACAGAAGCACGGTTCTGCGGGGACTGTGCACCTTCAGATTCCGGGAAAGCACTTGCAAGGCAGAAAAATTACACCGTTGGTTCAGCGGCTTTACGAAAGGCACCTGAAGCTGGAGGAAAATTTTAGGCACCTTTCCTCCGGGCCGGTGATTGTAAGTGAGTTAGGTGGCAACTCGGACGAAGGCTTGCTTGGAGAAATCAAGCCAATCGGACTGTCAGGCCTACTTGCCGTCCCTTTGTCCAATGAAATGCAGAAGGCCAGTTCCACTGTCAGCGAACAGCAAGCGTTAGTGGGCCTCAAGGCGGTCAACCGCATTTGTGAACAATGGGGCCTCTCGATCGAGGAAAGCGCAAACCTCGTGGATATGTCTCTCAGTACGTGGAAGAGGGCTAGAAAGCCGAACTTTTCTGGAAAGCTTAGCAAAGATCAGGTTCTCCGATTGAGTGCTATCGTTGGCATCTACAAATCGTTGAACCTCTACTTTGATGACAAGATTGCGCATAGCTGGATTAAATTGCCGAATGTAGGCCCACTGTGCCGCGGCGCCAGGCCAATAGATGTTTTGATCGAAGGTGGGCTACCTGCGCTTTTGCGCGTTCGACAATATCTTGATGCATTGCGGGGGGGATCATGATCCTCACGGAGCTTAAGGATCGTGGCCTAGTCCGTCTGATATCCGCGACTTACCACAAGCCACCCGTTCTTTCAGGATTAGTTGATAACGACGAAGAGATGGCTCTACTGACTGATCTCGAAGGGCAGACCAGTGCGCGCTTAGAGGCAGAAAAGGGTAACGACCCCAGTTGGGACCCTTTGATGCTCGCATGGCGGAAACGGCAACAAGATATCAGTGCTTATGGCAATAGTCATATCAATGCCGCCTTCACATATACACGGACGGGCGGAAATCGGTTTAACGGCGAACAACGCGGCGCTTGGTATTCTGCTTGGTATACTCAGGTATCCATCGCAGAGGTCGCGTTCCATCGCACGCGCGAGCTTTCCTATATAGGCAAATATGAGGACAAAGCGCGTTATGTAGAGATCATTTCAGATTGTATCGGCGAGTTCGCTGACATTCGAGATGAACCAGATCACCCGTGCTTACATGCTGATCCTGCAGTGGGCTATCCAAAGGGTCAGGCGCTATCCGAGGCGCTGATAGCTGATGAGCATATCGGCCTCATCTACCCCTCTGTGCGCGCCCCGGAGGGAGATTGCTTGGTAGTATTTGATCCTACGACTGTTCGTAATGTTCGACCGGGCGCCTCATGGGATCTCGTTTGGGATGGATCGCCGCATTATAGTGCCAAATGCGTTTAGCGACGCACATTGTGAATCTGAAGCGGACAGGTAAACAATTCCAAATAAGGGAGGAGCCAGATGGCCACTTACAGACAGATCCAACTGCATATAAAGGATCAGCATGGATATTCGGCCCAGACCTGCTGGATTGCTGACGTAATGGCTGAACATGGGTTGACGAAGAGGATCGCACCAAATCGGATTGATCCTACTCGGCGAGAAAAGCCATGTCCTTTAGGGAAGCGAAAAGATGTCGAAGACGCACTTCGTCATTTCAACATGATCTGATTTCCAGAAAAGGGACAATCAATGAAGGGGATATTGCAAGCCACGCACCCATCATCAGATCAACTTTACGATCTGCTCACCCGTGAAGAGTGGGAAGCGCTCGCTGTGTTTTCTTCTGAAGGCGTCATTACGAGGTTGCCTGATGCTATAACGAAGGAGCGGCTTCTCCGATTGGGCTTAACTGGCCATGGAGAGCGGCCAACAGCAGCAGGTTACGCTTTGTTGTTGACCTGGCTACGTCGCAACCCGAAGCGTAAGCGATGGGGTGGACGCCTCCACCAACCGCATCAACTGTGCCAATATAGACATTCTCAAAGTTTAATAAGAGATGGAGGCATCCTAACACTCTTTGACAATAGTGATCTCTTTTCCGAAATCAGCCCTGGAAGATCATTTTGTCGAAACTATCGTTCCGGCATTTTTGGACATCGTAAGTGCAAGGTCTTCGATCATGTCTTCCTGACCGCCGACCATGCCGCGACGCCCGAGTTCCAGCAACAAATCACGCGCAGGTATGCCGTAGCGCTTTTCAGCCCGTTCTGCAAACAGCAGGAACGAGGAATAAACACCGGCATAACCGAGGACGAGTGACCCGCGATCCACCCGAATCATGCGATCCATCATCGGTACTACAAGGTCTTCGGCGGCGTCCATTATCTTGAATAAATCGACGCCGGTCTCGACCCCCATGCGTTCAAACACGGCCACGAGAAGTTCGGTTGCCGCATTTCCTGCACCAGCCCCAAGCCCGGCAATGGCGCCATCAATACGGTTCGCACCAGCAGCCACTGCGGCAACAGAGTTGGCAATGCCCATCCCAAGATTGTGGTGACCATGGAAACCAAGCTCGGTTTCCGGCTGAAGGGCTGCACGGATCGCGGAAATGCGGTCCGTGACATCTTGCGGCAGCATATGACCGGCAGAATCCGTACAATAAATGCAGTTCGCACCATACCCTTCCATCAACAAGGCCTGTTCAACCAGTTTTTCCGGACTGGCACGATGTGACATCATCAGGAAGCCAACTGTATCGAGCCCGGTTTTAGCCGCAAAGGTAATGTGCTGTTCAGCGCAATCGGCCTCCGTGCAATGGGTGGCAATACGCACACCGGCGATCCCGCAATCCATTGCCCGCTTGAGCATGTCGATTGTTCCAATACCAGGCAACAAAAGTGCCGAGACCTTGGAATTTTTAAGATGCGGGATGACTGCCGAGAGATATTCCTCGTCCGTTGCGGCCGAGAAACCATAGTTCACCGATGCTCCGCCCAGACCATCCCCATGCGTAATTTCGATCCACGGCATACCGGCTTCGTCGGCGGCCTTGGCAACCTCGATCATCTGACTGACCGAAATCTGATGACGTTTGGCATGCATACCGTCCCGCAGGCTCATTTCGTGAAGGGTGATTTTACGTCCCTCGATATTCATCTGTCTCTCCTCAGCCACGTGCTGGTAACGTGAAGGCGCCGCAATCGGCCTGTTCAGCAAAAAGTTCGGCAGTGCGAAGTGCGGCCGCCGTCATGATGTCCAAATTGCCGGCATATTTCGGCAAGAAGTCACCGAGCCCTTCGACCTCGAGATAGATCGATACCCGGTTGCCGTCGAAGATCGGCCCGTTCACCAGTTTGTAACCCGGGACATATTTCTGAACTTCGGCCACCATTGCATTGACACTGGCAATAATTGCAGCCTGATCCGGTTCATTTTTAGTCAGCACATGCACAGTATCGCGCATCAGAAGCGGGGGTTCCGCCGGATTGACGATTATGATCGCCTTGCCACGTTTGGCACCACCGACTTTCTCGATCGCGGCCGCCGTCGTACTGGTGAATTCGTCAATATTTTTGCGTGTGCCCGGCCCTACGGAACGCGACGAAACCGCAGCAACGATTTCGCCATATTCGACCGGTTGCACACGTGAAACGGCCGCAACAATCGGGATGGTGGCCTGGCCGCCGCAGGTAACCATATTGACGTTCATTTCGTTGCTTTTGGCATGATCGGCAAGGTTAACTGACGGAATACAGAACGGGCCAATCGCCGCTGGCGTCAGATCAATCATTATCACGCCAAGCTCGTTCAACTTGCGGGAGTTTTCTGCATGAACATAGGCAGACGTCGCATCGAAGGCGACCCGAATATCATCGGAGATCACATGTTCAAGAACCCCGTCAATACCGGTTGCGCAGGTTTTGATGCCCATCTCGGCAGCTCGGTTGAGCCCCTCGGAGGCCGGATCAATGCCGACCATCCAGACGGGTTCAACCCAATCGGATCGTTTCATTTTCATTAGAAGGTCGGTGCCGATATTGCCCGGTCCTATGATCACCGCCCGCAATTTCCTAGTCATTTTGTATATCCTTTAACATCGAGTTACATGCCAACGACGGCAGGCAGAGCCAGTGTGAGAGCCGGTACATAGGTGACGATCATCAGCACTATAATCATGAGCAATGTCGGTATGATTGCCCCCTTGATCACGGTTTCCAGGGACAGGTCCGAGACACGTGCGGCGACGAACAGGTTCACGCCGACCGGCGGCGTAACCATGCCAATCGCGAGGTTGATGATCATCATGATGCCGAAATGCCCGGGACTGACACCCAGCGCTGTAACCAGCGGCAACAAAATCGGGGTCAGAATGATAATGGCGGCAATCGTTTCCATGAAGGTGCCAACAATCAGCAAGATCACGTTGATCGCCAGCAGTAAAAGCCATGTTTGATCCACGATCGACGTGATGGCATGGGCCAGCATGACGGGCACGCCTTCAATCGCCAGTGCGCGGCCAAAAATGGTGGCGGTTCCAACAATGAGCATGATTGTTGCCGACGTCAGTGCCGAACCGGCGAAGATCCGGTAGAGTTTTTTAAGGTTGAGTTCCCGATAAACAAAGACCCCCACAAACAATCCGTAAATGACCCCCACTGCGGCCGCCTCGGTCGGGGTAAAAACACCGCCGTAGATGCCGCCCAGAATGATCACTGGCACCATCAATGCCCATTTGGCGTCGTTGATGGTCGCAAGCACTTCCTTGCGCGAGGGATGATAATCGCTCGGGGTTTGTCCATCTGCCCGTGATTTCCACCATGCGTACGTGATCAGTGTCAGGCCGATCAGCAATCCGGGAAGAACACCCCCCATGAACAGCCTTGAGACTGACACGTTGGCAGAGGTCGCATAAATTACCATCGGGATAGAGGGGGGAATGATAACGCCAAGTGACCCGGAAGACGCGATAAGCCCGGCCGAGAAGCCTTTTTTATAGCCGTCTCTTGCCATGGCAGGCAGCAAGATGGTGCCGACAGCAGCCACCGTTGCCGGACCAGAACCGGAAATGGCGGCAAAGAAAATGCATGTCACAACGGCAATAATTGCCATACCGCCCGTATAACGGCCAAACAAAAGGCGTGCGACATTGATCAGGCGCTGAGACAATCCCCCTTGCCCCATCAGATCGCCCGCCAGAATAAAGAACGGGACGGCCATCAGAGGAAAACTGTCAATTGATGTAACAAGCACCTGAGGCACATAACTGCCGGAGACCTTGCCAGAGACAAGCAGCGCCACCGTTGAAGCAACACCTAGCGATACTGCAATCGGAACCGAGATAAAAAGAAGAACCGCCAGCAGGCCAAACAGAATGAGAGAAATCATTTCATCTCTCTTTCAGTGCCGTCGCGTAGCTCGCAGATGAATGATTGCGCCAGACGAACCAGTACCATTGAAAACCCGGTAAAAGGTGCGAGATAGATATAAGCCATGGGCATGCCGAGCGAGGCGGATTTTTGACCAAAGCGAAAGGTTTTCTCGATCAGGAACCAGCCCTGATACATCGCGTAACATGCAAAACCGGCAAAAATGGCATGGGTCAGCAGGCGCAAATATACCTGCCCTTTTGGCGGCAACAGGTGGGCAAACATGGTCACACGAATATGAGCATTTTTGCGGATAGCATAAGCGACGCCGCTATAGGTCATCCAGATGAAGAAATATCGTGCCAGTTCTTCAGACCAGGACAGAGATGCCCCCATCACATAACGCATGAAAATCTGAACACCGATGAGGATTGTCATCAGGGCCATAAGGACCACTGTGAATGCCTCTTCAAAATGCTCATCAATAAGTTTAAGCATGAATCCCTCCCTTGCCAGCCGATCAATGATCAGGGTGACTTCTGTGGATCAATCCTGCATCTGGCAGTTTCGGTACAGGGACTGGAAAAAGGATGGGGCGTCCGATACTGACGCCCCGCTTTTGTCAGGTGATTATTTTTTGGTTGCGGAAAGCAGACGATTGACGAGATCTGCACCGGCTTTTTCTTTGACCAGATCGGCAATCGGAGCAGCCTTCTGAACGAACAGAGACAGTTCTTCGGGCGTCAGTGTTGTGAACTTCACGTTCGTCATCGCGGCTTCAGCTTTGTCGTCCGCTTCCTGGGCCAGTTTGCGCTGGTAGGCTGTTGCGTCTTTGACTGCGGCATCAAAGATTACACGGTCTTTTGCACTTAAAGTGGCCAGCTTGTCCGGGCTTGCCAGAAGCGGCCACGGCGAATAGATGTGATTGGTCTTGGTGATGAATTTCTGAACTTCATTGAACTTCATGTCATAGAAAAGGTTGATCGGCCCTTCCTGTGCATCGAAGATTCCCTGTTGAAGGGCGGTGAACAGTTCGTTGAATGCCAGCGGTGCCGGATTGGCACCCTCCTCACGCCAGGTCGCAATATTGACCTCGTTTTCCATGGTGCGCATCTTCATGCCCGCCAGGTCATCCGGGGTCCGGATTTCTTTTTTCGAGTTGGTCAACTGGCGAAAACCGTTTTCCCAATATGCCAGACCGACAATACCCTTGTCTTTGAGCGAATTCATGATTTCGGTGCCGATTTCACCGTCAAGCACCGCATAAGCCTGTTTCCGATTGGTGAACAGGAAGGGAATGTCAAAGGCAAAGAATTCGGGGGCAAAAGAGGCGACGGGAGCCGAGGATGCGAAGGTCAGGTCGATATTACCTAATTGGACGTTCTCGATTGCCTCGCGCTCACCGCCGAGCTGAGAATTGGGATAAATTTCTAAACCGATTCGACCATCTGTTTTTTCGCGCAGTTCCTTGTCAAGGAACTCAAATGCCTTCTGACCGGTCGATGTCGGGGCAGAAGAATGTGCCGCCCGGAAAAGAATTTCAGGCTCAGCCTGTGCCTGGGATGCGAAAAACGCACCGGAGATCAGAACGGAAAGAGTAGTTGCGCGTATAATCTGCGCCGTTTTCTTGAACGACATCGTCGTCCTCCCTTTTTATCCGAACACCCTAGTTTGGTGTCCTGTGTTTCCTGATTTGTTTTTTTGGATATTGAGCAGAGGTCTCCGCCTCTGTATTTTTCGATCTGTTGGATTTAGTGAAAATGCATTTATTTGTCAAATAATAAAATCTATTTTCAATATGTGAAAAATAAGTTACCCGTTATGGCTCGTCCAAGTCCCGGAGATCCCCCATGCCAGCCAGATTTTTGCCCAAAGATTTTTACCATGCGCTAGAGGAAGCTGTCGGATCCGCCAATTTCAGACATGCAGATAACATTCCCCAATCAGCCTTGGGTGATTGGAGTACCGAACGTGGCGGAACGCCTTGTGCACTGGTCACTCCGCGCGACACCGCCGCGGTATCCGCAGTTCTGAGATTGTGCCATCAGCACCACGTTCCTGTTGTGCCCCAAGGCGGACTTTCAGGACTTGCTGGCGGGGCGGTTCCTTCGGAAGGTTCGGTGTTGCTGTCTTTGGCCCGAATGGACCAGATTGAGGAAATTGACACATCTTCGAGCCTGATGGTCGTGGAGGCGGGCTGCATCTTGCAGCGCATTCAGGACGCGGCACAGAATGCAGGATATTATTTTGCACTTGATCTTGGTGCGCGCGGCTCCTGTCAGATTGGCGGCAATATCTCGACCAATGCCGGGGGCAACCGTGTCATTCGATACGGCATGACGCGTGATCTTGTTCTTGGGCTGGAGGTTGTCTTTGCCGACGGCACAATTCTGCCAATGATGAACCGTATGCCCAAAAATAATGCGGCACTGGATCTCAAGCATTTGTTCATCGGATCGGAAGGAACGCTGGGCGTTATCACGCGCGCTGTGCTCAAGCTGCATCCAGGTGTTTGTGGTGCCAATACAGCATTGGTTGCGCTGCCAGAGTTTGACTCAGTTACCCGCCTTATCAGCCACGCCCAGTTCATGTTGTCGGGCCGCCTCACAGCGTTTGAACTGATGTGGAATGATTATTATCAGGCCGTTATTGATGGAACCGGTCAGAAGCCGCCACTGGCGACAGATTATCCACTTTATGCCCTTATCGACATGCAGGGGGCTGATCCGGATGGTGAAAGATCAGCGTTTGAAGCCATGCTGGAAACAGCCTTTGAAACCAGCATTATTTCCGATGCGACAATTGCCCAGTCTCACCGTGAGATTGAAACCTTCTGGTCGCTACGCGACGGTGTTTCCGAAATTCTGTCCCTGCGCGCCCCTGTCATCAGCTTTGACGTTTCTGTACCGCGCTCGCGCATCGGCGATTGTGTTGATGAAATTCGTGCGGCTTTGACACAGGCTTTCCCCAAATTACCGACGGTCTTTTTTGGCCATGCGGGGGATAGTAATATTCATCTGGTCGCCGGCCCCATCGACCAATTTGATCCAACAGGCAAGAACATCGAGAGGGCGGTCTATGAGATTATCCGCACCTATGGCGGCTCGGTGTCGGCAGAACATGGCATCGGTTTACACAAAAAACCGTGGCTTTCTTACAGTCGCTCGGAAACCGAGCTTGCAACTCTGAGACTGCTAAAACGGAGTTTTGACCCAAAGGAAATTCTAAACCCGGGGAAAGTTCTTTCATAAAAACGAGCCCTTGCGATTTGCGTGTCCCTAAAAGCTGCGACGGAGCCGCGGCAGCTTTTAGGGCAAATTCTAATTTGCTGTTCCCTATGCCCCAAGCTCGTGCGAAATCGATTTCGCAATCCGCTTGACCAGCGGGATCAGCTCTTGCATGCGTGCCGGTGACATATATTCGTGGGTCGATGAAACCGAAACTGCAGCAATAATTTTCCCGGTCGCATCGCGCAAGGGTGCGGCAACACAGCGAATGGATGGTTCATCTTCGCCAAGGTCATAGCTATAACCCTCTGCCCGGTATGACGCCATCAATGCCAGCCATTCTTTCTGTGACATCCGGTCTGGCAACAGGTGACCATCCTGCTCATAGAGCTGTTTTAAAACCAGCTCTGGTTCATCAAACAGCAAGGCCTTTCCGACCCCCGTTGAAATAACAGGTTTGCGACCACCCACCCGTGAACTGATCTCTACCGGCCGCGCACCAGGCAGTTTATCAAGATAGGTAACTTCCCATCCTTCGCGGCGCGCGAGATGGACCGTATCATGCGTTAGATCTGACAGTTCCTCCAACCATGGCCGGACCACCTGCACAAGATCGACCCGCGAATAGGCCGCAAAGCCAAGTTCAATCAACCGCGGGCCAAGTGTGAACCCGTGCGACCTTTCGGGCTTGAGGTAGCGTTGTTCTTGTAATACAGCAACAATGCGATGCACCGTGCCATATGTCAGCCCTGTAACTGAAGAAATTTCTTGAATATTGCGAGGGCGTTCAGCCACGGCGTCAATAATTTGGAACCCCCGCACAAGCGTTTGACTTCTGGGAGCCTGCAGTTCGTGCTCGTCTTTCAACGGTTTAGTTTTTTCTACCATGTCCTCAATATCCCAACGACGAATCAAATTTTTTATCAATAATCTAAACAAACATCCAGAGATCATAGGAAACAATTTTCTCAGCTGCTTATTGTTAGCATTACAGTTGCGATTTTTGTTTGAGGTGAGCTCGTTGGGCTGCGGCCTGATGGGCACGTCGCCAACATGACCATGCGATGATGTCTGCGGGTTCGATCCGATGTTGGGCAAGCTTGTTGGCGATCCGGCGGACCTCTTGAATTGACCATCGGATCAGATCCCGATGGTCCGCATCCTCGATCTTTTTGGGGGCGTCACGTCATTGGTGCGGTATCGGATCACCGCCATCATGGCGAAGGCCAGCCATGCCACGAGCGGCTCTCATTATGATCGAGGCCAAGCTCGTTTTTGGTCGTTTCGAAGCTGTCTTCGATCGCCCGGCGGCGGCCCTCGACGGAGACAAGAGCCTGTATTTCCGTGCCCGCCGGGCACCAGGTCGTAAAGTAGGCCAGATCACCGTCGCTGATGTTACGGCGGATCAGGAGGCCCCGGGTCCACACGCCTGATTTTGTCTCGTCATATTCATCGGCTTCGAGATCGGCGAGCTCGCAGTAGGCCCAGTCATGAAGGCGGGCACCCTTTGTGCCCTCGCCAGCGGAAAGGCGTTTCCATGCGCCTGGATCAAGGCCCTGTGCAATCTCTTCCGCCTTGCCTGCCCAAGAGCCAAAGTAATGGTCCGATTTCACGCCGAGAACGTAGCCTTTGCAGGCCCGGCGCAGAGCCTGCTCAACGTCACCAACCCCATATACCGCGTTCGCTGCGACCCACGAGAAAGGGACGTCGGCCGCCAGCGTCCGCTGTATAATTTGAACTGCCAAGGCTGGCTTGGTGGCGAAATTTACAAATTCAGGAACATGGGTTGCGGTAAGTCGTGCCGGATCACTCGTCCAGCTCTTCGGCAGATACAAGGCATGATCGATAAACGCGTGGCCGCGAGCCGAATACCGCCAGCGTCAATATCCCCGCGAAATCGGATTCCAACTAAGGGACAACAGATGAGCCTTCTTAGAAACCCAATATGCCTTACTATCCTAATACTGGGCTTCTCTGCACTTCTCTGGGCGACGATGATGTTTAGATACGAGCACATCACAGGATATTACCACCTTGATCGACTGACAGGAACATTGTGTCAGTCGCACTCAGGTCACTTAGAGTGCGATGGTATCCGTTAGAGCATTCCAATTAAGGGAGATATTGTGTCACCTTTTCCAGAGCCGTATGCGTGATCTTTAATAACTTTTATCAGCATTCAACACAAAACAACTTAAGAGAATCCTTAAGAGCGCAATGCCGCCCAAGAAGATCCGCAAACAGATTCCAGATAGGAGCCGATGAATGATCAAAAATAATGATGAACCGAAAACAGCGAGGAATAATAATTTTTTAGCGTGTGGGCTAATTGGTCTAGGTGGATTATTTATTGGCATCATACTTGGGATGGTCTTCACCTATCTAGGATTTTCGGGCTTGAAGGCCACATTACTTTCTATGTGGTTCGTTCTGGGTCTAGTTCTAATGCACTTAGGTTATCTCCTATTGAAATCAGATAAAGCCGCGCAGGCGAGAAAGGGAACCGATGAATGATCAAAAATAATGATGATCACTTGAAGCGACTGGCACCGGATGACGTCAAGGTCGGAGAAATCACCAATTACGCCAATTGATGCCTACTGATTATTATGTAAATGGCCAGTCCATATATCTTTCCGATAACAAAGACATTAAGGCCGACTTATGGTCTGACGAGAACATGTCCCTCCATTTCTTTTGGCTAAACAAAGAAAACCACTCTCAATCCGCCACGTTCAAATTAATGGGGGCTAATTCTTGGAAGAAAATGGCGGTAGAAATATGTGCCCTTGCTCCGGAAACACCAAGCCGTTAAGGGATGCTCGATGATCTACCTTTGGCATATCATTGGCGTTTGGTTCCTGCTCATGGCAGGGTCTGGTATTCTTGCCGGCGACCAAATTAGTCGCGTCGGCAGGAAAATGTTACCAACGGCTTTTCTTATCTCGATAGCTTATCTCGTCTCACTCTTCTTTATTTACTGAGCTACACCACATCGAAGCCTCACGGGCCGATCCGCAAATAGATTCCAAGTAAGGGACATCAGAATGGCAGAAGTGAACCCTGACAAGATGAACCGTGCTTACAATCTGCTCACAGGCTGGCATGACAAGATGGATCAGGCATGTGCCCGTGACGGGATTATCAGCGTCAACAAGTCGGATGTAGCGGAACTTAAACAAGCCCTCAACGATCTGGATGAGCTGCACAGCAGCCTGAAAACTAATTCCAATTAAGGGAAGATATATTGGTAAAACCCAAGTCAACTGATTAGGGGGGGGCTGTCAACCAAATGAGCCCTTTTGTCAACTGAATGAGCTAGGTACGAAAATAAAGGACTAAATCACATGCTCGAACTACTACAAGAAAGCCCTTTCGCGCTAATTCTTATCCCGCCGCGATATGTCCTACCGTTCGGTATTCTGGCCTACGTGATTTTGCGAACCTTGACCCACTTTCGCAAATCGGACGTTTGGATCGTCCTGGGTTTTGCACATATTAGTATTTTTGCGTGGTTCCCGGCGCTGGCCCTAAGCGTTCCATATATCACAGCGATTTTTGTCGCCGTAACGGCGATGGGCGTCATTCAGTATCAGCAATGGCGTGCACAGAAACGCGATTCCAATAAAGGGACATACCGATGAACTCCGGAAGTAAAGAAATTGTTGAGATGCCGACGGCACACACTCTTGTTGCCCTTCTCGGATTGATAGTTGCCGCCGTTGGTATCTTTATGAGTACTTGGAGCGCAGTCTTTGGTTCCGGTGATCCCTATGGCAGCGGGTTTGCTGTAGCTCTCGCTGGAACAATGATTGTTTTTATTTCCAAATAAGGGAGATGATCATGAGCAAAGAGACGAAGCCGTCGACAGATCAAAATGCGGAACTGAGTAAAGTAGCAGCCGGTAAAACCATCATAATTAGTCCTCGAGATACTTCTCTCGGGCAGAATTGCAAAACCGGGACAAGACACTCGCACCGGGCCAGCACGAGATGATGATACCAGCCTGCAACATTCCAACTAAGGGACACTCATGACAGCCATAAACCCAGATAAGCTTAACCGCACCCACAATCTTCTCACAGGCTGGCACGACAAGATGGACCAGGCGTGTGCTGCAGATGGCGTAATCACCGTCAATGCAACTGACGTGGACGAATTGAAGCAAGCGCTTTCAGATATCGATGAGACCCATCACATGCTCAACATACAGTGGCAAATGGAACAGGCCACCATTGACATTGACGAGCACATTCGGCTGGTAAAGCAGGCCGGGGCGATGGCTATTGCACTTCTTGCTGAACAAGGAAGGAAATATGGCCTGCGGGTTATGACCCAAAATTCGCTGACCAGAACATCGGACGCGGCATTTGAACTGATGCGCTATGTCTTGGCTGACGTGGATACAGATACTCAAAAAGCCTTCGCTGATCGCTTGGCCACGAACTGCCGCTCTATCGACGAAATCGACAGTATGCGCGACCGTTATTCCAAATAAGGGGCAGTGATGCAGAGAATTCTCTCAAAAGTGAGCCCATTGGTAGCAGAGATCGTTGCAGCAATCTGCATGGGGGTCGCAGCGTCAGTTTTAATCAATTTCGAAGATCAACCTCTCTATGCATCGTTGATCGGGGTCGTAGTTCTGGCTCTAGGGTTGGTGACGTGTATTTTGGCCATTCAGAATAGACACCGAGATGACCAATGATCTTTTTTCCATTTAAGGGAGCGAACCAATGAATTTTGCGACCGAAGAAAATGTACGTCGCGGCCTCTCACTGGCCCGCGCTGAACGGCAAGCGGCAACCGAAGCGGAACCGTTCGATCAGAGTGTCGATCATGCATGGTTGGCGGTATGTGAGGTCTTGGAGAAGCATCTTCGCGATATGTCCGGCACATCCCAAGCACTTGAAGAATTGCAACGGCGATTGCTGCAAGGTGATCAGTCCAACCCTCAAACAGATTCCAACTAAGGGAGCCATAGGCTGTGCCGGGTAGGGATCACTGATGGTTGACGCTATTCAGACACTTGCTTTTGCAGAGTGGGAAACATTCGTCACATGGGCGCTCGGTGCGACTCCTCTGGTTTTTGGTCCACTATACATATTTCGGCGACATTCTCTGGCAGACCGAGAGAAACATGCTCCTGTACGTCGCCAGCTAACTGACGATCTGCAGACCAATGTTGAAGAGATAATCAAAACGATTGGCACGATTAATGTTGAGAAGCCGTTAGACGATCCAGCGTTCAACAATATCTACGCGGATTTTTGGCGAACGAAGCGTGCAATGGAAGATATCTTTTATGGCGATGTTCTCAAAAAAGTTGAGATAGTTGAGGCCAGCCTTAAGAAGCTTCACCGACTGCGCAGTAGCGTGGTTTGGTGGCCTGACACCGCCTCGCAAGAAGATGTTGAGCAATATACAAACCTTGTTAACCACATCTACTTGGCTGAAGTGCCCGATTTGGTTTCTTTGGCGAGAAACTACTATGGGATATCGACCAGCCGCACTCGATGGTTTGACTGGCGGCTTTATTTCCGACCGTAGGGGGCCGGCAAGAAGGGTGAGAGAAATGTCACGTAAAACGCTGAGTTATCGCGAAGTCACTGATATCGCCCGCGCCCAAATAGAGCGCATCGCATCGATTGCATGGGATACGGATGATCGCGATATAGGACCGAGCGTGCAATTGGCGCGGGGTGTGAAAGCATTTTGGGAAGAATTGGCGTTCAAACTTGATCGGCAATATGACAGCGATGCACAGGAAAACATCACGGCGGATCGTGAGCGGTTCGAGAACCTGTTTACCGAAACAGTCAAGACGCTGCGCGAAGAAGACGCGCACACCGATCCGAAAACGGCTCCAAATAAGGGACAAATCACAGATGTCTGAAGGCGGAGTTGGAAAGTTTGGACCTAATGCCTGGACACCAGAGCGTACAGCCTTGTGGAATGCCTTGAATGCAGAGGATCGCAAAGAACTGGAAGCATTCGTGGCGCAAGGCAGTGACGCGCCAGTTCCTGAGAAATGGCGTGAAAAGACTATTGCTCTAAGAGGTGTGAAACAAGAGAGCTCTGTTCCCAAAAAGCTGTTTGATAGGATGCGCAAGCATGGCTGGACTGATCCAGTTATTGAATCGGTCTATGGTCCATTTTATCGAAACCAAAATTCCAAATAAGGGATATTGAATGATACAGATTGGCGTCAAAGAGAAAGGCAATGCAAGCAACACCTTCCTCGTTGTCTGCGCAGGTTTGGCGGGTGTTAGCGTTCTCGTGCTCATTGTTTCGTTCTTCTTAGAAGAACAGGGCACAAGATATCCGGGGCCCGTCACCGACTTGTGGCCTTATCTCCAATCAGCACCCTTAACCGACACCTTATGGATTTATGCCCTGCTCTGGAACATGATCATAAGCACGATCGTCATCTTATGGGGTCTTGGTCAGTTGCTTAAGTTTCAACATACCAGGAAAGGTAGTTAAGAAACACGTGCGAAGCCCCATCTTCTCACAGGTTGGCATGATAAGATGGCGCCTTTCTTTGGAAAAACAGCTGATCGGTCCAGCTAACAGCTGAACCGATCGCCAAGGCTTACGCTGCGTTCTTAAATCGGTTGTTCACAACCGGCGCTCGTGCGGTTTTCTCTTTCTGGCCCGGAACATGATGCAAATGGGCCAGCTTGCCACAGAAGCCCATCCCATTGGTTGTTTCACCGTCTGCATCGGGCATCGGTGCCGGGATCTCGGTGAGACGGCTGATCTTTTTATCTTCATAGGCAAATGGCGTCTCACACACAATGGGTCGGTTGTATTTTCGCAGAGCAAGAATGATCTGCTGTCCAACCCGCATTTTGCCGCCGTTATCAGTCGACATCAGGTCAGACGGCGTAAACAAAGGCTTACCTTTCAGATTGCGCGACTTATTCACCTGTGTTGACACCTGCTTGCCTGACATCCCATCAAACATCGCAGAAATAAAACCACCAAAACCGCCATAACTCCCGCTTTCGGAGGCATCCTCGATCGTCTCGTTGCCGATCATCTCGGAGATGTCCTTGGCCGTGGCGCTGTCGGTCAAAGGATAGATCAACTTCCACTCCGTGGTATCCTTGATCTCTTTCAAACCAGTCGCACCATATGTCCCTTCAATCTGCCCGTAGGATTGGGCAATCAGCAGGTTGCCAACGCCCTGAGAACGACCAACGGCAGGAGAGGAAAGAAGCGTTTGCATTTTTGGAATTTGAGCAAACTCATCAAGTAAGAAAAGAACCTTCCGGGCCTTGGATGCAAACTTCGAGTCTTGTGAAATCAAACGCGACTGCATCGCTTCTGTCAGCATGATCATGATCTGGGCCATCGATTTGATGTTTTCCAGACTGACAACAAGATAGAGCGTCAATGGGTATGACTTGCCATCCTTGCCGGTCATCCCCCGCATGTCTTCAAGAGAAAAGTCCGAGGTTGCCGTCCGTTCCCGAACGGTTGACAGCTTGAAGATATTCAAGCCGTTTGCCAGGCTGGAGAAAATACCGCCCTTCTCTTCTTCCCCGGCCGTGCGCAGATCAATCATCTCCTGACGGATCTGTTCTGGGTACCCATATGCCTTGCACTCATCAATGAGCGACACGAGAGCCTCTGTCACTGCGTCGAGTTGTTCCTGAGGGTTCTCATCGATGTTACCTCCGGCGTTGGCCAGTGCATTTGACCAGATGTCAATCAAACGGCCGAAGTTAGGTTCCACACCGTCACGCTCACACCGGCTTGTTGTAAAGCCCATAAGCGCGAAACCAGCTGCACGGGCGCGATCGATAAAGTGTTGCCCGTTACCGCCTCCGCCTCCCTCGGGCTCCTTGACAAGTCCCATGGACAGTTTGCGCCAATAGGTCTCGCGTTGAGCCTGATAAGCAGACATTTTGCGCGCGTGAGGAATGACGCCCTGAGTAATGATTTGCATCCGCTCACTATCGCTCATGGCAACAAAGGAAATGGCATCAACACACAAGACATCTGGCTTTGACTTCAAGGTCTCACGCCAGTCTGTGTCATTGCGCATCAGGCTTTGAAGTCCGATACGGACATCCTGGGCATTGTCCTCTCCGACCAGCTTGGCCAGCTCCCGTTCAAGAGCCGTCAGTTCAGTGAAGAATTCGCCCTTGTCTGGTAATGAGCGATGAGGCGACAACGGGTTCCAGCGCGCGCCCCGATCACCACTGGGCTCAAAACGTACGACTGGTCCAACAGAGCTGCGATACCCGGAGGTCTTTTCAAAGAGTTCGCCCTTGATATCGAAAATGAACATGGACCAGTCGTTCATGCCCTTGGAGAGCACCGTCGGAATAGCGATACCCTGAGTTTTACCTAAGCCAGGGGCCGCTAGAGCCAATGCGGTCAGAGTTTCATTCCGGCGCAAATAGGTTGATGAGAACAACCCCTTTTTAAATTTGCCAAGGACAATGCCCCCGTCATCGAGGAAGGAAATTGCCTGGCGCTTGCGTGAGAACCAGGCATCTCGCCACTTTTGCCAGCGCTTGAGATCCTTATAGGTCGCCAGGCGCGAATTACCGTGAATGGAACGACGATCGTCATGCGGGTTCTGCATAATCCCAAATATGAATATGGTGATGCTTGCGACGAAAGCACATATCCAGGTCACCGGAACTGTTTGCGTGTCAAACATCCCGTTGATCCAGTCACGATACAAATAAAGGATGCGCTCTGGGTCGGCAAACAGGGTTGAGAAGTAAATGCCAAATGTTGCGCCAAGATTTACTTGGCCCTTGCCGTAAATAACCAGAGCGGTCATCAAGCTGATCAGAGAGGCCGCGATCAACAGAACGGCCGACAGCCAAACCCACCACTTTACCTTCATGTTATAGGTAGAGGATTGCATGCAGATGAAGAGGGCCAAAGTGCCAAACAGGATCATGGCGCCCAGGCTGCCAATGTAGACCGATCCATATACGCTTTGGCGAAAGGTCGATTCAAGTGGCCAGCTCAGGAACAACCCTGACAGGAGCAGGAGCAGTGTCGGCAGGGTCCATGCCAGCTGGTATTTCCTGTGCAGGTGAAAGTCTTCAATAAGCTTGTTGGACTTCATCACGAAACCTCCCGAAACGGAGCAGACGGGGCTTCTGGCATTGCGATTTGATCGCTTCCAATGACCATGCGTTCTTCAGGGGAGAACAAATGATGATCGGGAACGTCACCGATCCGGTCATCGTTGGCCGTGCCGGTGCGCATCATAGACACCATCATGGCCATCATTTTCAGGCTTTCTTCCTGCATCTCGCTCAGATCGCGGCCGCCATTCATGGCCTTGACCATGCGCCGCATTTCGTCGGGTTCAGGCATTCTGGGGAACACAGGCTCCCCTGCCAGTTCGGCCCGTGTGCTGCGCTTATCAAGCACCTGTTTTGCCGATCGGACGTCGGTGATCAGCCGCTGATCCGCGATGCCCTTATCATTGGCTTCAACCCTTTTGACCTGAAGCATCAGAGCGACGTTGTCGGCAAACATATCCATGATGGAGGACATTTCAGTTTCAGAACCCCCGGCCATGGCGATCCGTCGACGCCATCCCCTCAAGCCATCGAGCAACGTATTTGCATGTGTGGTGGCTGAGAAAGAGTGGCCAAGGTCCATCACTTGCAAGGCGGCCAATGCATTTCGGATCGAAAGTTCTGACATCCAGTTGTGATGGGGCTCCATACGGACAATGGCATCGATCAGGTCTGCCGGCGTGATCCGTATGGTACTGTCGTAGCGTGAGTAAACCAGATGAACCCGGTCATCTACATGGCTGAAATCCAGCTCTCTGGTATCCTCCATCGTCATCACCCGATCGTCTTTGGGGATGTCCTTTGCTGCGAGGTTAAGAACTGTTGTTTTGCCGGCGTTGGTGCCGCCACAGAGCAAGACAGTTTTTCCGTCGACAAAGGTTTCGCGCACGCGATCAATTTCGGCCGGCTTAAGGCCATAATCTTCCCAAGTAACGGCAATCTTGCGTTTGATGCGGATGGAGCTTGCGACACCAGTTTCATCGACTGTAGGTCCGGTAATCCCTAACAGACGATCACCATCAGGCGTTTTACAGGCAAGGATGGGCATATTGTCGTTAAACAGCACCCCATAGTGGGCTGCGAGACCCCGATAGAGGTCTCGCAGATATTCTTGTGTGAGAAATCCAAGTTCTTTGGAAGGAAGCGTTATCTTGCCTTTCCCCGCGACATAAACATTGAGTTTATGGGGGCCGTTGATATTGACACTTGCAATATTCCCTCCCCAGCGCGAGGACCGGATGACCTTGCGCAAGTGCTCATAGCGAGAGAGGAGAACCTGGGTGTAATTTTCCATTACCACCACCCCCAGGCGCCAAGGCAATTTGATTTTACAGTGTTAGAGTGTGCGGGAAATCCCCCCGAATTGCTGCGATATGTGATGGACCATTGGTAAGTTCCCGCGTGACCTGATTGCGAGTAACTGGGATAGCCCGAAACTGTTTCACAGCTCTTGTTGACGGAACCTCCGATCTGGATGCCGTCATCTCGGACAATCTTTTGGGTCGCTGTACTGGCGGTATAATTGCAGTGGTTTCCATAAGAAGGGTGATCTGTCCAGCTATCGCCATCGCTGCCTTGCGCTGCATGCCAAACTGTATAAGTGGTCTTCCCACACACCGAGCCGGTGTAATTCTGTGGGGCGTTCCAGCGTCGGTGTGATTCATTCCCCCACACGACGACAGTATTACAGCCATCCCCCTGGCTCAGGGCTTCACCTTCGCCTTTTATATCATCATAGACCGATACAAGATCACCTTTGAGATATCGATCTATATCGTTCCGGCGCATGAGCTTCTCGCAGGATGAATCGGTTTCATAAAAAAGCTCACCCGTCGCGACCAATACAGACTGTTGGAAAACATAATCCAGCTGGGGTGCTCCAGAACGTACCTGCGCTTCGGAGACCATAACTTCTTGTCCGTCGGCCTGAAGATAGATCTCTGTCTTCGGTTCCGAGTAGAGCAAGCTGTCATGATGCTCATACCCATTGATTCGCGTTTGATGATCGTAGGTTACCGCGTTGTCCTGAATACAGGAGGTCAAAGTGATTTCCGGTTTCCCGTCAATCTGATACTTCCACTTGGTGCTGCCGTATGATTCCCCGGCCGACAGATAATGGAAGAAAGTTGTTTCACACCCAGCAGTTTCCTTGAACAGCTCAGCGGTGACATTTTCAATCGGCTTGCACTCGGAAATGTAGGTTTCCGTGCCGTTCAGATCGATCGCAATGCGCTCTTGTGGCACGGCAATCAAAGCAGCTTCACCCTCGGTAAAGTTCGCGAGATCTGCTTGAGTCGGGGTCAGATCACTACAGACATTCGTTTTGTGGATATGGGCAAATGTTTTGCCACTATCGGAACAGTCACTGACAACCCGGGGGATGTCATCCCAAACAAAGTATTGTTTGACCATCTCAAGGCTTTGGCCACCTGTGCCAGACTGAAATTCATGACGCGGTGTACAGCCTTCTGTTGTTGTCAGGATTGGCGCGGTTTCGTCTTCAATTCGTTCGCAACCGCTGACTTCAACCCGGTTATTGTTCCGGTTCTGATAGTACCATTTCCCACGGTTAAATGCGGTTGGTGAACTGCCCGCCAGTTCAAGATCGAAGCTGCAAACGCTTGAATCCTGATACATCACGAACTTGAGATCGTTGTCGATGACACACTCGTCATCGAGATACTGCGTGGTCCCGCTTTGATCGACATAAAAGCGACGGAACTGGGCAAATGCCGTGTGCGCATCGAGGTCCTTATCGTCCTCGCATGTCGCATAACTTTTTTGAACGGTCAGATTGGTGCCGTTCGGCGAGCAATCGCCTTGAGGTTGGCCGTTCTTGATTGTTTGGCTTTGTACCTGGACAACCGACCCGTCAGCTGAAACTTTCAACGGACAGCCGGCTTCAGAGAGAGTCATCTCGTCAACTTTGGCTTCCTCTGTTTTTTCTTTTACATCCGGGAGCTCGAAACCTTCGAGCATGTCGTTGCTCGGTTCGCCGCCGGCTGCGGAAAACTGGGCTGCGCCGGTCCCGCCAGATCCGCCACCTGCGCGGCCTTCTTCTGCCTTCTCTTCAGGCACATCCCCACCGTTCTCAAGCAAGGAGCGTGCAGCAGCAAGAGCTGCTGGAACGTCGCCCTGTGCTGAGAGGGTCTGACCTGAAGCAACCGTTGGGTCGGATGTGGTAAAGCGGCTTTCGAGGACGCCTGTAATCTCGCGTTCTTCATTGTTTTCAGCGTTCCGAACGCCGTACCAACTCATTGAACCCTTAACATTACCATCTACGCCCGTCTCATATTCGAGAAGACCTTTCAGACGGATTTTCTCACGAATTTCCGCCCCGGCCAGACTCGGATCTGAAAACTGTGCTTCCACAGGGCGCTTGCCCGCAGGCGCACTGTCTCCCTCAAAGGAAATACCTTCGGAGATGGCAAGTGCCGTCTGATTGACATCACTTGGTAACTCGACAGTCTTACGCTGAGCCTCATCTTCGCTCAATACGGCCTTGCCCGTTGTCACAGGCCCCGAACCGTCAGGTGTCGAGGAGGTTTCCGGATCGTTGGTTGCAGCGCTACTCTCTGGCGCGTTCGATGTGGTGTTGAGAAGATCTGGGAGATCATCTGCATAGGAGATTGACGGTGCCAGCAGCGCCAGCCCGACAATCAGGTGTTTAAGCAAACTCCGCATGACATAACTCCATGTCAAAGTGCAGAGCGTTATCGGATTACCCCGTAGCGATCAGCCTAGTGAACAGTCGGTTGCGCTGCCAGCGATGGTGGCTCTGATGAAGACCCCTTTTCATCAGAGGACTGGCGACTTCCTCCATTGGTTTGTGAACTGCTGACTTGCTGCGCAGCAGCAGCCTTTCCAAGAACCCGAATACCCGTGGGTTCAAAAAGAATATCCACTGTCGGTTTGATGGTAAGACGCGAACTTGCGGTAATTGTCATGATCCGCTGCAGGTCAAGATTTTTGCTTAGCATCTGAGTGATCACCCGGCTTTCGCCATCAAGTAAGACCTGCTCGGAGCCTGATAGACCTTCCTCTCCTTGCGAAACAGCTTCCGTTGCAAGTGCTGTAAGCGCTGTCAGAAGGATTGGTGTGCCAAACTGTTCCCATTCGCGGTCATCGATCTGACCTGGCATGCTTGTTCGACCCATCGCATCCTGTGTGGGGAACCCGTCGGGCAACCACAACATACTGCCATCGGGTTTCAACATCCGCTGCCATGCGATGCTCAGACGGGTATCGCCATTTTTGGCCAACGGCGTATAGGAGCCCTGAAACTTTGAGCCGCCTGGAATTAAGACAAAGCGGTGCTTGAACCCATGATACGAATAGATATTCTGCTCAACCACGCAAACAGCCTGCCCGGGGTGCTGGGAATTGATCGAGTTCTCCAACACACAGGGGATGCTCTGGAATGTGGTGAGAATACGCTCGAGATCCATTGGCAAAGTCACATGGGTGTTGCCTGGTGCAACGGCCTCGTCGTAATCCTGACTTGTGATGTATTCGCGTGGCGACGGGGAGACCGGTCGGCTCACTGTCGATATTGTCACCCCGTTTCCAAGTCGACGTCTGAGTTGCATTTTTTCACGAATAACGCGTTGTGGGTCGAGATCCGCCGGTTTCAGGTAGCCTTCGCCCCGTAGCGGAATCCTTAGAACAATGGGGACCGAGCTTCCGTTCGCCTCAGTGCTTCCCTGTACAATCAGGGTTCCTTCGTAAACACCATCGGCATCAGGGCTAAACCGCACCCGAACAGTGCAGACCCCACCCGATGACAGAATGACATTCTGGCAGGTTTGCGACTGGATCTCGACACGGTCGGCCGTTTCTTCCAGACGACCGATCTGGACATCCGTATCACCCGCATGGCGTATGTTTATGTCAACGTCATAGGCCTGATCTACATCTACCCGACCGAACTCGACTTGGGCTGGGACAGCCGTCAAGCGTCCAGGCGCAACAGATGCCATCGGCTTGGGGTCATTGTCCTTAATCCGGACTTCTGTCCGCAATGTCTGGCCAAGCCCGCCTCCACGTGCACTCTGAAGCTCGATGTAGTAGTTCTCAGGCGTTTCACCTTCATATTCGCCATCATCGGGTAACGACTGCACAATTACACCCGTTTGTTGACCTGCCTTGATCTTTATCGACCCGTTTGCACTGTCAACATAGTCCTCAGGACTGCGCGCTGTGCCCGGTTCGATCGTGTAAATCACCTCAATGTCCCGTTCGGGAACAGCACTTAAGACCAAAGGAATTTCGATCCGTCCGGCTCCCTCTTCAAAATTGAAGACAGCTTGCTCAAATTCGACGATCACAGGTCGCACGAAGAGCAAAGGCGAACTCTTCGCCTTGCCCTCAGCGGTCGTAGGGGTTTCGGTCTCCCCATCGCTGCTTTCGGGCTGACCGTCATCGTCATTGCCTAGAAGCTCACTGAAAACGCCGATGATTGTATCCCAGATACCGACTTCCTCTGATTGCGCATGGGCAATATCAGGCTGGAACAAACATGCGATCGCGACCCCTGAGAGCAAAAACTTGCGCATCACAGACCTTCGCTTTCGATCATGTCTGAAGGTGTATCTGTTTCAGAAAGGTTTTCAGGGGTGTTGGTGGTGAGCGCTTCGGGTTGTTCAAGCTTTACATCCGCATTAAATGTGGCCTGCATGACAGCAGGACGGTTTTCACTGCCGACCCAAACAAGACAGAGGACCCGTTTCTGGCCATTGCGCAGATACAGGTTCTGCCCGACTGAGTGCACCACCAGCACATTGTGCTTTTTGGGATGCTGCATGTAGTCGACCGGCGAGTTGACGTCATCAACGACACGCCGTACCACAACCCATGGCATGGTATCGGCCTGTTGGTCTCCGTACTGCAAATATGTCCAGTACCCATCGGTCCAGATTTGGCGTGGCATGATCTTGCGCACTTCCTCGTCCGAGACATCGCTTGGTTTCTTGACCACGTAATCACCAAAGGAGATATCGGTCGGTTCAAACGGTATCTCACGCAGATATTCCGGTGTTTTCTCGATTTGATTGCCAGCTGTCCGGTTACTCGACGCGCGTGACACGCCCGGTACTGAAGACTTTGCCGCCATTTCACCTTTTTCATCGCGAATGAAGACAAAGAAATCTGAGATGGTTTCCGATCGATAGGACCAGCCTGAAACGATAAACAGGTATTTGCGGCGCGTTCCGTCCGACCGTATGCGACCAATGGCGGTCATTGGTGTGTCGGCCCCAACCAGGCCTTTGTTCAGGCTGAGGATAAGGACATTCTTCCGCGTGGGTTGAGACTGTGGCGTTACCCGGGGGAAATCAACTGTGAAGACACTGCCATCCCCCAGCATAACGTCTTCAATGACTTCATCCTCAGGAAAGAACAGATATGTTTGCGCAAGGTTGCGAACCTTAACAGCGACAGGCTTATAAGGTTCGTAGTCAACAACAAGAACACCCTTTTCTTCCTGTTCTTCAGGGGTCCCCACGGCCTCGTCAAAGAGCGCATTTTGACGTTGCTGCAAATCGATTTCAATGTCCTGTTCGGTGCCAGGCCCGCCACCAAACAGGTTCGTAGTTTTCGAAGAAAGCGGAGCGGAGCCGCCCATCTGGTCAATGAAACCTTGGGCCGCGGCTGGGACGCTCATCATCAACGAGGTTGCGAATGTCAGGGCTAAAAGACGCATTATTCACCCCCGCCATCAGAGAGTTTGGCGACTTCCATTTTCAACATCCGGAAGTTCAAGGGGTTCTGATATTTCTGGGCCCACTCGAAGCGATAGGCCAAATTGAATGTCGTCCAGACGCGGACAACGAGTTTTTGCGAGTAATATGCCGGATCGTCGGCTTCCCTGTTCTCTTTTCGAGACCCCGTCCCCATGTTTTCTGCACCGGCATAATTGCGGTTATCATAGTCATCCAGACGGATCTGATATTCCCAGAGATAGACGTTTTCATTGTCCTGGATGAAAGTGTCCATCAGAAGCGGCTCGCGCAGCAGCGTCACTTCACGCGTCTGGCGGGCATTCACCATTTTCATCACTTCATCGAGGTTTGCCGCGACATACGCTTCGTGGCTTTCTTCGCTCATCCTTGCAGGGAGATAGGCGCAGAGTTCATCTGCGAAGTTGTCCCCGCGGATAAGGTCATCAACGCAGGATGTTTGCCAGATACGGCCCATCTGCCGATAATCTGCCGTGACCTGGAAATAATATCGCAAGAACTGCGTTGTGCGGATTTCATTGACCGTAAGCTCTTTGCTATTGCCTGTCCGCCATACCGCTTGTTGGACATCGACATCGCCAGCTCTGTCGACGACAACCACCCATGGTACATCGCGTCGGAGCGGGCTCATGCTGCCAATCACCGCAGCAAGCACCAAAACCAGCGTGATCGTCGCGATCTGGGCAAAGCAAAGACACCGGATAACCTTGATGTAACTTTTGTTAATGTCACCTGTCCGGTTTTTATGCAGGCCGTCAGGCAGCCGGTCAGATGACTTCTTTCCTGATGATGTTGGCGCAGACAGGTCAGGTTCACGATCGCCAAAGCTCACAGATCCGTTTTTTTCGGCTTTTCTACCAAACATTGAACACCTATCCGTAAATCATGCGAAGAGCGTCGATGGTTTGCTGATCGACAGGTGTTAATTCCATGTTCTCGCAGGTGCAGGGCGACAGTTTGTACTCATCTGTTGCCCGCCCGGGCCCAATCATGTCCGTACTTTCAACAGGCGTCATGGGATTGGCGCACCCCGCCAATAGTCCCATAACCCCTGCAATCATCAGTCGGGCGTGCCACAAGAGATTTTGACGCATGTCACTCATCCTCCCAGAGCCGTGCGAACGTCATCTGGATTGTTCCATGTGCCGCTGCCCTGACCTTGAGTGGATGCTGGATTTCCGTTACCAGCTGCAGTCCCCGCCGCAGGGGCTGAACCCTCTTTAAGCCAGGGCGTCCCTTCAACCTCCACAGGTGAGGTTTTCTTGGCGTCAGGATTAGCCCAAGTACCGTTTTCAGCTTTGGTTTGCTGTTCACGGGCGATCCGCTGGGTGTCATTGACCGCACGCTGCTGCAATATTTTGCTCAACAGCGCAGTGTTTTGCAGGGTGGCCAGCGTGCTCACAGCAATCTGGGCCCGTGAGCTTCCATTCGCTCCTGCCAGCTGCTGGGCGGTTGCACTCAGGTTGGCGATTTGTTTGGTAATGGCCGGGAGATCCTCAACCATCTGCCAGTTGGATTCCAGTGCTTCGCGTGTGGTCGCCTCGCCGTATTCAAAGGCGACTTGATCCTTCTGTGCGTCTTTGACATATGACCCGAACATTGTGTCGTAGATGCCCATGCCGTCCGCGAGCGTCACGTTTTCAAGACCACCACGCTCGACAATCGAAAGACCCACATTGGTCAACTTCATCATGTCATCAAAGTTGAACATCGTGGATTCCCCGTCTTCGATAATCCCTGACAGGGGGCTATCACCTGTTGCTTCGGCACCAAACATAGTGATCATCGACGGGCTGAGCGTTTCGCCATAGCCGGTTGCCTGGAGAACATCTTCGGTGCGTGACAGCATTTCCTGTGTCGTTTCCCACGTGCTCTTGGCCGTATCGAGGACTTCTTTTGAAACCCCCATTTCCTTGATCGCCTGCGCCAAACCCGCAGCATCAAAGACAGCCATCCCGGCGTTTGCCCGTTGCAGGGTGGCACTCATATGCACCATCACACCGACATTGAACATCAGAACGACGCACAGAACCACGGTCAGAGGTTGCTCCGAAGTCTGGCGTTTGAGAGCCTTCATCACTTTCAACATTACTGCCTCCTATGCGGCATCAGTTTTGGACATTGCTGGAACACTGCGGCTTTGGACATACGCCCTGACGCATCCCGGATAGCCGTGGCGATCTTCAAGTTTTCGGAATGTGTTGGCTGGTTTGTGACCACCCTCGAAGAGACAGAGAAGGTCGCCTTCTTCTGAATTTCGCAGGGATCCAAGATCTGTGAGCAACACAACGGCACCAAGCGAACCGCTTTCCATCTGACGTTTGACCAGAACAAAGCGTTTGAGGTCCTGGGTACTGCTGTCGCGCTTGGAAATGATCTCGAACTCGCGATGCGAAACATCAAGCTCATCGATATAATGTGAGCGCACACCATTTGGATTGGGCAGGAACATCAGGTTGGCATTGGCTGCACGGATACGCCCAAGTGAGTTGGTCTCGATCATTTGCTCAATGAACTGCAAGGCCCCCACAATTACACCACGCTTGCGGCGCGCCTCGTCGAGCCACGTATTAAAGACCTCAACCATGCGCTCGGATCCCTCGAGCAATGCTTTGAGCTCATCAAGGATCATCAGCCAGGCACATCCCGTGCGGGCAACCTCTTTGCTGATGCGATAGTGAATATAGGGCAAGATTGCTTCGGTCAGACGGGAGTCATTCAAGACCTCTTCAAACTCAAATCCGAAAATTTGGCAGTCATCGTCAAAGTGAAGGGTGTCCTTGACGGTTTCCGGGCGATCCGGATCAACACGGAACACGTTGCCATAGGTGCCATTTTCGGCAAAATCTCGGAAACGGTCTTTCGCCTCGGATGTCACAAGGTTTTTATAGAATTCAGCCATATGACGATGGCGGCGCTCGACGCTGGCCAGCCCGCGCACAGATTGTTCAATGTCTTCAATGACGGCTGTGTTCAAGGGGTCCACGCGCGCGATGTGATCACGTAAGTAAGTGATCAACCATCGCGTCTCCCCGCTCATGTCTGATCTGATATCAAGCTGAAACGGGTTTAAGCGACAGACATCGCCCACCGTCGCCGTGGTACTGTGCTGGAGCTGGAAATAACGCCCGCCAAGTGCCTTCACGGTAATATAGCTGGCATCCCCTCGGTCGAAGATGAAAACCTTCGTTTCCGGATAATGGGTGCTCGATGCCGCGAGGAAATTGATCAGGATTGTTTTACCGCCGCCGGTCGGCCCAATAATGAATGTATGACCACGGGCAAGTGGCTGGTTTGTTTCGTGCCAGACAAAGCCAAAAACTGACCTGTCAACCGTATGAAACAATTGAACGGGCCCATTGCCCCAGTCACAACGATCCAATCCCTGTGACGGTGAGGAAAATGGCATCAAATCAGCGACATTCTGCGTGATGGGCGTTACTTCATGGATCGGGATCCAGTGCGGGGGCAGGATCGAAAGCCAGCGATAGGGCAGTTGATCGTCGTTAAGGCGAATTGGCGTATAAGTGTCGCGTTGCAATACTTCTTCAACGCGCTCGATGCGCCGCCAGACATCCTGTGCTGATCTGCCATGCACAAAAATCGTCATTTCGAAATCGACGAACCTCTGATCTTGCGCGACGTTATCGCCTGCGAGGGCATCGTCAACCATCTCCATTTGAGCATATTTACGTTGTCCGGACTCCCCGGTAAGGATAGATTTCTGCTTGATTGTTTTGAGATGCTCTTCGCTGCTCTGACGGTCTTTGACCCGCATCCATTCACAAAGCAAAAGCTCGCTGTCTTCGGCAAGAAGGCGACTGACAGTCCGCGACCGCGCTGTTCCGGCCCATGTTATGATCGAGACAGCTGCAACGAATGTGTCTATGCCCTGGCATGTAAACCTGGCCAGGCCGCGGTTGTGGCGTCCAGGCCCGACAGTCGGCTCATTTTCTCCAGCGAGAAAATCCACACTCGATCTTACCAGCGCATGCGCCAGTCTTTGGCCCGGTATGGCTAGATTGGCCAAGGCACCTGTTGCCTGCACCTGAATTCCCGGGTTCAGCAGGTTGCCAAGAGCCTCAAGAAGTTCAGACGGCTCATCCTGACGGCCAACGGCCAAGATTTCAGGCGAGAACGCCGAAAGAACCTGAAGACCTTCTCGGACAGCCTTTGTCAGTTCCTCCGTTGCCTCAGACTTTGCCCCGTCAATGGAGAAGATCAGATAATGGGTGTTGCGATAGCTTGCGGTAAACAGTCCAGCGTAGCATTTGAGGACAGCATTCAGCCAGAAGGTCCGTTCCGTGACTGTTGCCCGGGTCATCACCTTCGAAAACCGTGTAAGATCGACCTGTTGGCGCCGGGATATCTTTCTGAGAGAGACGTCTGTATTGCCAAGACGAAACAGTAAAGCTTTCCGCGCGGATGTTAAATTATCCAGACCTTCCTCATCGATCGAGTTAAGATCCACACCACCAATCCGGACAACCTTGAAAAGTGTGCCATCCGTACATCGAACGGTTTGCTGATCTCGTAACACCCGATCAATAAGCACATGATCGACGAGCTTTTCACCTTTCTTGACCGGATCGAGCAATTTACGTAGTGGCGTGCCGAGAAAAATGGCCGCCAGCAATGCAGGCACGATCATCAAGCAAAGATAGAAAATCATGAGGCCAAGGCTTGGCGTTTGGGACAACTCTTCTGTGATCATACTTCAAATGTCCAGCGTCGAGCTTTCAAACGCACCCGATGGCCTGCCATAACATTATCTGCCTTTTTGAAATGGGTAGAGGGTGGAAAGAAACGCACCCCCCAGCAATTCTCGAGGAACGGGTTTCTGTAAATTAAACCCCGGACAACCCCGGCCCAAATGAGCAGAACACCCCAGGGAACAAGATGACTTAGATCGCCGAAAATCGGGATCATGCTCTGCCAATCGAGGGGCAACGAAAGAATAAGAGCAAAGAATGCCGCAACACCGATGCTAATAAGCATCGTGCGTATGGGCATTCCATACTGCGTTACCGGATAGAGTACGCTTTCGGCGACTGGACTCTCCATTAAGGTCTCCCCTGTTAACCTTTAGGCAAAATCAAGCTTTAAGTTCCGCCGCCAATTGCCCAAATCACTGCGGCAATCGTACCTGCCATTGCGGCACCGATTAGACCAATGATGACAAAGGCAAACTTGCCTGCGACCTGCTTGCCAACAAAAATCATCAGCACAAACAGGGCAATAATCACGATCGAACCAAGCGGCTTTGCCCACCCTTTGATCACTGCGGTAAAGCCTGCAGACACTGTTGTGCCCTTATTGATAAGCGCTTCTTTGGTCGCCAGCTCGGCGAACGCCAAATCCGACAGGCAAAGAAGGATTACGCAGGCCAAAAGAACAGCGGGCATCCATCGCAGAACACCGCTGACGGCTCGATCCGTATTGTGGTAGAAATCTTGTAACATCTATGAACCCCAAAAAAAGTGTTTTGCAAGAAGTCTTGCAAATGGCATTCTATATAAAACCAGGCTTGGAGAAAAGATTATAATGCAAGAAATATTGGAGACGCTGGCCAAGCCACGGCTGCCTGAAGTCCCTGAGGACACCATCCGCAAGAATTCAATTCATCTGGCCCCAGCAGACCACACGCTGCTGATTGAAATTTGCGCTGCAATCCACGGAACCTTGCTGCGGAAAAAAGTAATTCCAGAGTTTTGCAAACAAATTATTGGGGATGATGAGAAAGGGGAAAAGGCCGGGGAAAAGGTGTTTAAATACCTTATTGCCAATCCCGATGGCGAAGATGAACATTTGCGCCATCTGATATGTCATGAGCCCGAGCATTTGGGTCTCGTCAATGTTGGCAACATCATTGGACGTCGCGCAAAACCGGGATACTTCGATGGAAAACGTGATGAACTCTTGCGCGCGGCAATGCACTACCGCAAAGACCTTTTTGCGCGCCGTTCACCTCAGCAGTGCGAAAAGATTCATGAGCTGGTGGCTGGCCGCAAACCATCGGCTGGCATCGTTCTGGGCATGCTCGTAGAACTTGGGGTGGCCACCACGCAACACGAAAACATCTCTCTTGGCCGTGTCACAGATAACCCAGACATGCGGACCGTTGCCATCGAGGTCAGGTCGTCCACCTGGCAGCAGGTCAAAACACAGCATGCTGAAATGAACATCCCGATCTATGCCATCGTTGCAGGCCTTCTCAGGCTTTCCGCCACCCGCTATACCCTGCGTGACTTGATTTTGGAGACCTTTACATGTCCATTGGCGACACTCAAGAAATCATGACCGGCCTCCCCTTGCCGCTCAGCGACGCCTGGGCGGCGACACCCAAGCATTTGCGGTCGGCGGGGTTAAAACGGGCTTGGCAACTTGCCAAACGCACACCTGAATTCTGGTCAAAATACGCGCACGTCTATCCAGCGCAAACAGCAAGAAAAACCAAACGTGTTCGCCTCCCCCAAGTCGTTTTCGACTATGTTCAAATTACGAACAGTGATTTTTCCGTACCTCTCTCACATATTGTGGTGGCACTGATCTATCTGGCTCTGACCGACCTCTCCAACCCTGTCTATACAAAAGGGGTTGAGCAGGAGCCCGATCAAGAAGCAGCTGCTTAAGTCGGATTGCGCAGAGCCGGTCGATTGCGCGCACCCAGCAGATTGCCCACTCGTTTTTTTATGACAGGGGCAAGTCCGCTTTTGCGGATATCGCGAAGAACCTCGGCCCGTTGCGCCCTGGCTTGGAGAATAGCTGCCACTCCTGACTCGTCGCTTCCCGATCCTGAATCAGCTTGAGCATTCTTCTCTCGCCTCAACATGCGTTCAAGGCTGCGCGTGGATGCTTTCACGCCGGCAACTATGTTCTGGACTTCAATATAGCTCAGCGCGCTGATATCCCAGGCCTTGGCTCCCGCCTGAACCTTTTCTTCCAAATCTTCCCAGCTGATGCCAGGGGGCAGCGATTTCTGGAGCTTTGCCCGTGCGCGAAGATGTGCCTGTTGTTCCGTCAAAAGCCGTTTGTATCGACCATCGGACGCAGAACGCTGGCGTTTTGCCATAGCAGCCGCGCCAACAGCTCTTTCGATCGCGCCATTGGCACGGCGAAGCCTGTCCACCAGGCTCTCAACAACATACCCCTCGCGGGCATGTATAACCCCTCTGCGAACGACGCGCAGGCGTTCCTCCGCAGAACGCTGCATATCTCCAACGTTCTTCGCCATTCGCATGTAGAATCTGTCGAGCTTCTGCAGGTATTTTCCTGAGGATGGACCAAATTCTGGATCCTCGAGCATAAGCTCCAGGCGTGAGCGCAGCATACGGTGCCGTTCGCCAATGAAACCCTTTTGATGTCTCCAATCGGCTACACGGATATACTGACGTGAAGCGCGCGTTACTTGCTCAAGGAATCCCGCCTGTGCCATCCGTACTGACGGTGACAAGGGCTCTGACCGGGATGTCTCGATTTCCTCTATCCGGCCCTCAAGCCTGTCGGCCATCCCGACCAGCTTAATCGTGCGCTCCTGAGCAAGATTGCGATATCGCCAGGCTTCTTCTGCCTGCGCAACACGCTTGCCACCCGCGGTCACAATGCCGCGCCGCTCCAGCCCCATGACTGCACTTCCCAAATGCTGTTGCGGGGGCTTGTCAATCCCCATCTCCTTATAGGTTCGAGGATCCCAACGCCGCGTCAGTCCCGATTTTTCAAATGACCGGTTCACAATCTCGGCATACTCAGATCGTAACTCCTTGATGAAACCATGGGCGCGCACCGCCGTATTTTTCCGATCGCCAAATATTGGCAGATCCCAATTGTCCCAACCCAGAAGCGGACGGTCATGAAACAGAAGATGAAGGTGGTAATTGCGCGGATCTGATTGTTGCTCAGGCGTATGCACAACACCATGCCAGGGAAGCCCGTGCCTTTCGATGACGGCGCCAAGTTCCTTGAGAATCTCCCGCCGTCCTTCAGGCCCTATTTCTGGCTCAAAGGGCAGTTCAGCAATAATCCGTGTTTGTACGCGTTTTGCCGCTCCTTCTCTGCGCTCGACTTCATCCCAGAAAACTTCTCGGAAGGCATGCTCTGCATGAATATTACCAAATGAAGCTTCTACGCCCTGTGCGGTTTCAATCGCGCCATCTCGTTCTATATAATTTTGAAAGGCTCCTGCCCCACCAGTCCGTAACTGTGCCTTCTGAAAGGTCGAGACCTCTCTCATTCCTTGCGGCGGATGGGCCCCCTGAAATCGATATGCTCCCACGCCTCCCATATGACGACGGGTCGGGCTGTATCGCAGCTCCTGTGATACTGCCGTCTCCCTAGGGCCGACACAAAACCGTTCAGAGCGTCCAGGGGAATGCCATCCTTTCACAGAGAAGACAAAGCTCTGCCCGCCTGCGGCCGACGTCGGGCGGGAAGTCTTTAAGGCCGGGACAACCGGGTTTCGCCTGGCAGCGGCAAAATGACGAAAACTCAATCCGCCTGAAGAGGACATCAGTCGTTTAATCAGATGCTCCTCAGCCATATTGACACGCCCCATCTGTGGGCGTGTGTTTTCTTCACCATCGAGAAGATCATCAAAGAAGATGCGCATATTCTAGAAACCCATGCACCGACTTGCCACAGATGCAGACTTCTGCCCCTGCTCCAATGCCCGCATCTGACAATGAAGAAGCTTTGGTGAGGCCGACGCGTTGTACATATATAACTCGGTATTGCCAGAAAGGTAGTTCAGCTGGACGCTAATAACGTCATAGCCTTGCTGTAAGAACTCGGCGACCGTTCGTGTATCAAGGTTTAATGTTTCCTTGTTCCACGTTGTGGTGGGTGCAGGGGCCTGTGTGCCGCTTGGAACTGCTGCAGGAGCATTGGGCTTGCTCCCGGCATAGGCATCCCAGTTGCCAGCCTGGGCATATGCCTCGGGCGCTCCAAGACCACAAACCATCAATGCGGAGATGAGTATTTGTTTCATATTGTTTTCCTAAGATTTCCTAATGGAGACTACCCTGAGAAGGCTTGCTCTACCGATTAGCTGCCGCCACACGGCGATCGCGTTGCCAGGGCGCTGGGCTGGGGGTTCCGCTGCACGGGTTCGGGAACATCTCGATAACTTCGCCATCGATGACATTTCCACCCCGCGGATAATGTCCTGTCCCCCACTGTTTAAAGAATACAGCGATGCCGGCAGCCAGACATTGATCAATCAGGGCACGTACCCATTCATATTCCACCACCAACGGCTCGGCATCGCCCATTTGCTGGCTCTGACCCCCAATGATCACCCAATCAAGCAGGTGCAGCCACTTGGACAGATCTACCGGCCCCATGATGGGTTCAATAGACAAGCCGCGCACGACAGCCGGCACAGCGGCCAGTTTAGGCATATCGCGGTCTAGTTCTTCCTGATTGACCATTGTTGCCAGCAGCCAGGTATTTGAGTAACCAACACCCCAATCTTCGGGCAGCATTTTCGCAACGTTACCAATCCGTTTGGTTACCAGGATAAAATCAAGATGATCTGTTTGCCGCAATGTCGCCCAGACTTCCTCACGCCATTCATCTGGGACTTCATTATCAAAAGTGTCTGAGGCAGAATTGACGAAAAATCTCTGGCGACCGCCCAGATCAGCTGCTTGCCGACTGGCTTTGCGCACATTTGCTGCAAAACCTTTGACCTTATGGCGGGATTTGCCAGCACCCCATTCCACCATGCGAAGTCGCTTGGCAAAGCGTGCATTCGCGTAGCACAGATTACAGCCCGGTCCGACTGCGGTGCAGCCGATCCAGGCATTGCCTGAATAGTGGGTCCATTCAATGCCCGATTCACGTAAGGCCATGGTCATTCCTTTCAAGTCGGCTGCAAATGTGTATTGGGGTATTTGAGAACGACTTCTGGGGCTCTCACTTGCAACAGGTCCGCCTATCGAAAGCCGTTCTCAAATCCCGTAACTGGCGAAAACATCGACGCCAGTCTTCTCTTCGAGCACCTTGGCCATCCGGCGCATGGCCTGATCCCTCTCGGCAAGCTTGCTTTCGAGTTTCCGATACTGTTCGCGTGAATCCCCAAGTGAACGCGTAAGCCTTGCAATCAGGTTGCTCTGTTGCCGTCGTGCATCAATGATCGCTTGCGGGTCATCACGTCCACGCAGCGCCGATATGAAAAGCAGAAGCTCATGATCACGATTGCCCTCAAATCGCATTTCTTCAACGGCGGCTCTGCGCTCTTCAGTAAGACGATCGGGTTCAATATGAGGACATATTTGGGGCTTTACGTGTCCTTGGGCATTCACCCAGATCAAACCCCACATTTCTGGAACCTCGTGCGGCTCTATCAAACCAGCCGGGCAGAAATAGAAGCGCCAGTTTCCAACGCCCAAGGTCGGATCCAGACGGAATTTCTTGTTCCGATCGGCCAGAAAGTCGGAGCGGCTGGTTTTGACTTCAACCAGATAGGTTCCAAACCACGGGCCTCCCGACCGAAAGCCCAAAGCATCCGGGCTTTCACCACCATAAATGGAACTCGTTTCGCGCAAGGAAAGCGAACATCCCATTCCCCGGGCCGAATGCGATCGCAACAACCACTTCCTTGCAAGTTCGCAGAGTTGATCATGCTCACTAAGCACGCGTTCCTGCAGGTCTTCAGGGATAGCTACACTAGGCTGTGGTTTGCGGATGACGGCCATTATGTAGCATCCATAATGTGCCGCACAACCTTGGCCAACGCTTCGTAAGTCTTGGGTGCCGAACGTGCTTTTGACCAGTTAGGACCTGCTTCTGTGATGAAACATTCTTCAAGTTCGTCCCATTCTGTAATGAGCCGTTTCCAAACGGATGAAAGAGCCGCGACTTGATTGAAATGCGAGCGGATTTCGGGAACAGCGTCAAGAAGCTGTAAGCACCGATTAAAGTCACTTGGATCATGCGGATGATCAGCCCTTGACCTGATCCCACATGCCGCCAGCGCCATGGCCTTGGAACTTGCACCAACCGAACCGGTTGCTATCCACTCCAGGATCTTCCTTTCAAGTGATGCTTTCTCAGAACCGCAAGCTGATCGTGCTGAAGAAACGTCTTCGATGCCTGGCAATGGAACGTTCAGATCACCTGGAAGAGGAGATCCTTCTTGAGCACTCGCTTGCTTGGCTCGAATGCGGGGGAATTCTTCCCAGACACGGGCAAGCTCATCTTCACCGGCATGCAAGAGATCGACACCAAGGGCGTTGCACAGTGTCGCCAGTGTAACCATCGTGCCACCCACCTCCTGGTGGGGATCTCCGGTCGGCTTGTTGTAGACATGTTTCACCAGCTGAATAATCTCGTCGGCCGTTCCGCCAGATGCCTGGTGCAGTTCGATGGCCTCCTCAATGAAGCGGTTCCGGCGATGGAAACAATCAATCGCTACCTTAGGCCCAAAACAGGTCGATGCCCATTCGCCCGACCGCTTTTGATAGTCGCCCTTCAGGTGGTCGAAAACGGTCGAAAACTTCTTGGAGCACATGATCGTCAGTTTGATAGGATCTCGGTATTTCCCGATCTCTTTGAACCACTCATCCAGTCGCGCGCTGCATCCGGTCCGATAGGGCGCGGTAACACTCAGGAATTCCTTGATTGCCAAAGTTACGCGCCATCCCATGACTTCAGTGACATCCTCATCAAGAAGCCACCAAGTGAGACCACGGCCACGGTTGATGACATCATGTTCCCAAGGCAACCCGGTTTGAGCGAGAATGTCCCTCAGCTCAGTCCCGCCATCCCGTTCGCTAAATATGCCATCCCCCGTTACGGTCAGAGACGTTTCATCATTCGGAACGGGTTCGACCAATACGCAAGTGACGCCGGCAATCAGACTCGGGTCATAAACAGTGTTCATGATGCCTTTCCTTCTGAAAACCGTAACGTGCCGCCTGCGATATAATGCGCGGACGGCTCAGAGCCGATCCAGTGGCGGCCAAGCAGTTCGGCCGCATAACAGGTGGCAAGTGAGCCCGCCATCGGGTCATAGACCAGATCGCCAGGCTCCGTGGTCAGTCGGATGAAACGATCCGGCAAAGCCAATGGTGAAATGGCCGGGTGTGGTTTAATGCCTGCCTGTTTGCAGGCCCGACGATACACACTGTGCGGGCCTTCATGTGATTGCACCTGCAAGACAGATGGAATTGCTGTGCCATTCGATTTCAGAAAACCCTTCCCGGCAATCGAGCCCCCTGGCCGTTTGCCAAGACCTTTGCCACTGGCAAGCGCATTCTTACGGTACCGGGCTGTGTGAGGCGATTCCGGTTCACGCACATTGTCATTGTTCGATTTGTAGTCTGATGACTTTGCAAACCACAAGACATGCTCAACTGTGTTTTTCAGTCGCTTTTTCTGAACTGACACCCACTGGACCGGCGATGGCAGCTTTGCCGGATTGTGCCAATAATGCTCATCAACAAGGTGCAGACCAAGGCGATCAATCAGATCAAGCTGAAAGCGAGCTGCATATGGATCCTTGAACGGCTTTCCAGCCTCCGAAATCGAACCGATATTCACAACGAGTGAACCGGTGTTGGCCAACAGGCCCGACCAAAGTTCGGACAAATCGCCCATCCATTTCAGCCAGTCAGCACTATTCAGATTACCGTATTCCTTGGGTTGTAAAAGCGGATAGGGCGGGCTGGTGTAAATCAGATCGATGGCGCCCGGCTCAATCACCGCCGCGGCCCGCTCCGCTGTGCCCCACAGTACCTGCCCCAGCTCTGTCTCCCAGATCGTGACAACAACACCGGTATGGTTGTTGGCCAACTTGTCTGACGCCTGATCGGTAATCTGCCAGACACCACGCTCGGCTGCGACCAGAAGCCCGGCATCAATCGCGCGCTGGCGTGCCCAGCGCACACGCTGGCGGAACTTGGATACCTTCGTTCCATTGCCGCCATTGACTGTCTCCGTTAAGACCTCGGCAGACAGATTTAAGCGCGATTGAAGTGCCTCATATGCTTCCTGTGCGCGGAGCTTGCCACCTGCATCTTTACAGACCTCGATCAATGGAAGAACCAGCTGACTTTGAGATGGCAGGTTTTTCATGAGACCCACCATCGCGCATACATAGCAGTAACGTATGTCATGGTGCTGAAGGTCAAGATGAACAGGGTGATCATCACACTGCACCGAATGACCTTGCGGGTTTTGCTGTCGTGGACCCGCTGTTTTACAAATCCCCTGGAAAGCATCTCCGCAAAACTCGCAAGTGCGTAGATCCCGCAAAGGTGCGACAGCATTGACACCACACTCCACCCAAAGTGATGTGCTGAAGACGTGATGTCGAGGATGGCCGATATGGCTAACAATGCTACCCCTATGAAACACTGAGCTATCGTTACCCAGATCAGCGGCGGCGAGGGAAGCATGCCTTGAGGTGAAGACGTTAGAAACATCATTCGATCACCTCGAATTTCTGCTTCTCAGCGTCAAGAATACGGACACGCACATCAGCAACATCAACGATCCGATAGAAACCCGGCTTGCATTCGAGCTTCTCCGCCCAGCTATCAACAGCTGAGCAAACATGATCCATGAGCCCCTGTTCTTCATGCTGAGAAAGAGTACCAGGCCAATCGTCCGCACTCTCTCCAACCTCAAGATCAGAATTGCTGTCCATCGAGCCCAGAATGTTTCCAAGGATCGTCGGTGAGAGAAATGCTGAGGCAGTGTAATTCTCACAGCGGCCACGCATCACCTCGTAGACTTCTCCGTTATTCGGGGTGATGCCGCTATCGACGAGTGCCGCAAACAAATCTGGCTGGAACGTATCCATTTCTTCAACACTGAACGCATAATGAACTTCAGATGCAGAGGACTGCTTGGAATGTGCACCAAGGGCTCGACATTTCGTCCCAATCGGATCAGATGAAAAATAGCGCACCGGGATATCACGCGCCTTGGCATGGGCAATTTCGGATAGCGTGGAACTGCCAATGTAATTGTCGAAATCCACCACGAAAATTTCGTCCGACCGGCTGATTTTTTCCAGATGAAGCGCGTCCATCTGATCTGCAACCCCCTCCTGCTCCGCCAGATGATGGGGCGGACAGTTCGGATACCAGCCGGGCAGAAGATGCAGGCCAAATGTCAACTTCCGCTCATCTCGTTCGATCAGCCAGCCACAGACAGATATCACGTCGATGAACCGTGTAGAGCCACACAAAGTTACGGTTTTGGTTCGCATCAATGTTCCTCCTTCTCAATCTGAACCCCGTGATCGCAATCTTGCATCCTGCTGGAGGACACAATCGACAAGCTCACCAGCCCACCATTCATAATTATCCTCTGTCGGCTTCGGCATCTCCGAAACCCGACACTGAAGGCTCATGACGAGAGAATCACGGCGAAGCTTGTCGATTGCGGAGACCTGTTCCGTAACTTCTGAGAACCGGATTAATTGTTCAAGATCATCAGCCACCTGCGATGGTCCCTGACGCTTCATGGCATCAAGCATTTGTGACAAACGTCCGATTGCCGTTGAGGTATCATGTTTCGTAATCTGGCCACCTTCGTTGGTCAGATGGATTTCTTGATGGAGCAACCAGCCCGGGGCATCTCCGACAAGATTGGCAAATCCGCGATAGGTCTTTCCGGTTGGGCAGTTGGTCTCCACATGACACATCGGAAGCAGCATTTCACAAAGCTGCGCAAAAACCGGGAAGTCGATATCGCACTTCTCCTGAAGAACATGATCGAGATCGATCTCATCAACATCCTCGCCAATCCCGCACAAATAGCGCGCTAGCATTTCACACTCGAAGATGTTCATGAAGCTGTCGCCTCCCCAAGAGACTTGACCAGATCAAAGACCTTCTTACGTACCTGTGGGTTTGAAATGCGGTAATAGGCCCGCACAAGCTCAAGCGTTTCGCGCCTGTTCAGGTCATCGTCATCAGGTCGATAATCCGACTTCTCCGAAATCCTGCCCAACGGTGTCTTACCGGAAATTTCTTCAGGCATATCGTCAAAGAAAAAGGATAATGGCACTTCCAAAACATGCGACAGATCATAAAGACGCGACGCCCCAATCCGATTTGCGCCACGTTCATATTTCTGGATCTGTTGGAACGTCAAACCAACAGACGCACCGAGTTTTTCCTGTGTCATGCCCATGAGCGTTCGACGAAGACGAAGTCGAACGCCGACATGAATATCAATCGGGTTCGGCTGACCATCGACCGTGCGGCCCCGCCCTCTGCCCGGTGTGTTCCGCGTTGGTTTTTCTTTGCTTGTCATTGTTCAAGTTCCCCCATCAAACATAGCCTCCATAATGGCGCTAATCCCCGTCATGTATCACTTCATCGCAGACGATACTCATGTACGGATGCTCCAAGACTGCAACTTCAATCCTCTCGCGCGACAGCCTCGTCAAGGTGCATAGCAGACCGACAGCCATCTCCTCATTCTGCCCAACTGCAATTACCTGTATCATTCGTGCTAGAAAGCTATCGTCCATTGCTTCTTTCGCTCGCGCGCGATCCAGAAGAAAACACAACTTGTCGTCACGGATATCAAGCGATTTGCGGAACGTTGATGCCTGACGGATCACAAAATCAGTGGTGTTAAACGTGGCTTTCGCCTCTGCCAGCGGAACATCATTCCCCTGTAGAACAAGCCAGCCAGCAAGAGCCTCGGAGAACAGCCTGATGGACACGCGGCCACCATTCTCAAGGTTCCAGCCTCCATCATCATCTGAACCGGTTTCCAAACCCGTTATCGACATCGGACCCGTCATGCGACCAGATCCCTCTCAATCGCACGCTCAATCGATATATAGTCAGCGACATTACCTTGCTGTGGTCGGTCGTACCGCAGAACCCATACGCTGTCCGTGTCACACCAGTGCCCATACATCGAAGACCAGATCTCTCGAAATAAAGATTGGGCCGATCCAACAAAGCCGGTACCGCTCCGACCAATAAGAACAACGACGCCTTCGCGCACAGCGCCCGTCTCGCACAAACTGCTCAACCGTTCTTGCTCTATCGAACGGATGCGCATGAATAACCGGTGCCTTGAAAAAGGCATGTGCATTGGAGGGACCCAACGCGTGGGCGGTTGGAATTGTCGCGCTGCAGGCTTAAGTTCTTCGTCTGCCTGATACCAGCATGACGCTGTCGGACATGTGGCGCGGGATGGCTTGGGTAGATCATCATATCCCACGATGCCCTCGTCCGTATCATAGCTGGCATACCAGCTTTCTCGGACCCAACCAAAGACCTTGCGTCCCTCGTGCAGCGCAGCTCTTGCATGACCATACATGCCCGAGCCCGTTGGGCGGCGGGTTTCATGTTTCATGCCGTCGAGATGGGCTCGGACCATCTCAGGACTGAATAACAATGGCAACAGATAGTATCCGTCAAAACGGGTGCTGATCGTAGCTTTCATCATCATATCCCTTCCAGTTCCAAACCTATTTCGGATACCGAAACAGGGCGCGTTCGTCCTCGAACAAAACGCGCCCTATGCCGATGGCATCACCCATCGATAAAGACCCGTCACCATGCAAAATCCGACCAATGCGGTGACGGGATGCAATGTGACCTTCTTCAGCAAGCCGGGATGACAAGGCCGAGACGGACATCTCACGGATTAAACGTTGCGTCTCAATCCTTGCTGGCACGGCTTGCGCCAAGCCGTGAAATTCTTCGAATGAACGGTTTTCAGGTAAAGACATCTCCGGATTTACCTCTTTTCTTGCAATATGTATTCTTGCAATGTAATACATATTGGGTAATGCGCCATAACAATTTAGATGTTTATTGATGTTTTTTGGGCGGGCGCTGGATAAATCGTTGAAATTGCGGACTTCTAGGAAATGCCCGGACGTGATGAGATTATAGACTGGTCGCGCTTGCTGTTCATCGGATGGCAGTGGACCCGGATCGCCTTTTTCTTGCAGATGGTTTATTTTGTCGTTCGCGTGAGTGCTCCAACCGACGTCGAGACGCTTGCCGATTTGATCAACGCGCTTGGCGTCTACTCCCTTCGAACATTGAGCTATGGGCTCTACTTCCAGTGCCTTGTCTCTCTCTTCGTGGGCACTGTCGCAGCGTTCGTCGTGCTGCTTAGAGTGATGTTTGTCGAGTTCTTCCAAAACAAACCAGAACTAGAGACGAACATCGCCACCGATAACGCTCACGGGCCGACTGCGGACTACGCGGCGCGTGTAACGATGAACGACGTGACGATGAAACGTGTTTATTCCGGCACCCCGGATCAACTGGCTGCGCTCGGATTGCGGCCCTCTACTCGAAACAATGAGAACAGGTGAACGTAATGAGAGGCGATGAAAACAACTTCCGATATCTGAGCACAAGCCCAACTGCTGTGTCGCTTTACACCTTCAACAATGCAATACCTGAGGCGATACGCAATAGCATGGAAGTGGCAGTTGATCGCTATTCTGCCAATACGCCCGAGCAAAAAGCGTCGGATGAAGTTACCGCGATTGTCGACTTCGCTGAAGTGCCCGACGTCATTGCGAAGCTCTACAAATTGGATCGGGAAAACTGGGCGCAGATCGCTCAGGGGCGGCCAATCGACGACTTGAATCTTAAATACCTGGTCTCTGTCGCTGTGAACACAGGTGACGCCAATGATGCACGCGGGTTCTTTAAGAGCCATGGAGCTATACCAAACCGCACACTCTTCGAGAAGTTCTTCGATGAGCCGTTCGATATCGAGCCATTGAGTTTAAAACTTAGCTCTACGGCGATCGCACGAGCTCGGCTCGAAGTGCAAAAAATGTCAGATACCCATCTGAGGGCCATGCATAAATTAACAAGCGAGGCGCTCGCCCCTTATGAACGGGGTCTTTTGATCCTGAACAAGGAGCTTTCCAATCGCAACGCGCATGAAAGCACCAAGACAGTTTTCCCGGAAACGAATGCAGCATCTTCACGCAAAAGAAAAGGCATCGGGCGATGACCATTGTTGATCTCGATCCGCAACAGTTGGCTGGCGACCTCATCTACCGATATCTGTCCGTGCAATATCACTGTCAGCATCTGGTTCAATCCGACTGGCAAGATATGGACGAGGTAAATCTAATTGAAATGATGGATGACCTGACAGCAATGATGTCAGCGTTTGGCATGTACATGCGCGACCTTGGCGAACTGGCAAGTGGTCGGTCGCACAGCCACCCGGAAAAGTCTGAGCCGATACAACTCAGCAAAGAACTTTATGACATTGCGCGCCGTGTGCATCACACCATCAAACACAAGCACTGCCCGCCGCCTTTTGGAAAAAGCTTGGCATGGCAGGAGTTCTGCGAGCTGGTAACGCAGATTGCAGAGGAACAACCTGTGTTTGGGAGATCGCGCGACTATTCGCTGTCCAGGAACGACCAGATTGGAAAGATGATTGCACTTGCTCATGTGACCGGAAGCAAGTTGAAATCCCCGGGTTGGATCGGCCGATTGTTTGGGCGACCGAAACAAACAATCCAGTTGTTCGATGGTGATGTTCAATGACCGATTACCTGTTTGCGAAGGATCAACACGATGCGTAAGTGGATGCCAAAGCTGCTGCGGGTGGCCGGCATTGGTGCATGTTACGGGATGGCGTTCGTCGGGTTGGCATCGCTGTTGTTTGCTTTTCGCGAACCGGACTTGTTTTGGGACGCCGTGTCGCTAAGCTCGCCAGCAGACATTGGCGTCACACTGGTTGCCTTCACTGTCGCCAGCGCTCTCGGCGGTGCGCTTTGCTCCCTGCAACTCTATTTCGTTTGTTGGCTTCTTCGGTACCTATGGCCCAAAGCGGTGCGCCATGGCCAATGAACTTTCTTCAGAGGAATGGTGGGATGCGCACTATCGCGAACGGGTGCTCGGGTATCTGAAAAGCGAACGCCACTTCACCATGAGTGAGATCCGTCGCAACTTTGGTCGTGACGTCGATCGCGACCGGCTCGATCGCGTCATTCAGTCCCTGATCGATGATGGAACGTTGCGCGAAAAAGCGCGGCGGTATTTCCGCCAAAAGGATCCGGAACCGACAATCCGGGCGCGAACGATCGCTAAGCAAACGCGTAAAGAGTTCGCGGCCAAAAGTGAAGGTGAGATAGATGCCATCTCTGCAGCGGGCGATTTACGACGTCAAACAAGCGATGCTGCAGAAAAACGTCGGCAACGGCGCATGGGGCGTCGACGCCTTCCCTCACTCGGAGAACCCTGCCGATGACTGAGAAAGTGGACACCACAACTCTTGCATTCACCTGGGCGGTATTTAGCGCAGCCGAAACACTCCTAGGCAGCCTTTCGCGTAATAGCCCAAAGGCACGCTCTCACGCAGAGCTGATGCTCGATTTTATACGCGTCGGAAAGCTCGGTCTGCCGGCAAGCCATTATGTGGAATTGATGGCTGAAAAATATCCCGAGCTGATCGCATACAAATATGCCGCCAATCGTCTGCTGAAGACGATCACGACAGAACAGCAAGCCGCCGAATAAATCACGGCCCCGTAGCTTAGCGGTCAAAAGCTGCCGACTCATAACCGGACGAGCGCAGGTTCAAATCCTGCCGGGGCTACCAACACAGAACGGAGAACTCTTATGGGGGATATGAATGCGGCATACGAACACACCGCTCAATTGATCGGGCCGATTAAAACATTTTGCGAGCCGCTACCCCTCTATGTCCACGCGACGGAAACTCTGTATTCGCATCTTGATGCACTCGCGATCCTTTGCCTGGTGTTGATAACCATCAGTACTGGTCTCGCTGGGTCGGTCCTTTACCTGCTCAGAAAACATCAAAAGGCGAAGTGCGAGACCTGTCGCATTCCGTTAGTCGGATAGAGCGCTGATGGTTAGCTATAGAGGATTGCACTTATAATCCGTCAAACTTGCACTTATCGCGCTTTTCCGGC
>NZ_CAXBKA010000012.1:0-50897 GCF_963976355.1 uncultured Sneathiella sp.
CATGGACGTCCGGCGGATGGAGCCTGGACGGTTCTTGAAGGCATAGGCCTCGATATTGAGAAAGCAATGTCGGATGCAAAGATGCCGGATGTCGTGGGCACCTTGAATTTGGACGCAGCGGATGTAAGTGCAATCGGTGTGAACAAGACACCAACGTTTTTTGTTAACGGAAAGCCGCTAACACAATTTGGCGCTCAGCAATTGCAAAGTATGGTCAAGGCGGTGGTGGCAGAAAATTGAAAACAGTACATCTTATCCTTTGGGGAGCCATCGCAGCTGGTTTGGTCCTCTTTCTTTGGCTAAACATTTTTCAGGATGCTAGCCACCTTATAGAGGATAACTCATCGCAGAACACGGCGGTCGCCTTTACACCGACCTTCTCTCTGACCGATCAAAGCGGAAATGCTGTTACGGAGCAAACTTACCGAGGCAAATGGCTTCTGGTCTTTTTTGGATTCACTAATTGCCCGGACATCTGCCCGACGACGCTTGCCGATCTTGCCAGTGTGATGGAACAACTCGGGGCGGACGCCAAAGCAATAAAGCCATTGTTCATTTCCGTCGACCCTGATCGCGACCAGTTGGAAACCATGGCGGAATATGTCTCCGCCTTTCATCCAGCTATTGTTGGATTGACGGGTACGGGCCCGCAGATAGCTGAAACAGCAGGATCATTCAAGGCCTACTTCGAAAAACAGCCGCATGAATCCGCTCCAGACGGCTACACTATGGGGCACACCTCTGCAGTGTATCTTGTTTCTCCCGATGGCGCATTCGTTCGCACATACAGTTATGGAACGCCGCCGGAGGAAATCGTCACGGACCTTCGACAGAAATTGTGAGATTTAAAATATGTCAAAAGCTTTATATTCATTTTTCTTAGCCTTTTTCTTCCTTGCTTCTGCATTTCCGGCATTCGCTGAACCGACTCAGCTCGGAGATCTAATTATCGAAACACCGTGGGCGCGCGCATCGATCGGCATGTCACGGCCGGCCGCTGCTTACGTAACTATCAGGAACGAAGGACAGACAACCGACATCCTTACAGGAATTGAAACAACCGTCTCCGCCATGCCGGAAGTTCACAGGATGGAGATGAAAAACGGCGTTGCCAGCATGGGACCGGCCGGCCCCGTGGAAATACCGGCGAATGGTTCCGTCAAACTGGCCCCCGGGGGTCTGCACGTCATGCTCATGAAACTGCAGCAGCCACTGAGAAAAGGTGATCAGTTCTCGATGACCTTGATCTTCAAGGACGCCGGACGAGTCGACATATCCGTTCCCATCTACAGCGTGGGCGCCTCCGGACCCGAGGAATGAAGCACCATCAAATGTATGGGCTTATCGGCCTTGGGGTTGCGGGTGTCGGGACGGCTATAATGCTTTCAGTCGGGTCACTCTTAGGAAGTTCCGACACCAAGTCATTGGTCGAGGTAGTATCCGCACCAGTGATATTTGATGCTGGCGATTACGAGCGGAAAAGCACGCGCGCCAACTTGTCTATCCGGCGAGAAAAGAGCGAGCAGACAATTGAACTGTTTCTTAAGCCGGGAGACACGCTGCTGAGCGCCCTCGTTAGGGCTGGCGTCTCCGGCAGTGAAGCCCGTGCGGCCAGCGAGAGCTTGAAATCGATGATCGATCTCCGCGCGCTCAAGGTGGGCCAGGAATTGAAATTGAGTCTCCGGGCAGACGACAAAACTGCTACAGAACGCCGTCTTGGAAGTTTGGCGCTAGTCCCGGAGATTGATCGGCTTATCGTTATCGAACGCTCCGCCGACAATAGCTTTGACGCTCAAGCTCGAATGATCGAGCACAATATTGGTCTGATCTCGGTGTCAGGCAGGATCACGGCAAGTCTTTATGAGGCCGCGCGCGATCAAGGTACACCGATGCCCGTTCTGTTGCAAACATACAGCCTTCTGGATAAAGCCATTGATTTTCAGCGCGATATCCGCGAAGGAAATCGCTTCATTTTGGGCTATGAAAAGTTCGACGATGGAGATTTTGGGGAAGAACATACGGGAAAACTCGTTTATGTCTCGCTTACCTTGGCCAACCGTACGCTTAGCTACTTCCGCTATAAGGCCAGTGACGGTTTTACCGGATACTTCGACGCCGATGGCAATAGCGTTCAGACCAGACTGACAAAGACTCCGGTTGATGAGGGGCAACTCTCTTCGCTCTTTGGTAACCGCGAACATCCGGTCCTTGGCTACGCACGAATGCACAAGGGTTTTGATTTTGCCGCCCCGCGGGGCACGCCGGTGTTCGCAGCCGGCGATGGTGTCGTTACCCGTCGGACACGCAACGGCAGCTTTGGAAAATACATCAGCATCCGCCATGACAACCAATATGCTTCGGGTTACGCTCACCTCAGCAAATATGCCGACAACCTTGAAAAAGGGGATCGCGTCCAGCAAGGCGACATTATTGGATATGTAGGCGCTACCGGCCTGACGACCGGTCCTAACTTGCATTACGAGGTCCTGCAGGATGGCAAGCAGGTAAACCCTATGACAATCAACTTACCTCCACAGCGAGTGTTGACTGGCAACGAGCTTGTGCGATTTAGGAAGGCAACAGCCAAGCTGTTATCGGCACTGGAACTCAACGGCTCGAAAAACGAAGCGCTAAGTAAGCCCGATCTCCCGAAAACGGGGCCAAGAAATGGATAGATATTGCAAAAGGAGGAAACCTATCCGTAATTTCACCTGTGCCTTGACAGCCGCCAGTCTTTTGTCAATTACTGATTTAGCGGTGAAGTGGGTAGTGACAACAATCGTCATGAACCCGCCGCGTCGAATCCCTATCCTGCCATTCTTCGATCTCGTACTTGTTTTTAATAGCGGCATGAGCTTCGGTCTGTTTAGTGAACCGGGAGTCTGGGGCCCTAAAATCTTGTCAGGGGTGGCCATCAGCATCGTTGGATTACTCATTGTGTGGCTGTGGCATGTTCAACGCATGAACGAGGTTATTGGGATCGCCTTAGTCATCGGAGGGGCCATAGGAAACGTCATTGACCGCGTTCGAAACGAAGCCGTGACGGATTTTCTTAGTTTGTATATCGACCCATACTATTGGCCTGTTTTCAACAGCGCGGATGTATTTATTACAATCGGCGTAATATGTTTTCTCCTACCCAAATTTGGAAGTGAGCTAGGTGTTGCACATAGTGACAAAATAGCTCGAAAAACAAGATCACATAATATTTCTATAGGGGATGAATGAAGATATGACCGTCTCGCGACGCAATGTGGCGCTAGCTATCGGGGGCACTACCAGTGCACTTGCCGCCACATTGCTGTTCGGCTGGTGGCATACGGACGGACCCGGAGCTCCTCAGCGACCGGTTCGTTCCGATGTCTTGCCTCTTCCTCTTTATGAGATGGATTTCCAACTGACTGATCATTCGGGATTAAAGATCGGGCCGGAGGACTGGATTGGCCGCCCGACACTCGTGTTCTTCGGGTTCACATATTGTCCCGATGTATGCCCGACGACCCTCACCGACATTACAGGATGGTTGCAAGGTCTTGGCGACGATGTCTCCCCGTTGCAAGTAGCGTTCATTACAGTTGACCCCGAACGGGACACGGTTCAGGCAATGGCTGACTACGTGAGCAATTTCCACCCCGCCATCGTTGGTTACACGGGCTCGCGTGATGAGATTGCCAAAGCGGCCGAAGGATTTCGGGTGAAATACGAACGAGTATCAACCGAGTATGGTTATACCATGAACCACACCGCCGGCGTATTCGTCTTTGATGCTCGCGGAGAGTTTGTCAGCATCATTGATTTCCACGAGCCTAGAGAGAATGCTATTCCAAAAATACGAAGAGCATTGCAATAAACGGGTTTGTTGTCATGTCTGGATGGCGCTTCTATGGCAAGGTAAAAATGTGATGTTTTCCGGCGGCTGGTTGCGGCCATGTCTCCGGCCTTTAAATGCGGCTTTTATCCGACAACCGCGGGCCCTGATGTTTTTCGCTGGAGCTGATCCCTCTCAGACTATCGTGCTTGAGAGACGCAAGACAGCACCTCGGGTTTTTCAGTCCTGACGACTTCCATTTCGCCTTGGGTTCACATCATCACTTTCTCACTCCGCCAATTGTGAATGCCCACAGGGCAATTTCTATTCATGACTTTCAATTATGCCATTTTCGAAGCAATCCCCTTGGGCGTCGGCTGGTATATTGTGTTTTGCATCATAACCGCCCTGCGATACATGCCATTTTGTTAGCCAGAGCAACGGCAACGAGCTAGAAAGGCATTTTTGCTAAATGCAATAAAACCTATACGGCAAGTGGAGTATCAGTTTTGCCCGACTTGATGCTGTAGAGGGCTGAATGGGCGCCGATAACAAGCAACTTTCGCAAACGCCGGTTACTCATCTTTGTGATGCGGCCCAGAGGGGTTGGCGTGATCACCGCGACGGCCCTGGTAGCGACGATCGGTGACGGCAGCAAGAACAAGCTGGGACGAATATCGAAGCGGGGAGATGGGTACATTCGGCGTCTGCTTGTGCACGGCGCCCGAACTGTGCTGCGTTGGCACCGCGCGAGACCAGAAGCAGATACCGGGTGGGCCGATCAACTTCTCGCCCGTCGACCAACCAATGTCGTCCTCGTCGCTATGGCCAACAAGACAGCGCGGGAGATGATCCGGCTGGGGCACGAGGTGAAACTGATTCCGCCACGCTATGTCAAACCGTTCGTGAAGCGGCAGAAGAACGATGCGGCCGATGCCGAGGCAATCGTGATTGCGGCGCAGAGACCCGAGATGCGCTTCACCGCGCCTAAATCGGAGGAGCAACAGGCGCGAGCCGTGCTGTTCCGGAGTCGGGAGAGGCTGGTTCACCAGCGAACGGAACTGGTGAAGGCGTTGCGATCGCATCTCTACGAGTTTGGATACACGATCCCGCAGGGAATTGGACACCTCAACCGTGTGAAGGCGATCCTTGATGATCCCGGTTGCGACTTGCTGGATCTGGTTGGTGAGGAATGCCACGACCTTCTTGACCAGATCTCGGAGATGACGGTGCGGATCGGCGCAAAGACGAAACGGGTCCAGCTATTGGCGGCGGAGGCAGATGTGGCGCGACGGTTGCAGACTATGCCCGGGATCGGCCCGATCAGCGCGCTGGCAGTCGAAGCTTTCGCACCTGACATGGCGCGCTTCAAACGCGGCAGGGACTTCGCGGCCTGGCTGGGTCTTGTTCCCCGATAATATTCCTCTGCGGGCAAGGAGCGATTGGGCCGCATCTCCAGAGCCGGGCAAGCCGATATCCGCAGATTGTTGATTATCGGGGCGATGTCCCGGCTGAACTGGCTGGGTCGCAAATCGATCCCGGAAGGCTCGTGGCTGGCGCGGCTACTCGAAAGGAAACCGAAGATGCTCGTCGCGATTGCCCTGGCCAACAAGATGGCGCGGATGATCTGGGCCCTGCTGACAAAGGATGAGGACTACCGGGATCCGGCAAAGGCTGTCGTTGCCTGACAATGATACAACGCACGACAAGCCAAAGCCGGTGAAAGGGAGGGTGAGAAGTCGACGACCTGCAGGGGCGAAATGATTGAATAGATCTGGAGCAGGAAAACCAGTGCTGGCCCACGAGCCAATCCGAGCTCGTTCATCAGATTTGGACCTGATCCGCGGATCACCATACCGGCCCGTGGCTTCTGAAATGGCCGCAATTCAAGGCCTCACAGAAGACTGCACTCAATCACTTTTCAAATGCTTCAAAATACTTCTTGCATAATCTGCGGCAACCACAGAAGGGCCAGAGGTCAAAGCACCGCAACAAAAGGCCGGATACATGACTGCAAACCCGTCCCGCCACCAAATCAGAAATCTCTTGCATTTCAGGAGGCGTCCATACATGACAAAGCCATCTGACGCAGTAAGGTTTTTCCACCATCATAGGTATATCGTTTCTTGGCCATCTCCGTTACCTCCACAAGTTCCTAGAAAATCACAAACTTTTTGTATCAGATGCAGGGTGGGCAGAACACAGAGTTGGAATTTATTTATCTGAACCAGATTGCGCTAGAAAGCAATCCCTTACGATAACCCTCGTGGATACGTCAAATTGCACGAGGATTGCCTTGTTGAGCAATTCCGTTATCAGAGCGATGAACGAACCGGACACAAGAAGGACAGTCTCGATTGTCGTTTAATCCGAAAGAATAGAAAGCGGTGTCATTATCAGAAATCCCGGCAATTCTTGGCGTATAGCTTGCTCATTCCAGAATGCGGCCCACAATCCCGGCTTCGAAGCCCTTAGGGTGGCATGCCATCTCACCGTGTTATTTTTTGCGCTTGAGCCCTCGATTTTCCTGCGATTGTCCAATAATTAAATAATGAGCGGCGACGACAATAATCCAAGCGAGAAGCATAGTAACGATCGTATGAGAGAGAAAATGCCGACCGTTCAACATTTGAAATCCACCCATAACCCAACCGGCGATGAGAGCGAAGATGAGAGCCGTATTACGTTGCTTTCCCGGTTTCGCGAGAGGCACCAGGAACAACAGCGCAAAGCCACCTGATGCATGACCTGCAGGAAAACAGGCAGCGCTCTTAGCGCTAATGAAATCGAAAATCGGGCCCTCTTTAAAGGATCCGCCAAATTCCTCGAGCTGATAAGGGCAATAAATATTAGTTAGTTTTTTACCCGCACCCACAATCAGAGGAACAAGAGCTGCGCAGAGGACAATGAATAATTGCCGTCTTGAGCGAAACCGGCGCAAACCCTTTACACAGAAAGATAACGCCAATAGGATAAGCATGCAGCTGGCGAAAGTAACCAACAGCCATTTCGGAAGAATATAAAATAGAAAACGAAGTATAGGCTGCCGCGCTTCGATCAGCCAGCTTTGTCCATCATAAAATGCATGCGCTACTGAATAATCTAGTCCACTTATTCTGACGAGGTAAGGAATAAGCAAAATAGCCGCAATTGTTAGTAGAATGTGACGGCCCCACCTAATGTCATAGTAAGTTTCTTGTGATTGCGGTTTCATAGCGAGGTACTTTCGTAATTCTTGAGAATGCCCGTCAGTGATTTTAGTGTTGTAGGGGCGTTTCCTGCACATTCCGATCTGCGATCACGACGTTAGATTTCAAAACTACGAGTTTTTTTTGCGACTAGCTTCGTGGCGGACACTTAGAAAAAAAACCACAATATTACCTAACAACAGGAACACTCCACCTACAAGCGAAGGCATGTTGGTTTCAAATATCAATGCTGCGGCAATCAGAACTATTGCAATGATGGCGACAGTCAGACGAGCGTCACTGACAAACATACTGAACAATTCCACAAAAACATCTTTAAGCACATTCATCGCGTTCCCTCCAGGTTTGGGTGCCTGACCATTCGGGCGGCAACCAAGCCTGCGATAAGAAAGAAACCGCCAAAAGCGAATAACGCCAGATCATGTCCGGGCCAGTCCACACCCAGCCCCTCACCCGTCCAAAACACGCCGAATGCAGACAACATGACGCCGACACCGAATTTGAGTGTGTTTTCCGGAACCCGGGAGAGTGGACGATGCGCTATGGCTCCAATCGACAGCACCAGCACGCAGGCCACAAGTGCGCCGAGGCTGGCGGGCCAGAGGAGGCCGCGTCCTGACCCGACTGCGATGACGATGAATATAACTTCAAGCCCTTCCAGCAAAACCGCCTTGAATGCCGCGATCCCGGCAATCCAGTCCAGCGACGTTTTCTGCCGGTTGACTTCGGCGTTCAACTCCGTCGTTTTTTCGGCAAAGATTGCATCTTCGTTATGCAACGGGATAACTCCTCCCGCCCTAAGTGAAGCCTTGCGCAGCCAGCCGATGCCAAAAAGCAGCAACAGCACACCGATCACGAGCTGCAGAACATTGAGAGGCACTCTGTTTAACAATGGGCCAAGCGTCAGAACAATTGTGCCGAGCACAAGTAGCGCCGCCCCCGTCCCTATCATGGCGGGCTTCCAGCCGCGTAAGGTGGCGACAACCAACACGATCGTGAAGGCTTCCACAACTTCGACAACTGATGCCAGAAATGCGGCGCTGATGGCAGGGGCTGCTGTTGACCATTCAAGCATTGCAGGTGGCTCCGCAATAGTTATGTTGTCTCAGGACCACCGCTGAGCCTCCCTAACAGCTTCAAGTCGGCTCTTACCAATGTCGTTCAGCAATCGAGTATCCAACTCGGACAGGCGAACACGCTGCCGTTGCCGATCAAGCCATGCGAAAAGCGTATTTAAGAAGGAGTCGTCAGGTGTAAGCGGCGCAAATTGGCTGATAATGCTAGGAAAGTATGAAGTATATGCTTTCATTTTCTAATCCTCACTTGTTTTCATCATGGGCATCGAAGACCATACGCGCGTAGTCATCGAGAACCGCGACGCATCCCTTCAACCGTCCTTGCGCTTCGGTCGCCCGTTCAGCGCCATAGAAGTCAAGCTTCTGTATTTTCGCAAGCCAGTTCTGAAGTTTCTTCAGATCGACGTCATTTTCTTCAAGTTCAGCATACGTGTAATGGTTGGCTGTCACTTCCTTGGCAACCTCACGTTCGAAATCATCGCATTTATCAATGAACTCCTCATAGGCATCGTCCCTCTCGGCTTTAAAGCGAGTTAGAACTTTAGTCTCCTGTGTCGGATCGAGAGCGACAGTTTCGAGGATCACCGATTCACCGTTTGCCTCGAAAATATCATTCTCCAGCATCTTGAGGCGGCGGACATGATCATCTGTTTTGGGCAGAAGGCAGACACCATTCTGTATATAGACAGCGCCCATACCTTTAAGTTTACGCCAAAGAGAAACACGTTTAGCAGCAGGTTCCGGCGGGACTTTATAGGTGAGCAAAAGCCATGATATGTTTTTCATGACTCTTTTATATTGTTACGATCGTTACATGTCAATTAATTAATTCAGCACAAATATCTTGATAGAAATTGAACTAATTTCTAATTGCCGCCGTTATTTATTTGATTTTTTTATTCAAACTTTGCGACAGTTGTCTTAGCTCTTCTATTGTTCAGTTTGTTTTTGAATAATAGCTTCCATCAGATGTTGACGGAGTTCATCGATTTTTTCGTGCAGACTCATGATCTCAAGTTCTGCCTTGAGGTTTATTTCATAATCGTGATTTACTTCCACGCGATCCTTGGCGGCTTGCCGATTCTGCGACATCATGATGATTGGAGCTTGAATTGCGGCCAGCATTGATAAGATCAAGTTAAGAAAAATAAAGGGGTAGGGATCAAAAGCATCAACACGCGGAAGGAGCCACACATTCATTGATACCCATGCAATTAGAATAACGGCAAACAATATAATAAATGACCAGGACCCACCGAAAGCAGCGACACTATCCGCCATGCGTCGCCCAAACGTTAGGTTAGCATGAAACCGCGTGTTGATATTTACCGAGATTGCAATTCGCTTGGCAATCCGCTTTAGCACTTTTTGCTCATGAGGCAATAAGTCGTCATAACCAGTGTTAAGTAGCCTTCTTGCCATCTCCTTAATCGTATCGTCCATCATACTCTCCAAAAGAAATCGGCGTTTAGATGTTCGCCTGTTTATTCTTCATGCGAATGGTGGGCATGAAAACCAATAGCGCCGAAAACGCCCCCGCTCACAATCATATTGACATCTGCCGCCACCAGCAGCGGGTCAACGCCCCCCCATGTCGCCATGTAACGCGGACGCCACTCTGGCCCAAATTTGTTTTTATAGGCACGCAACCCTTCAAAATTATAGAAATGCTCACCAAGGTGATAGATTGTGATGCCAAGACGATCCCAAAGCCGTTTGTGCCTCGTTTGTTCCAAGCCTGACAACGGCGCCATACCGAGCGAAAATTCCCGATATCCTTCCTCTTTCAATTGCAACATCAGACGGATGAACAAATAATCCATTGTCACGGCCGGGGCATCAGAGGAATGACGCATTAAATCAATGGTTGCGTTGCCGCCTGCTTTTGTTTGCATAATGTTTGCAAACGCGACGATCTCACTTCCTTTTTTTACCAACGCCAGCGGGAAATACTGAAGGTAAGACTCATCGAAGCGACCGAGAGAAAAAGATTTTTCCTGAGCATTCTTTAATGACAGCCATTCATTAGAAATAAAGTTCAATTGGCGCAACAAACCTTCACTATGCGGTGGCCCAGAAATGTCAAAATTTAGCCCTTCTCGTTCCGCCCGGTTATTAGCTTGCCTCGCATCTCTGTTCTTTGACCCTTCCAACCCAAATTCCGCAAGTAAAATAATTGCCTCTTCACCAAGTTTATTCATTGTGAAGCCAATATCGATGTAAACGGGAAGGAGTTTGGACCCCGCCTGGTAAAACGCGGCGCGGCAATTTTCGCGATCTGCGAGATCAACAAAGTCGTCTATCAAGGCTGCAAAGGATGAATGATTGCCGATAGGATCGCCGAGCGAGATAAAGCTGCGACCCTGCTTCGCGTACATGATAAAGGCATCTTTATCTTCAGATAGCAGGACCTCCTTATCGTCGGTAAAAACAAATTTAGCGTCTGGATTTTCTTGTTGATCAATAACAGTCTCAATGAGAGTAAAGTCTATCTCGCCCCTCTGCCCTCTCGCACCTTTAGCCGGACGTAGCGCCATTGCCAGCAAGATCAACAAGCTGCCAATTGCTGCCGCACCAAATACCCGTATGGCACGGGGTGTATTGCGATCAAAAGCGAAGTCCCACCAATTATGGTGCTGATATCGCATGTCACCATGCGCGAACAAAAAAAGTAAGAATGCTGAAAAAAACAAGCCCCCGACTAACACCAGCCATTGGTTCGAAAATGTTTCTGTCGTCAGCCTCGATCTACGGTAAAAACTATGACGCGAAACCCACATAAGTGCTGCGATGAAGAGCAAGAAGGCTGCTAGATCATAATCTAGACGCTGTGCAAGTAATGAAAGTATTGCTACCAAAAGCGATGCCAAGGTAAGCCATAAAGCGGCTCGAACCTTACGCCGCAAGGCATTGGCAAGGATGACGAGTACTCCACCTATTACACCAACGATGACATTTGAGACCTCAAAAAACGAAGTTGAAACAATAGGTTGAACTTCTAAGAGAATTTCTTTCGGTATTGGCATAATGCCATTGAGTATAAGAATAGCGCCGCCAATAAATATCAGAGCCGACAAGCCTATAACCATGACTGGCTGCATTGACTGGATTAGGCTTCCCAGTGCATTGTCGGAAAGAAATTTTGCAGTGATTATACGGCTATTTTGAACGGCCTCTAGCACGGCCAAAATCATCAAAGATAATATAAAAGGAAGAAAGTAATATATTGCTCTATACGCAAGCAGAGCAGCAGCAACCCCTGGAACCAATTCCGGTGACGTTGACAAACCTGCAATCATAACCCCTTCAAAAACACCGATACCGCCGGGAATATGGCTCAAAACACCTGCCACTGATGCCGCCGCGAACAAAGCGACAAATATTGAAAATGGGATAGCCAATGCATCTGGCAGTAAGATATAGAGTGTCGTTGCTGCCAGCAGGATATCGGCGAGAGAAAATAAAACCTGGGCGCCCAAGCTAATCGGTTCCGGAAGACCTATTCTAAATCGTCCAAGCATAAAAGAATGTTTTGAAATCGAGCTCCACAGCCCAACGCCAATTATCAATAATAATAAAGCTAAGCTCGCCCAACGGATCACTTCCTGTGAAATAGGGAGTATGGGACTTAGTGCCGCAGGGTGATAAATTAATGCAGAAAAACCTACAAGAGTAACTCCTATGCCAAACGACATTGCACAAAACGTTGAGACAACAGCTACATCCGAGGTATCAAGGCCAAGCCCCCGGTAAAATCGATAACGAACCGCCCCGCCGGAGAATACCGACAATCCGACTGTATTCCCCATTGCATAAGCGGTAAAAGATCCGAAAATAAGAGTAGGTAGCGGCGCCGACTTGCCGATGAAGCGAAGAGCTGACCAGTCGTACCCGACAAGCGCCAAGTACCCGGCTAAAGTCGTGAACACTGCCAGAGCGATGGCAGATGGTGCAATTTGATGAAGCTGTGCAACAACGTCATGAATATTGACTGAGGTCAATATTTTATATATGGCAAAAGCACCCAATCCAAAAAGTAAAAATGAAACTACTATTGAACCATGCATTCCTAAAAATGCAAAAAGAGGAAACTCTTTTAATGGTTTCTTGGGTGATCTATTAGAACCCATTCTCACTCACCATTTCCTATAAATATATATCTTGAGAACGAATTTTAGACTGCCTTACAACCACTTTAATTTCAAGGAAGACGCTTAATACGAAACTAATCAAAATCACTAAATCGAGACCATTGTATTTAGCTCGAAAATTTACAAACGAATTCGCTCGGTGATATTTTTCACCGAGCGATTTTTTTCGCTAACTAGAATAACTGATGAAACTACGTTTAAAAACTAGTCATCGTCTTCATCACCGTCATTGTCTTCGCCATCCTTGTCGTTGGCAGCTCCAATTTTAATGATGTCGCCGGACATCGCATCAATCTTTACTTCATGCTCAGAACCATCAGAGGAAACGACTGTTACTTCATAAGCAGACAGCCCTTTTTCAATATCAAATGATACTTCTGATGCAGTGCCCTTTTGCGCTGCGGTCGCTACATTAATAGCGTCGATGATTGATAGCTTTGCAGATTGTTGGGCCTGTAACTCGGCAATATCCTTATCGTTCGTTCCACTGGAAGCCAAGGCTGTTCCAATTGTTCCGGCACCAAGCCCGGTGGCAACAATCGCAGCTGCTATGATCATATGTTTTTTCATGTCTCGTTCCTTTAATTTGCGGAAACACATTTTGTGTCCCTCTACAATGAATATGGGAACAGGATATTGCGGAAGTTTTTCGTCGAATTTACAATTTTGTATGATTTAAAAACTGACATTTGTGACGTCCGAATTTGAATAATTTTAGCCCATTTCCTAAGCCAGACCAACATACTCAAGGAATGCCCATTATTCGTCGCGATTTTTTGTAAATGAATGCCTAATAACCCATACTATATGAGAGTTAATCTGCTCTAACGGCTGAAATAAGAAGCTATCAAATTTCCCAGCCAACGCTCGTGCCAGTACTGCAGATAGAACAGAAATTAAAAATGAAGCAGCCATATCCAACGGAAAATGCACTCCTACATAAATTCGCGCCCAGGCTGTCGCTAATCCAAGCATGGAGATTACAATTCCGAGAACGCGTAACTGCCTCGTAACCAATAAACCAAAACCCAGAGCCCATAAAAACGTAGCATGATCACTTGGAAATGACGTTTCCGCCGCATGAATTAATAATATTTGTCCAACGCCGAGCTCGAAAGGACGCGGCGCATACGTCAAAGTTGCGAAAAGAAAATTTGCAGCCAGACCCGAGCTGAGCGAAATGCCTGCAATCATTAAGGATCGCCGCTGACCAGACGTTCCGAATAACCAGTAAAAGGTTGCTAATGACATCGCTACCCACGGAGAAAGAATGGCGAAGCCTTTTGCAATGACAACGGTGAGGGCGATCGGTGTTTCAGAAGCGTTAATAAAATGAAACAAAGTCATATTCATCGGGAAGTAAGTTTCCATCTTTATCTTTTCAGCAAAAGCTCTTGGATACAAAATTAAACGGTTTGATTGCCAGAATCAGCGCAGCCAACGCAATCTATTATTCTGGATTAATCTTGGGAAATTTCACGGCTACAGCCAGGCCCGGCTGGTGGTCTTCAAGAGACAATTCTGCGTCATGGAGATCGACGATTGCTTTGACCATGCTAAGTCCCAAGCCAGAACCCGCTGTCGTGCGACTCTTCTCAAGGCGATACAGACGCCGTAAAACAACCTTTCGTTCTGGCTCTGGTATGCCAGGTCCATCATCCATAATGCTGACGGTTACAGTGTTCTGACCAAGAACCATGAAATATTCTATTTGCGTATTCACAGGACAATGTCGTATGGCGTTTTCGAATAGGTTTGCAAATAGTTGGGTCAACAGCTCCCGATCTCCAAATATCTCAGCCTTTTCCAATTGAGTTGAAACACATTTTAATTTCATGCCCGCATCACTTGCTACATCTACATAGATGTCTGCCGTTTTCTCTAAAACTTCCGTAACGTCAACCAGAGAGAACCTGGATTTTCTTGCGCCAGATTCAATTTGAGCAATGCGGAGCAAAGCAGAAAAGGTTTCATTGATCTGGTCGCTTTCGCGAGCAGCAGCCTCTAATTCACCCTCAACATTTATTCCCTTTTCACTTTTGTCGAGGGCTGCCTCTATTATTATTTTTAGACGATTGAGTGGCGTTTTAAGGTCATGAGCAATATCAGAACTGACTTGTCTAAGGCCCTCGACTGCAACTGAAAGATGCTCAAGAGCAGCATTCACCTTTGCAGAAATCAGATCAATATCATCATTATTTCCGAGCAGAGGAATTCTGGCAGTTAAGTCACCCGCAGAAACCTGTTCCATCGTTTCGTTAAGTGCGTTTAACCTTCGTTTCGCTCGTATTGCAACCGAGATCGCGCCGGTTGCCGCAAGTGCGGCTGCAACAAATAATGCCCAACCAAAACTATTTAATAACACTTCGCCCAGTTCATCAATTTCAGCATTGCTCACACCGACAACCAGTCGGTTACCATTTACAATTCCTTCTAGCAGGCGATACTGATAATCTTGATTAAAACCGAGTTCATCACCAGTGATAACGGACACACCCGTTTTACTGCGAATTACAGGCATATTACCGACAATAAATTTCCCGTCCTGAGTAGCCAATAAAAGTATAGTATCACGGCTTCTATCAACCGCGATCCGCTGAGTTATACTCTTAATCAAATCTTGTTCGTTATTACCTGAGAGAACCTGAAATAGTTGAGCTACACGATGGTCATAAATTTCAGCGATTTCTCGCTTTGATGAATCATAAACGATAAAACCTGCGATAAAATACGTTACAGATGATAGAGCTACAAAGGAAAGAGCCAGCCTGAAAGGAGTGCTTAAATTAAAATTAGCGCGGAGCATGAAGAGAGTATCCAACGCTGCGAACCGTGTGCAGCAAATTTACATCAAAAGGCCTATCAATTTTTGCCCGCAAGCGGCTAATGTGGGTTTCGACCACACTTGTCTTTGGATCGAAATGAAAATCCCATACTTGCTCCAACATCATTGTTCGTGTAACGACCCGGTCAGCATTTCTCATGAGAAATTCTAGAAGGCTGAATTCCTTGGGCTGTAAATCTAATTCCACCCCAGCCCGTGATACCCGTCTGTTGATCAAATTCATTTCCAAATCATGGACACGTAAACTTGTTACCTGGCTTTGTACGGGTGGTCGTCTAGAGATAGCATTTACTCGGGCAAGAAGCTCAGAGAATGAATATGGTTTTACCAGATAATCATCACCTCCTGCCTCTAAGCCTTCAACACGGTCATCCACTCCACCTACCGAAGTTAAGAATATCACGGGCGTCTTTATACCTGCTGCACGTGCGGCTTTTACAAGGGACAAACCATCTAGTCCTGGCAACATGCGGTCAACCACAATTACATCATAGGTTTCTCGAGTAGCCTGAAAGAGACCGTCGTGACCGTTATCCAACGCATCACAAATATGACCATTTTCCTGGAATCCCTTACTTGCATAATCTGCAGTTTTTTGATCATCTTCAACTAATAGAATACGCATATTTTATACTACGCTTTCGAAGAAAAATTGAGAGATACCTATGTATCGTAGCACTCGAAGCCACCTTTTTTATAAAGAAAGCTAACCAGCTTCCCAAGTTTTTGGGCTATTCTAGCTTCTGCCCCCAACTTTTTCCAATCCCTTATGGGTCAATGTCATATACCCAATGATAACTACTATAGCCGTTAGAAACAGGGCACTAGTCACTACCGTACCAAATCCGAGCCCGCCGTTCGCTTTTGCCTGTGACAATAAATCACCGAATGAAGCACCCATCGGTCTGGTAAGAATATAGGCTAACCAAAAGGCAAGAATGCCATTCATCCTAAGGATATAATATACAGCAGTAATGACGGCAATTATGGCTCCGTACATCAAACCCGCTGTAAGATAACCAAGCCCTAACCCCTCAGCAGCCAGGTCTCCCGCAGCAGTTCCAAGCGCAAAAGTAAAAAGGATTGCAAGCCAATAGAAAGCCTCGCGCTTGGCCGTAAAAATAGTATGTATTGAAAGCGTTCTTTCTGAAGCAAACCAGACGGAGAATGTTGCTGCTAACGCTATTGAAAAAGCGATTGTAGTTGATTGCAGGCTAAAGCCAAGATTATCAACTAAATTATCGGTGACCAAAGTTCCAACAACGCTTATCAATACAACAGCCAGCCAGTATATCGAGGGGACATATCTTTTCTGGGAAAACTGCAGAATTAACGCCGCGATTAAAAGGCCACTCATAATCCATGAGGTTGTGGAAAGCCCCAACCCCAAGTTCTGATTAAGGAAATCTGCTGCCGTTTCACCGACAGTGACAGCCATTAGTTTGATCAGCCAGAATTCGACTGTAACTTGCGGTACGCGGTTATATTCTGGGGTAGCCGAGTCTAGTGCGGATGAGGTCATTATAATTCTCCAATATTGACCCATGCGAAATTCGCACTGTCAATCGGTGTTGCGGTATTTTGAGTCTACTATGAAAATACAGTCACTTGTGGCCCGTAGCCTTACAAACTCTCATGGAGTCAATACTCATGTCTAATACTAAAAAATCACGCAAATATTTCGCTAAATATACAAATACGTAAGGTTCCGATTTTTCACGTATTTCATTTTTCAGAAAACAAATAGGCACATACAGAATTATTTTCATATCACCCTTTACGCAGTATTCAGCTGATAAATTTGAAATATTAAGCAAGTAATAAGACATTTCCACAAGCGCAGTATTTTCAAAATTTTCTATTTAGATTAAAAGAAAAAAATCAAAATCCATACTATTAAACAATAACATAATGATAGCAGAACAGCAGCGCTCGCAACGTCTTTACTTGCCTTGGATAAGTCGTGATAGTCTTCGGAAATTCGGTTTATTGCGCATTCTATGGCGGTATTCAGCAACTCAGTTATCAAAACCGCAAACAAGCCAGATAGTAACAGCGCTATATCCAGAGGATGCTTACCTGAGAATAAGGCGACCGGGACTAGCAATATGGCTATTAATACTTCCTGCCGAAACGCTTCCTCGCTTTTTAAGGCAAATCGGAAACCATCCGTGGAATTTTCCAAGGCTGCAATGAGGCGCTTTACACCCTTATTTTTTACGCGGCCCAAAGGTTACTTCCTCTGCTCTTGATTAAACATAAATTTATCGGATATCACTTGTCGCCTGAGCGCGTTCTGCCAATGTCGATGAGAGTTTTCTGTGATTTGTTTTCCAAAGTGATGCTCTCTCGTAATTTGTCACGACTGATAGTAGTGCCTCCGAAGCCACTTTTTGTTTATCCTCCAATGTGCCCAGTTCATTTTCCAGACCATAGGCTTTGACTGGTTCGACAAATGTAACCGTGCCATTTTGATAGATGCCCAGCTTTTGAAAAGTTGCAATAAAGGCTCGCTCGACAAACGCATTTTTCATTATATCTCGACCAACAAATCTACTTTTATAGTCAAACCCTAGAACTGAGAGGAGCGTAACGGGCAGATCAATTTGGCTGGCAAGTTTGTTAATCTCCTGAGGCTTAATTAACCCAGGTGCGTAGAGCATAGCTGGAATATGGTATCGGCTTGGCGGTAATGAGGTTTTCCCCGCAGCCCCGGCGGTATGATCTGCAACGATAACAAAAATCGTATCGTTGAACCAAGATTCATTCTTTGCGTCTTCAAGAAAACGGCCAATCGCATAATCTGCATATCTGACGCCGGCCATTCTACCACCTCCCTCAACAGGAATATTGGCAGTATTTTTTGGGAAGGTATACGGTCGATGGTTAGACGTTGTCATAACCATATACATGAATGGTTTACCCTTTCCGTAATCTCTTTGCGCTTCTTTTATTGTTTTTTTGAATAGATCCTCATCGGCAACTCCCCAAGCATTGGAAAAGGTCACTTCTTCATCAGAAAGATCCGTGCGATCGACAATTTCAAAACCATTATTCTCGTAAAAGTAATTCATATTATCGAAGTATCCATAACCCCCATAAATAAACTTAGTTCTGTAACCACGATCTTTGAATATATATCCCAATGAAAAAAGGTTTTCGTTATTAGGACGCTTAACAATTGATCGGCCTGGAGAAGGTGGAATAGATAATGTTAGTGCTTCAAGGCCACGAACCGTTCTTGTACCGGTTGCGTATAGATTGCTAAAATTAAGGGAGCTTTTTGCAAGCACATCCAGATTGGGCGTAAAATTTCCTTTGGCACCATAGCGTCCCATAAACTCTGCACTCATAGATTCCATCATTATAAAAACGACATTTTTAAACTGCCGAGGCTTATCTGAGCGAACGTCCATCACTCCAATCAGCGGCAACGGTCGTTTCTCAATATCTTCGTAAGTGATGTAAAAATCTTGGTATGAAAGTTCATTGTTTTTAAACGCGGAAAACAAGCTATAAATTCCGTTCGCCGTTATCTCATTCGTGTAGTTATTTTCGGAAATGGCCTTATCTCTGAGAGATAATGCTTGATATCCAATAATTGTGAGTAGAATAAATCCTCCAGCGAACGCGATTCTAGATGTAATGCTAACTGAGTCTAAAGTACTCGGAATCAATTTTTTCCGCATAACAGCATACACGCCACCAACGATGATAATTATTCCCATAAAAATTGGGACTACCGGATAAGATTCCCAAATATTACCGAGTACTTCCCTCGCATAGACCAGGTAATCCACTGCAATAAAATTATATCGGACCGAAAACTCCTGCCAAAACGCATATTCGGAAGCGACATCAAAAATAACTAGGCTTGAAAAAATAACAAATGCACTATGGGTGGCGATCCGATCAAACTTCGTATTATGCCAACTTGCAGGAAGTAACAGCAGGTAGAAAATATATGGCAAAATAAACAATGAGTAGGTTGCAAGATCGAAGACTATCCCTACCGAGAGTGATTTCAGGATATCGTAAGGTTCCAAGGCATGAAACATCCATGCCGTGAAAATAATACGTACACTTAACTGAACAATCATGAACAGCGCAAAGCTCGGCGCTAGCCGCTTCATAAAATACAATAAGGACATTAGTTTTCTCACTGACAGTAAATTTTATACCGTGAGATTTACGTCCTCTTATTTGCATCTACTATTCTGAAATTATACAGTTTCGTAAGGTGCTGTCAGACGAATGCGGCCTCGTCTCTGTTTGGCGTAAATTGGCACAAACGTGCCGCTATTATGCCGCACTAAGTTGCTGCCACTCGACCAGTGCGGCGTTTCTTTGAAGCTTGAATGTTTCTCGGTTGGTTAGGCGGCGTTGATGATTGAAGTGGTTGTGGACTGATGAGTGAATTGAAACGAATTTCTGCAAACCTCGGAGATGCCTGAATTTCAGCATCGCCTGCTCTCTTCGTCGAAATGGTAGGTGGGAGTTTTCACAGCGATTGTTCAACCAACGTCCAATTTCCTGAACCTCAGCATTTCCAATTGTCTTCATCGCGGCACGGTACGAACGTAATCTATCTGTGACAATGATACGAGGTTTCCCATACCGTTTCATTATTTTCTTAAGAAAAACCATTGCTGCCTTACGATCGCGCCGTTTAGAAACAAAGGCTTCCAGAACTTCTCCTTCGTGGTCGACGGTACGCCACAGGTAATGTGTTTCGCCATTGATTTTGACAAAGACCTCATCAATATGCCATTTCCAGTTTGAATAATTTTGAGACGGACGGATCCGTTTCTTACGGATTTCACCGGAGAACATTGGACCAAATCTGTTCCACCAATAGCGAACGGTTTCGTGGCAAATATCGATGCCGCGCTCATGAAGAAGGTCTTCGACATTTCGTAGAGAAAGCGGAAATCGGACATACATCATCACCGCAAGGCGGATGACTTCCGGCGAGGTTTTGAAATAGCGAAACGGGTTCTGTTTTGTCATGCTTGGAGGCTAGTTGACGAGAAAATGACCATCAAGCAATTTTCTTCTGACGGTGCCTTCATTTACCAATAGAACGCCTGCGGTATCCCGCAGGCGCTAACTATTTTTAATATGTCTGTTTTAACTCGCTGTAGTCACCACGCAATCGCAATTTTATGGTTACGTCCTGACTGTCTCGATTGCGCCAGAACCAGCCATGATTGCCTTTAAAGGCGGCAACGATTTCACCTTCTGCCCCGGTCTTTCCTCTTCCTTTTTCATAGTTAATCGATTGACCGCCGCCATCACCGTGAAGGTCAAAATTTACCCGTCCATTTTCAGCGGTCCATTGGTATTCAGCAACAGCACCTTTCTCCATGACAAGCTTCCATTCAATGCCTTGGCCGGGCTCAAGAGAAAAGGTGATTTCATCTTTCCACGCGTCTTTTGCTTGTTGGGCATGAGCAGTACCTATAATCAGGTTGAAAATGCTGTCAAACACACTCGATTGTTCATCGGTTCCGCTGTTTGTTGATCTATCCTGTTCAGCCTCTTCCGCAAGCTGGGACTTTATTTCGCCCATCTCCGCAAGTCCGAGAAGACGGCCAACCCTTGTCGGATCGATACCGTATTCTGCGGGCAATACGACTGTAACAAGGATAACGATGGCTGCCAAAAAGGCGATTATCGTGGATTTAAGAAGCTGCTTGGAGCTTGGTAGTTCGTTTACATCAGGTTTTTGAGAATTATGCATTTGTATCTCCATTATTCCGCTATATTAGGCGGAAACAAAAAATCCGGTAATCTGGTATCCCATCAGAACAAAGCCTGCGGACATCATGACCACATTTGCGGTATAGGCATTCCGCCAGAACCCGACGGTTCGACGCCAATAACCCATGGCAATCAGAATTGCGCAGAGCGCAAGTAACTGCCCGAGTTCAACGCCCACATTAAAGGCGATCAAATTGGGTAAAAGGCCCTCAGATGAGATGTTGTAATCGAGAATCTTGGTGGCCAAACCCAGACCGTGGAAGAAGCCGAAGATGAGGGTTGCCGCTTTGGTATCAGGTTGAAATCCAAACCAACGTTGGAATGCCCCCAAGTTATCAAGAGCTTTGTACACCACTGAAAGGCCGATTATCGCATCAATGATATAGGCGTTCACATTCCATCCGAAGTAAACTCCCGCCAACATGGTCGTGGAATGGCCCAAAGCGAAAAGACTTACATAGATGGCGACATGTTTGAGGCGATACAGGAAAAACACGACGCCAAATAAAAACAGGATATGGTCATAACCTGTCACCATGTGTTTGGCACCGAGATACATAAAGGGGATGAGGTTCACTCCCCAAATCTCCTGAATATAACCGGCGTCACCTTCTGTAACGTTATGAGCCATTGCGTGAACTGTGCTCAATGACAGAATAGTTAGAACAAGGCAGGGGAAGAAAATTGCCCGGTGTACAGACAATCCACCCCAACCTGTGTTGAGCTTGATCATTAAATAATCTCCGAATTGTATAGATGAATTTGTGTTACCCGCGCTATACGCGGCAATCATCACGCCCTTGGAGGTCGTTCAATCCGGAATACATGCCATGGATTTTCGGGTGGGAATTCGAGACGTACAAGCGCGACAGGGTTTACGGTTAACCGAGCCATATCAAGGGAAGGCATTATAGCAATACTATGATCATGTTCAGCCACATCATGGCTGTGGCCATGCAAAACATGATAAAGATTCTCTTCCGGACCATGTGTATGACCGTGGTCCGCTATCATTTCTGCCTGTTGCAGTAAAGATTCCATCGTAACAGGCTGATGTAAAGGTGGAGGCGAAACGCACCAAATCGCAATTGTCAGGCACAAAAGTGCGACACATATACGTCGCATCCTTTCGACAAAGGAAATATGGGGCCTTACTTGCTTGTCGATCACTCGTTCGCCACTACACAATTACTATCTTGCCTCATCCTAGGGGGGAGGATACTGTATGTATATGTCAAAACACCACATACATGCAAGCCATGAAGCGCTGATTGTTCGATTAAGAAGGGCCGACGGCCACCTGCGCGCAGTAATAGAAATGATCGAAGCCGGTAAACCCTGTCTCGATGTCGCACAACAATTACAAGCAGTGGAGAAGGCAATTACCAATGCAAAGCGCGTCCTTATCCACGATCACATGGATCATTGTCTTGACGTGGAAGGCTCGGATACTGACCGTGCAGAGCTTAAGGCAATTGCTAAATACCTGTGATTTTTGATGATGGTGGAAATTTTAGCGGATAGAACATATCGCCATTTGTTTGGTGCGCAAGTAGTGGCGCTGATTGGGACGGGACTCGCAACAGTAGCTCTGGGGTTGTTGGCGTATGACTTGGCTGGTGATAACGCGAGCTTAGTCTTAGGAACGGCCTTCGCAATTAAGATGGTTGCCTACGTCGGGATAGCCCCGCTGGCGGCTGGCTTGGCGGAAAGAATAAACCGTCGCACTATATTGGTGGCGCTGGATGTGATACGCGTCGCCACCGCTCTCTGCCTTCCTTTCGTTACTGAAGTTTGGCAAATCTTCGTCCTGATTTTTCTGCTGCAATCGGCCTCCGCAGCCTTTACTCCCATCTTTCAGGCAACCATTCCGGACATATTACCCGAAGAAGACCGCTACACGAAGGCGCTGTCACTCTCAAGACTGGCATATGATTTGGAAAATATTGTCAGCCCAACGCTTGCGGCTCTCTGCTTGTCGATCATGAGTTACAATTCTCTTTTTATTGGTACCGCAGCTGGGTTTGTTGCGTCCGGGCTTCTTATCCTATCGATTTTGCTGCCTAGTCCAAAACCGTCTCAGTCACGCGGCATCTATGATCGCACAACGCGAGGAATTCGTATCTATCTGGCGACGCCACGTTTACGGGGATTGTTGGGGTTGAATCTTGCGGCTGCTGCGGCGGGCTCCATGGTACTCGTGAACTCTGTGGTTATGGTCCGTGGTTCGCTTGATATGCCCGATAGTGCGCTTGCTTGGACTCTGTTCGCGTTCGGTGCTGGATCAATGCTCGCCGCTCTTTTGCTACCCTATTTACTGGAGAGAATTCCGGACCGGCCCGTTATGACAGGCGGTGGATTTGTCATGATCAGTGTATTGATAGCATTGGCCGCTATTGTCATTTTGACAGGGTTGAGCTGGCCGGTCCTGCTGGTTGCGTGGTTTCTTGTCGGTTTAGGCTACTCAGCCGTATTGACGCCTACCGGACGCCTGTTGCGACGTTCAGCACATGCAGAAGATCGCCCTGCTGTCTTTGCGGCGCAATTTGCGCTGTCGCACGGATGTTGGCTGATTGCTTATCCGACGGCTGGATGGTTGATGGCAGAGGCTGGGACCACAGTTACACTTGTGATACTGGCGGTTATTGCCGCGATTGGTCTTGGAATGGCCTTTCGCCTATGGCCGAGAGATGATCCTGAGATTCTTGAGCATACACATCACAATCTGCCGTTGGATCACCCTCATTTAGGCAACAAAAGGCGTCATTCGCATCCTTTCGTTGTTGATGATATTCACTATCGCTGGACCACACATCTTTAGGCTCACAAAGTACAATCTGTTGAACTATTAAGAATAGGATGGATTAATTTCCCATCCTAAAACATCGGGAGCGATTAAAACATAGAATCCAGAGGGTACTTTACGGCATGTCTCTCATATAATTTATACGGCGACACCATAATCCGACGGTTTAACACTGCGGGAGGCATTGTCAGAGGAAAATGGCTTGGGCCGTGACGATGCTGGATTTACATTTTCTAAATGAAAAATCCATTCCGTTATTTCAAAACGTCGCCTGAAATTATTCGCTTGGCCGTCATGATGTATGTTCGATATCCACTTTCGTTGCGTCAGGTCGAAGATATTCTTCATGAGCGTGGGATCGACGTAAGCTACGATACAGTCCGGGCTTGGTGGAACCGTTTTGGGCCTTTATTTGCAGCAGAAATCAGAAAGAAAAGAGCTGTAACTCAGCGCCATTCGGCACAGTGGCAATGGCACCTAGATGAAGTATTTGTCTGGATCAACGGTGAAATGCATTACCTTTGGAGAGCGGTCGATCATGAAGGAGAGGTTCTTGAAGCTTTTGTCACAAAGCGACGTAACCGTAGTGTTGCTCTGAAGTTTCTGAAGAAAGCCATGAAGCGATATGGCAATCCGAAAATTATTGTGACGGATAAGCTTCGCTCCTATCGCGCTGCAATGAAAGAAATAGGCAATGCAGATCGCCAGGAAACCGGCCGGTGGTTGAATAATCGGGCTGAGAATTCACACCAACCCTTCCGACGACGAGAACGGGCGATGATCAAATTTAGAGCAACAAAATCATTGCAGAAATTCGTCTCAATCCATTCTTCAGTTCACAATCATTTTAACTTGGAACGCCACCTCACAAGCCGACTACGATTCAAACTTAATCGAGAAGCCGCTCTTACAGACTGGCGTCAATTCGCTGCTTGAAAAATTACGCCGCGCTTCATTTTAGTGTTTGATCATTTTACTCTGACAATGCCCGGCGAAGGGCCGCAACGTATTTTTTTCAAAAGCCCTTTCAAAAGAACTTAATTTATCCTCCCCGCCATTTTTAGGCACATTTTCTATTCGTGAATAGGACCGTTATTTCAGCTTCTGATGGATCTGCCTATTCTTGTGAGAAATTCTCTTTTTAACTGCAATTATCTTACTTAGATACTACCACTCTGAAATCGCCCTGAGTAGTAGTCTTCAAGAAAAGCTCAGTTGTTCCAAGCAATTTGAGAATGTCGGCGCTTGCATTAACCCTTGATACTCCAGGCTGCACAATCACGACTTCAAACTTTATTTTGGACCGCCTCGCCTTTTCTTTGAAATAAGAAAGCACCTTCATATCGCCTTTCAGGAATCGCGAATAACCTTCCCTGTCCCATATCTCATGGCGTCGCTTAAGGTCATGATACAGTCGCCCAATTCCAAGATGTTTGACCGTGATGCTTTTCTGTGCTTGGCCGCATACTGTATAGAAATTCCCAATATCGTTTGACACTCGAGCTCCGAGCGCGCCCTTGCAATGAACGAGGCACAACTTGATTGTCCCTTCATCGACATCCTTCAGGCAGACGAGGTCGCCCGCTTCGCCTTTTCCATCGTCGTTAAAGACCAATTCGTATTCATCCGCGATATTCATAAAACTGCGATACTGAATCGTGTCTGCGTTCCCCATTTTGCCGATGGATTCCTGGTTAAGCGGGATATCGTCCCATTCCCACATTTCGAGGCGTTCGCGTGGAAACTCTCCAGCATCGAGCGGCACCGGGATGTGGTAGCAGTTGTAGGAGTTGGTTCCGTCGGCGTACCGTACGATTATAGGATCGCTAACGAAATACTCGATCACGTCCATCTTCGGACCGTTTCTTTTACTGAAGAAGGTGTCGGGGCCTGATACTTTTTCGTATCGGTATCCGGCTTCCACCGCGCGATCAATACGGAAGCGATATTCAGATGACGTTGCGTCACTCGATAGCCGAAATTTGATGGCGCCGTCGTCTTCAATGGCAGCGATTTCAAGCTCAACAAGGTAAAGCGGAACCTCCTCTGCCGCGCCGAATACAATAAATTGTCTATCGCTAAATCCGGCTTGCGCTTGCTCGCCCCATTGCACACTTATAGGATGCACATCATAATGTTCAATCAACTTAATTGGCCGTAGGAAATCGCTTGTGATGTTGGGGCTAATCTCATCTTCCGTCGAAACTTTGGCCCATGTATGCTTAGTCCAACCAATCCATTGCGCAACCGTACCAGCTGCTTGCTGCCAAACTTTGCCGCGTTTCTGCGTACCACCCCAGAGAACTCGTTCACCGTTCTCGTAGCCGACACAGGCTATATTGTTAAGGGCGGATTCGGCACGCTCTATGCTGGCAAGGCCTTCTGTGACGTTTGGCCCGAAATATGATGTAAAACTAATCGCGCCGATGCGGGATGACCCGAGGTTTTTTACCAGCGGCAATTCGACATTGTTCAAAATGTTAAAGATGACGGAGCCTTGCAGAAGTGAAGTCTCTTCGTCCGTAATCGCTTTCGCGAGCAAAGTGCTTTTCAGCCCATCGTAATCACTCGAATAGAGGAATAGTGCTGCATTTTCTTTGTCCCATCTTGCGACAATCAGGTCGTACTGGGAGTCTAGCAGATTTTGGTACTTGCCCCATCGCACACGTGTGTTGCGATGTACGGCGGCTACTAGTACAGCATCATCGTCACTGATCGCATACCAACTCTCCGCGTCGCCTGACAGGACGCTTGTGTAATTTTGCGGTCGCCAGTCCGTGCATCGCGTTTTGAATATTTGCGTAGAAAGCGAGGGCCGAAGATTCCAGAGTGACAGGTGCGCATGAAGGTTTCCGCGTTCGCGCAAGTTGTGAACCACGTGCTGAAGCTGCAACTCTTCTTCGATTCGCTCTTCACTAAGCCGCTTGATTAAACCATCCCAATCTGCTCCTTCTGAGTACAGCATTTCAAGCTTGCCCTCGATTTCGGGGTCAGCGATGTTCGCAATCACCGTAGCTTCACCAATCTGTTCCCAATTTCCTTTTCGCGTGAAGCGGCCAATAAACTGCAGCGTGATTGCTAGCGATTTGTGAGCGTCGTGAAGCGCTGCTACTTTGAGGTTCGGCAAGTCGAACCCTTCGCCCAACATATCTACGCAAACAACAATGTGTGCACTGCCTGCCCTGCGGTTCGTCAATCTCTCCAATGCTTCCCGGTTCAGACGCTTACGCCCAGGCCCCGAAAAAACAAGTTGCGGCGACAAGTCCGGCGCGAGTTCTTTATAGAGCTCGAAGAGACCTTCCGCACGTGACTGTGATTTACACCGCGCCATTAGAATATGGTCGCGCCCTAGTACGTCCCGATCGTTCCGAAGCGCTTCAATTGCCATTTCTGCAATACTGCGATCGCGCGCCTCCTCATCCCCAAATTCCTCAATGGTCCGGAGATTAATCGGCCGGTAGTAATCGGCAGCCTGAGCATCGCCCAGCTTGAAATTGAATACAATCTTTCCGTCAATCCGACGACTGTCGCGGCGAAAGGGAGTTGCAGTGAATTGCGTGATCCGTTTGCCAGTGAATTTCTCACGCACACTCAACCACTGGGACGCAGGTATATGATGTGCCTCATCGACTATCAGATCGGAGCATTGTTCCACCAAATATTCAAGCGCTTCAGGAGCTGAAGCACTTAGTGTTTTCGGCAACGCAACAATGACATTTGCTTTTTCGATCACTGCCTCTGCGTCCTTTACCGAAGTGATTCCAGTCGTGAGTTTGGCCACTGCTGGACCTATCAGTTCATGAGGAACAACACCGGCATCGGGAAGTACGCCCAAAGAAACGAACTTATTTACTATCTGCGTGCGCAAAGCGTCACTCGGCACAATCACGAGTGTTTTCCGGAGCCGTTTGTATACCTGTAATGACAGCATGGTTTCTGTCTTACCTGTGCCAGTCGGCAGCACTATGGTCGCCGGCTCAAAAACTCTTCCGACTGAAAAATGTGCGGCAATTGAGTGCAAAGCGCCAATTTGTGGAGGCCTGAGTCCTCTCGCCCCCATTTCATTATCTTCTTCTCGGAATAAAAATTTATCTTTCCAGCTTTCTAATATTTGTCCGGGAGTAGAAAATTTTTCGACTAGAATACTTAGATTCTTCCCACTTTAATTCAATTTCAGGCCCTAAATTGACATGATTTTCTAGTTCGGGAGCGGATAAAACTAAATATCCTGTATTCGTGCGGCGAGTGCCTTTCCTTCGCAGCAACAGAATGTCAAAAGGAGGGTTTAAAGAAGTTTTGATAAGGTCGTAGCCCTTTACATCCGAGTCGAACACCTTCGCTTCGCAGCTACCACCGCGAAACGCCCGCTGATAAACTCTATTTTTCCCGACAGGACATATTTGTAGTGGGCTAGGCGGTAAATTAATTTCGCCCCGCCAAATAGGAATCAAGGTCAAACACTCTCCAATCTAAAGCAAAACCACTAGGAGAGTATACTAAAGCAACCTGTAAGTGTTATTCAATATTACATTTTATTTCTTTGCGAGAGCGACATACCTATTAATCGCTTTCCACTAGTTTACTGATATCATGCCGTCTGCTTCCATTAATGATTTGTCGGGGATGCCTGTTAACGCAAAAACTCACCTAACCTGTTGAGTTAGATGGGTTTGATTTGGTTGTGGGGGTCAGATTTGAACTGACGACCTTCAGGTTATGAGCCAGAGTTACATGCAAAGCCCTGAAAGTAGTATATTCGCGACCCCTCTTCAGGAGCGCTCGTTTACTTCAACAAAAATGTCATTCCACAAATCGTATGCTCAGAAGTAGAAAGTAAAAACCTGTTCTAATGAAACCTTCTCGCAAGAACCAATAATTCCGAGTTGTCATTTGTTGCGCAGGGGCTTAGCCGATATTTCCCCTTGCAATCCCCGCGCGTTTATCCTATGTTTAATGTGCCTTAGGAGAAGGTAAACGTCAGGCATGGCCCTGCCGGGACCCTTCTTCGGTGGAGAGAAAAGCGGGGCATGGTCCGGCGCATTCTCCTGAAGGGTCCATAGCTTTCCATGGTGTGAGCGTGGTTTTCGGAAACTTTCCGGGACTGCGCTTTTTTTATGGCTGGTTCCGGTAATTACGGAGCTTTAGCACCATGGAAAAGATTACCCTCATACAGCAGCGTCTTGATGCGCTCACGCCATATGCGCGCAATGCCCGCACCCATTCAGAAAAGCAGATCCGGCAGATTGCCGACAGCATCGAGGCCTTCGGCTTTACCAACCCGGTCCTCGTGGACAGGACGGGCGGCGTCATCGCCGGTCACGGTCGCATCGAGGCAGCCCGGCTCCTTAAGATGGAGCGCGTGCCGACCCTCTGCCTTGCGGATCTGACGGAAGAACAGGTCCGCGCCTATATCATCGCCGACAACCGCCTTGCGGAACTTGCCGGCTGGGACCGGGAAATCCTGGCCATCGAGCTGCAGGAACTGCTGTCGGTCGATCTCAATTTCGATATTACCCTCACCGGCTTCGAGACCCCCGAGATCGACATCCTGATCGGCGAGCTCAATGAGGAAACACCGGATGTTCCTGAAGAGGACATCCCGCTGCCTGATACCGGACCGGCCGTTACACAGATCGGGGATATCTGGCAGATCGGAAAGCACCGGCTGATCTGTGGCGATGCTACTAATGAGAATGTATACGCTAGTCTTCTGGACGGCGACAAGGCACAGCTGGTCTTTACCGACCCGCCCTATAATGTCCCTGTTGACGGCCATGTCTGCGGCCTCGGCAAGGTCCGCCACAGGGAATTCGCCATGGCAGCAGGAGAAATGGACGAGGAGGGCTTTACCGCTTTCCTCGGCACCGTCTTCCGGAACCTCGCTCGATTTAGCCAGGATGGCGCGGTCCAGTTTATCTGCATGGACTGGCGACATGTCGGCGAGATAACCGCGGCCGGCAAGATGGCTTACCCTTCCCTCCTGAACATCTGCGTCTGGGCCAAGACCAACGGCGGCATGGGATCGCTTTACCGCTCGCAGCATGAGCTTGTCTTTGTCTTCAAGGCCGGGACGGGCAAACATATCAACAATGTCGAACTCGGCAAACACGGGCGCAACCGCACCAATCTCTGGACCTATGCCGGGATCAACAGCTTTGGCAAAACCCGGGATAGCGATCTTGCCCTCCATCCGACAGTGAAGCCCGTTGCCCTGGTCGCCGATGCCATTCTCGACTGCTCGAAGCGGAACGGCATTGTGTTGGATGCCTTTGCCGGCAGCGGTACCACCCTGATCGCAGCAGAGAAGACCGGACGACGCGGTTATGGCATCGAGCTTGATCCCCGTTACTGCGATGTCATCGCAAGGCGGCTCATCGAGGTCACCGGCGCGTCTGCGGTCCATGGAGCAACGGGCCGGACATTTGACGACATTGCTGCCGACCGAGCGCAGGAGGCCGGCGAGAGTTCTTCCCCGGCCCCGGACGGCGCGATCACGACGGGAGGCCATCATGACGGACGGACACGCGCCTGATGGCGACTATGAGGTCGGGCATGGCCGCCCACCCAAAGAAACCCGCTGGAAGAAGGGACAGTCGGGCAATCCGAAGGGGCGGCCGAAGAGCAAAAAGACCGGGCCGGTCGATATCTCGGCCTTTCTTGATGAGCCGGTAGCAATGAAAATTAACGGCAAGGCCAGAAAGATACATCCGTTTGAAGCCATGGTCTGGCGAATGGTTCAGCAGATGATGAAGGGAGAAATCACCCCCTGATCCGGCTTGTCGAGCTTTGCGAAGATCATGGCCTTATTGATACCCCGCCCCCGGAATATGGCGGCGGGGTCATCGTTGCCCCAAAGGGAATGACTCCGGAACAATATGTGAAACAATATGGAGAGATCATCGATGACGAATAACGACCAGACAGGAGGAAAAGATTATGTCGGATAAAAATACAATACTGGCTTCAGGAAGAACCCAGAAAGACGGCGTCAATCCGGGCGGACGGCCAATGGGGTCGAAAAACCTTAAAACGATGCTGCGGGATATCATGCTGCAGGAATATGTCGTGATGGAGGATGGCAGGAAAAAGCGGCGGACGCTACTGGACATCACCCTGCTCAATCTCCGCAAGGCGGCCCTGGACGACGCCCGCCCCCGGGCAATGAAGAAATTCGGACAAGTGATGGAAAGATACCGCCCCGGCGCCATCGACGAAGATGTCGGCGTTCTGTTGGCCCCAGCAGATATGACCCCGGAAGAATGGGCGGCGGACCAAATAGAGAAAAACAAGACCCGCAAGCCGCCCCCGGGCGTCTATGACGATGATGAGCGTGACAACCCGTACTATGGCTAACATCTTTGCCACAGTTCGCCCCGTTCGGCAAAAGCCGGTCGCTGTTCAGTCTGATCCGCTTGAACTCGGCGGGCAGGCAAGCTAACGTCCGGATCGCAGGTAGCAATTTGCCTGCCGGGGCTTAAGAACCCTGCAACGAGCGGCTGGCATCAGCCGGAATGATGCCGCCTTTCGGTCCCTATGGCCGGGAGGCGGCGATGTATGTCCAGGCTTCACGGCTAAAGATCGTCGCGGTTGTCTCGTTGCAACTTCTTAACTCCCGGTCACCAGGGCGGTAACGCTCCGGTGACCTTTTGTTTTTTAAAGGAGTTCGAAGCAATGACACGGAAGACTTTTACGAAGGCACGCTATATCAAGCTCGGAAAACGCGGCGGATGGGAACAGAAATGCCTGGAAGAGGGTATTGCTCCCCTCGCCTATTACGACGTTCCCCATGAGATGGCGCTGGCCGGCGACAGGGACGCCATCCGCAAGATATATCTCAATATGGGACTTGCCGCCGGCACCGCCACCGGACATGCCAACCAGGTCCTCGACTTTTACGATCCCGACCCTGATGTCCTCTGGATTACCTTCTCCGGCGGATCGCTCTGGTGGGCCGAGCTTGCCCCCGAAGTCGAGTATCTGGGCGCTGATCCGGAAGAGTTCCCGCAAGGGAGCCGCTTCCGCCGGACGGTATCCGGCTGGCACAGGGCCTCCTTCGGAGGAACACCGCTGCTAGTCGGGGATCTCAGCGGCAATCTCACAAAGATCAGTGCTTATCAAGGCACTGTCTGCGCCCTGAAACCAGATCAGTTCGATTATCTGATGCGCAAGCTCCGGGATGAGGACCTGCCCGAGATCACGGCGGCGCAGGAGGCCCGCAGGCAGCTTCTGGCGACAACGGAGGAGGTCATCAAACTTCTCACCTGGCAGGACTTCGAGCTCTTTACCGAGCTCCTGTTCAGCCGAAGCGGCTGGCAGCGCATCAGTTCGCTCGGCGGCACCCAGAAGACCCTTGATCTCGAGCTGTTGCTGCCGACGACGGGAGAGCGCGCCATCGTGCAGGTCAAGTCCGCCACCAGCCAGGCCCAGCTCGATGACTACATAGACCGGTTCGGGGAGATGCCCGCAGACAGATACTTCTATGTCTATCATTCCAGCAAGCAGGATCTTCATGTCCGGGACAGCGGCATCCTGCTGATGGACGCTCCGGCGCTCGCCGATCAGGCACTGAAGGCAGGGCTTGTCGACTGGCTGATTACAAAAGCGGCGTGAGGAAGCCGGCAAGTGCTCTCCGGCGGCAGAAAGGACTGGACTTCCGCTGGCAACAGAGCGGTACTGTGGCGGCGATATAAGGGCGCCTGAACGCCTACCCTCGCCAGCCCGGCTCCTCTTCCGGGCTCGCCTCAGTGCAAGCTCCGGCGCACCGCCGGGGCAAAACCCACGGAGGTCGATATGACAGTAGCAGAGAAAGAACGACAGGCAGAGACAGTCAAAGCAATCACTGACGACACCGAAGAAACTTCACAAGCAATGACAAGGTCTGCCAAAGCGGCCGATAAACAGGCATCCTCTTCCCGAATACAGAAGCCAATAAAGGCCCCACCTAAAAAGCCGGAGATCATCCTGAAGCTTCTCAAGCGTCCCAAGGGCGCTCGCATACAGGACCTGCAGAAGGCGACAGGATGGCAGGCCCACAGTATCCGGGCTGCGCTGACGGGGCTGCGCAAACAGGGCGTGCGAATTGATCATTCTCGAACCCCTTCTGGAAAGACGATATATAAAGCCGTTGAGGGATGAGGCGATGGCAAACGTAACTACGAACGCCCAACCATCTCGACCTGATCTTGTCGACGCATGGATCAAGGCTTATGGCGGACCGCCACCCAAAGGACTAAGCACCCGGCTTCTTCTCTACGCCTGTCACTACAATCTTCAGGCGAAGGACGGCGGTGGGCTTAAGAAATCGACCCTGCGCCAGCTTAAGCGATATGTACCAGCTTCACCTGGGACGACGACAGTCGATACAGGAACGCCAGTCGCTCGCAAGCCTGGGGTTGGCAGTCGGCTGGTACGGGAATGGCGGGGAAAGACCCATATGGTCGACATCGAGGAAAATGGCTTCGTCTATCAGGGAAAACCTTATAGGTCGTTATCGGCCATCGCCCGAACCATTACCGGCGCCCGCTGGTCCGGCCCGCGGTTCTTCGGGGTGTAGGATGTCCATATGAAGCGTTGCGCCATCTATACCCGTAAATCGACCGAAGATGGTCTGGAGCAGGATTTTAACTCCCTGCAGGCCCAGCGGGAAGCCTGTGAAGCCTATATCAAAAGCCAGCGCCATGAGGGCTGGAAACACTTAACCACAGAGTATGACGATGGGGGCTACTCTGGCGGCACCATGGATCGCCCTGCCCTTACAAAACTGCTGGCAGCTGTTGAGCGGCACGAGGTAGATATCATCGTCGTCTACAAGGTCGATCGCCTCACCCGGTCACTTGCTGACTTCTCAAAAATCATTGAGAGGCTGGATCAACAGAACGTCTCCTTTGTCTCGGTGACGCAGGCATTCAATACCACCTCCTCCATGGGTCGGCTGACATTGAATGTACTTCTCTCCTTTGCCCAGTTTGAACGGGAGGTCACGGCGGAAAGAATTAGGGACAAAATCGCGGCCTCCAAAAAGAAAGGCATGTGGATGGGCGGCAATTTGCCGCTAGGTTACGATGTTGAGGATCGCAAGCTGGTGATCAATAAGGAGGAAGCCGCAACAGTAAGATTATTGTTCGATCTCTATATCGAACTCGGAACAGTGCGGCTTTTAAAAGCAGAGGCAGATCGCCTCGGCATTGTTACCAAGAAAATTATCCGAAAGGATGGATCTGTTACAGGTGGCAAGCCCTTCTTGCGGGGTAACCTGTATCGGCTGCTCTCCAATCCGCTTTACATAGGATTGATCCCACATAAAGGAGAGACCTACTCTGGTCAGCATGAGGCTATCATCGATCAGGAGACCTGGGACCATGTTCAGCAGACGATGAGTGGCAACCGCCGAGAGCGGTCTTCGCCGACAAATGTAAAGGCGCCGTTTCTGCTGACGGGGCTGGTCTTTGACGAAGCGGGAGAACCGCTCTATCAAGCTCAGGCCAGCAAAGACGGCAAGCGCTATCGCTACTATATCTCGAAACAGTTGGCGCAGAATGCGGAACCGGAAGCAGGTGGATGGCGTCTGCCCGCATCGACGCTTGAAGAGGCTATCCTCAATCCCATTCGGGAACTTCTTTGCAATCAGAGCAGATTAATTGATGTCCTGCATCTCAAGGACCACAACCTGCCTGACTTGCAATTGATAAACAAACATGCCATCGCGCTGGCCGAAAAAATCATGAGCGACGATACCGTTTCTCGGAAGGGTCTATTACAGGCGGTCATCCATCGGGTTGAACTCCAATTAGATTCTATCTCAATTGACGTGAACCGAGCGGCTTTGGTCAAATTACTGCAAATCAAAATGCTCGATGGTCCAAACGAAGATCGCACTATCGTTTCTCTCAAAATTGCGATGAAGCTGCAGCGTAAAGGTATAGAGGCAAAGTTGGTTATTGCCGGTCATGCCAGTACCCATCAGCCTGATCCGGATCTCTGTCGTCTGATTGCCAAGGCCAGGCATTGGTTTGATCAACTAGCATCAGGAGAGGCAAAGTCTGTTCAGGAAATTGCTTCTCGTGAACCTGTATTCGTTACCGAGATTAGCAGGGTTCTTCCGCTGGCATTTTTGTCGCCGAAAATCGTTGAAGACATATTGGCAGGCCGTCAGCCGGAAACCTTGACGGTCAGGCAGCTTCAACGACTACGCTCCCTCGCATTTGACTGGAAAGCTCAGCGAATACAGCTCGGATATCCAGCCTGACTCCAGCAGTAATATCAATGGATTGGACACGGAAAGTGGCCTGTAGAGACGAATGGGGATTAGCGGTCTTATGGAGCCACTCCAAGCGTCTCTGAGATCAGAGTATAACCTCGAAGCCCCGGAACTGCGGGGTTCGGGGGCGAACCTGGATTGGTCTCAGGTTCGCCCCTGAATGAGTGGTGGAGGAAGTAGTCTTGAGCGAACCCGTCTCAGCGATTTTCCCTGTTAAACAGGGAAAAAACAGGGATTATTGGCGATTTTAGCCCTGTTCAGGCGCTAGATACGCCATAACTCCCTAATTTTATTACGTTTTTATACATTTTCCCTAAGAAAAATAACAGGGTAAGTTATTTGAAGATCAGGGAAATTATATTTGAGAACAGGGAAACAATATTGTTGATCATCGTTGTAAACGAGGCGATGTAACACAGCCTTGATTTTTCAAGAAAGTTATTTGGCTGTGCCCAAATCAACATGATGTAACTTGGTCGTCATATCAAGACCAAGCGCTTGCATGACAGCCAGCGTTGTTTTCAACGTTGGATTTCCCTGCTCGCTGAAAGATCGATAAAGCTGTTCCCGCGAAAGTCCTGTTTCTTCCGCAATCTGTTTCATTCCCTTTGCCCGTGCAACCACACCTAGAGCCCTGGCAATGTAAGTCGTGTCACCCGTTTCAAAAGCATCCGCCATAAACACTTCAATAGCTTCCTGACTATCCAGGGCTACGGCCGGATCGTAACTATATAAGGCTTCAGCCATATTATTTACTCCATTCTTTCGCAAATCGTTTCGCTATCTCGATATCACGGCTTTGGGTACTTTTTTTACCGCCGCACAAAAGGATAATAATCTCTTCCTCTCGCTGTTTGAAATACACTCGATAGCCTGGTCCATAATGAATACGTAATTCACTAACTCCCTGACCCACCGGAGAAACATCACCAGCCAACCCGTTTGCCAGTCGAAAAATACGAGCCGCAATCAAAGCTCTTGCTCGCTTGTCTTTTAGTTTGCGTTCCCATTTCTGGAATGTCGCTGTCTGCTTTATCTCGATCATGAGTTAATGTAGTTTTTAAACTACTAGAACGCAAGAATAATTGTCTAGTAAGCATTGTCATGGTGCTGTCAGACGAATGCGATGTCGTCTCTGTTTGACGTAATTTGCCAATTAAGCACTCCTATTATGCCACGCTAAGTTGCCGCCACTCGGTCAGTGCGGCATTTCGTTGAAGCTTGAATGTTTCTCGGCTTGTTAGGTGGCGCTCAAGGTTGAAATGGTTATGGACTGATGCGTGGATTGAGACAAATTTCTGCAGACTATGCAAGCGTCTAAACTTTAGCATTGCGTATTCTCGTCGCCGGAATGGGAGGTGAGAATTTTCACAGCGATTGTTCAACCAGCGACCTGTTTCTTGCGATGCTTTATTTCCAATTACCTTCATCGCGGCACGGTAAGAACGCAATCTGTCCGTTACAATCACTTGAGGTTGACCGTAGCGTTTCATTATCTTCTTAAGGAAAACCATTGCTGCCTTGCGATCGCGGCGCTTGGAAACAAAGCATTCCAATACTTCGCCCTCGTGATCGACCGCTCGCCATAGATAATGAGTTTCTCCATTGATCTTCACAAATACTTCTTCCAGGTGCCATCGCCAGTTGGAATGATTCTGGAAGGGATAAATACGTTTCTTACGTATTTCACTTGCGAACAACGGACCGAAGCGATTCCACCAATAACGCACCGTCTCATGGCAAATGTCGATGCCGCGTTCATGAAGAAGGTCTTCAACCGTTCATGAAGAAGGTCTTCAACATTGCGAAGTGAAAGCGGAAACCTGACGCACATCATCACCGCAAGGCGGATGACTTCCGGCGAGGTTTTGAAATATCGAAAGGGGTTCTGTTTTATCATGCTCGGAGGCTAGTCGAGGAGCAAATGACCATCAAGCCATTTTCTTCTGACAGTACCGGCCGGAGACATGACCGCATCCAGTTGCCGGAAAACATCACATTTTTACCTTGCCATAGGAGCGCCATCCAGACATGACAGCGCCATCTAACTCATAAAAAAGTTCAGAAATCAAGAACAATGTTGGTTCTCAACTCCTGAACTAGTGTGCGGCAATAAACTATCCAAATGATTCTATTTATTGACTCGCGAAGGGAAGGTGATGGGAGGCTCAACTTCCCCTAATGGAAACAGACTTGTGGCAAAACATAAAATTATCTATCTTATTTTGAAACCACGATGTTTAAATTTCCCGTGAAAAATATGGAAGAGACATGCAATCAATTTACATGCTCGGAAGAAGACCTTTCACAGGATGTTCGTCGATAAGTTTGATAAATTCTTCGCGGGTCATATCGCCATATTTATCCGACAACTTTTGCATTTCGGCAATAAATTCCTTCGCTGGATAGCCTGCATCAGTTTGTTTTTTAATGAAGTCATTATAAACAGGCTGCATTTCGTTCCGAAGCTTTTTGCGATCTGCATCCGACAATTTGACAAAGACAACACCATTTTCACGCAGCGAGTCCATTGCGGCTTTTGTACCCTTCTCCACAAAATCAGCATAAAGAAGACTGCCATAATTCACGCCTTTCACCATGACTTTTTTAAGATCATCTGGTAGTCCAGTGTAAAATTTACGGCTGAAGGCAAAAGGCAGGCCCGCGCGGCCAAGGGCAAGCGGCACATAGTATTTGGCGATTTCCTGAACACGAAAAGTAAGAATGCTCTCTGCCGGCACCATTACGCCGTCAATTACACCCTGCTGGAAAGCTGTATACATTTCGGGTGCCTGTATTGTCACAGGTGTTGCCCCAAACCCCTCAACCATACGATTAACGAGTGAGCCAGCCCCGCGGATTTTCATCCCCTTCAGGTCATCAAGACTTTCTACTCTTTTAGTCGTCAAAAGATCATAAGGTGCGCTGCCACCTATGAAAGCGAGTTCCACACCCATGGCTTCGTACTCGTCCTTCAGATACTTTGGGTAAAGTTCCTGGGCAACACGAATAGCTGTATAAATGCTTGAAAATGCACCCGGTAGATAGAGGCCATGCGTCAAATGAAAGCTGTTCGGCACATAGACCGGGTAGGCTGGCGCGACATCGGTGATATCGGTCAGAATGGCCTTGAAACCATCCCGCGGACCATGCAGAACGCCATCCGGAAAGGTTTCCACCTTGATACGCCCGCCGCTTTGCGTCTCGATAAATTCGGCATACGGCTTCGTGACCGTATTGACCAAGGCCGAGCTGGAAGAATGATGCTGCGATACACGCAGCGTGAATTCTTCGGCTGATGCGCTGACGGTACCGAGTAATGCTGTCAGTGTGATGATTGACACGGCAATCAGTTTTTTCATTGGTTTTCCTCTCTTTTTCTCTCTGCTAGTGACTTCCGCTTGGCTGCGAAAGCGTCTTTTTTGTTCGTCTTTGGGTAAAGGGCTCCCTTTTCTTCCCTATCGCAACTAACAATCTACATTAAATCATCAGTCTTTACAAGATACATACTATACAGTTAGTATTTATATTTTAGGGCAATTGCTATTCCTGTGTTTATTGGCATCTGCAACGATATGATGAAATGCGCTCTACCCTTTCAGCCAATTCCGGATAGTTTCGTCGTCTTTTTCAGGAGTCTGCTTGACCGGCGGACGTATCGGGTCAGGGTTTGAACGACTGAAGCGCGGAGCTGGCGCGGGTTGTGTAACTCCCGCGACGTCAATAAATGTACCGCGAGACCGGTTATGCGGATGCTGAGCCGCATCTTCCAGTGACAGTACTGGTGCGTAACAACAATCGGTGCCTTCCAGGATCTCGTTCCACTCTGCCTGTGTTTTCTCGTCGATGCGGGCGGCGATCTGCGCCTTCAAACTCGCCCAGTTTTTCCGGTCATAGGTCGCGTCCAAATCATCATATTTAATCTTTAATGTCTCCAGCATGAGTTTCTGGAATTTAGGTTCGATCGGCCCAAGCGAAATCCATTCACCGTCCTTACATTGATATACGTCGTAAAAATGGGCACCGGAATCAATAACGTTCCGACCGCGCTCATAGGTCATTAAACCTTGCTTATACATACCTGCAAACACCGTCATTAAAGATGCTGCGCCATCAACAATGGCGGCATCAACAACTTGCCCCTTCCCTGAAGAGCTGCGTTCATAAAGAGCGCTTAGTATGCCGAAAACCAGATACATTGAACCGCCGCCATAGTCGCCGACAAGATTGAGCGGAGGTGTCGGAGGCTGATCCGCCCGACCAATTCCATATAATGCTCCTGCAAGGGCAATGTAATTCATATCATGGCCAGCAGCTTTTGCGAGAGGTCCGTCCTGCCCCCATCCCGTCATTCGACCATAAACAAGTCCTGGATTGCGCGCGAGGCATTCATCCGGTCCCAAACCAAGCCGCTCCATGACGCCGGGCCGGCCTCCTTCCAGCAAAACATCGGCACTTTCCACCAGCGGCCATATTTTCTCGAATTCGCTCGTATCTTTAAGATTTAGCGTGACGATTTTCCGGTTGCGTAATGTCAGATCAAGATCGCGCTCCCGGGGCAGTCCGACGTCAGTACCTCCGGGCCGCTCGACACGCAATACACTGGCACCGAGATCGGCCAGCAGCATTGCCGCGAAAGGCACGGGCCCGATAGCCTCCATTTCCAGTATTTTTAATCCGTTAAGTGGGCCCATTATATTCTCCCTTTTTTCCTCGTTCAAAACAGTCTTACCAACCGCCGAATGATAACCCGCCATTTACACTGACAGTTTGTCCCGTGATTTGTGCGGCCTCATCAGAGGCAAGAAAAGCAGCTACCGCCGCGACTTCATCCGCAGTTGGTGCACGTTTCTGCGGAAATCTATCCAGCGCCTTGGAAAAGACTTTCCGCTCAAATTCGTCATTATTGAATATCCGGTCCCATGAAGGTGTGTCAGAGGTCAAGGTCATGGCTACGGAATTTATCCGTATGTTAGCTCTTGAAAATTCGCGGCCTAACGTTTTCGTCATCAGGATTACAGATGCCCCGACAGCGCCAATAACGGATTCTCCCGTGGTCGGAAATCGCGCCGCATCCGTGGTGATAAGAACCACGCACCCTTTGCTTTCTTCCAACGCGTCGGCAGCGGCATGTACGGGAAAGATACGCGGAAAAAAGCGTGACGCAAAGCTCTCTTCAAGCTCAGAGGGCGTCATCTGCCGGAACGGTTTCGGCCCGAAGGGGCCTTCCGCACCAGCGCTAACCAATATGTCGATACCGCCATATTCTTCCCTGGCCCTCGCGACAATCCGCTTACAATTTTCATAATCGCCTGAATCGCCTTTGACAAAGACGGCCTTTACGCCAAGCATTATGAGTTCTTTCACTGCCTGAGCGCCGCGTTCCGCCGTTCTGCCGGAAACCACTAGATTACAACCACTAGCTGCCAGGCGCTTGGAGATGGCGAGGCCCAAGCCGCCGGATCCCCCGGTAACGATCGCGGATTTGCACTGCATATGCGTATATATCATTATCTTTTTCTCCCAAACCCATTATTAGCCTTTACCTAATGAGGTGATGGATTTCCACCGGCCTCCCCAAGCACTGGCCGCGTGTTCTCTATTGACACAAAGGCGCACAAAAAGCATACCATCTGGATAGTATTCGTCAACCGAAACAAATAACATATGCTTGGCGCATAAATATTGGCGCTTCCTCCGGCCTGGGCATTTCCGGAAGCTGGAGTGTCGCCTGGGCAGCAAAGAAACCAAATTAAAGGACAAGAAAACATGACCTATCTGGATATAACTTTCGAGAAACGCGACGGGGTTGCACGCATCTACATCAACCGTCCTGATAAGATGAACGCCTTTCGCAATCAGACCATTACTGATCTGATAAACGCTTTAAATGACGCTGGCTGGGATAATGAAATAGGTGTCATTGTACTTGGAGCCCACGGTGACAGGGCATTTTGTGTTGGCGGCGACCAATCCGCGCATGACGGTTTCTATGACGGAAAAGGCACCATTGGCCTACCAATTGAAGAATTGCATACGGTTTTGCGCGATATTCCAAAGCCGGTCATCGCCCGCGTTCAGGGTTATTCCATTGGGGGAGGAAATGTCCTGGTTACTCTTTGCGATCTTGCCATAGCCTCTGACAAAGCAAAATTTGGCCAGGCCGGACCGAAAGTCGGTTCCGTTGATCCCGGCTGGGGAACGGCATATCTTGCGCATGCGATTGGTGAAAAGAAAGCGCGAGAAATATGGTATTTGTGTCGCCAGTATTCTGCAGAACAGGCACTCGAAATGGGGTTATGCAACGCAGTAGTGCCACATGAGAAATTGGACGAGGAAATTGACCAATGGTGCAAGGAGATCCTGCAGAAAAGCCCCACTGCCATCGCCATTGCCAAAAGCTCCTTCAATGCAGCAACTGAAAATATCCGAGGTGTTGGAAATCTCGGTATGCAGGCATTGGCGTTATTCTATCAATCAGCCGAGTCGAAAGAAGGCGTGAACGCATTTAATGAAAAGCGGAAACCGAATTTCCGGCAAAAATTCTAGACGATTAATTTGCCCAATCAGGTGTTTTCGGGTATGCCTTATGTTGAATACCTTCCAAGAGAAGGGTTGCGAGTAGCCCGTTGACGGAAATATTATTAATGAAAATTACTGATGCCAACAAGGCGAAAACAATAGCCCGAAACGAGAACGTCACGGCTGGGAAAGAAATATCCCGGCCGGACAAATCTGGCTCAATAAAAAAGCGCAAGACAAAAAAGCAACAAAGCCAGGAAAGTTTTGAAAAGCTTATGGCCTGTGCCTGTAAGTTGTTCATTGCCAATGGGTATAAAGCAACGACCCTGGAAAGCATCGCGGCTGGCGCCAAACTTACAAAAGGTGCAGTTTACTTCCATTTCGGAACCAAAGAAGCATTGCTTCACTCCTTGCTCGATCGTGCCAAGGAACGAATTGTTGACCCGATTATCGAAGCCCTCAGTACAGATTGTGACTCCGTCAAGGCAGCGCTTGTCCATTTTATGCATGTTCACGCCGGGCTCGGTTTGACAAAACGTGACGAGATGCTGCTGCTTATTACAATGTCGATGGAATTTGCCGGCCAAAAAAATAAAATATCCCGGCATATCAGGGAGCTCTACCAGCTACTTTATACCCATCTGGAGGAAACCATTGCGCAAGGACAGAAAAGTGGTGAAATCAAGCTTATCGTTCCAACCCGAGAACTCGCATCAATTGTAATTGCCTTACATGACGGTATTTTTATTGAATGGTCGCGCCAGGAAATGAAAATGTCTGGTGATGACTTGATCCGTGCGGCACGGAGCCTTATTGTCAACGGCCTTTTCGACACGCGACAATAAATTTTTACCTATAGCTAGCTGCCCGATGTATTTCTAACCTCGCTGCAACCATGCGAGAAAGCATGGTTGCGCGACAACCTAATAAAAGGACTTCTCACTCACGTTCAGAGAAATTTAAAATATCATTAAAATTCAACCAACACTTTAATAGATAAATGACACTGCTAATTCGATTTATTTTTCCTGTCTTGCTGCGTCGACCAGTAAACGGCCAATAATATTGCGCTGGATTTGGTTCGTGCCTTCCACGATCTGCAGCATCTTTGCGTCTCTCATGTAGCGTCCGATCGGAAAATCATCGGAAATGCCGGACGATCCGTAGACCTGGACCGCATCTGTAGCGACTTTCATCGCGACGTCTGTTGCGAATAATTTGGACATCGCAGCAAGCGACGCCAGCTCATTACCTGTCGTCCCGGCGTCAACCTCACTCGCCGCCCGATAAACAAGGTTGCGGGCCGCTTCGATCGAGGTCGCCATATCGGCGAGCATCCAGCGCATTCCCTGAAAGTCGATAATTGGCTGACCAAATCCTTCGCGTGTCTTGATGAAATTAGCGGCCTTGTCCAGCGCGCCTTGCGCAAGCCCCACGCCACGTGCACCGACAATTGGCCGGGAGGCGTTGAAGGTCTGCATGACAATCTTGAACCCCCGACCCTCCTCGCCCAACCGATCTTCTTCCGGCACGAATACGTTATTGAGGTAAAGTGGATGGGACGGTACGCCACGCCCACCAGCCTTCTTCTCCTTGGGACCGATTTCCAAGCCTTCAGCGTTAGTCGGGACAATGAATAGGTTCAGACCGCCGCGTTCTTTATCGTCGCGGGAGATGCGGGCAGCAACCAATATGAAATCAGATTTGCTGGCATTTGTACACCAGGCCTTGCTGCCCGTCAGCCGGTAGCCTCCCGGTACGTTCTTCGCCCGGCAGACAACACCGGCGACGTCCGACCCGCTTTGTGGTTCGGTTACCGAAATGGCGGCGCGCGCTTCACCCGTCGCCAGTGGCGGCAAATATTTATCGCGCTGAGCCTGTGTGCCGCCCTCAATAATGGCGCCAATCGGCACCCATTGAACAACAAGGATATAGGCCGTGTTAAAGCAGATACGAGAAAATTCCTCCACCGCAATGCAGGCAGAAAGCATGCTGTTGGTCCCGCCATATTCTACCGGGAAGGGAAGCAGAAAGAGCTCCAACGACTTCAGTAGTTCGAACATATCCTCCGGATATTCGCCAGTTGCATCAATTTCATCAGCTCGCGGCGCCAAGCGTTCGAGCGCAACGCGGCGAAAATGTGCCTGCAACTGCTTCTGCTCGTCTGTAAGTGTAAACATTTTTCTTCCCCTTCTTGCGATCTGTCGCGGCATTTCGGCTAGATCTTCCTCACATTAACTTAGTCGGCGGCGAAGTGCGGAGTTCTCTATTTTAAATAGAAGCCCCGCGTCAGGCCGCACAAATTAAAATTCGTAGGGGCTAGCTTACATTCTATCCGGATAGTTTGTTAATTCAAGGATTACTTCCGACGACGCGCCTGAAATGCAGCTACCCGCTCCTTGAATGCCAGGCTGTCTTCGAGAATGGCCATATGAGACGAAATCATGTCGAGATGTGAATCCAGCGTTGTTGAAAAACCTTGAATTGCCGCACGCTTCATCATCCGAACTGCTTCCGTTGGCTGTTTCGCAATTCGTTCCGCAAATTTCACCGCTTCGGCGAGTGCCTGTCCGTCATCCACTACCCTTGAAACCATGCCAATTTGCACAGCCTCTTCACCGCTTACCACATCGCCTGTCCAGAGCAATTCCAGCGCCTTGGAGAGACCAACAAGTCGTGGCAGAAAATATGACCCGCCATCACCGGCGATTAGTCCCATGGCAATATATGATTCAGCAAAAGCCGCAGAGCGATCCGCGATACGAATGTCACACATCAGCGCCATATCTAGCCCGGCTCCCCTTGCAGTACCGTTTAGCGCTGCAATTATCGGAATGTCCATACTATGCACTTGGCGCATAACCCGATAGACATTGTCATAAAGAAACGATTTGCGTTCCGACATATTCATTGTGAGAAAGCTATCCAGCTCATCCATATCACCGCCGGCGCAAAACGCTTTTCCTGCGCCGGTCAGGACCATGGCACGTATATTTTTGTCCGCCGCGATATCTATCAACGTATCAGCCCACAGGTTGACCATTTCCCGATTAAACGCATTAAACTGATCGGGTCTGTTCAATGTCAGTATGGCGACACCTGTTTTATTGTTTTTCTCAAGCAGAATGCTTTTTTCCGTCATTACATGTCCTCATGCTGAAATTTACACCAACACCCAATCATATTATCCGCTCCGTCAGGCATCTGTCTTCTGCATAAAGCGGGCAATGCGTATTTTTGCCTCGCCGCCTGCGACCAGTTTTTCAATACCAGTGATTTCCAGCGCGAAACCGTCAGTATCGGTCGCGCCCTGCCCTGCAATACAGCCCTTGACAATACTAAGGGCTTCCCGTGGCATTGCAGCAATACGTCCGGCAATATCCGCCAACTCCATTTTAGACTGGCCATTTTCCCACAGCATTTCAACCAAATTAACGCGGTGCGCTTCCGCTGCGGAAAGAACGTCCCCCGCTAGCATTATTCGTGTTGCCACCCCGCGGCCGCAATGCCGAGTCAGCCGCTGTGTACCTCCTGCTGCAGGGAGCAATCCAACCTTGAGTTCCGGCAGGCCAAATTTCGCCTCTTCCGTTGCAATTCGCAGATCACAAGAAAGAGCGAGTTCCAATCCACCGCCCAGCGCAGCGCCCTCTATGAATGCAATGGTGACACCGGGAAGTTTTTCAAACCGTTTCATAAGCTGCTGAATACGTTGTGCATAGACCGCCACTCTCTTGGCGGCCCCTTCTTCATTCATCCAGGACAACATGCCCGCTAAATCACCACCTGCCGAAAATACCTTAAGATCGCTACGAATAATTACGACGTTCCAGTCGTCGCGCGTCTCCAGATCGTCCACCAACAGCTCTAATTTCTCGACGAAAACAAGTGTCAGCGCATTAACGGGCTCGTTGCGCATTGTGACCGTCGCGACGCGGTCTTCCACAGAAAAGTCAAACATAAAATATCTTTCGATCCGCGAAAATAAGAATTAGTAATCCGTCAGGCAATGTGCCGCCGAATTCCGAGTTACATCATTGTATAGCCGCCGCTCACGCTCAATGTCTGGCCCGTAACAAAACTGGAGGCATCGGAAGCCATGAACAATACGGCAGAAGCAATATCGCCAGGCTTGCCTATACGCCGCAAAGGATATGCCTTCGAAATACGCTCTCGCATTTCTGGCGTATTCCATTCCTTCATCTCATTGATCCAGATACTGTTTTCGCTTAACTCTTCCGTCGAATCCGGCATTGTGGTGCCCGGGCATACAACATTAAAACGGACACCAAAGCGGCCATTTTCACGCGCCAGCGACTTCATCAGCGCGATAACACCAGCCTTACATGCACCATAGACTGCCTCGCGAAATTCACCCATACGGCCAGCATCTGAGCCGATGCTGACAACCGAGCCGCCACCATTCTTGATCATCCCGTCAAGTACAGCCCTCGTACAATTGATTGTACCCCATAAATTAAGATCTATTTCCCGCTGCCATTCCTCACGAGTCTTCTCCGTGAAGACCGCGTCGCGTGTCCACCCAACATTATTGACCAAGACGTCTATCTTGCCGTGGCGCTCTTCCACCTCTGACACAAGCGCCTGCACGTTATCCCAATTGGAGACATCTGTTTTCACTGTGTGGGCAGATGCAGCGCCGAGTTCAATTGCTTTTTCCGCGACCTTTTTTGCCTGCACATCGTCAAGATCCGCGATGGTCAAATCTACGCCCTCAGTTGCAAAGGCGAGACTTATACTGCGCCCAATATTCGACGCCCCGCCGGTGACGATGACACTTTTCTTGTTCAACTGAATATCCATTTATTTATTTCCTATATTGTTTTTGCTGAGGCGAATGGGACCTAAAAGAGGCAATTCTCCTATTATTTCCGGCTTTTACGCCAAGCATTCGGCAGCACGTTTCCGTTTTCATCGATAACATCGTCGGTATGCTCGCCGAGCATTGGTGGAGGGACTTCATAACGGGTGTTACATCCTGAAATATTAATGGGATTTGCGAGCACTTTGATTGTCCCGATCTGTGAATGGTTAACATTCACAACCATATCATTACGAACCTCCGGATCGCTGAACACTTCATCCAATGTTCGTACAGGCGCAAACAGCACACCGGATTTTTCAAAACGATCAAGCCATTCACTTAATGGCTTCGTAGCGATAATACGTGCGAGCCATTCGTCAACAGCATCCCGATTATCGTTCCGCAAAGCATTCGTTAAAAACCTTGGGTCATCAGCTAGTTCCGGGTCGGCCAATGCATCGGTAAGCGTATGCCAGAATTTTTCCTGATGTGCGATGATCTGAATTTGTCGGTTATCGGACGTAGTATAGCTGTCACAGGGAACAATCTGATAATGCTTGTTACCTATTCGGGCAGGTGTTTTGCCTGTCTTAAAATAATAACCTTCACGCGGGATCATACCAAATATGGCAGCGTCCATCATGGACATATCCACGCGACCGCCTTCACCGGTCAGCTCACGACGATGCAACGCTGCCAAAATGCCGATGGTAGCAAGCGTGGGTGAGAAAATATCGACAAACGGGAAACCAGTACGTAGTGGTCCAGATTCCTCCGACCCATTTAGTTGCATCAAGCCTGAAAGAGCCTGAATAACCTGATCAAGTGCCGGACGTTTGGCGTATTTACTGTTCGGACGAAATCCTGCAACTGCGCAAAAAATAAGACCCGGATTGCTTCGAGACAATTCATCATATCCCAGCCCGAGCTTATCCATCGTACCGGGGCGAAAGTTCTCAACAACAATATCTGCCTGAGCTGCCAGATCCAGTGCGGCCCGCTTACCAGCAGCACTCTTTAAATCTAGGACAACACTTCGCTTATTACGACTTAAACTGAGAGAGGCTTCGCTTTCCAACAACCCCTCAACGGAGGTATTTCCCGTGCGCCGCATGGCATCACCTTCAGGGGGTTCGATTTTAATGACGTCTGCCCCCAGATCGCCTAGCAACATGGTTGAAAACGCGCCAGCGATCAATTGAGTAAAATCGAGTACTCGTATTCCTTCAAGCGGTAACATTGGACCTCCTAATTTTTGACCATAAATGGCGGCATTTCCGGGTCGTAAGCAGCGGATGACAGTTACTCATATTTTTATAGCATTGGCGCCATGTTTCCGCCTTGCCATATAAGATACTATCTGTATAGTATGTATAATGTCAACGATATAAACGTTAGAGTGTACACTAAAATTTAGTTATTACACCCATCGCAAAAAAGTGTACCCATACGTAAGTTTAAGGTATTTGAATTCCCAAGGCTGAAAACTGTTAAAAAACTAATAAGCGAGAGGAATTTGCCTTTATGGCATGAATATAGGGAGATACCATGATGAACATAAACTCAGCAACTTTTAACTCGACAGGGCTTTGTTAGTGACATGGTTGTAATAAAATTCGCCAATGCATTGAGATGGATAATAAATTTGATCCATCTCTTCGCGTCTTTTGTTGCGTTACCAACTCTCACCTTGGTAATCGCGGCTGACGTCACGATGCGTTACTTTGTCAATCGGCCTATTCTCGGTGCCGTAGAAGCGAGCCAATTTCTTCTTCTTCTTGTCTTCACATTGGGCCTTAATTTCACGACATTAACTGAAAAGCATATCCGTATGGATCTGCTTTTCGACATGATGCCGAGACGAATGCAACTCGGCATAGAGATCCTTTCCATGTTCTGTGGAATAGTCCTGTTCGGCGCGCTCGCACGTCAGTCATTCGATGACTACCGCTTTTCCATCATGATCTCGGATGCAACCGAAGAACTCAACATTCCTGTATGGCCGTTCCAGTTTATCATGCTGGTCGTCTTTTCCCTGCTATGCGTCCAATTGGTCGTTACAACCCTACTAAAACTGATGCCTACACCAGAAAATTCAAAAACCCGCAAATCGGCACGACCAAAATCCCTTGAAGAAACAGGAGTAAAATAAAATGGAGCCTATTGTCATTGGCTATATTGGTCTTGCCGTCATGATTGGTTTGATTTTTTTGGGCGTTCCCATTGCGTTTGCCCTGGGAACGGTCGGTATTGGCGGGATCGTTGTGGTTATGGGCGTTCAACAAGCACTGAGCCAGTCCACACTAGTATACTTTCATGAAGGTACGAATTTCGTTCTCATTGCTATTCCGATGTTCATGCTAATGGGGAATATTGCTAATCATACTGGAATTGCCGCTGGCCTATTTAGAGCAACCGCCAATACACTTGGGCGGTTTCCAGGTGGGCTGGCAATAGCCTCCGTTTTCGGCTGCGCCGGGTTTGGTGCCATCTCGGGATCAAGTACCGCAACTGTCCTGACGATGGGTCGTATCGTTATGCCGGAACTAAAACGATATGGCTACGACCAGGAACTGGGAGCCGGCGCATTGTCGGCCGCCGGCACGTTAGGTATTCTCATACCACCGAGCCTCATTCTCATTTTTTATGGTGTTCTAACCGAAAACTCAATCGGCGATCTGTTTATTGCCGGCATCGTTCCTGGTTTATTAACCGTAGCCCTTTTCAGCGCGCTAGTAATTGCCATTGCAGTAATCAGCCCTAAAAAGGCACCCCCGATACCAAAGCCTGACGCGAAAGAAACCGTCTTTTCTCTTATCGAGGCATTACCAATTCTTGCCCTATTTGCCCTTATTATCGGCGGTATTTATTTAGGTGCCTTCACGCCAACGGAAGCCTCCGGTATTGCAGTCGTTGGCGTAACTTTCTATGGTCTAATTTCGCGAAAACTGACGTGGGCGGCAATGCGAGAAGCGCTGACGGAAACCATCACCACAAGCGCAATGCTGTTCACAATCATCCTGTCTGGCTATATCGTCACCCGCTTTATTGCGGTAACCGGTATTACCGAAAACATGATCAATTTTGTACAGGCGATGAATCTGGGGCCGTATGAGTTTATTATTGTCATCACGGTGATATATTTGATTTTGGGATGCGCACTTGACGTTTTTGCCATGTTGATCCTGACCGTTCCCTTTATCTATCCAATCATTCTGCATTACGGAATAGACCCAATTTGGTTCGGCATTTATATCGTCGTAATGGCCGAAATTGCTCTGATTACGCCGCCATTGGGGCTTAATATTTTCGTCATGAACTCCATCGCACCGGATATAACGCTGATGAGAATTTTCAAGGGAGTTATGCCGTTTGTGCTTATCGAGCTGATGGTTGTTGCTTTGCTAACCGCGTTCCCTATCATCGCGCTTTATCTGGTCAAATAACCGGCGTTTATGTAGGATTAACAGGGCGCTTTCAGGCGAATACGGCCACGCCTCTTTTTGGTGTAGAATGGCACTAAAATGCCTCTATTATGACCCGTTAAGTTGCTGCCACTCAGCAAGAGCAACGTCACGTTGAACTTTAATGTGGTACTTTAGTTGAGATAGCGTTCCGTGTTGAAGTGATTATGGACTGATGCGTGAATAGAAACGAATTTCTGTAAACTTTGCAGACGCGTAAACTATAGCATTGCATATTCTCGCCGTCGAAAAGGAAGATGAGAATTTTTGCAACGATTGTTCAACCAGCAACCCGTTTCCTGGATCATTTCGTTTCCAATCAAGTTCATCGAGGCACGTTACGAAAATAATCTATATGTGACAATGACACGAGGTTTCTCATACCGTTTCATTGTTTTCATAAGGAAAATCAGGGCTGGCCCACAAGCCAATCTAGGTTCGTTCATCAGATTTGGGCTTGATCCGCGGATCACCATACCGGTCTGCGGCTTCTGAAATAGCCGCAATTCCATAACTCGCAGACGACTGCATTCAATCACTTCAAATGCCTTAAAAGACTTCTTGCATTATCAGCGGCAACCACTGAAGGGCCAGCGGTCATATGCACCGCGAAAACAGCCCGGACACATAATCGCAACCCTCTTCGATCAGGATTATCTCAATTTATCTCTTGCAAAACCGGAGCCAATGGTATGAACACCCGCCCTTGAGTTTTATGGCATCCTCGAGTGTGGGTATAACCCATATTTAAAGGAGAACAGAAATGGCCTTGACTCGTATTGGATTGGATTTAGCAAAGAATGTTTTTGAAGTTCATGGCGTTGATGAGCGGGATAAAACGGTTCTAAGAAAAACTCTGCGACGTGATCAGGTTGGTATTTTTTTCGCCAATATACCGCCCTGCCTGGTTGCCATGGAAGCATGCTCTGGCGCGCATTATTGGGCTCGCGAGATTGCTGACTTGGGCCATGCAACCCGTTTAATCAGTCCTCAATTTGTCAAACCTTATGTCAAAACAAACAAGAGCGACCCGAATGATGCAGGAGCAATATGCGAGGCGGCCAGTCGACCCAGCATGCGTTTTGTTACAATTAAAACCGGTGAACAATTGAGTATTCAGGCGACGCATCGGGTTCGCACGCGACTGGTCGAAAATCGAACCGCACTGGTCAAT
>NZ_CAXBKA010000013.1:0-29716 GCF_963976355.1 uncultured Sneathiella sp.
TTCGCTCTTGGCGGAGCTTTCCTCCTTGGCGATCAGCTTTCTTATTCTTTCCGCTGCTTGCATCTCCGTCATTGGATTCTTCAATGCCTCTTTTTCGTAAGAGATTCGCCGCTCCCTTAGAGTTGGTTCCTTCATCTAATGCTGCTCCATGTTCATGCCAAAGGCGTTTTTCAAAAAACCAAAGGACGGCTTGTACATCCCCCGGCTTCAATTTGTACTCATTAACTAAGTCTTCAGTAACCCGAAAAATAGCATCGCGCTCGACATCGTCTTTCGGCTGTGCAGCAACGCCTTGATCCCCAAGGGGCGGCTCAAACAACCTACCGGTCCAACGTCTGAATGTCCGAGTGTACCACAGATCAACCGTTGTGTCACCAGCATCGATGTCCACACCATGCAAACCGATAGTGTATCGGCCCAGCTTATCACCAAACGCCAACGCACCAAATGTATGGGCATCGTTGTTTTCTTCAGCCTTCGTAAAACGTGGATATTTTCCTTTGTATGCACCGCTATCTCGCATGGCATTGTTAATGTCCAGCGGAGACTGAACCGCCTTCATCCAATCAACTGCCTGTTGAACACCGCCCTTGCTCTCAACCAGATATTTCAGGAAAGACAGTTGTTGACGGTTGCCTTGATCACGAACACCGTAGCCAGCGTGTCGCCGTGGAATAAGCTTGTTTTTCTTCTTGTCAAAGAACTCTTCCGCCCATATCTGAGGCTGGCCCTTCAGCGGCTTCCTGCTTGTTGGGATCTCGCCAGATTCCAAGAATTGTTCAAACGCTATAGCGGATGCTTCCCAAGCTTGCGCTGGGTTCATGCCATTGGAGAAAATACCAGCAAACATCAGATACAGATCACGATGACTTTTGTCAGTAAGTAGTGTGGGGAACAACGCCGCAGTATCAACCAAAGCATCCACAACATCCTGCTCATACCAGCCAACACCAGAATTGGGCCGCTTCATCTGGGCTTCCAATTCGGCCTTCGCCATCTTCATCACTTCAGCATGGTGGGCTTCATCCGTCTCAGGAAAGAATTGCTCGCCATGGACATCCTGATGGTTCTCATTAAACGCTCGGCCGATGTCTTCGATCAGTATCGTCTTGCCCTTAGCGCCACCAGTTGGTGTGACATCCAAGGGGTTGCCGAACATATTGGAGCCATCTTGGAAGAACGTCATGGCCTGCGATTCATCCATTCGTGGTTCTACTCGACCATAATCTTGGACGCCAGCTTCCGAATTGATAGTCTCAACCTCGGCATCAGATAGAACCCTATTAACCTTCACGCTGCCGGAGATGACCCATGTCCCCTTTACGTTCGAGCTGGTGTTGTATTCGTAGTTGCCGCCAACAGGAATCTGGTCGTCTATCTGTGCCTCTTTCTTGTTGAGATTGCCCTTGTTAGGACCACTCTTAACGGTAGATGCTCTACTGTTTGCCTCAGTCTGCCAATCCACATCGTCAGCGACTTCAACCTCCGCCCACACCTGGAACGGCTCTCGGATGGCTTGGTTCCCGTCTGCATCTTTCCCACCGATCTGGTGAGCAAATGGAAGTGTCCCCGCATGCCAGCCAGGGCGGAACGCGAGATCCCCAATCTTAGATTTGACTTTAGCCTTACCTGTTTTTGTCGTCTTGCCAGGGTCGCCAATGGCAGCGTCCATCCACTCGCCCATGACCATTGGCGTATCCGCACCGACATACAGGGGAAACAGCTTCCCTGGGTCATTTGGATGTATTGCGAACAACTTGTATGCCTTACGAGTTTTCTTTGGCTGATACGCCGTGCCTTCTGTAGAGACATCTTCGTTAATGCCCAGCTTCTCTATTTGCTGATACATAATCCGCGGATCATTCGGGTCGTATGTGCCTCGGTTGTTTACGGATTTTATGTTTCTATTGTTTTCGTCAAACACATGAACGTGCGCCGTACCAGGCTCCATATTCATATTTGTAAACCGTTCCTCAGCGTTCTTTAAAATGATACTGTCAAAACCAAGTTTCTGAATAATCTGACCAATAACGTGACTTCCGATGATGCGCCCACTGTCTTGATCTTCGGCATACGCCAACGCCTCACTATCGCGCAGGGTTTTCTCGAGGTTTGATTGCGACAAACCTTCAACGGAAATATCCATCAGATCAAAAAGCAATTGTTTAGCGTCAATCCCCGTTTCTGCCGCCACTTCTTCAATGGCCTCCGTTAGAGCGTTTGGTGTGTCTGCTTCAATTTCCCATCGCGTTTCGTCAATTTGTTCTTCATAATTTTCTCTATCCTCTTTCACCGCCAAGACAGAAACATCGTTGTCCTCAGCCACGCGCTCAATAGCTTCGGATTCCAACGCATCGAAATCAACAAATTCAATCCAAGGGGACACATCCGCGCCGACAACAAACGGCTTTTCTGTCCGAACGAACATTTCAAGAACTTGTTCTTTCCCGCCTGTCATCTCTTTGTAAGCAATCCTTGCAGCCAAAGCCTCCGGCATTATGTCACTGTCGATCATGGACTGCGCTGTGGCGACATCTACCATATCAGGAACGAGCAACAGCAAATCTTCGGCGGTCCCATTGAAGTGTTCACTAAGATTATCGGACTCGATCTCCACGGACCGCCCTTCAATCCTCCCTGTTAAGTCTGGCCCTTGGCCTGCATAATTTTCGTTGGCGTCTCCTTCGCTTGACGTGAAATAATTCACAGCTCCAAATTGGCCTTCTTTATTCCCCCGAACAGATGCTAAGAACAGATCAATATTGTGCGTAGTCCCGTGGAAAACCTTTAACACATAAGGCTTGTCTTCTGAGAAATCAGTGTAGTTTATCTCTTCTGATTCAACCGTCTCGTATCCATCGCCAGCCCAAGCATCAAACGCCGGAGAACCTGGCTGATCCAACGTCCTCCCGCTAATATCGGCATCAACAGCCGCAATCTGCTTCTTGATCTCCTGGCTATCCAGCCCAACGTCAATGTCGTTCCGGTCCATGAACTCGAGTAGGTCAGCAATAGACTGTGCAGTCGCCAAAGCGTCCGCATCCTGATTGGCTATGGAATATGAGGGACGACCCTGCAATTCCTCTCCTACGGCCATCAGGAGGTCATTGATATCTGCGCCCTCTTCCAAGAACCCAGCTTCGACGGCAGCCTCTCGCACATAATCAGGCATCAAGCTTAAATCGGGGGCAGCTCCGCCACCAAGCATATCCGCGCCCAAATCGGCAGGCATGTCCTGGAGCAGCTTTCCAATGAACGGATTAGCCTTCTGCCAGGTAGCCATGTCATTAACATCAAATTCACCATCCTTGTCGATGATGCCGCCACGTTGAGCTATAAACTCAAGCAATGTCTGCCCGAGGGCCTGTTGCTCAGTCGGCTGGCTGGCAGCCCGCTTTACCCGCTCAATTAAATAGTCCTGTCCGTCCGGCTGGGTGGTTTTGTAAAACTCTGGTAATTGCTTGCGGATAGATGGCAGAAACCGTTCTGCAACCTTCAACGGGTCTATGCCTGCGCGTTGTCCGAAGATATTAAATACCGCCGCCATCTGCGCTGCCTTTGGGCCCGCATCAACAGACGTGGCTCCAGCAGATAACAATTGATTGTAGACCTCTGTGTAAATTTGGTTCTCTGGATCAATGCCTGCCTGCTCGGCCGCAATTTCTTCTTCCGTTAGTGTGCCGCCAAACTCTTTCACCAGGTCATCAACCTCGGTAGATTCCTGCTCTGACATCTGGCCGTCACCGAAACTTGTGTTCGTGGCAATTTTATCAATGGTCTCTTTCGGCAACGCCCAATATTCTTCAGGCGATATTGAAATACTGCCACCAGTCGCGATTGCCTCCTGGGCGACGCTATCTTCTACCAGGTCAAACGGATCATCAGACTGAAACAATACCTTAACGCCAGCAGCATCGATCTCGACAGTCTCGACACCCTGCTTCCGCATGAACCTACCTTGAGCATCAGCGTACATCTCCGTCGAGGATTCTCTCAGCTCAGATGGTTTGTTGTTCAAATCTTTGATGGCTTCTGTGCGCTTATTTGCCTGCTTTCGTTCTTGGATGTATCTGCCACCGCCTAATGCGCTGGAGACAAGACCGCCAACGATAGCGCCAACCCCGCCTTCGTAAGCTGTCGCAGCGTCAGTTATTCCTGATGCCCCAATAATACCTTTTTCAGCATCTTTCCCATAAGCAAAGAACGCAGACAAATTCTGCAACACTTGTTCCGTTATCTCCTGAGCGCCCTCAGATGTTGCGCCAGCCAAAACCTGTAAAATCTTATTCTTGGTGATGGCCGGGATTCCTGTCAACCAAGCATCCAATCCATATTTCTCAGTAACTGCGGTAATGGAACCGCCAGCCAGAGTAGCAACGTCACCCCCAAAAGTTCCTTTTTTTCCCTCTCTCTCGGCAGTATCTGATGCAATGCTTGAACCTTGACCGATCATCGACAAAAGAGACGGGACAGATGATGTTCCGCTGGTCAATATTGCCATGGCGATTTGCGCCGAAGCCTGGCCAACTCCGCCCATGACATCGACAAAAAGGCCTTTCTCTTTCGGCGCTATATCCTCGCCAATTTTCTCAACGGCACCACCGAAGCTTTGAGCAGGGGAAAGCCACCAAGGCAATTCTGGGCCCAAGGCATCCCCGTACTCCCTGCCTATCATCGCATTCAAAGGTGCCATAATCATATTCGCGGCAGCCTGGTTAGCATCGCTCAGACCGCTTATCCCCTTGCCGATGACATCACGTACAATGCCAGCGCCAAATGCCCTCGCGGCCACTTCTGGCTGGTTTGCTGATTGCTTTGCAACATCGACAGCGCCAGATGCCAGATCAACAGCGACGGAACCGATATACTTGGATGCCTTATCCCATGCTTTCTCGATCTCAGACAGATTCTCAACGTCATTGTGTGCAGCTTGGATATTGTTATCTTTTGCCAAAAACTTCTTTGTCTCTGGAGCATCCACCAGTGCAGATTTGATTTCACCTTCACGCGCAATAGCCCCGGCTTCAACAGGGTCTTGCTGGACAGCCATCTTCGGAAGACCAGTCTTCTTGCTCAGGTCATTCGTTTTGATAGCGGCAGCGACAGGCTGTTTAACTGCCGGACGGATCAATGGATTTAGCGCGCTGTCCTGCCGTTCACCCACCAGGTCATTAGCTGCCTTTGAATAATCGAAAACATTGGGCTCTTTCTCAATGCGCTTTTCTTCTTCACGCTCTTTGAGTAGTTCTTCACCAGCCGCGCTATAATCAAAATTTTCCATCATTAGCCTTTTTTCTTTTTCTTCGCGTATAGATCCATGATGGTCTGGACGTTCATATCCAGATTATCATTCGCGTCGATAGCCTTGAAGATGCCATCCAGTTCCGTTTGTGGCACACCAGACGCTTTGGATATACGAGGCTTTTGTTCACCGGCATCGACGATGACAAACCCACCTTTTGTTTCCACACCCTTGAACTCGAAAGCCTTACCATCTGGATCAAAAAACTCACCTCTGGTGTAAAGCTCCCCAGTTAAAAATATATTAGCCAAACCTTTGTCTATATCAGCTCTCGTGATCGGAACGCCTTTGGTGTATGCGTCATCAACCATCTCTCTAACCAAAGAAAGAACCTTGTTCGATTTCTTGGCATCATCCTCACTCGCCGATGTCCCGTACTTGATCTGAGCTTCGTTTAGGTATTCTTTAGCCAACTTATCGCTCATCGTATAGCTGATGGCCTTCGCCTTGCTCTTCTCGTCTGCCTTATCAACAGTGCTTTGCAATTTCAGCCAATACTTGAAGTCGCTTTCGGACAGGTCGCCAATCTTATTAATGATTTGTTCTTCTGTGAATTTCGTCTTGTCAGCCTGATACAAGTTATGCAGCTCGACCATAACGGATGGCTTTGAAATAGCGGCATACCCCACGCCGGTTTTTGCCCGCCGCGCCTCAAACGCCTTCATGGATGAGATCGTTGTACCATCAAGAGACGCTTTCTGGTCAGGGCCCAGGTCATCAAACGACCCGCCGTCCGCGACAAGCTTCCACGCCTCTCGTTTGTTAGCTACACGAGCATCATTGTCTATGCGTCTTCCCGTAGCATAGTGGTCTTTAATCCTGGCCACCGTAGCATCATAGACACCCGCGTCTTTTATCTTTTTGGCTTTATCTAGGGCATCTTGCTCGCCTTCTGCACCGCTGATGTAAGCCTCAGCATTCTTGCGTGATTCATCCTTCATTGTCGCCGTCTTGAGCATCCCCTGGGCAGCTTCCAAATCGTCACCATCGATTGAGTTGTTCAATTTGCCTTCTTCATATATTTTCTTAGCGAAAGCTGAATTGTCGTCTGTTATCGCAGCCTTGATCCGCCCGAGGTTCATGGCGCTGACTTTGTCCTGCACATTGGCATCAATCTGAGTTTTCTCTAGGCCCAGACGCTGACCGGCCAGCGTCTCGCTCGATCGTATCACGTTGGTCGCATCAATGGCGAGCTGGGGGTTGTTGTACTGACCCTGGGCAGCTTCAGAATAAGACTTTGTCCGCTCATTAGCCAAGCCAACAATCTGAAGCTCAGTCTGCTCAGACTCATGCCTAAACGCCGCGCTATATCCAGTCGTTCCACTTTTCAGACGGAACAGTTTAAATCGTGCCGCCGCAGTTGGTGTGAGGTCTTTCGTATCTAATTTATTGTTAAAATCATCAACCTGTTTCTTGTAATTTTTGGCCGCGTCCTTTGCCCCACCAAGATTTGTCTGCGAAAAGATCCGGCGCTGTTCTGCATCGTTTTCCAGAACCATGCCTTCTAGCTCCATCGTTTTGATCAACGAGGCATCTTCTGCGCGCTTATCTGAAAATGCTTTTATGTCCTGGGCAGCGCCCATAAGCTCAGACCCAGCAGATGACAAAGACTTGCCAAGGCCAGCTCCGAACATATCACCAGATGTCTGGAAAGACTGAAATGGCGTATCAGCAGCAATCGGCTTAACAGCTCCGATGTTCTGAGCGCCTTGGGTAACTGGTGTTGGAACTCGAGCCATAACTTAAATCCTTATGCGAATAACTTAGCGGTTTTGGCCGCACCTGAAAGAAGGGTTGTCGCCCCTGCAAGCCCTGGGTTCTGAGCCGATGCCTGAGCATCAAATAGACCAGCCTGAGCCGTGAAGTTCTGCCCTTGAATAAGCGCCCGGCGCTCTTCTCGAGCCGTGTTCTCTTCTATCCGCAAAACGTCCAGCTCACCGGCTTCCATGACATCTGCCAGCAAATCTACATTTGACGAACCAGGGTCATCGACCAGGAACCCATTGGCAGCCTGCGAAGCAACGACAGCACCACGGGTCTGCCTGATCCTGTCCCGATGCTCCTGCGCTTCAACCTCTCCACGGTTACGAACATCCGCCGCATTCTGTTGGGCAATGATTGCATTGTTCCGCTGGACTGAAGCCTGGAAATTAGCCTGCTGTTGTGCAGCCTGGGCTTGCTGACGTGCCCCCATTGCTCCCGACACAGCCCCTAATGCAGAAAACCCAATAGACGCGATTGTACCCCAAGACATTCCTGCCCCGGCTACCGCTGTCGCTGTTGTTGCACCAGTCATTATTATTCTCCTGTAACCACGACATGGTCCTTACTGGAAACCAGCAAATACACCTCATCCGTAAATTCTTCTTGCGCTTCACCAACCGTCGTCGCCTTGGTTGAGAACAGCATTGTCATATCAGTATGCTCATGGGCGTATATAGCCTGTTTCCGGTTTGCGCTCGCTGGAACGACATTGTACCCGACAAAATCGATATCTTCACCATCAGTGTATACAGTAACATGCCCGCTTATGATAAGGGTTGTTGCAATCTTAATCAGAGCGCCAGTCAGCATACAGCCAGGCGGCATCATAATCGTTCGAGTGTAAACCCCGCCGTGGATCGTGTGGAGTATTTCAAGGTCATACTGTGGCTGCTTAGACATCTCAGCTTCAAACTTACGCACGTTGCCAATAGATGCTTCACTCATAGCCGGTATGTGTGCCCTTGATGGAACTATGTTGTTCATGCCAAACCCCTAAAGAATACGCGGTTCGTTTCTGTATAACCGACCTTCTCCATAACATCAGCCAGCTTACCGCCGAACGGAGCACTGACCAGCAGACCAACAGCGCCGAGATCCTTCGCCACAGCCTCAGCAATGCGTAGCAGTTTAATGCCAGCCCCAGACTGCCGCTTATCAGGATCAACAAAGAAACTTTCAGTTGTCGCAACCATTGCCCCATAGTGAGGAATAACTGAAATCAACAGACCGAGGAAGCCAATCATACGGTCACCGCTAAACGCACCGAACACATGAAATGCCCCAGTAAGCTCGAGCGCCTTATACTGCTCTGGCTGACAATCGGGTGCTGGCAAACCATTGATGGCGCACTCATCACCGTACCCTGCCAAAAGATCGGCAAAGTCTGGGTGTGAGTATGCTTCGTCAAAGGTTATGCAGCGAATCATTAGTTTCCACCAATTATTGCATCTGGGATCAACGATAGCACAGTAATGGGCAGTGGGTCACGTTGTTGAATAATATACTTGCCTTCCTTATTCCACTCAGGAGGGAGCGTTACGTCCTTGTCCCCTGTCAACATACTCGGGGGTTGCCCAAGCAGCGCAGGAAGGCCAAATTTCGCCTCTCGCATACGGTCTCGATTGCTTCCCATCCACATCCCCAGTGTTCTTTCCACTCGGACGGTCAATCTGGAGATTTTCTTAGCTTTGCCCTGGATGGTTTCGGCCGCAGACCCTGCATCCAAGCGCAGTGTCTCGATCTCAGCAGTGTAGCCAAACCCGACATGAACCCGGCTGGCTGTGTCCGGAAGTGTGATTTGACCGTTTGCCACCGTCAGGCCTCGAACCACATAGCCATTGGCCAGGCAAACAACCTCCGCGCCTTCTAGGTGCCACAGGAACCCAACGCTCACAGATGACAGGCGAACTTTGCCGCCGGAGTGATAGACACCAAATGCTGTGCCATCCACGTCCGTTGCGTTGTTTTGAAGCTCGAATGTGTGTGTCGTCTTGTTGGCAACCATGTACCCGGTGCCGTTTATATCGGTATCGATAATATGCCCTTGCGTCACGGTAGTGTCGAGAACCCTCAGACCGTCGATGTCCACAATGTCACCGTCGTTCAAACCATGAGACGGTGCCGTCACTACAATTGGATTTGCATTCGTAAAGCCGGTGATGGTGATCGGGACATCATGGAATACACCCGCGTCCACAAATGGTGCGTCCTGGATATCCTCGAATGTCCGTTCCTTCAGACGTTCAATATATTTGACCGTGCGGGTTCCAATCTTACGCTCAACAACAAAGTATGTGATGTCGTCGTCACCCTCGCGCACAGACGCCGTCGATTTAAAGTCGCCCTGCGTTGTGTGCCGGTGCCAACCGTAGATCTCCTGCTCTCGTAGATATGTTAGCGCCACAAGAATCCCGTCGTCTCGCACACTCCAAATGATAGACAGCGGAGCCTGGCTGAAACCCCAATCGACAACCGTGTTATAATCGAATAGGTGCCGGGCAAGGATTGATATGTCGTTGCCGCTATAGGCGTCAGTCTCAAATTTGTATCCTAGATCCCGCACCGTCTGACCTGGCTGCATGAAGATGCCAACGTCACCGGCAACGATCGGCTTCAGGGATGTCGCGCCGTAATATGACTGTGGCTTTACTTGGATACCGGAAGGAGTGATCTTGTCGTCAACCCCACTGATAACCCACTCACCGCCTGATGTCAGGACGATCAGATCGATCAGCGGAATATAATGCTTGATCTCGTTTATTCGTAAAGCGGCAATGGTCGCGGTTATTGCGTCGTCATCTTTGGCCGGGCTGGAAACTGCCATGTTATAGAAGTTGGCCGTCTGTGTGAAAAAGTTGCGCTGGGTATTCGAGTTGGTGTTGCCAAAAATCCTGCGCTGGTCGAAGAAACCTGCCGTACTTGGAAAGTTGTTGGTGCCAAGGAAAGGGTTGCGGGTTTGTGGTGGCGTATCAGAGAGGTCCGGATCAATGTTGTTGTCAGTAAAAGTTTCCTTCTCCGTCCGGCCAATAAACCCGAACAACCCGTTCTCGGCTTTGTAAATATTATAGCTCTCAGCCCCGGTAACCGCATCCCAGGTTATTGTGTTGTCAGGCGTTGCGTTGCCGTTGGTGATTTCGTCGTATGCAATGAACACGTCGCCAGCAGATGAATAGGCCGTGAAGCCAGAACCATCTATGTCCGTTCCTGTCGTATCCTCCAAGGAGATGGTGTGTGTGCCAATAGTCCCTGCCTTGAACCTTTGACCGTTCAGCTCTGTCATTCCAACAACACCGCTGATATGGATCTCATCCCCCAACGATACGCCGTGAGATGTTGCTGTGATTACAACAGGATTCGCCGCAGTGGCACCTGATATTGTGAATGATGAACCGGTGGCACGTAAGCTTTCCTCCGCAGTTTCACGTGAAACCGCCGTTACAACGTACTGCTCAACAACTGCACCTGTGGTATTGGCCGTGACAGTCAAGGAGGTGGGGAATGCCTGCTCTGGCTGGAATACAATTACGCTTAGTGTCCAGTCATCATTGGCCGTCCGGATAAGTTCGCGGGGTTCATAGCTGGGATGGGTCAACGTCATCACGTCAGCAGACTGCACATATTGGATCTCGAACAGATCCGCGGTCAGGTACGGCGTCGCCACCTCAAAGATCAGAGATGCAATCCCTGCCGAGCTGTATGTCGTATATCCGGTGCCATCGACATCAACGCTGTCCATGTCCTGGATCTCGAACGTATGGGTAGTCACGTTGGCCACTTTAAACTGTCGCCCGTTTAATTCTGTCATGCCAACAACGCTAGATATAAATATCTCTTCTCCGTTGCTTCTGCCATGGCTGGTTGCCGTGACCACAACAGGATCGGCTGCCGTCGCGCCACTAATCGTTTTGATCTCTGAGCTATCAACAACCAGTCCGCCATCAGCAATGACGCGGATGTATAGGTTCCCCATCTCGAGGATGTATGTCTGGTCTACGTTAAATTCAAAGGGAATAATGCGGGTGGATAAAGAGCTGTTCTTCACCTCGCCTACAAATTCGGTTCCTGTCCGGTTGGACACACCGCCAGATGTCTGCACATACATATTCTCGCAGGCGGCAAGAGACGTTTGGTATTTGGAAATGTCTACCCGAGCCGCAACAGCTTCAGATATTTCTCCACCGGCCAAGCTGGGTTGAATTACTTTTACCATTAATTCCTCGCATCAATCCATGAAGCCTCTGGGGCTGACCGTGTCCGGCCCTCGCTACTATCTGTTTCCGCTGCATGGCTGACCACGCGCAGGACTTCTTGATCAAGCTTGCTGGTAATCTCCACACTTCCCGTCAGGGACATGCAAGATCTAGCGGCCAATAAGAAGCTAAATGCCATTGTAAATTCTGGGTCAAACTTGGTGGTGTCACTAACGCGGGATGTGTAGAAAAGCTCCGCATCTGACTCATCAGTTAAAACGACCTTCGTGTCATCCGATAGGAGGACAACCTCGAAGTCGATAGCCTCAGCATCAAACCCGCCAAGGACGTTGGTGATGCCGCGCACCTTGACTGCGTCAGTTGGATACTGGTAGGCAAATGTCCACCCACCTGGAACCGTTACCGATAGTGTCGCAGGGCTGGTGTATTTTTTGGCAAAGCGCCATGGCACCCGTCGCAGTAACTCGTCCCGAGTATCCTCGAAGATAAGATTCATCTGCTCTGCTTCTGTCCCCTCCTCGGTCAGATCCGATATGTCGTATCGATCACCGATATGTTGGAGGGCTAATTTTGCAATCTGAACGGCGGATGCCATGGTTTAGCCTTTCTATTTCTTTTCGGGTGCAGCCTTTATCGCAGCTCGAGCCTTTAAGTATGATGACTCCCCGACAAGTATTTCAATGTCCCGAGACGGGATTGCTGTGTCAGCAGGCATCTCGTAAGTCTCGCCTTTTTCATACATGCCGACGCCAGTTCCGTAACCTGGGTAAAAATTCTGTTTGAACAAAACCGTGATCATATCGCCGGTCTCGGCTTCTTCTTTCGGTGGTGCTTTTTTCTTGATAGCCATTTGTGTCTCTCCTCAGAGTTAAAGGGTGGGGAGGCAGATTAATCCACCTCCCCGGGTAGGTCTTAGTTAGTGGCGTCAGCCGCTGCAATCCAACCTGTTGGGTCAAGCGTCAAGAAGGCAGAGTAAGTGCCCGCTGATGTCGTCGCCGTACCAATGACAGCCTGAACGCCGATGAACTGCTCGTAAGCAGTGCCCATTGGCAAAGGAATCACAGTGGTGTAACCAGCAACCAAAGTCGCTTCAGGGATAGCGCCAGTCTCAATGTGTGCCGTCGAGGTGGTGGCGTGGATAGCTGCCGTGCTATCTGACCGAAGCCGGAAGTTGATTGTTGAAGATGAGCCGCTAACAGCAACATCAATCTGGATCACCAAATAGATTGGTTGACCTTGGCCGATGTCGCGTGAGTTGCCAATATCAATTACGTTGTCAGACAACACAGTTGATGCAACAGCGGAGATATCACCGCCGTCTGCAAATTCGCCTAGTTTATCCATAATCATAGCAAATCTCCTTTCGGGAGAAGTTGGCCTGGAGGGGTTATTAGGCTCCAGGCCGGGGGTTATTACCTAATCGTGTGATTAAGATACAGTAGCTTCGTTACCGCGCAAAGCATCAACACGGCGGATAGGATATCCACCCCATGAAGTCTGCATTGTGCCGCCAACCATGTCCATAGACAAAGTTGAATTAGAAACCGCGTTCGACGTTTGACGACGCAACATGGACAGGATTGATTTATCCATGTACCAAGCGCAACGACCAACAGCCGTATTCGGGATTTCTGTGACCGCCTGGTGCATCAGGTCGTTCAGATCCGCGCCCGTCGCAGCAGTGACTAGCAAGGCAGAACGGTCAATGTTGGCAATACGCACAGCATAGCGCCAGTCGCGAACAGTTAAGCCCACGTCCCAACGATAGTGAGTACGGTAGCCCTGCATCAAGCCAGTGGTTCCGCCTTCAGTGTCCTGAACGGTAACCTCACCGAGGTCGCGTTGCTGGACGCCAGCTTTGGAGCCTTTTGGAATAATGCCGTGGCACGTATTTGGTGACCAACAGATCAACCAGATCGATGCATTGTCTGAACCGCTTCCGCCGCCAGAAATAATGTTGTCGCCGTTCTCAGCAGACAAACTATTGTAACGCGGAGACAAACCAGTGAACTCTTCAGGAGATGTAGATTCATCACCGTAAAAGATCTTAGTTGCCAATGTTTGGTTCATGCCTTCGATATGAGGGCGGTCTTCCTGTAAGCGGAATGCAGCGGGATTTCCAGCCATGTCCACAAGTGCTTTATCCACCTGGGAATAGTCTTCCATCATGCCGCAGTTATCGGTGATTTGTACCGCGCGAGATTTAGTCGGCTGTACAAATCCGTACATCTTACGGAAAGTTGGTGAGGGTAGTCCGGAACGAATAGAACTCCGGTGACCAGTTGTGAGGTTGCCCTCTAACCAAGTCATGTCTTCCAGAATTTCGTTCGTCTGGTTTAGAATTTCGATCACGTCAGCAATAGTGCCATCCGGATCGGTAACCTTCGCCAAATCAGCGAGGGTTGGGTTTTCAGTTCCTAATGTAGCCATAATGGCCTCCTATGTAAGTCAGCTTTGATTAGCTGGCTTCTTTAAACATAGATGGGTACATGCGCTTCAAGGAATCACCGTCAGATGCCTTGTGCCCGTCACCCTCGTGGAAAGTATCTTCCCCGAGGGCTTTACCCACCCTTAACATCAGTCGAAGAAACTCTGGGTGATTTCCCAAGCCGAGTCCGTTGGGATTGTCAACGCTTGGTGCGCCAACTAGCTCCGCAAGTGCAGGGCTCCCGAACTTCTCTTGAGCTGCCTTGATAGTGCCTAAATTCGCATTAAGGGCATCGCCCCCTAGCTCCTTGTCAGCCTTAGTCTCGCCAGCCCATCCTTCAACACGTTCTACAAATCCATTGGCAGCTTCTACCAACGCTTTCTGTCCACGCTCGATGTCATACTCAATGAGGGATTGATACTGCTCCTGAGAGAGATTCATTTCCCGCGCCGTGTCACCAAACGCTTCCAGTCTTGTTTGGGCGTCCTCGCTGAGGTCAATACCCTCGGGCGGTGTGAACTCGTATTTCTCGGGTACACCTTCGTCCGATCCGTCACCCTCGTCGTCCGACAGCAGGGTTTTGGTCTCTTTGCGCTCAGATCCGTCAGCTTTGGTATCATCACCATCCGCCTTCTTATCGTCCGCGCCTGGCTGATCCTCATCAGCCGGTTTCTGGTCTGTGACCTGGTCGTCTGCAACCTGGTCATCAATTACTTCGTCAACTACGTCTGTCTCTTCCGCCATTGTTCAGCTCCTCAGCTTTGGGTTAAAATTCATTAGGGTAGCCTCTCAAATCCATAAGCAATAATGTTTATGCCGTTTGCTGGCATTGTTGAACGGATCAAGCTCTGGCCCAAATGAGTTGGTAGAATTAACTATCAAAGTGGTTCTCCTCTAACATCTTCAGGTAATGCTCTGGATGGGCTGCCCGAATGTCCTCGAGAATCTTTGCGCCAATACTCCGAGCGCCTTCGTTGAATGCAGTGCTGTCAGAGCAGCCAGGGATATGGCTGTTCAGATCCACATGGCTAGTGCTGTAAATAATGTCATGCACCCAGCGACGGCCACGAGGCTTCGACAGGATAAATTCCAGGTCACGTTCCCGGTCCTTCTCCTGGTCGTCCGCCTTCTGGATGTCACCAGGGCTAGAGCTATCTTTGACAATGTGCATACTCATACTGATGCGCCACTTCCCAACAGGTCAGTTAATGCGTTTGGTGACTGAGAATCCGTCTCGCTCAATACCTTGGCATTCGCGGCCAAGGCTCCAGCTTGATCTTGTTCCTGGGCAGCCTGAGCCTGTTGAGCTCGCGCCTCCCGAGCATTGCCGACAGTTTCTGTATCTTTAATTAGTTGCGGATCATTACCCAGGATCTCCGAGTATTCGCGCATTGCGAAATCAGCATCGATAACATCAACGACCTCTGGGAACACAGCAGACAGGTTGCCTGCGAAGCTCATGGTACGTTCAATGCTTGATGCCGAAACAGCCTGCTGGGCCTGCGCCAAGAGCGAGATGTAATCCACCTTCAGCTCTACCCCTTGAAGTGCCTCGGGCGGCGGTGGGAGGAGGTCAGCTTCTAAGGCAAACTCGAAAACGTCATCAAGTAGGGGGTTCAGAAGCTCCACGTTCAGCCTTTGTAACACAGGCCCGAGCAGAACAAGCTTCTCTTCATGGCGCTCAACAACCTCAGTGGCTGTGATCTGCCGACGATCGGAATTGATCATCATTGCAAAGAGGTCAGCATAGAACCCACGCTGGATGCGGCCTTGTACTTCTTGGATGTCTTGACCCAATCCGGATATGTCAGGCGTCACAGTGTAGGCAGGCTGGTATCCAGCTCCGCCCTGCGTCGGGTCCACATAGGTATTGGCACCAGGTAGAGTTGACGTTGGCTTGCCGCGAAGACTTACAGACGCAACCATTGGAGGGTTGACCTGTTTATCAATAGCCTGAGCCTTACGCTTCTGCTGGTGCTGTAATTGTTTGATGTCGCCAAGTGTGTCCATACCTGGTGATCTGCCGTACACGTCGCCGGGGAGAACATCCCACCGCGGCACATAGGCTGGGAATCGTTTGTATCCGCCTTCGCTCAATAGCTTATCGCCATCGCCGCCATATTCCATGTATGCAGATTTGAACGGCATGTTCTTGCCATCCATCTTACCATACTCGCGGTCTTCAGAACGCCGTGGTTCGATCATATGGATGATGGGGACAAGCTCGTCATAGTTCTGCTCATCCCAAAGCTTCTTGGTTACCGCGCTCAATACGGACCAATCGAGGCTGCCATCTGACTGGACGACAAACTTCTCAACGACCTGGCTGACTGTGTATGTGAAATACCGGCCGAGCGTATCGACGTTGCCTTTATCATCTTCGGCAATGATGTATTCGCCTGCCGTGTATGGGCGGAACCGCACAACCTTCTCAAAGCTTGGCTCTCGGAACATTGGCCCGGTGCCGAAGCCTCCCAGCTCTGTATAGATAGTGGACATGGAATTGTAGAAATTGGAATTGTTCAGGATGCCGCGTTCAACGGCTTCAACCTTAGACAACCAGATCTTCACGTCTTCACGGTCCATTAGGTCAGGGTCTCCAGCAACTCCGCGCCGGTGCCAGGGTCGAGCTGGGCTCGTCATACCAGACATCATGCCCGCAGCCATAGTCCGCAAAGCTTGTGTGCCGGTGCTATCAATAATCTTGTTGTTGCGCTTGCGGCCTCGGGTGTTCGAGCTGTCCTCAATTAAGAACCGGCCACGACGAGGTGCTAAGTAATCACTCAGCTCTTGCCAATGACTTCTCCATGATGATCTATCGTTCTCGAGCTTACGATAGCGCCGGATGATTGGTCCGCGCTTGCCCTTCAACGTATTCATTGACTGAAGGTTTTCTGGTGATGCCAGCAAGGCCATAGTCTATTCCTTATCGAGGGATGGATACATTTTTTCGGCTGCTGTCGGCTTGTCTTTCTCTTCTAGGTACAGCTCTAGTACCTCCAGAGAGGCAGTCCGAGAACCGTCTTTTGCTTTGCCCATCTCAGAGACCCGCACTTTGCCGGTGATCATACGTTCGTCACCTGGCTCCGCATCATTGGGAACAGCATCGACATCGCCGTCGTTCAGATATAGCCGCGGATAGTTTTTGCTCTCCGTCTGCTCATCCATCAACGTGCCGCCGACAGGCTTTGCGCCTAGTTCTGGCATGGTCTAGCTCCCTAATAGGGTTTTTGTTGTTGTGGCCGGTGTTTGTACACCGAGAGGCCCGGTCTTAACCGTTCCACCTTGGCCAGCCTGGATACGTGCGCGCTTCTGCTCATCACGTCGAGCCTGCGACACTGCCTCGTCTGCCTTTTTGGCAACGGGTGCAGGAGGTGGTGGAGGTGGCGGTGGAGGGGGAGGGGCTGCCGCTTTTGGGGCACCGCCAAAACCTGGGATATATGATAGCTGTTTGATAAAGTCCATGATCCGCATAAGAATGCTCCGGTTTGAGAGGTGGCAATAAAGTTGATGGGGAGTAATCGAGAATGAATTGATGCCAAGGATTAGCTTGGCGTGGCCAACACAGTTGTTCAACATGAAAGGGCCAAAGGTGCTATTGCGTTGCGTTTGTATTGATAAGACCTCGTATCCACCGTCTCGGTAGTACGAAGACAGGTCGAAGTCTTTTGCGGCAAAGGATTCTATTGTGGGGTTTCCGTCGCGCCAATCGTACTTGACCCAACCGTTGTCCGTCAAAACGCAGACAAAGACGTGCCGGTGAGCCTTATCCAGCATCCAGGACAGCGCGTGATGGTTGCCCGATGCAAATACAAGTATTGCGTCCATACACCGTAATTAGCACAAGATGGAGCGCCGGTCTATTAAATTGTGGTATTATCGTACCGCACTATTGCATGGGGACGAACAAGGAATCAAAGTGGATATGATGCCAGGGCCCGACGAACGTGCTGTCGTCAGTGTCCAGAACCCTATATCTCGGAATCATCCCTTCACTGAGTAAGTACAATCCGCCATCTGTTGGCATAACCACAATGGTTTCTGGATTTGGTGTATCTTCATATGGGTCAATATCGCCCCATGATTCCTCGTACCATATGCATGTAGGGCAATCGCAGAGCATAACGTGTGCGACGGTAACGCCAACACGGGCAAGATCAGATTGGGTCATAGTCGGGATCGCTCTTGTCTTTGTGCAGCATCGATTGCCATGACGGCCCAGCGCAAGGTGCCTTCTCGGTGTCCACGTTCTTGCGATTGCCGCAGTTGGTGCAAACCTGGGACGGTCCCTGCCCTGGTAGCCTGGCTCCCCAGATGTGAGGCGATCGGTTGATGTTGTCATCGAATGCACCGATGTCGCCCTTTTTAAGAGTGCGGGTCATAGTCGTCACCTTTCTTGCCTTCGGTTTGGTTCCAAGGCAGATCTTCGTCTCGGTCTGTCTGGAATAGTGCGAGAACATATGCGTCACCGTAATCAGGTGAGCGGCCGATCCTCTCGGCAACGTCCTCTTTCAATTCTATCTGCACACCCTGAGCTGTCAGCTTCCAGTGTGGTGCGGTCAGGTCAGCCCTCAGACGTGGATTAGGCGGCAGGGATAGGTTGAGCCCGTTCACTGGGTCCAAGGCCTCACGCATCCCCCAATAGCTCTCGGCGCGCATGTTCCGGAACTTCAGCGTCCTGGATGCGTCCACCTCATTTGATTTGGCTGAGTTATTGATAGGAACAGTTTGCACCCGGTTGCTGACTAGAAAGTCTGTTGGGCTCGCGCCGATGCCAATCACGTCGATATGGACAGGCGCTCGATCTCTTCTGGCTTTCATAACCAGGCCTGCCGCTGTCGGTCCATCAGGCACATCGATGCCAGCAATAGCGATCGGTTCGTCAAACCACAATGAATGGCGACGTGCAATTATCATTTCATCACGTCCACCCCGGCTGGGATCTACGCCCAGACTCGTCATTGGCGGCCGCTCTGGTGCCTCCATGGGGGACCATCGATCCATGGCCTGAGCAACCCAATCGGATGGGATGACTTGCCAGACTGGATCATCCATGCCCGCGCCGAAATCACCTTTAAGCATTTGAGAACGCAATGGTTCAGGCAATGCTTGCAGTGTAGATTTGTATCCGGTCTCCATCAGGAAGACATTGTCCTCAACGCTGGATGGAATGAACGTGCGGGATGTCGGCTTAATCATCTCGTCTTCATACTCGAACGGATCACCGCTTTCGACAATTTCCTCTTTGCCGTCGATCATGGCATACCATACCAATTCGCCTGGCTTGGCAGGATGAGGGTGGTCTTTCATCAGCCAAGGCCCCCAGAACTCCTTTACCCATTGTCCCTCCGCTGATGTCGGTGGGTTGCCGGTGCAGATGATTCTCTTTCGCTGTCCCTCGACGGTAGATCTTAACCAACCACCCAAGAACCTGAATTGCGCTTCTGGAAAGTGACATATTTCATCAAACCCCTTCAAGTCATGTGGGCGGCCTTGATATTTTTCTTCATCCTTCGGGTTAGGCGTGGACCCAAATTCTATTTGTCTGCCAGGCAAACGCCAGATCTTATCCTTTGCTGCAAACCCATCACGGCTGCCAAGCATCTCGGTCATCCGGTCATAGATGCCCTGGAGCTGTGTGCCCTCTCTCCGGAATATGATTGATTTGAGATGTGATGTGAGACATGCGCCGATGAGCAAATCTGTTTTTCCACCGCCAGCAGCTCCACCATAGAATAAAATATCCGCGCCCGAGTAATACGCTTCAGTCTGGGGCCCAGGTAGCGGAACCCACAACGGAGTGCCGTCGAGCAGCAATTGGTCTAGCTCTTCTGCATCCTCCTTGCTGAGGTTTGCAACAGCGGCTTTAATCAGGTCGAGGTCAAGCACCCTTGGTCGCCTTTTCTAATAGAGCTGCAATCCTGGCCGCACGAGCTGTCGCTGACAACTCAGTAACCACCAAGGCTCCATCCAGCTCTATCTTTTTCGGCGGGAAGAATCCCAGGAGGTTTGTTTGCTTATCCGCTGCACCTGTCATGGCGCTTGGTTGATCTGTACTCTCTGCCAAATCATATGCTTTTTGGAACTTACCCAACTGTCCTTCTAGCGTGTACTGAGCCTTTTCGATCACGGGAGCTTTGATGATATCTATCCTTGCCTTAATCTTGTCCTTGGCCAGGAGGTGAGATGCCTTTTCGTTTACGGACTTTAATGAGGCTTTGCATCTTGGATATGCGTCTCGGTATGCGTCAGAGATTGAATTGAATTTACCTCCGGCGACGTTGATACAATATCGCTCTTCGTTGAGTGAATATTTCCAATCCTTGATAGCCGTTCCTGTTTCCTTTTCCGCCGTCTTTGGCGCTGCCTTGCTTTGCCCACCAGCCCCTCCTTTGTTTTTGTTGGTCAGGTTTTCCATGCCGTATTTATCGATGTATGCTTTCTCCCCTGCATATGCTGCCTTCTCATCGTCATACCATTCCAGGACAATTGCTTGAGGCTTGAGGCCCGCGGCTTCTATCCCATCGATGACAGCCATCTTGGCGGGGTTCTTCCTTTTGTCTACAGGATAGGATGATTTGAAGTGTTGGAACCGGCGCGCAGCCGATCCTTTCCCGATATAGAAAATGCTCAGGGTTATGGGATTCATTAACGCATAACAATAATGCCTGTTACCCATCGAACGGTATCCTTACATGCTCCGCCGCGACTAAAGGTTTACCGGCTGTTTGCTCTTCGGCCTTTGACGCGACTAGGTTGCTCATCACTCGGATGGTTACGGCCATGTCCATGATGTCGAAGTTCTTGCTTTCCATCACCTTGAAAAATGATGTTGCCTGTTTCTGTGGATCGTTCATTATGATTTCTTCCAATACATCCGTCCGATGCTGCGGGTGAATTGCGCCGTAGCCTGCCAGAACGTATTCAGCGTCTCCATCCTCCAATAGGACTCCTTCTCCTTTGACCGCTCTGCCCGACGACGCCAATCAGCCTCACTGCCCTGCAAATCTGTGATCTGGTTCTTTAGGTCATCAACATTTTCGTCGGAGTTTTCGTCGGTTAACGCTCGGCGGAGACCGGAAACCTGGCTCTGGTAACTTCGTAATTCAGTCTGAATATCCGCAACGCAGTTCTTGTGAAAAATCATAAAATCCCGAAACGTGGGTGCCCCTGGGTCTTTCCGTATCTCTTCAATGATCGGCAAAATCTCTTTCCAAGATTTACGCCCAAAATTTGGTATCCGCAACAAGTCGGCGTCGCTCATCATTAGCAATTTTACCGCCGTGTATGAGCCGTCGTTCTTCAATGCTTTCCTTGCCCTATTAGAAAAATTGTAATTATCTAAAATATTCATTTTGCTTTCCTTTGCTTCCTTCTCCCTGAAAAGTCCCCGGCGCGTATCTGTGCGCCAGGGTAAGTTTAACAGGGAGGACTTATGTTAACCCGTTTCGGGTACTGTTGGCAACTGTGTCCGGTGCATAGCTCCGCTGTATTTTTCCCGCTCCACCCAAACCTCCAGCCGATGTTTAAATGCGTCGTCTCCTTCACGCCACATTTTGCAGCGGGCCGCCGTCCAAGCGCCAGGGGTCCACCAAACGCCAGACTTAGGAATGCTCATCAATTATCTTGGCCATCTTTTCAACGAGGGGCCCAACCGCTTCTGCGGCAAGACGATCCCTCACCTCATTCTCAATACGGGCCATCGATTCTTGACGCTCGAGAACCTCAGACGCCGTGATTGGATCTCGACGCCCCTTGAACATCCCTATGCTTTTCATCACTCGGCCGCCTGCGAGAACATATCCGTCTGCATACCGAGGGCGCGTTTATAGACATTGATCAACTCGGCATGCTCTGCCGCGTCATTGGGGTCCATCTTGCGGAGCTTAATTATCTCCCGCATAATTTTGACATCAAAACCGGTGCCCTTCGCTTCAGAAAACACTTCCTTAATGTCTTCTGTCAGCGTAATTTTCTCCGATTCCAATTTTTCGATCCGTTCTACAAAGGACCGCAACCGATCACCAGATATTCCTGCAAATTCATTCATCATCGTTCTCCTTCGGTTAAATTAAAACTTCTTGCCGCCGTGCTTGTAGCTGCGCTTCAGATTGTACTCCATCTTTTCCGTGATGCATTGTTCCAGGTCTATTCCACGAAGCCCGCAATAATCAAAAATGCGGATGCACACGTCAGCCAGCTCAACACCAACCGGGTCCAGGTTAGGTAAGTGGTCATCACGCTGTTCAGGTTTTCGTAACGCCTCCAACGCCTCAGACAATTCAGAGTGCATCAACGCAATACATTCTGCATCGTTTTTTTCCGTTTCGTGCCAGCCTTTTTGTTTGGCTGTGTTGTGGGCTAATTGCACCAATTTATTTATCTGCATTTTCTGCTCTCCCCATCGCTTTCCGTAGATTAGCCATGACTTTCGACGCATGGTCTCGGCGCTCTGCAACTGGCTCCTGAATATTACTGTCCTGAGATTTGATATCCGCATCAACGATCGATGTTAGTCTGCGGATTAGGGTGCGGTATTCTGATACCTCACTGTCTAGAAACTCTACCAGCTCCGCGTATGCCGGGAACCATGTGAATTTTGTGGCCGCTCTGGCCAGGCTGGATTTTGTAAAAACAAATTCTGGGTATTCAATCATGGCTGAGTACCCCACGATTTTAGCCTTAACGTCACCAACCTCTTTGCGGCCGGTACACAACGTCATCAATGACCCTACCCATTTAGCCTTGTCCGAATCAGTGGCATCCGGTGTGTCTTCCATCTGGGCTAATGCGATCGATGCCTGAGCCTGTATCTCTTCCGTAATTACCGGCAGTTTCCATGTGTTGCTGTATGCCAGCTCCCCATCTCGTGAGAGCCCGGTGGTCTTTGTACGGCCCTTGACGGCGGCAACCAGAGTTGCAGGAAAATCACGAACTGTTGCTAACTTTTTCATGTGCCGTTCCTCTCTGTCTCGATTTCAGACAATGCCTGGGCGACAACGTCAACGCCGCCTCCGCGCCGGGTGTCGGTCCAATTGTCGTATGAGCCTTCCATGAGCTTAACAAAGCTGGATTCCTGAAGCAGAAAATCAAACGAGGCTTTCCAATTGCCACCGGCCTGGCCGAGGAGACCGGGAGTTTTGGCCACCTTCTCCAGAGCTGCGTCCCATCCTTCGAGACCACCACAGTCCTTCAAACGAGCCACAGCTTTTGCTTTGCGGGCCTTCGTTAGCTTTTGAACCTTAGTTAATCCATAATCAGATGCCATACGATTCCAGCTATCAACCATCAAGCGGGTGTCATCGACAGATGACGTAAGTACTTTCTTCTCTACCTCTCTCTCTCCTCTCCTCTCCTCTCTCTCTGGTATATCATCTTGCTTGCTCTCTGCTAGCATGTTGCTACAGCCTTGATCTATAACGATAAAACCAGACTGTACGAGTAGGTCGAGGTCAACGGGTTCTGTGGCGTTTATCTTGTTCCCAACAAACCGTGCGTCATAAGGTATTTTATTGTGGGAGCGTGATGCTAGCAACCAGATAGCAAAAAGGTGCGCTTTGCTGACATCAGGCAAGCTGGCAATTTCATAGTCTTCTAGGGTGCAGTTATACAGCTTTATCCAAGGGGGTGTTCTATCCTTGTAGTGCTGGAAACTTTCAAAATTCTTTACGGAGAAATGGTTCAATGCTTTATCCCTTCAACATGCTTCCCTTTAAAAATGTGTGGCGGACCAGGGAAAGCGAAAGTCTTCAGGGTAATTACTCCCAGAATTTTTTCACCACACAAAAACACTATACTGATTTCTCTCGGGCGACAATAGCTTTATAATCACTATAATACATCTCAGCATTGGACGCGCATTTCGGGCAAGCATCGAGGCCGCCCAGAACTGCCGTCTCGCTGGTGTTAATGTCCTGCCAGTGGCCATAAACATTCTTGACGCATTCCGTCCGCTCAGTGACCAGCTTTCCCACTGGACGGTAAATAGCCCCGGTCCCCTCGCAGATTAAACACATTTTCTCTTCCTCTTCTTATTCCCGTTCGCCATCTTATAAGCCATGTATGCGCGCTGTATGGCTTTTTTCGATGATGGCTTCTGGTCCAGGTGCCACACGCCCCTGATGCAGAAAACGCGGATAGGCCCAAGTGTTTTAGCGTACCGGGAGAAATCCGATTGGTACAAGAACTCCCGAGCCCCTTTGTCGTCTACGCCGAATGCAATCTTAATTTCATTAAATGTCATAGCGGGCCCTCATATGGTTTAGGTGGGATTGGGATTTGCTCTATACCAGCCCAGAACAGGATCTTCTCCAGGTATGCCGACATCTCTTTAATCCGTAAATGCTTGGTGGTGTATTCCTCATGCATACCGCTGGGGCACTCATGTATGATTGGAGGCAAAAGCAGTTTCATCAATTCCAAATGCATTGCCTGCTTAAAATAACCCAGGTGGTCACCAATGGCCGTGTTCAGAACCCACATGTATTTGTTCTGGTCTTCACTGCGCTTCCGTTTGTACGGCTGCACGATAATCTCCTGAAGATTCTCAGGATCAATTTTCAGCTCCAGCAATACCGTCATCGCGTGATGCCGCTGGGTCTCACCCCGTAAAATCGTTTTGATCATATAATCTCTCCGCTATTTCTAGTCCGTTCACGCCGAATCTGGCCAAGTATTCGATCTCATCCCCATTCAGGTGGAGATCCATATGATGGTAAGGACAAAGCGGGATGACAAAATTATCACCGGCCTTGAGGCTTGCCCCCCGCACTGGCCCACCTGGCCCATAATTTCCTATCAGGTGGTGGGCCTGGCAAGGAGCGCGGCCACAAACGCAGCAAGGGAGCAGGGCAACCATCCTGAGATGGGTCACGTCTTTCAGCCTCCCCGGCTTCATGCGCTTGGGCTTAACACCTTTTGGGATCAACACTAGAAGGGAATCTCGTCGTCCAGATCCGGCGCGCTTTCCGGAGAACCTGAACCGGCTTCCTGCCGCTGCTCCTGCCCACCATAATTGCCGCCGCCTTCGCTTTTCCCATCCAACATAATCATCTTCGCATCAAACCCTTGGAGGACAATTTCTGTGGTGTATTTTTCAACGCCATCATTGCCCTGCCACTTGCGGGTTTGCAGCTTGCCTTCGATGTAGACCTTTGATCCTTTTTTCAGGTATCTCTCAATCACACCGCACAGACCATCAGAGAATACCACGATCCGAACCCACTCGGTTTTCTCTTTAGTTTCGCCGGTCTGCTTGTCCTTCCATTTTTCAGAACAGGCAATCGTAAAATTGCCCACCTTAGAACCTGACTGTGTAAGACGGATCTCTGGGTCACGGCCTAAATTCCCAATGAAGCTGCATTTGTTTAACATCTATTTCTCTCCGATATTTTCTGTTAATTTATATTCCCAAAGGCCGCTCTCTCTAGCTCCCTTGGGACGCTTTTCAACGATGTGTGACCCGAACCGCTCTTTCCGCAAATGCCTAAGCTGTGCCGATATGGATGCATGAGGATCGCCCGTTATTATTGCCAAGTCATCCAGGGTGCGCCAGTGACCTAAAATCATTGCATCATAGACGCGCTTGATCTGGCCGGTTAATCGCTCTTGATCGAACACCGGCTCATAGACGGGACCATTAAACCGGGCGTGGTCAAATAAATCATCCACGGTCCTGCCCTCCCAACTCAGATTTGATATCCGCCTTCCGCTCGTTCATAGCGACGTTGAAACGCTGGCGGCTATCGCTATCACGAACAGGACCAAGAGCATGCAGGCACTCTTCATTCCATTCCATATAAGCATCAACCGATCCGTCCGCCGTCGCCACGTTTTTGAGGTTATCAATCGCCGCGTCAACGAAAGCATCGTCTGTCCCGAAAGTCTCGATTTCTGTCCCAAATTCATCACGCAAAATAAAGTTAAAAACACCGTCCGTTGACACATCTTCGGATTCATGCTCAACGACCTCCTCCTCCAGGAAGTCTTCACGCTTAGGCATAGTTGGAGCTGTGTTCTCGATCACCTCACCCTCGACAATCCTGGCCGCTTCGTCTTCGTCATAAATACCGGAGAAACCAAACGCCAAACGGGCACATTGCTGGAGAGCCTTATGTCGAAGCATTCTCTTCGTGTGGCTCTTCCAGGGGCCCGATGGCTTGTAGCATTCATCCAGGTATTCCCGAATGGTCACGGGAATCTCCCGGTCTTTCCGATGGATAGAGCATTCGATCCAATCAGGGCAATTTTTAGCACCATCATTTTTCGTTGATGTATCGGAGTAATCAAATTCCATCCCGTTCATCGACGGGTGCGAATTACACAGCGTGACCCAGCCGTCCAAACTAATAACAGGAATCACAGACCCCTTATTTGGAAAGGCCCATATCTCCTTAGTGAATGGGTTTAGATTGTACTCATTGGCCACAATGATCAGAGACATCATCTCCTCATTAGACGGCGGCCGATCCCCTTTGAATGCCGTCAATTTTAACGTGGTCAAAAGCTTGTCAGCATCAACGCCATACTTACCGGCGAAGGCCTCAACTAATTTCACTTTTGGTGTTTCGAGTTTTGCTACTTTGCTTCCCATAATACTTTCCTTTATCTAACTACAGTTTTTGTATCTTCAAAGATACGGGCACCGGCAAGCTCACGCCCACCAGCTTTTACGAATGATCGAACAGCCTTTTCCAGGGCCTCTTCTGGTATGTGATGACGTAAAACCTCGAGGTCTATTGTAGCACGTTCTACATCAGAAAACGTCCAAAAAGTTCGCAGGCTTGAAACAGATCCATGGTCTCCACGGGTCCGTGATAGGTCCGCTGCTTTTGCGGTTGCCTCTGCCGCTGCCTTTGCGGAATCGGCCGCTGCTTGGGCTGCATTTGTCTCAGCTTCAACAGCGGCGTCAACGTCTGCATCGGTCACCATGGCCGCAGCTTTGTCAGCAGCTTCCTTGGCTGCACGTTCCGCCTCTTCACGCTGGATGCTGGCCTCTTCTTCCCGTGCCGCGCGCTCCTCAGCAGCGACAACGCGAAGGTGGATATTTAGACGCGCCTCCATATCTTTCTTGGCGTCCTCAACTTTACCGCCGAGCCCTTTGAAAAACCCATCAACGACCCGGCCGCCTGCCAAGTATGGTTCCTTTGTTGCCACCCGGCGCGCAGTCGCTTCTTTGTTGGCGGCAGACAGTTGCTTGATGAAGTCACCAACGGCACCGGCATTGTCAGCACCTACAACAGCAGGCGTTCTCGTCATGCTGTCCATCAGCGCCTCAACGCGATCGACCAGGTCTACGTTGTTTTCAACAAGAGTGTCGCGTAAAATGTCTTCGTCAGTTGGAGGGTTATTGTGTCCTATATCATTCATAATTTTTCTCCTCAGAAAATTGGTTTAAGATCCGATAATTTCTCTCGACGTTTATCGGTATCCCATTTTTTCTTAGCCACGAGATAAGCATATTCTTTAGCCGGTGACAGTCGGCCCCGAGCAACAATTGGCGAAGTGTCTCTATCGGCCATCAATCTTTCCACAGACAATGCCTCTACTTCCTCGCCATCAATTTCGGCCACCACAGGCGGGAACCGATCGCAAACGTCAGACCACTCATGCTCGCCTTCAACCTGGGTACACACACACGGGCGGTGATACGCCAGAAGGTATGTGCGGGCTCCACGCTTGTATGAGAAGTAGCCGTTCATTTGTATTTAATCTCCGTTATCTTTATTCCGTACTGGGCCTCAACAAGTTTTTTCTTCAGCTTGTAAACGGCAGTGGCAATTCCCTTCACATCTTCAATCATTCTTTCGTCAGGCGTGAAATAGGCGAAGTCCGCTTTATAGAAACCACAACCAACACCGTTCACAACAATATTGAACCTGGGCTGTAAGGTTAGATTGTGTATTTCACCGGCCCGCTCGAATAACAGCAACTCACCATAACGCCGAGCCTCAGCCTTAGAATCAAACATGATGCCATCAACCTCAGTTTTGGTATTGTTGTATTTATTTTTTCGGGACATTTAAAAATCCCTTTGGTATGTTTACGCCCTGCCGATTTGCAAGAGCAGCTACATCGTTTCTATATACCCAGGAAACGCCGCGGGTTCTCCAGTTGGATACCCGCTGCGAAGATCCTAGACCGAGAGCCTGGCTGACTGTGGTAGGCCCGCCTAGCTTATCTATAAAATTTGCATGTTTATGTTTCATGCCCCCTTGTAACAAATTGTTTCATAAAGTGCAAGATTTAATTTGACAACGTGAAACGCCGTGTTACACTTCAAATCAAGAGACGCGAACAACCCAAACAGGAGAGACACAATGTACGGCAAAAAACGGATCATCTTCAAAAAAGATTGCACAGTAGTTTTCGCAGGCGGCAAGGGTTGGCATCCAATGGGATACCATGGAACAGGTCCGCTGCCTGGCATGAACGGCCGCAAGCGTGTAGGTCCAGTTCAGGCTCGCATGTTAAAGCCTGAATTTTCAAACACCCGCCCAACATCTGACCATATGTTTCAGATCATTAAAGCTGACAATGCCAAGGATTTAAAAGCAGCTATATCAAAAGAATATAACTTCCCAGCCTAACAACCGCAGCGGCTTCCCAGAGCCAACGCCCAACGCCCCGCCTCAGAAATGAGAGCGGGGTTGAGGCAGTAGGAAAGCAAAAAAAAGGAAAGCAATATGTCTACATTAGTTGAATTTACCACATCATTCGGAGAGGACAATTTCCTCTACATCATCGCTGAGGTGTTCCCCGGTCAGAAGCAGATCACATATGGTCCGAACATGCAGCCAGCATTTGGCCCAACAGTCGAGGTTCTAACATGCACCCTGGTTCAGGATGAAGAAGCCACAGACGGCATAAACTTCGAGGTTAGCGGTCTGGGCACATGGAACCGCCGGTCTAACAAATATTCCAGCCTGGTCGATGCCATCGAAGACGAATGCATTGAGAGGGCCAGCGAATGAGCATGGCAAGATGCGATTCCTGCCAGGTCTTGATAGATACTGACATTGACCCCAAGGCCGCGCAGGGTGACCAGTTCACCTGTGAGGCCTGCCGGGTTCTCCAAGACGATGAAGCCGCCTACGACATCCGGAACGGTTTCGAGCCACAACGGGATTTTTAACAGGGTCGCTCCCCAAAAAAGTCTGCCGCGCATATTTCATGGGAACTATCCCAATCACGGACAACATGATCGTCCAATACAATTTGAGGGCATAATGAATAAAGAAATGATAGAACGTCTCCTTCGTGAAGCTTACGATTTTTTGTCTTACGAAAAACCATCAACCGCAACCCTGCGCGATATCTGCCGCCGGTTCGTTGCTCAACATGGTGTATCGTAATGGGGAAACGTAGTAATTTTCCGCAAAATGCCGCACAGAAAGGCCGTGGATTTTACCCCACACCTGAACACGCCGTACAGGCCCTCCTGCCCCACCTGGAGCCAGAGACCAGGTTTGATGAGCCCTGTGCAGGGGACGCCGCATTGGTCGATTTCCTGCAAGACCTCGGACACTGGTGTGAAGGTTTTTCTGACATCGAGCCCACAGTGCCAGACATGACATCCATCTCCGCGTTTGATCTGACTGAGTGCGCTGGTGAAATGTTCATCACCAACCCGCCCTGGCCAACCAGAGGACAAAAGGGATATCCGACAGTGGACATGGCGTTGCACCTGTCATCGATCGCTCCTACCTGGTTCCTGCTCTCATCAGATTTTGCCCATAATATTTATTTTTCCCGCTTGGCCGATCGATGTGCCAAGATAGTATCTGTCGGCCGCGTTAAGTGGTTCGACGGAGAAGGAAGCACCCCAGGGAAAGACAATGCCGCCTGGTATTTATTCGATCAAGATTACCCTGGCCAAACAAGATTCTTCGGGAGGGCTTACAATGGGGGCGCTTAAAGCACTTTTGCTCTCAGCGGCCCTCCTAGGGGCTGTAATAGCGATTCAATCTTGGGACTACATGGAAAACATAAAATGACAACAGTTTTTAAAGA
>NZ_CAXBKA010000014.1:0-29027 GCF_963976355.1 uncultured Sneathiella sp.
CAACGTGAGACGTTCCTCTTTGTAAATGCGACAAAGCTACTTCCCGTGTTCCCCGTCAGCACCTACATCACAGAAATAGCATTATAATCAAAATACTAGGAGATTTACAGAAATTTTGTATCTTGTGTAGGCAGCGTAAACTTGGTAGCCTTATTACGATTTTGGGTGTTATTTTTTGAAAGAGTCAGTTTTATGGAATTTGTCGGCCAAGGCCTATATTGGAATAACCTAGAAATCGGGCAAGAATTTCGCACGATTGGGCGTACCATCACGGAAGCGGATTTGGTGAATTTCATATCCTGCACCGGCATGTTGGAAGTGATCTTTACAGACGTTGAATATCTTGCAAGTCATGGTAGCATTTCAGGTCGTGTGGTGCCGGGCGCATTAGCCTATACTTACGCCGAAGGTTTGCTTGTGCAGTCAACCATGCAGCATACTGGGCTTGCCTTCCTGAATATGGAACTGGATATCAAAGGCCCAACTTTCGTTGGAGATACTATCCATGTGGAATGTGAGGTAATTGAGTTGAGTGCAACTTCCAAGGGCCGAGGTAAAGTCCGAACATTCAACAAAATTGTCAATCAGAAGAATGAAACAGTGCTTACTTATAACCCATTACGGATCATGGCTGGACGCCCCGAATAGCAACTGAGAATATTTTCGCTTCGGCAGTTTTACAGCGGAAACAACGAATAACACACCCCTGGGGAAACCCCCTCGTCGAAATTGAGGCCGCGCTAGCAGAGACAATTTTCAACATCAGACGGAAAATTTATCGGGACATGTTACCGTTAGAGAATATTGTGGTCATCGAGCTTGGGTCATGCATAGCTGGCGGTGCTGTCAGAGGAATGCGACCTTGTCTCCGTATAGCGTAAAATGGCACAAACGTACCGCTATTACTCCATGCTAAGTTTCTACCACTCGGTCAGTGCGGCATTTCTTTGAAGCTTGAATTCTTCTCGGCTGGTTAGGTGGCATTCATGGTTGAAATGGTTATGGAATGAAGCATTGATTGAGACGAATTTTTGGAGGCTTTGCAAGCACCTAAATTGCAGCATCGCTTGTTCTCGTCGTCGAAATGGCAGGTGGGAGTTTTCACAGCAATTGTTCTTCCATCGGCCAACAACTTGCGATGTTCCATTTCCGATTCCCTTCATCGCTACACGGTAGGAACGTAATCTGTCCGTTACAATCACATGAGGTTTTCCATATCATTTCATAAGTTTCTTAAGGAAAACAAGGGCTGCCTTGCGATCGCGGCAATTAGTAACGAAGGATTCCAGGACTTCACCCTCGTGGTCGACGGCACGCCATAGGTAACGCATTTCTCCGTTGACCTTCACAAAGACCTCACCAAGATGCCATTTCCAAGTTGAATAGTTGTGAGACGGATGGATCCGCTTCTTCCGGATCTCGCGCGTAAACAGTGGACCAAACCGGTTCCACCAATAGCGGACTGTTTCATGGAGTTGCTCAGATACGGTCAAAGACTAGTTTTTCTCTGATAGTGTCTGACAAGAAACATATTGATATTTGATAGATGGCTATCTAATATATAATATAGTAGAACAATTATGCAGGCAATGAGATGACAAAATCTCTCAACGATCAAGAACAATTCGGCCTTCACCTCGGTCTGGTCGCCCGGCTGTGGCGCGCCGAAATCGATCGGCGCCTGGCTACCATTGGTTTCACTGAGTCTCGCTGGTTGACGCTGTTACATCTCTCCCGTCTGCCCGAAGCAGTAACCCAGCGGGAATTAGCCGAGGCAGTAGGGGTGCAGGGACCAACCCTTGTGCGCACCCTCGACAGGCTTGAAGCCGACGGTTTGATCGAGCGCCGAACAGAAGCCGCCGACCGCCGCACCAAATCGGTTCACCTGCGCAAAGAGGCCAACCCCGTTCTGGACCGGATCGAAGAGACCGCGGCGGCGGTGCGTGCGGAAATTTTCTCCGACATATCCCATACTGAGGTGACGACCTGTCTGAAGGTCTTCGAGCAGCTCGCCGGCAAGTTGGGCGGCACGCCAAGAGCGACGCAGCTTGCGCATGAAACTCCGATGGACAAGTGAGCGATGGTCAGCATATGAGTCACATGGAACGCCAGAGCGATGAAACCAGTTTGTCCTCGGCCGTGGATACCAAGACGGAAACGACATCGAAAACTGCTTCGACGCCTGCCCGCGGGCGATCCCGGCGGCTCTATGGCGCGATCCTGGCATTGCTCATTGTTCTCGGAGCCGGTGCCTGGTGGCTGTATCAGCAGTACACCCATGTCTTTGTTACGGATGCCCGCATTGCGGCCGACATTGTCGCCCTGAGCAGCCGGGTTCCCGGCTGGATCACAACTGTCGAGGTGATCGAAGGCGAGGCTGCTAGGAAGGACGGAGTGCTGGTCCGGATCGATGACCGGGAAAGCCAGCTGCTCATTCAGGAACTTGATGCGCAGATCGCTGGAATCGCCCGTCACCAGGAAGAGATCGATGCGCGCATCAAGCTGATCGACCGCCAGACGATAAGCCGGATCGCCGCCAAACAGGCAACCGTAAAGGCGGCCAAAGCCGCGGTGGCCGCCGTGATGTCGCAACACGAACTTGCGAGACAGGACAATGATCGAGCTGAAAAGCTGGTGCCGAGGGGAAACATCACCCGTGCGCGTCTGGACCAGACGCGGGCGGTGCTGGAGACTGCAAAACAACAGGCGTTGAGCGCACAGGCCGACTTGGAGAATGCCCGTGCCGCCCTTGCCGAGGCCGAAGCCGCGCGCGAGGAACTCACAGTGCTCCGCACCCAGCTTGCGAAGCTTGATCCAGAGGAACAACGCCTGCAGGCGCAACGGGCACGAGCGGTACTCAATCTCGAAGATCGCGTCATCGTCATGCCCTTCGACGGGGTGGTTGACCGGGTTTTCGTGGACGCAGGTGAATACATCACGCCCGGCCAGCGTCTGCTGATGGTGCATGACCCGGAGCACGTACGCGTCGAGGCGAACGTCAAGGAGACCGACATCCGATTTTTCCAGCCCGGAAAGGTTGTCACTATCACCGTCGATGCCTTGCCGGGACAGCGCTTCGAAGGCACGGTCGCGCGCGTCGGGCAGGCTGCCACCAGCGAGTTTGCGCTACTGCCTAACCCCAACCCGAGTGGCAACTTCACCAAAATCACACAGCGGCTGCCGGTGCGCATTTCGGTCGCCCAAGACAGCGGCAGACTTAAGCCCGGCATGATGGTGGAGTTGGAAGCTAGGGCTAATGAGTAATTCGTCAGATCCAGATAGTATCGAAGGGCTGTTCGCCCGCTTCGGCCCAGCCTATCGCTGGCTGGTGACAGTGACGGTCATGATGGGTACGATCGCCACGATCCTGACCGCCACCATCGTCAACGTGGCCTTACCCGACATCATGGGCACCTTCGGTATGGGGCAGGACAAGGCACAGCTTCTGTCCACTGGCTTCCTCGCGGCCATGACCGGGACCATGCTGCTCAATGCCTGGATGGTCGAGACCCTCGGCCAGCGCGCGACCTTCATGCTGGCAGTGTCAGTTTTTATCGCTGCCTCCATCTTGGGTGGGCTCGCGCCCGCAGAGGACGTGCTGATTTTAGCGCGGGTGCTCCAGGGCGCCGCCGCCGGCATTCTCCAGCCACTCGCCATGCAGGTAATTTTCCAAGTCTTCCCACCGGAAAAACGTGGCTCGGCCATGGGCGTCTTCGGCATCGGCGTGGTGCTAGCTCCGGCGCTGGGACCAACCCTGGGCGGCATTATGGTGGACAGCTTCAATTGGCGTTACGTCTTCTTCATGTCCGTACCCTTCTGCCTCATCGGTCTGTTTCTTGCCACGCTCTTCATGCCGGGACGCGCAGCTTCCAGTCCGGCGCGCCGGTTTGACTGGATCGGCTTCGGCCTACTGACGGTGTTTCTGGTTACCTTGCTGAACGGATTGTCGAACGGACAACGCTATGGCTGGATGTCTGATTCGATCCTGACCGATTTCGTCTTCGCCTTGGTCACGGGCATCGGCTTCATCGTCTGGGAATTACGCACACCCGCACCCATGTTGAATCTCAAGCTTTTCACAAATCGGGTCTATGCCGGGGCCTCAGCCGTGGCTTTCATCTTCGGAGCAGGTATCTTCGGCTCAACCTTCTTGATTCCGCTGTTCGTCCAGACGATCCAGAGTTACACACCGACCCGTTCGGGCCTGCTGCTGATGCCAGCAGGATTGATCCTGGCTATCGTCTTCCCCATCGCCGGGCGGCTTACTGACAAAACACCAGCCTATGCCACAGTCATGTTCGGCCTGGTGGTCTTCGCGCTGTCCTCGTTCCTGATGACCGGTGTGCATACCAATACCCCCTTCTGGCTATTTGCCTGGTGGATCATGCTGGGCCGGATCGGCCTGGGTTTCGTCATGCCTAGCTTGAATGCTGGCGCGCTCAAGGCTTTGCCCATGGCTCTGCTTGGCCAAGGCTCCGGCGCTATCAATTTCGTGCGCCAGCTCGGTGGCGCCTTCGGTGTCAATCTGCTTTCGATTACACTTGAGCGGCGCACACATCTTTACGTCGATAGCTTCACGGTGGCGCAGCACTCAGCGAATAGCGCAACAACCGATATGCTGAGCACGGTTACTGGCGTGCTGGCGCAGGCCGGTGTGCCAGAAGCAATTCGGCAAGCCGGAGCAATGAACCATCTCGGCCACATGATCTACGCCCAGGGCAATATGCTGGGATACCGCGACAGCTTCTTTATCGTCGGCGCGACCTTTCTGGCTGCTCTTCTTCCGGCGCTGATGATGCGCCGGAGGCCTACGCGCCCCGCGATACAGGCACGTAAGGCCATGCGCCACATGCCTTCCTCGCTGAATGGGCTTTGTCAGAGGAAAAGTGCTTGAATTAGCCTGATGCCAAATTTACGGTCATCTTATAAAAAATCCATTCCGTTATTTCAAAACCTCACCAGAACTCATTCGCCTGGCCGTCATGATTTATGTTCGATATCCACTGTCACTGCGCCAATTTGAAGATCTCCTGCATGAGCGGGGCATTGATGTGAGTTATGAAACGATACGCGCTTGGTGGTACAGGTTCGGTCCTATATTTGCTGCAGAAATTAGAAAGACCAGATCAGTTTCAGCGCGGAAAACAACACAATGGAAATGGCATCTAGACGAAGTATTCGTCCGGATTAATGGCGAAACCTTCTACCTTTGGCGGGCCGTTGATCACGAGGGTGAAGTTCTTGAAGCTATAGTCACAAAGCGGCGTAATCGAAGCGCTGCCTTGAAGTTGTTGAAAAAAGCCATGAAGAAATACGGCAATCCAAAAGTGATCGTAACCGGTAAACTGCGCTCATACAAAGCAGCTATGAAGGTGGTCGGGAATGCTAATTGCCACGTAACTGGCCGATGGCTCAACAATAGGACTGAGAATTCACATCAACTTTTCCGGCGATGAGAACACGCAATGATTAAATTCAGAAACGCGAAATCGCTACAGAAGTTTGCCTCAATCCATTCGTCAGTCCAAAATCATTTCAACCTAGAACATCATCTAAGTAACCGTAAAGACTTTGAACTCAAACGCGAAACCGCCCTTACCGAATGGCGGCGACTAGCTATCTGAGATTCTATCTTTTTTCATTTCCCAATGCCTGAACAATTTCCTCTGATGGGATGGACGCGTCCTGTTGATGAAGTTCTGCAAATTCCATTATAGTGCAACTAACGCCCGACCAGAAGGCGACCATCCCATCAATACATTTTCAGAAATTAGCTTTTTTATGCATCATAAACGCGTTGGTCGTCAATAATTTTACCGTCATTTGGCAGAGAGTCCGGGGCAACCACCTCTACGGCGATATTCAATTTTAATATAGCCGATACACTTTCTCGGTAATGGGCAAGATGCTTCTTCTCTGATTCAATTAACACCGACACTTCATCCTTTTCCCCTTGACGAGTGACAACTACTCGCACCTTTTTCACCTCCGGATGTCGAACTACGATTTCGGCCACCTGTTCTGGTCGTACAAACATACCCTTGATTTTGGTAGCCTGATCAGCACGACCCATCCACCCTTTTATTCGCATATTTGTGCGCCCGCAGGGGCTCTGTCCGGGTAAGACCGCCGACATATCCCCGGTCGCAAAGCGGATGAGCGGATAATCCGGGTTCAGGCAGGTGACGACAATCTCGCCAACCTGGCCCGCCTCAACGGGATTTCCGGTGCCGGGTGTCACAATTTCCACAATAACATGTTCATCCACAATCATGCCGTCCTGAGCATCGGTTTCATAGGCAACATTCCCGAGATCCGCCGTCGCATAATTTTGCAGACACAGAATTCCGCGGGCGGCATATTCCTGGCGTAGCGAGGCAAACAGGGCGCCGCCGCCGACAACAGCGCGTTTAAAGTGCAGCATAACGCCCAGTTCATCCGCCCGGTCCAGGATGATCTTTAGATAATCCGGCGTCCCCGCATAGGCCGTACATTTCACATCTTTTGCCGCGCGCACCTGTAAATCCGTCTGCCCCGTACCGGCAGGCAAAACCATGGCTCCAATCGCCTGAGCCGCGCTGTCGAACATCATGCCGGCGGGGGTCAGATGATAGGAAAAGCAGTTTTGCACAATATCGCCTGCGCCAATCCCGGCGGCATGCAAAAACCGGCCGAGGCGCCCCCAATCACGACTGGCTCTGCCCGGCTCGTAAATCGGTCCAGGTGATTGAAACACATGGGTAGAGTTGGAAACCAGCATACCCCCAAAGGGCGGCGTCTGCGTCTGCCTGCTGCTCAAGCCGGACTTGCGAAAGACCGGCAATTTAGGTAGATCCTCTATGGTCTGAACCTGGTCGGCTCTATCCAGGTCCGCCTCCCGGCCTTGCAGCGTGGCAAGTATCTCACGTAAAGCCCGAGATTGAGCCGCAACGCGCTCATCGACACTACGAATTTCCAGTTCATCATAAAAAATCATGATTTCATCCTCAAATTAACCAGCGCCTGTGGCGCCAACAACCGCCTCTTCACAAAAGCAGCAGAAGGGCATGCCTGCACCATGCCCTCCTGCACCTCATAGCGTCCAAATTCACCGGAAGAATGACCCCGGCAAAACCGATAGAATTACTCGGTTTTAAAAGCCTTGGAGCTTTCCTTGACGACTTCCCAAACGATGTCGTTATAGGCACCGATCCAGTCTGTCTGCGGCACCCACTTTTCACCATCCCACATTTCAATGCGGGTCTTGCCGCCGCCGCCATGATCGTCCTCGGTCACGGTAACCGGAGCAAATAGACCGTTGGCATCATAATTCTTGATACTTTCCAAGCCTTCTTTCATCGCCGCCGCCGTCAGGGGTTCGCCGCTTTTTTCAACGGCCAGACGAGCCGCTTCAAAAGCAACAGAGTAAATGGCAAGGCCGGTATTATAATACACGTCCTGTAAACTTTTGATGTCCCCGTTACCCTTGCCCTTATCATACAGTTCGGCAATGATTTCCTTGATGATCGGAATATCCTGACCACCCGCGACGTTCGTGCCACGCTTCAGGCCTTTGGCTTCTGCCGGACCGATATTCGCAATATCGGTTTCATTGAGCCAGTTGACGGAAATATACTTCTCCATGGGAATGCCATTCCGCTTCATTTCACGGGAGGCAACCACATGCATTTTCGACAGGGACCAGCTGATGATCGCATCGGGCTGGAAACGACGAACCTGCGTCCAGGCGGACGACTGATCACTGCCCGGCAGCGGATAAGGGAATAGGCCGAGTTCAAAACCTTCTTTTTCGGCGAGGGTTTTCAGGATTTCAATCGGTTCCTGACCAAAGGGATAATCGACATAAACAAACGCGACCTTGACGCCCTCCAATGAGCCATTATTCTGCTGACGAATATATTCGATATCGTTGGCAGCTTGCCCCCAATAAGTCGGGCCAACCGGGAAAACCTGGCTGAAAACGCTACCGTCGATGGCGTCACCGCGTCCGACGAGGGACTGAAGAAGAATATTCTTGTCACTCATGATGCGCGGCAGCACGGCAATGGATACGGGAGTCGAAAGCATGTCAAAAACGAACACGCCTTCGCGCTTCAGCTTTTCATAGCATTCAATGCCCCGTTGCGGTTCATTGCCATGATCCTGCACGACCAGTTCAATCGGGTGACCGCCAATGCCGCCCTTCATATTGGTCAGTTCGGCGAGATCCCGGGCAGCCTGGATGATCTGCGGGCTGACGAACGTGTAAGATTTACTGATATCATAGCACATGCCGAATTTAATCGGGTCGGCGGTCTGCGCCATGGATGTGGACGAGGAAAGCGCCGCAATCCCCAAGACAGCCCCTGCCGCCAATCCCTTTGCATATTTTCTTATCGAAACCATTATATCCTCCTTTGATTTAACTGGACAGGCGCGAGTGATCAGGTCAACCAGCGCTTGCGTCTTCTGTAATGCTTAATGTCATGAAAATTCTTTGCTTCACCTCCTCCCAGGTAAAACTCCTGAATATCTGAGTTGGCCTTTAATGCGGCGGCCGTATCATGCATCACCACCCGACCGTTCTCGATCAAGTAGCCATGGCTGACGATTTTAAGCGCCGCGACCGCATTCTGTTCAACCAGCAGAACCGAAAGCCCCTGCTCGCGATTGATTTTCTGAATTATGTCGAAGATTTCGACAACCAGGAACGGCGCCAGACCGAGGCTCGGCTCATCCAGCATCAGCAGACGCGGCTGTGTCATCAGCGCCCGGCCAATAGCGAGCATCTGCTGCTCCCCGCCGGAAAGATAACCTGCTTCCGCAGATTTCCGTTCCGCGAGACGCGGGAAATAACTGTAGATCCGCTCCTTCTCCGACTTGAGCGTCTGCCGCGACATGGATATCGGCGCCGCCGCTTCAAGATTTTCATCCGGCGTCAGATGCTCGAAAACCCGGCGTCCCTCAATCACGTGGCAAATGCCAAGCCCGACCCGGTCCTGGGGCGGGCTATCGCCGATGACCTGGCCATCGAACCTGATTTCGCCGCGGCTGACCTTGCCCCGCTCCGCCTTCAAAAGCCCACTGATGGCTTTTAACGTCGTGCTCTTTCCGGCGCCGTTGGCACCCAGCAGCGCGACCATCCCGCCATTCGGAACTTCCAGTGACACACCCTTGATCGCCAGCAGAACGGAATCATAGAGAACCTCAATGCTGTTGAGGGTCAGGATCGGATCCTTGGCGGCTTCTGTCTCGTTAGTGCTGTTCATGGCAGATCCTATTTTTTCATCTGGTCAAACGGCCAGACCAGGAAATAATCACGGATATTGTTATAAATCTTGCCCAGCCCCAGCGGTTCGACCATCAGGAAGACGATGATCAGCGCGCCATAAACCGCCGTCGGGATATGAGCGAGGGTTTCCGGATTGAGCTGTAGCCCCAGATAATCGGCGAAGGCCGAAAACAGGCTGTTGGTAATTCCCGGCATCAGCAGAATAAGGGCAACACCGAAATAGCTACCGATAATGCTGGCAAGACCACCGACGATGACCATCGCCAGAACCTGAATGGAAACATTAACCGAAAACTGTTCCGGCGTCGCCAGAAAGAAAAAGGTGGCCACCAGCAGGGCGCCGCTTATCCCGGCAATGAAGGACGACGTCGCGAATGCGACAATCTTATAATAGAAGCTGTTGACCCCCAGAATGGCGGCTGCGTAATCCTTTTCACGAACGGCAACCAGCGCCCGCCCGAGACCGGTCCGGCGCATATTGAGAATGAAAATCGTCACGATCACGCACCAGCCGAAGGCGACATAATAAAGCCCTGCATCAGACGTGATCGGCTGGCCTAGCAGCTTGAAGGTCGGCGATTGCAGGGAGGCATGGGACCCGCCCGTGACCGCCGGTACGTGCGAGAGAACCCAGTCCATGACGAATTGCATGGCGAGCGTCGTCAGCGCAAGATAGAGCCCCTTCACCCGCATAGCTGCAAAGGAGAAAACCGTGCCGATGGCTGCGGCGGAAACCCCAGCAATCAGCAAGGCAAATTCCCAGGGAACACCGAAGCGGGCGGCATGAACAGCGGAATAGGCCCCCACCGCCATGATGGCGGCATAGCCGAGATGAAGCTGCCCCGCCCAGCCTGTCACCAGATTGAGACCCAGCGCCGCTGCGGTCCAAATCAGCCAGGGCAGCACATAGCTGTTCAGATAAAGACTGTCGACGACCAACGGTGCAATAATGCCCAGAAGAACCAGAAACCAGATCAGATTCCGGTCCGTCGGGATCGGGAAAAGCTTGCTGTCAGAAACATAACTGCGATGCCGAATACCGGCCTGACGATAAAACATGCCTTAAACCCTCTCGATATCGTGACGGCCAAACAGACCGTGTGGCCGCACCATGACAGTGAGAATCAGAACAATTGCAACCACCAGATCGCGGCTGCCGCCGCCCACCAGAGGATCGAGATAGGCCGCGCCGACATTTTCGAGAATGCCGAGAAGGATTCCGGCGAGAACCGCGCCGAATAAGCTGTCCAGCCCGCCGAGAACGGCCACGGTCAATCCTTTCAGCAGCAGTAGTGACAAGGACTGGTCAACGCTCTGAATCTCGCCCCAGATGACGCCGGTGATCACGGCAACGACAGAGGCAAGCGCCCAGGAGAGCCCGACCCCGCGTTCCACCGAAATACCGACTGACCATGAGGCCATGTAATCGTCCGAAATTGCACGCAGGCGAATGCCGAGACGGCTGCGGAAGAAGAAGACAATCGCGATGAAAAGAGCGACCGACACTCCCGCGCCAATCATATGAATACGGCTGAGCAGCAACGGCCCCGCGAAGAAGGGATCGTAGCTGACCCCCAGATCCATCGGCCGCGAGGTCCCGCCCCAGAAAGCCATTGTCGTGCCGCGGATAAAGATATCGAGGCCCAGTGTCATCATCAGGATCATCACGATCGGGCGGCCCGCCAGACGACGCAACGCCACCTTCTCGATCCCGAGACCGACAAAGAACATGATGATGATTGAGATCGGAATGGCGACCCAAAGCGGCAGGCCAAGGCTCAGCGAGAAGGCCAGCACTATATAGGCGCCGAGCATGGTCAGCGCCCCTTGCGCCAGATTCGGCACCGAGGAGGATTTGTACACCAGCACAAGCCCGATCGCGAACAATGAGTATAAAAGACCTGTCAGCGCGCCATTGACTGAAAGCTCAGCCAGAAAAATCCAGTCCATTCAAACCTCCCATACAAGCAATGTACGTTCCACACTGCTCGTCTCCCCTGTTTCATAAGTCACAATCGCCGTCATATGCACCTCGCTCGACCCGTCATACAGCGCGGTGATCACCGGCGCATAGCGTTCCTCGACGACCTTGCGGCGGAGTTTGCGCGTGCGGGTAATCTCGCCGTCGTCCGGATCGAATTCCTTGTGGAGACTGACAAACCGGTACAGCTTCAATGTCTCCGGAAGGGCAGCATTTACGCGGATAAACGCCTCCTTCAATATTGCCGCCACTTCCTTGCGCTGCGACAGATCCGCATAAGACATATAGGGCACCCCGTTGACTTCCGCCCAGTGGCCGACCGCTTCAAAATCAATACAGACCATGGCCACCAGCTCATCCCGGTTTGCACCGACAACCGCGGCATCGCGGATATAGGGGCTGAATTTCAGGCGGTTCTCGATATAGTTCGGCACGAACCGTTCTCCGGCCGCCGTGCGCACCACTTCCGAAACACGACCCAGCACAACCAGATGACCGTCTTCCTCAAGATAACCGGCGTCTCCCGAATGCAGCCAGCCGTCCTTGATGGCCTCGGCTGTGGCTGCCGGATTATTGAAATAACCGGCAAATACGCTGCTGGCCTTGATCAGGATTTCTCCGTCATCCGCAATATTGATTGTCACACCGGGCAGCGGGCGGCCTACCGTATGAAGCTGCACCTCATCCGCAGACTGAATGGCGTTAAAGGCGCTGTTTTCCGTCTGGCCATAAAGCTGGCGCAGCTTGATGCCGAGGGCGCGGTAGAAGACGAAGGTATCCTCGCCCATCGCCTCGCCGCCGGTAAAGGCATGAACGACACGGTTGAGACCGAACTGATCCTTGATCGGACCGAAGACGGTCCATTCCCCCAGTCGCCGCCACAGCCATTCGAAACTGCCCGCATTCTTTCTTTCAAGCTTGCGCCGTTCCGCCGCCACCGCCTTGTTCATGAAGAAATGATAGAGCCATTGTTTCAACCTGGTGGAGTTTTCAATGCCGACCTGGATGGTGGTCAGAATATTGTCCCAGCTTCTCGGCGCGGCTAGATAATAGGTCGGCGCGATCTCGCGCAAATCCCGCAGCACCGTCTCCTGACGTTCCGGCACATTTACCGTAAAGCGGTAGGTGATGGCCGCCGCGACGGTCAGGGCATAATCGCCGACCCAGGCCATCGGCAGATAGGCGAGAATTTCCTCCTTCTCGCCGTAACTGCCGCCTTCACGGGCGCTCCATGCTGCGGAGATGACGTTGCGTTGGCTGAGGACAATCCCTTTCGGGTTACCTGTCGTGCCGGAGGAATGCAGGAAAACCGCCGGATCGTCCGGTGTCGACTGATGGATCAAGCGGTTCCGCAAATCCGGGTTCTGTGCAAGATTTTCCTCTCCCTTTTGCAAAAGCTCGGTCCAGGACAGCAAGCCCGGCGCCTGATAGTCATTCAGGCCCCGCTCCTCGTCATAGATGACATAGGGAATGTCGCAGCCGGCGGCGCGCAGCTCCATCACCTTGTCGACATGCTCCTGATCTTCGGCCAGCGCAGCCGCCATGGGCGCTTCGTCGGCGAAATGCTTCAATTCCGCCAGTGTCGCCCCTGAATAGGTCGGCATGGCAAAGCCCCGCACCATGGCCGCCGCTGTCAGCCCGCCGTAAAGCCGGATCCGGTTGTCACCAAGCACCAGCATTGCGCGGCCTTCGCCAACACCGAGAGCGTCAAGACCGGCGGCGCATTTGATTACTTCCTCGGCATACTCGGCCCAGGTCATTTCCTGCCAGATGCCGCGATCCTTCTCGCGCATGGCAATTTCTGCTCCATGCTCGGTGGCGTTCCGCATCAGCAATTGCGAAAGGGTTTTCCCGGCAAGCGGAGTCTGGTCCAGCGACGCAACGGGCGATGTCGTTATGTTATTCCCCATGACCATCTCCAATATAGGCAGTGATCACCTTGGGATCCTTGATAACGTCCTTCGGGATGCCGCTGGCAATCATCTCGCCGTAGTTCAGGGCAAGCATCCGGTCACAAATCCCGACGATTACATCCATATGATGCTCGATCAGCAAAACACTCACTCCCCGTTCTGCGCGTGCATCGAGAATAAACCGCGCCATATATTCTTTTTCCTCCTGATTCATGCCCGCCATCGGCTCGTCGAGAATCAGCAGATCCGGCTCCGCGACAAGGGCGCGTGCCAGCTCGACCCGCTTTTTAAGCCCGATCGGAATGCCGTCCACTAGTTCATGACGGATGCTTTCGAGTTGCAGGAATTCGATCATTTCCTCGACAATCTCGCGATTGACCATCTCATCAGGCCGCGCCAGCCACCAGTATAAAGCCGTGCGAAATACGCCGGAACGCATATGGATATGACGACCGAGCAGAATATTGTCGAGAACACTCATCCCGTTGAACAGGGCAAGGTTCTGAAACGTCCGCGCAACGCCGAGACGGGCAACCTTGTGCGGCGACGTCCCGGTGATATCCTTGCCATTCAGCTTTATGCTGCCTGTATTGGGCGGATAAAAGCCGGTGATGGCGTTCGTCAAGGTTGTCTTGCCGCTTCCGTTCGGGCCGACCAGACCGAAGATTTCACCCTGTTGTATATCAAGATCAACGCCGGACACCGCAACCAGACCGCCGAAACGACGCTCGACTGATCGGCATTCAAGCAACGGCTCACGCTCCCTGTTAGAACTCATATTACTTATTTTCCCCGTCAAAAGTCATATCCGTTCCTCCCTTTTCCCAGTTATTCCTGCGACTGTCGTGCGCGCGGATTATCGGGCTCAAAATACTCCGGACGGCCTGTCGGCCAAGGGTCTCCCCACATCTGCTGCCCCCCGTCGACCGTCAGGACCTCCCCGGTAATAAACTTGCCGGACGGCGCCGACATATAGGCCACGGCCTCCGCAATGTCCCATTCATCACCGGCACGCCGCATCGGGTTGGAATCCTTGAACGTCGCCGATCCTTCGGGCGGGTAGTGGGCAAAGCCCGTGCTCTCACAGCAGCCGGGAGCAACACAGTTCACGCGAATGTCGTAAGGCGCCCATTCAACGGCGACCGATTTGGACAGGTAGGTCACCCCGGCGCGCGCCGCGCCGGTATGAGCAATCCCCGGCATGCCGCGCCAGATATCGGCGGTGATATTAACAATGGCACCGGGCCGTTTCTGTTCAACCCATTTGCGGGCCGCCGCCTGCATCATCCACCAGGTGCCGTTCAGATTGGTGTCAATCACAGCGTTCCAGCCTTTGGAGGTATAATCAAGGGCGGCCTGCGGGAACTGGCCACCAGCGTTGTTGACCAGAATATCCAGCTGTCCGAACCGGGCATGAATATCGTCAATGAAGCCGTTAACTTGCTCCGTATCACGGATATTGAGTTGAGCAATCATAACTTGGCCGCCGAAACTTTCGAGAAACGTCGCCGCAGCCTCCAGTTTTTCCGCGTTGCGGCCGCAGATGGCGAGATCGGCACCCAGGCGCGCGAACAAGGCCGCAATTGCACGGCCAAGACCACTGCCCGCCCCAGACACGACAACTACCTGCCCGGCAAACAGATTAGACTTGAATACAGTCGGGTTTTCCCTAAGTTGAGTTTCGGAAAATCCAAAACTACGAACAGACACCTCTTCCATTTCCCCCCTTTTCAGACGATGTTCTCCCGCCTTTTATAAAAAAACTAACATCTGTTAGAATTGTCTTCAAGCTATATTTTCTATTGTCAGAAGAAAATGAAATCCCGGTCTTGTTTTTAAGTGCTGCGGCCGATTTGCCATGATGAATTTCCCGGGTTTCCCTGTACCACCCCTAAGCCAATGTCATGTCTTGGAAAAAATAATGACAACATTTTATCCGCCGGAACCGCGATCCGCGTAATGACGAACGATACCATCCAGCAACAACGTCTGCAACATCACAATCATCTCTTGAAGTGTATAAAACCCAGCCCTCTCGCCTTCTGCCGGATCAAACCACTCGACCGTCCAGTTCAGGGCACCCAGCATGACCTGGCGGAGCGGCACAATCTCTATATCTGGACGGATTTTACCGGCCTCCCTTGCCATATTGAGGCTTTTATCCCAGACCCGCGAATAATCGTGACGAATAGGCCGGTGCCGGGCGCGTACTTTTTCCGGTAGATGGCCATATATGCGGAGGTTCGCAGAACTAAATTCGCTGCGGGCAAAAAGAAACATCATATGAGTCCGGATAGCTGCGGCGATCCGACCGCGGTGATCGGGAAAGTGCGTTTCATCGGCCAGCACCTTGGCAACGCCCTCGAATAAATCCCGAAGACCACGGTCGAGAACCTCATCCAGAATTTCGCTCTTCGAACTGAAGTGATAATAAATGCTGCCCGCTTCCATACCTGCCGCATCGGCAATATGACGCACTGTCGATGCTTTAAAACCGCGGTTGCGCATCACCTTTGCTGCGGAAGAGAGGATGTGAGAGCGAGTTTGTGCCGCTTTTGATCCTTCCGACATCAGCAAATTAACCTGATCACCCTCGGGAAATATTTTCTCGACAACCGGCTTTCCCGGTTCGGTCAGCATGCCGTCGAGAATCAACTCCGTCGCCTTGTTGGAGAAAATTTCTATGGAATAACGATTGGCATCAAACCACTCAACCGTCCAGTTGAGCGCACCAATTACAAACTGCCGAAGCGGAACAATCTTGATATCGGACCGGATACTGCCTGCCGCCAGCGCTTTTCCCAGGGCATCGTCCCACTCATCGGCATAGGCGCGGCGCAACGGCCGGTGACGTTCGCGCATCGCGGTCGGCAACATCGAGAAATTCCGGATGTTTGAGGATGTGAAATCGCTGGCCTGAAGCAGATAGGTCAAGTGGGTATGGACCATCGCCGCGAAGATTTCCCTAAACCCCTCTCCCTGCGCTTCGCATGCCGCCCGTGTTTCTTTTACCGCCTCGAAAACCTGTCGCAGCCCCAAGTCCAGCACTTCGTCCAGAATCTCATCCTTGGAATTGAAATGATAGTAGATGCTGCCCGCCGCGATACCCGCCGCGGCGGCAATCTTGCGCAGGGTCGATGCCGTATATCCCTGATCGCGAAACAGGCGTGCGGCGGCGGCGAGGATGAGGGAACGGGTCTGCTCTGACTTGCTCACCAACGTCTTTAGAGGTTCGGAAATAAGTGGTTTCGAACTCATGGGTTTCTTATTTCTTCTAGACAACACAAAGAAAAATGCGATAAATCTAACAATCATTCGATTTTACACTTAATTGAAAGAGAAAATCAAATTAACACTCATAAATAATCATTAATACAGGAGAGGATCAAATGCGAGGACTTAAGGGAAAGCGCGTTATTATTACCGGTAGTGGCAGCGGAATCGGTCGGGAAATTGCCCGCCGTTTCGCGGAAGAAGGCGCCGAGGTTGCGGTTTTTGACATGAACGAAGACGGGGCTGCCGAGACCGTCAGCTTAATCGAAGCAAACGGCGGAAGGGCCACTTCATATATCGTAAATATTACGGATCGCGCTGCTATTGATGCGGCGGTCAAGCTAGTGGAAAGCAGTGGCCCAGTTGACATTCTGGTCAATAACGCGGGCTGGGACAAGATTGTCTCTTTCCTTGATTCGGATGTAGATCTTTGGAAAAAGGTCATCGATATAAATCTCTACGGTCCGCTGCATATGCACCACGCAGTACTTCCCGGCATGGTGAAAAACGGTGGAGGCCGGGTGATCAATATCAGTTCGGACGCCGGTCGTGTCGGCTCCTCCGGCGAGGCTGTTTATTCATCCTGCAAAGGGGGCATCATCTCTTTCACCAAAACAGTTGCCCGCGAGCTTGCCCGCTCCGGCATCCAGCTGAACGTCGTCTGCCCCGGGCCGACGGATACCCCTTTGTTTGCGGAAATTGCCGGGGGCGAAGAAGGCGGGAGCAAGATTGCCGAAAGCCTGAAGCGGGCGATACCGATGCGACGCCTCGCGCAGCCAGCCGATTTTCCTGGCATTGTCTGCTTCCTCGGCTCCGACGATGCAGGCTTTATTACCGGGCAGACAATTTCAGTCTCTGGCGGACTGACCATGCACGGTTAAAGCGTCGCCTAATAGTCGCTTCTTCGGCATCACTCCTGAGCGATGGCAAATATCATTTCCCGTTGCTCATTTATTATACTACCCGTTCCACTGAATATTGCTGACCCGCTTAGAATGTTACCGTTTTCTATTCGCTGCTTTCCGTCCTTCTGAGCATCAATTTGAACAATCAGCAAAATCCGGTTTTAACTGCTTGCTAGGATTTCTAACATTTGTTAGGATTTTTAAAAGATGGGCCCGCCCATCGTAGAAGGGAGACCACGCATGAACTTTCTACCGACCGACGACCAGTTGGCATTTCGCGACACTGCTGTACGGTTTGCCCGTGAAAAGCTGGCCGGCACCTATCTCCAGCGCGCCAGAATCCATACCCTCGACAGGCAACTGGTGCGCGAAATGGGCGCGCTTGGCCTGATCGGACCGGACCTGCCGGAAGAATTCGGCGGCATGGGCCTGGATTACACAACGGCAGGCCTGATGACGGAAGCGATCGCCTATGGCGACTTCAATATCAGCTATATCCAGCTTCTCGCCTCCCTGATGGGCGGGATGGTCGCGCAGCATGCCGGGCGGGATATTTCCATGGAATGGATCCCCCGAGTTATCGCAGGGGAAAAGATCATCGGTCTCGGCCTGACGGAGCCGCGCGGCGGTTCCGATGCGGCGGGCCTGCAACTCAAAGCCGAGAAAACGGCCAATGGCTGGCGGCTCAACGGTGAGAAAACCTCCATGAGTGCCGCCGATCAGGCGGATGCCGCCGTCATCTTCGCCCGTACCGAAGACGGCACCACCGGCTCCAACGGGGTCAGCGCCTTTTTTGTCGATCTCACCGAAAAAGGCATCAGCCGCACCCATTTCGATGATATCGGCACCAAGCCCGTCGGGCGCGGATCGGTCTTCTTCGACGATGTTGTTATTCCATCGGAATGCCTGATGGCGACGGAAGGCCGGGCCTTCGGCACCATCATGGCGGGGTTCGATTTCAGCCGGGCGCTGATCGGTCTGGAATGTATCGCCCCGGCGCAGGCCTCGGTCGATGAAACCTGGGCCTATATTCAGGAGCGGGAGGCATTTGGCGCCCCCCTCGCCCAGTATCAGGGCGTGACTTTCCCGCTGGCCGAAGCCGAAACCCAGCTCACCATGATGCGCCAGCTCTGCTACTATACCCTGAATCTCCGCGATAGCGGCAACTCCCACACCGCCGAGGCCGCCATGTGCAAGTGGTATGTGCCCAAAACCACCTGCGAGATCATCCATCAGTGTCTGATCCTGCATGGCCATTACGGCTACACCACAGACCTGCCGTTTCATCAGCGCTATAACGACGTTCTCGGATTGCAGATCGGCGATGGCACGGCCCAGATCCAGAAGCTGGTCATCGCCCGCGAGAAGGTTGGCCGCGTTGCCCTGCAATATGACAAGCAGGCGAAAGGAGGCGCCGCGTGACATCTCCAGTAACGACAACTATGGAGGGGGCCGTCGGCATTATCGAGCTTAACCGCCCGGAAAAATTCAACTGCCTGTCACTGGAAGTCCATGAGCTGATCGACAAGGCCCGCGCCGCCTTCGAAGCGAACCCGGAGGTCCGGGCCCTTCTGATCCGCTCCACCGGCAAGCATTTCTGCACCGGTGCTGATCTCGCCGAGGTGAAGGGCAGCCTCAAAGATACGGAGGCGCTGGATCATTTCATCGGCTCCGGAATGGACGTTCTGATGCGGCTGGAGGCGAGCCCCCTGCCCGTCATCGTCGCGGTTCAGGGTCTTTGTCTCGCGGGCGGGCTGGAGCTGGCGCTCGCCGCCGATGTCTGTTTTGCCGCAAAATCCGCGAAATTCGGCGATCAGCATGCGCAGTTCGGCCTGATTCCCGGCTGGGGCGGCAGTCAGCGGCTGGCCCGTCTCGTGGGGCTGCGCCGGGCGCTTGATCTGATGTTCTCCGCGCGCTGGCTGACGGCGGAGGACGCCCTGAATATGGGCCTCGTCAATTATCTGGTGGCGGATGAGGAGTTGCAGCAGCACTCCCTCGACTACGCAACAACCCTGACGACACGATCGCGGGACGGGCTCACCGCGATGAAGCGGCTTGCCCGCGCTGGCGTTGAAATGCCGCTGGCCGATGCGATGGATCTGGAGCGCGGCGCGGTCGTCCGCCACCTTCAGGGCGCAGACACGGCGGAGGGGCTGGATGCCTTTGAAAATCGCCGCACCCCCAATTTCAATCAGTAACCGCCAGCGCGGTGCAAGAGGGTAGAAAAAATGGACTTTACACTGAATGACGAGCAGCGGCAGATCTATGAATATGGCGGGCAGCTTGCGCAGAAATTCGACAATGGCTACTGGCTGGAACATTCCCGCCGCAAGGCCTTCCCTGAAGAAATGTTCGCGAAGATCGCCGAAGATGGCTTCCTCGGGCTGATGGTGCCGGAGGAATATGGCGGGGCGGGCCTCGGCCTCGCGGAAATGGCACTGTTCATGGAGGGAACCTCCAATCACGGCATTCCGCTTCTCAGCATTGTCGTCGGCCCCTGCATGTCGTTGTCGCATCTCGCCAAACATGGCACGGAGTTCCAGCGGCGGGAACTGCTGCCCGCCGCCTGCCGCGGCGATATCAAATTCTGCTTCGCCATAACCGAGGCGGGGGCCGGATCCAACTCGATGAAGATGACGACCATCGCCAAACAGAAGGGCAACCGCTTTTCCCTCAATGGCGAAAAGACATTCATCACCAGTGCCGATCAGTCCGACTATTGCCTCGTCGTCGCCCGCACCATGCCGCATGATCAGGTGGCAAAAAAGACCGATGGCTTCACGCTTTTCGCCGTCGACCTCAAGAAAAAAGGCGTCGATATGCAGCGCATCCGGATATCGATCCCGCTGCCGGAGGAACAATGGACGCTGTTCTTTGACGATGTCGATCTCGGCCCCGAAGATATCGTCGGCGAAATCGACAACGGCTTTTCCATCCTGTTCGACACCCTCAATCCGGAGCGTATTCTGGTCGCCGCCATCTGCTGCGGCGTTGGTCGCTTCGCCCTCGACAAGGCCGTCGCCTATGCGTCCGAACGCAACGTCTTCGGTCAGCCGATCGGCGGCCATCAGGGCGTGCAACATCCGCTCGCCAAGGCCTATACGAATGTCGAAATGGCCAGCCTGATGGGGCGGCGTGCGGCGTGGGAGTTCGACAACGGCCTGCCCGCGGGCGGCTCCTCCAACATGGCGAAATATGCGGCGGCGGAAGCCGGGGTTGAAGCCGTGGACGCGGCCCTGCAGGCCCATGGCGGATCCGGCTTTATGGAGGACACCGGCATCTACGAGATGTACCCGCTTGTGCGGCTTTTGCGGACCGCGCCCGTCAACCGGGAGCTATGCCTCAGCTTCATTGGTGAAAAGGTCATGGGGCTGCCGCGCTCCTACTAGAATAAAACTGACGATTTCAGGGTTCAGGCGCCTTCGGGACGTGAAGTGCCACCCTCATTTGCGAGAAGATACGAACAAATCATGACGATCCTGAAAACTACTCTCAATACGGCGACGACCGAATTCGCCGAGAATGACGCTCACTATCGCCGCCGGATCGACGAGCTTCATGCGTTGCGGCGCGAGCAGCGTATCGGCGGGCCGGAGAAGATCCGTGCCCGTCATACCGACAAAGGCAAGATGCTGCCGCGCGAACGGGTCGAGCGGTTGATCGACCCCGGCATTCCGTTTCTTGAGCTGGGGGAGCTGGCCGGGCTTGGCAAGTATAACGACGTGCCGCCGGGTGCGGGCATTATCACGGGGATCGGCATGGTTTCCGGCCGTCACTGCATGATCATCGCCAATGACGCGACGATCAAGGGCGGGACCTATTTCGGCATGACGACAAAGAAACATGTGCGGGCACAGCGCATTGCCTGGAACAACCGCCTGCCCGTCATCACGCTGGTCGATAGCGGCGGCGCGTTCCTGCCTGATCAGGAGAATATTTTTCCCGATGAAGGACAGTTCGGCTCCATCTTTCACAATCAGGTCGGGATGTCCGGCGACGGCATCCCGCAGATCGCCGTCGTCATGGGGCCGTGCACGGCGGGTGGGGCCTATATCCCCTCCCTCTGCGATGAGGTAGTGATCGTGCGCGGTCAGGGCTTCATGTATCTCGGCGGGCCGGAGCTGACCTTTGCCGCGACGGGGGAGAAAGTCGATGCCGAAACCCTCGGCGGCGGGAAAATGCATTCTTCCGTGTCCGGCGTGACCGACCATCTCGCGGAAAACGACGCTCATGCCCTCGCCCTCACGCGGGAAATCGTCCTGCATCTTGGTGAAGCGGCGCTGCCGCGTAAAACCCCGGCGACGCCGAAGGCGCCCGCCTACCCGATCGAGGAAATTTACGGGATCGTCAGCCGCGATGCGAAAGTACCGACCGACAATCGCGAGGTTGTTGCGAGGCTGCTCGACGGCAGCGAATTTCATGAGTTCAAGCCACTCTATGGCGATACCCTGATGACCGGCTGGAGCCGCATTCATGGCCATGAAGTTGGCGTGCTTGCCAATAACGGCGTGCTGTTCGTTGAATCGGCGCTGAAGGCGGCGCATTTCATCAATCTCTGTGTCCAGCGCGATATCCCGCTCCTCTTCCTTGCCGATGTCAACGGCTTCATGGTCGGGCGAGAGGCAGAACAGGCGGGCATTGCCAAGGCGGGCGCGAAGATGATCACCGCCATGTCCTCGGCGCGGGTGCCGAAATTCACTGTCATTACCGGCGGCTCCTACGGCGCGGGCTATCTCGCCATGCTTGGGCGCCCCTTCCAGCCAGATGCCATGTTCATCTGGCCAAGCGGGCGGGCGGCGATCATGGGGCCGGAGCAGGCCGCCAGCGTCCTCGCCCAGGTACGCAGCCAGATCAACGATCGCGAGGGAACAAGCTGGACGGTAGAGGAGGAAGAAGCCTTTAAGGCGCCGATTCGCGAGGAATATGAGACCTTTCAGGATCCTTACAACTTTGCCTCCAACCTCTGGGTTGATTCGGTGATCGAGCCGGGTGAGACCCGCGAGACCCTTGCCCTTATGCTCGACGTCGCCGCCCGCAGGCCGAAAGTGGACACCAATTTCGGCGTCTTCCGTTTCTGATGGGGAAAAGAATGAAAATCAACACCCTGCTGATTGCCAACCGCGGTGAAATTGCCTGCCGGATTGCGAGAACGGCACGCGCTCTCGGAATAACCCCGGTTGCCGTGCATTCCGAGGCCGACAGAACCGCCCGTCATGTGCGCGAGATCGGCCGCTCGATCCTGATCGGCGCAGCCCCGGCGAGCGAGAGCTACCTCAATATAGCCGCCGTTCTGGACGCCGCACTGCGCAGCGGCGCCGACGCCATCCATCCGGGCTATGGCTTTTTGTCCGAAAATCCGGATTTCGCCCGTGCCGTGGAGGCCGCCGGAATGATTTTTGTCGGTCCGACCGCCGAAACACTGGAACGGTTCGGCGACAAGGCGAGCGCCAAGGAGGCGGCAATTGCCGCGAATATTCCCGTCATTCCGGGAAGCGAAGGTGCCCGATCGGACCCCAACGTCATTCGCGCGGAAGTTCTGCGCATGGGCCTTCCCGTATTGCTGAAAGCGGTCGGCGGCGGCGGCGGACGCGGCCAGCGGCTGGTCCGGGCCAAGGCGACGCTGGTGGCGGATATCGAAGGTGCGCTGCGTGAGGCACGCTCGACCTTCGGCTCGGAAGGACTGATTCTTGAGCGTTTTCTCACCGATGCCCGCCATGTGGAAATCCAAATCATCGGTGATGGCGACGGCAAGGTCCTGCATCTTTTTGAACGCGACTGCACCCTGCAACGCCGTCACCAGAAGGTCATAGAAGAAGCGCCTGCCTTCGGTTTGCCGCGCCCGTTGGTGGACAGGATGGCGGCGGATGCGGTCCGACTCGGGGAAAGCCTGAATTACCGGGGGCTGGGCACTGTCGAATTTCTGGTCCCCGGGGAAGAATATTTCTTTCTTGAGGTCAACCCCCGCCTTCAGGTGGAGCATCCGGTGACCGAAGCGATTACCGGTCTCGATCTCATCGCGCTCCATCTCAAAATTGCGGAAGGCGGCGGGCTTGCCCTCGCGCAGCAGGATATCACTTGCACCGGCCATGCGATCGAGGCGCGGCTCTATGCCGAGGATCCCGGCGAGAAGTTCGCGCCCTCGACGGGCGACATTACACATCTTTCACTCCCCGACGACATCCGCCTCGACAGCGGCGTTGAGGAAGGCGACAGCATCAGCTCCTTTTATGACCCGATGATCGCCAAGCTGATCGTCCATGCCCCGGACCGGGCGACGGCGCTGATTGAGCTTGCCCGCGCTCTCCGCCGCACTGCCGTTGCGGGCGTTGAGACCAACCGCGCCTTTCTGTCGGCGCTCGTGTCAAATACGGATTTTGCCGGAATGGCTGTTCACACCCGCTGGATCGACGCCCATCTTGAGGAACTGACCCGCACAACTGCCGATCCCCGCGGCCGGTTATTCGAAGCGCTCGCGGCTGTTCTCTATGTGATGCAGGGACGGCGGGATGATGACGGCAATCCGTGGCGGAACCGCGATGTCTTTACCGGCTGGCGGTTCGGGCTCGGCGATGATCTGGCTGAGGCCTGCCAACGTGTCAGCCTTGCAAGGCTTGGCGAGACGGCGTGTGACCTCCGTGTAACGCCCATTCACCGGGGTGGCCATTTTATTGTCTATGATGCCGAGGATACGCCGCTTTCCCTGTCCGCCGAGAAGATCGGTCCACAAAGCTGGCGGGTGACCCACGCCGGGGAGAGCCTGATCGTGCGCGCGAAAGTACGAAATACGCTGGTCGAGATCGAAACGAACGACGCCTGCCATCTTTTTGAGGCGGCACCGCCGCTTGCCTTTGCATCCGGCGATGTGGGGGCGGACCGTATCCTGACCTCCCCGCTGACCGGCCTGATGATCAAAGTGCTTGTGTCGGAGGGGGACGAGGTACAGATTGGCGATACCGTCGCCATTCTCGAATCCATGAAGCTTGAAATCTCCATCAAGGCGGCGACAGCAGGGCGTGCCCGAAATATCTCCGTCACCGAAGGGGCTATGGTCGACCGTGGCCGGGCCATCGTTGAAATCGCAGAAAAGAAAGAGGCCGAAACATGAGTGATTTTCCAAAATTCGTTGAATTCCATGAAGAAGGACCGCGCGAAGGCTTTCAGATTGAAAAGACAATCTATCCGATTGAGGAACGTATCGAACTGATCAATCTGCTCAGCGAGACTGGGCTGAAGAATATCCAGGTCGGCTCCTTCGTCAGCCCGAAATATGTGCCCCAGATGATGGATACGGGGGAGCTGTTCAAACGCATCCGGCGCAGAGATGGCGTCAAATATACCGCGCTCTGGCTGAATGAGCAGGGCTTTCGCAAGACGCTCAGCGCCCATAACGTCGATATTAAGGCGCAGCTTCTGTTCTATTCCTCCGACAGTTTCAGCCGCAAGAACAACAATCTGTCGGCGATGGAAATGCGAGAGAAGCAGCGCGACTGGGTCCGGCTTTACAAGGAGGAAGGCCTACCGGTTGAGCGGGCCTATGTGATGGCGGCGTTTGGCTGCAATTTCGAAGGAAATATTCCGAAAGAGCGCGTTCTCGATGATTTTCGCTTTATCCTCGACCTCGCGGAAGAAGAGAAAATTCCCGTCCCGGACCTGATGCTCGCCGACACTATGGGCTGGGGAAATCCGGACAGCGTCAAGCGGATGATCGGAGGGTTACGCGACATCGCACCGGAGGCCCGCATCGGCATGCATATTCACGATACCCGCGGCCTCGGGATTGCCAATCTTCACGCGGCGCTGTCCATGGGGGTGGATCTGTTCGACAGCTCCGTCGCCGGGCTCGGCGGCTGCCCCTTCGCCGATCATGGCAACAGTCGCGCCGCTGGCAATGTCTGCACCGAGGATGCCGTGTTCCTCTGTCATGAGCTTGGCATCGAAACCGGAATCGACCTCGACAAGCTGATTACGGCCGCCCGCCGCGCTGAAACCATCATCGGCGCACCGTTGATGGGCCGGGTAATGCATTCCGGCGGGCTTGATAAATACCGTAAAGGCTAGCTAAGCTCTTTAAAAAAAGGCCCGGAAACTAGCGTTGCCAGTTCCCGAGGCACAATAGACATTGATTTTCGCCCAGAGCTTAGATCGGGCAGTCTTTGCGAAAATTCGGCGCACGCTTTTCCCGGTGCGAGGCAACGCCTTCCTTCACGTCATCTCCCATGAATCCGAGCATTTCAAGCGCAGTAGATGCATCAAAGATTGGTCCTGCCTGACGCAGCCAGTTGTTGAGGGAATATTTCGTCCAGCGAATTGCGCTTTGAGAACCAATGGCAAGGTCCTTTGCGATACCTAGTGCTGCTTCCTGCAGCTCATCATCCTCGACACACATGGACACCAGACCAATGCGCTCTGCTTCTTCACCTGATACCTGTTTGCAGGTCAGCAAATAGTATTTGGCCTTAGCCATACTGCACAGAAGTGGCCAAACAATTGCGGCGACATCACCGGCCGCAACGCCCAATCGGGGGTGGCCATCAACAATTTTCGCACGCTTACCTGCTATAGAAATATCAGCCAGGATACCGACGACCAACCCTGCGCCTGCCGCCGGGCCGTTTATCGCGGAAATGATTGGCTTATTGCAATTAATGATATTGTAAACGAGATCTTTTGCTTCTTTCCAGGTTTTCATGATCTCATCGAAGTTTCCGGTCATTTTTTCAATCAACCCAAAATCACCGCCGGCCGAAAATGCCTTGCCTTCGCCGGTGACGATGACGGCATTAATGTCTGGATCGCGATCAATATCGCGCCAGATATCCGTCATTTGCGTATGTGATTCCGCATCTACGGAATTGAACGTTTCGGGATTGCTAAACGTGATACGCAGGACACGGTCGGCAGGATAGTCAAATTTCAACTTGTTGTAACTAGAGTATCGATCAGTCATTCTGGGGATCTCCCTTTATAAGATTACGCGCTTATCCCCTTGACGTATGTGTTGCCTCTTTTGGGGTATTTATTCCATATTGTAATTCGACACACACGCGAACTGGAAGTGCAAAGTGGGAAACGGAAGCTGGATTCGAAAAGCGATTGCAGAGGGTGGTATTAAAGCTATCGCGTTTTATGTTTTTACAAAGGTTCTTCTGCCGGTGAGGATGCCTATGATGACCATTGTTATGGGCTACGCAAGTGGCGCTCCCTGGTTTTATATATGGATTGGGTTTTTAGCGTCCTTGGCTTTTGTATTTCACTGGCTTCTTAAAATGAACGAATGGATGTTTAAAATAAAAGTCAAAGATAAAATAGCCCTAGCGGGATTGTTCCCTTTTTTTGACGTAGATGGAAAACATGGCGTTCAATTACAATTAGCAAGTTTAGCAGAATTTCCTATAGATTTTAGAGTTGAAAATTTCGACTTTAGATTAGGCGGAAGGGTTCCAGAAGATGAACAAGTGTTTTCTTCTACAATTCCTCCACATGGTAAGGGGTGGAAAAATTCTGGAACCGTAGATATCGATGTTAATGAAAATAAACCCATAACGGGAACATTAAAGTATTCAATAGAATATGGAAGAAACAAAACTTTTAATAATGTCCTTGATGGCAATATATCCCTGTCTTTTATTCGCAATGAAAACGGAGAATATCATCTTTCGTGGGGTCAAGGGGAAGCACATGAGCAGGGGTAAGCACTTAAGTCTTGAAGAGGCACGCAAGGAAGGCAAGCTAGAGCAGTTTGCTAAGGAGCATCCGTCTAAGGGCGACAAGAAATTGTTCGATAAGCTGTTTAAAGCTATGGCTAAAAAGAAGCCAGAAGACGGGAAAACATGATTTCAGGGGTTTTCCGCATGTTGTACCTGTATTCAAACTCGCCAAGGTATTTGTCTAGGTGCTGTCTGGAGACATGGATATGAGTGCCTTTGATGCTGCGTTTGATCTGCGACCAGAACCCCTCAATAGCGTTCACATGGACGGCATCACGGGCATACTGTCCGCAACCATGCTCATCCGTTTCATGGGTGTAGCCGACCTTATCAAGGCCGCGATAAGCGCCCCATTCGTCGGTCTGCATTTCAGAACCTTCGGAAACATTTTCCCTAATATGCCCTTGAAGAACCAAACGGCTGGCGTTGGGAACGATTTTCGTCATAACAGCCCCATTACGCTCCAGCATATCGAAAACAACGGTCTTGCCAGAAGCGCCGCGACCCCGTTTACCCTTGCGCTTGCCGCCAATATAGGTTTCGTCGGCTTCAACCGTACCAGAGAGGCAGTTGTCGCCATCGATCATAGTCATATACTTGCGGATTTCATGGCCCATCCGCCACGCGGTCTTGTAGGTCACGCCAAGCTGTCTCTGCAATTCTTTGGCGGGGACACCATGACGGGAAGTCGTAAACAGGTACATGGCATAAAACCACTTCTGCAATGGAGTTCTCGACCGCTCGAAAGGGGTGTCTTTCATAGGGTGAATATGATGACCGCAGTTACACGTATATGCTGGCATTTTGGACAGTTTGCGAAACTTGCCGTATTCACCGCATTTCTCGCAGTACAGTTCCTCAACATTGCCGAAGCGGGTAACAAACAAATGCTCAAGACACGTGTCGTCATCGGGAAACTGTTTCATAAATTCAAGAACGCTGTAAGTCATCATTATCTCCTATCCATTGTAGATAGTGATTTAATCTACATACGTCAAGGGGATAATTGCGTAAGATTATTAGTTCTCTGGACCGGTTGGAAATGGTCGTCGGTGTTTAGTTACACGCCGGTGGTGGCGGAGATTTCATGCCTTGGCACCCTCATTGCGGGCAGTAAACTCGTCATCAATTTCCTCTGACGCCTTTTTCTCGGCACGTTCCTGGTTGAAGGCCACCAGTCCCGGATAGGTCGTATAAAACTCCTTCAGGAATACACCAATCGGGATGTCCTTGAACAGACCGCGGTCATTAACATATTCCATATGACGCTGCTCCTGCTGATTGAACTCGTGGAAAAGCGCATCCGACTTGCCATCAAACACCAGCGGCTTGACGCCAAAGCGATCGCACATATCGGAATTGAAGGCGGGCGTTATCTTGTACGTCTTCCCATCCAGCCAGACCTGTACATAGCCATGATAGATAAAAATATCCGTCCCCATCAATTCCGCCAACTTTGGCGTATTGAGGTGGTTGCGAACATCCGCAAAACCAAGGGCTGCCGGTATCCCTGCCGCCCTGAGACAGGCAGCGAGCAAAATTGCCTTCGGAACACAGAATCCTGAGTCGCTTTTGGCAATAGCGCTGGCACGATAGAGATCAGCAGTCAGCGGCAAATTATAAGGATCATATCTCAGGCCATCACGTACCATCTCGAACAGTCGGATCGCCTTTTCAGTATCAGAGATATCTTCCGATAGATCCTTCAGTGCCTCCGCGACATAAGCTTGAATTTCGGGTGAGTCACTATCCACAAACTCCCCCGGAGACAGGAACTCGGCAACCTCCTCCGGAAGGTTTTCAGTATGTGTATGTGACTGCATTATCATTCCTTATTCAGACGATAGACAAATATATTTCTAACATTTGTTAGATTATTGTACTGAGATATATCCGTCAATCTAATAGAGCCTTTTTTAAGAAAATTATTTTGCCCTGCAATGAAGAAGTTTCGATGGTGCCGTCAGACGAATGCAA
>NZ_CAXBKA010000015.1:0-26181 GCF_963976355.1 uncultured Sneathiella sp.
CCCGCCTATCCAGAAGTCGTTCGTGCTCTGCCCGGGCGGCACAACAAACGCCCGGGTGATATCGCGAAGCTTGCGGCAGAAAAAACCGCCTTCACCTGCATGTTGCCGCTGTTTTCAGTCATTGAAAAAGGGACGCTCGCGGGGGAAAAAATCGGCAGCACGAAAATCCCCAGTGCCGACAGCACCTTTCCGACATTTAGAACCCCTATCCGGGACAAGCAAGGCAACGTTGTTTACTGGTGGTTCTGGGACGGGGAAGGTTTGCGCTATGATGCGGAACCGGATGCCTCGACCGATGGAATGCCGATGCGCGAAATCACAACGGCAGACACATTGATCGAAAAGCTTTCGGCGGCCTGATCAATACCCTTATGTCGGAATGCGGGTCGGGGGAACTTTACGTCCTTCCTCACCCGCTTTTCGCTCATCCTCTTCAAGATTATCCAGAATCAGAAGCATCCCCTTACGGATTATATCCAACTCGGAAGATGACAATCCTGCCAGCGCAACCTCGTTCACCTCTACGGCAAGCGGTTCAAGTTCGATGCGCAGTTCTTTGCCACGCTTGGTCAGAAACACATGCTGTTTTCGCTTGTTTCCGGCTAGCGTTCTTTTTTCAAGAAAACCAAGCGCTTCAAGCCGCTGCAGAGCCGTATGGGTTGTGGGTTCAGTTAATCGGGCTTCTTCACTCAACTCACGTTGTGTCAGACCTTCCTGCTCCCACAGGATGCGTAAAAATATCCACTGCCCGAACGTAACATGATGAGAGGCCAAACGTATTTGCAAAGACCGGTTAAAACCCCGAGTTGCCAACCGGATAATATGAGCAAGACGCTCTCGCGAATTGGGAACTCTGTTTTCTTTATCGGTCATGAACAAAACGACGCCCTTAAAGCCAACTGAAATATTTTGCGTTTGACTGATACAGTCGTCGTATAGAGGAGTCAAACATGCTTGATACACAGCATATCAAGCATGGTTGACGCATGCCATATTTACTCTGCTGTTTCATCCGCCGTGCGGGTCATTCCCGCAGACATTGCTTTGCTGTAACCCGGGGTGATGCGTGCATCGATAACGACAGCATTGCCCTGTCTGACATCCTCGAGTGCCACCTCAATTGCCGATTTCAAATCACGCGCATTGGTCACGGGACCAATGGCCTTTACCCCTTGCGCGCGGGCCATGGCGGCAAGATCGATATCAGGTCCGCCAATATGCTGACCGATCCATTTGTTTTCAACTGGACGTTCACGGCTGACGGCAACTTTTTCCTGATGGATTTCGTCATTATAGAATGATCGATTATTGGCAATGATCGCGAGGAAAGGGATACCGTAACGGGCCGCGGTCCAGAAGGCCGAAACACCCATAAGGTAATCGCCATCTCCCAACACGGCAACGGGTAGCCGATCTGTACCCTTCAGTGCCAGTGCTGCCCCGACCAGCATACCCGGCCCTGAGGCAATACCTGCGCCACCGTCATAGCCAAGATAGTCAAGTGGATGACGGAAATGCCACAAATCCCCGCCCCAACTCAATGGCAGACGAACAAGAGACACAACCTCGTTTTTAAGCCCATCGCCGAGGGCCGCAGCAAGGGTATCTACATCCATAGGTCCCAAATCATCTGTCAACTTTCCGGTACTCAAAGCCGGCAAGTTCTGCGGTTTCAATTGGGGTGTTAAACCGACCTCTTTACATAGTGTACGTATGACGATGTCGGGCTCAGCCGCAATATGCAGATCAGCTCGAACCGCGGCCTGATGATCAAGGCTCCAGCCATTGTGAAGTTGGTGATCAACCGATAGCTGAACGAGTGGTGCATTCTCGGCCTGAGCGCCAGCCTGTTTGAGTGTGCCCGCAACGTCTACCCAGTCAAAACTGACAATCAAATCAGCTTCGTTGAGGACTTTTGCACCATCAGGGGAAAGGAAAAATCCTGGCGTTCCGGAATGAAGAGAATGGTCTGTCGGAAAGGCCGCACCCAGTTTGATATCGGTGAGAACGCGAGCATTGAAATGCTCTGCCAAAGCCACTCGGTATGCCCAGTCATCTGCAGACCGAGAAACTCGGCCCATAAGAAATACTGGGGACCGGGACTCTTTTAGCCGCGTGTGAAGTTCCGCAAGCGCGTCGGGCAATAATCCCTGTGACACAGGCAACTTAAAACGCCTTGGATCGGGTGTCTTGATCGGGGCTGTGACAGCCTCTTCCTGTACTGCAACATCAAAACAAATATACACAGGAGCCATGGGTGCTGTTTTTGCAATTAAAGCGCCGCGAATCATGGCCTCAAGCGAAGCAGATAACGATGCAGGTTGATCATCCCATTTGACATATGGCCGAACAATCGCCGCCTGATCGCGCGACGTGTGGATCCAATCTATCCAAGGTCGGCGTTCCGTCGCATCGACAGGACCGGTTGCCCCAAAGACCATAACAGGGACTCGGTCACACCAGGCATTGTAGATAGACATTGTCGCATGCATTAAACCGACATTTGCATGCACAATCGCGGCCATAGGCCGTCCGGTTACCTTCGCCCAGCCATGTGCAATTGCCACGGTATGTTCTTCATGAAGGCACAACAGCATTTGAGGATTTTCGTTACCCAGATGATTAACAAGGCTGTCATGCAGCCCACGAAAACTGGAACCGGGATTAAGCGCGACAAATTCGACATCGAGAGCACGCAGCATCTCCGCGATCAGATCGCTCCCCCACAAGCCTGTTGTCTCGGATATGACAGGCCGCTCGACCTTTTCCATCTCTTCCTCCCGATTTTTTACTTTAGTTGGTGTTCTTTATAGTCTCCCATTTAAGTACTTCGATATCTAATATCATGTCAAACGGGTTTTCCGGTGCTATCTGCGGCTCTGATCCTCGTGACGGAGCAATCTGCTTCTGTTTTTCCGTCTGGGTAGCTAAGCGGGACTTCCTGCTTGTTTGGGAGCGGGTGGTGAGGCCGTCGCCGGGCACTTGAATGTGCACTGGAAAGAGGTGGTCGATAAATGCGCGGTTCGTGATGTCACTGCGACGTACTGCCCTAGACGATAAACAGACCTGCTCTTACACGCCGCAAAACCCTGTCCCTTTACTGGACCAATGGCGGCTCCACCCTTGACCAAACTCCGTATCCGCAATCGTGCTCAATACTACGAATGCGTGGCACTGTTTGAGGAATAAACTCTAAGAGCAGTCTGACATGCAGGAGAGGGAGACGACCAGCCAGTATCTCGGTTCGGAGAGTCATTTCGCCTCGATGGCAGATGACTCAATCTTGGTCAACAGTTTCAAAGCAATCTTGGCTATTGCCGGTATCTGATCTGAAACCGATACGCGCTATCACTGTCCGTCCAGACAGTTGTCTAGATAGTGTCGGGTTGTAAGCAGAGCTGGCAATCCATCTGCGATCATGACATCAAGGGGTTTCGCCCCAAGAAACAGCGGCCCCTGATTGGGCAGAAGGATCCAGGAGCGGGCGATCGGCGTGTCAAAATACAGCTCAAGGCTGCGATAGATGCCGATCAGTGCGCTCAGCCTGAGCATCTGATCGACAGTGATCCGGCCGCGATAATTCGGGCGGCGCGCGCCGCGCCATTTGCCCGGGGACATATCGGCAAGGGCTGCCGCCTGGAGGGCGGACAGCGCCCAGTTGTCTGCAATATTGCGATAGGCCTTGAGCGAGACCGCAGTCGCTCTGGAGTTCTGGCTGAAGTGCGCTGCCGTCATCGGTGCCTCCCGTTTTGTCTCTTCTGCCTGTCGACAGGCTGGAAATGTCGCCCCGTTTCGCCCATCATACAAGGGTGACATGGGTCGAGAGTTGGATGCATGAGAAGGGAGGTCCCTATGGATTCCACCAGCATCAATCTTTTTCTCTTTGGCACCGGGGCCTTTTTCGTCCTGCTGCTCATTGGCATAAAGATCGGCGAATATCTGGAAAAGCATCCGAAGCCGGACTGACCCTTTTCCCTGGGCGAAAGATAGGCGGCACGGTGCGGCCTGGCCTCTCGGCAAGCCGATCGTCTCGGAGAAGCCAAAGCCCGCCGGGGGGCGGGCTTTGACCGATGTCTGTCGGGGGAGGTCGTGACGACCAAACGTTACCAACAGCACAGATTATTAATATCTGCCTCGTTCCGGATACTGTCAAACGACGTTCTCCCTTACCAGTAATATGGCATAGGCAATCGATCAGGCAGCGGAACGAGTGTATTCCAGTCCTCGCCTTTGAGGATATGGCGTAAATATGCGCGCTCGCGGACACGCATGGGGGTGTGGACACGGCGTTTGCGCCACTCCTTGTTGACACCGTTCGGGAAGCGCGGTCGTGGATAGTCGCAATGACGCTCTTCGATCCGCTTTCCCTTCTGTTTGCGATAGGTACGTGACATCAATCGTCTCGTAGGTTGAAGCCTAGAAGACGTCGAGAAGCATATAGAAGAAGCCGGCCGGTGATGTGGTGCGACCCGGGCACATACAGTCACCCGGTTCGCACAAGGGCGTTCCGGGGGCATTGAGGGTCGCAAGCGCGGAGATGTCAGCTAAATTTTTGAACCGCCACTATAAGGGCGATGTGTCCGGGAGACAAGAGTTCCGGTGATATCAAGCCGCCTTTGACGAGGGTCGATGCAAGTCAAGCGGATCGCCGATTGTTTCGGGGGTGAATTTGTCCGTTAAGTACTTTTAACGGACAAATTCACCAAACAGCGCCTCCGGAAGGTGCTCAATGGCTCGGATTTTGTCGAGACTAAAATCGATATCGCCTACATGGTAAGTGGCGCCCACCAGAACATCAGCAATACAACTGTTTCAAGCTCAACTTGCCTATGTACCTCTCAACCTCATACGACCGCGCGTTACTACAACTTTACCTGTGCCAATCGTCCCTCCTCGTGGAACCACAGATCGCGGATTTTCGCATCATCACTTTTCGGCAGAGGATTGGCGTGACGTACACGGAACGTTGTCGGCAGATTGACGGAGGTTCCAAATACAAGTGCATGTTGCTTGGGTAGCGACGGTAAGCGTTTCAATACTGCGTCAGATATGAAAGGCGTCATTTGACGGATCTGAGAGAGGTCGTCCGGATTCTGAATGCGGTGAATGACAAAATTCGAGCATTGGGACAGCACCGTCTTGGAGAGTTCACTCGGTCGTTGAGAAGCTGCCAGCAAGAAAAGACCATATTTGCGACCTTCCTTTGCGATCCGTTCGTAGATGCTGCTTGCATCTATCGCATAGCGTGATGGCGCTTCAGCAATATATCGGTGAGCTTCTTCCAGAAGCAGGTGGACCGGGAAGCGGTTTCGCGGATCTGCCTTACGTAACAATCGAAAAGTCATCCGGGCAAGTACGGAGGCCACCAACTCAACCACTTCATCTTCGATGGCATTCATATCAACGATGATGATCTGGTTGTGCTTTGTCAGGTTATCGCCGACTGGTACCAGTCCGAGAAGCTCTTCCATAAAGACATTGAGCGATGGCGGAGCTGCATCGTTATGCAGTTCATATCGCAAAAAGGCATAGTCAGCCCGCTCTTTGAGCGACTTGAAGCGGGTCATCATCTGTGAACAATAGTCTCTGATTTGCCGGTTGCCATGCGCCTCCTCATAGAGGATTGCAAAGTCGAGGCATTCCTCAAGATCATCAAAGGTGAATGGTGTTTGGTCGTACGAAGGCAATTCAATATCTTCGCGCAGCTTTCCTCTGACCTCGTTCAGGAAAAGCTCTGTGTTTGTCCCTGGCGTGAAGTTTCCATACTGGGGATTTGCCCCATACTTTTCGAGCAGGTCTCTGTTCAGATCTTTGGTCGGATATTTCTGAAGCAGAGATACGACACGTTGGAATTTACTAACCGGCGAATCTCCGTCGGCTCCTCGGAAACATTCGAGAATACAGGTTGCGATGAAGTGCTCTTTGATCTCGATAGATTCTGCTGATTTTCGCCTAAAGAGACCTGTCAAACCCAAAGCTGTTCGCAGGACCGGGACCTGTGTTCGCTCGCTTGCTTGGAGAAGTAATTCCCATTCAGATTGCTCAAGGAACCAATGGGGTAAGCGAAAATGGCCATCAGTGGCAGATCCATCTAGCACGAGCCGGGATACGCCGATTGCGCCGCCTTCGGTCAAAGACGAAAGAGCTTGCTCATATTCACCATTAACGTCGAAAACGACGAAAGTTGCACCGCGTGCATGATGTTCGTCCGGCTTGTTGAACAAAGACTGGAGGATGGAAGCGACGGTGCAAGATTTGCCACTACCTGTGTTCCCGAGTACGGCGGTATGTCCGCCGAAGAAATCGTCAATCCTGACTTTAACGTCATATCCTTCGAAAATGACCGACTTGCCAATCGTTAATGCACGATAGCGTGTCGCATTTGGAGGCGGGGGCGGTGCATCATCAAGCGAACGAGCCGGTTCGAGGGGGATGTCCGTTTCAAATATCCGATCAAGTTCCGCGTCAAGAGCATAAAGAACGTCTGCATAGAGCGACGGAAATACTGACACGCCAAACCGAAACTTTTCGTCATGAGCCTGTGGCAGCATCCCAACCGGAACGACGTCAAGATATTTTGCTGAGGCCGCCTTGTCCAACTCGTCTTTAGAATACGTCGTACTTGCTACGTCCCGCTCCCTGAGGCCGATAACTTCGACAACAACATACTCGGCCTGGATCGGGACCATCATGAAAGAACCGAGCCGTGCCACATAATGCACATCGTCAAATCCAACGACTGTGAAATTGTCTGTTCCCGCATGCATCTCGACAACGAATTTGTCCGCCGCGACAGACACGACCTTGCCAATGGCGCGCTTCCGATCATCGCGGCTCATTGCTGAGCACCTTTCTTCGGTGTCATGACCTCAAGGACTTTTTTTACGGCGTCATCAATACGCTCAGTCGGTCGTTGCGGCATGAATTCATCAATGATGGTATCGAAAAAATGTGCTTTACGTCCCTCTTCTGGACCTTCTCCCCCGATTATCCAAATCCGGGGATCATTGAGCTTGCGAAGTTTGGCAATTTCACCCTGCATTCCAGGATCAGCGAAGATGACAAGCCGGAACGTAGGGATCGTCAGTGCCTGATAGATGATGTTGTTGATATGTTCGTCGCCGAAAGCATATCCCATTGTGAAAAGCACACTCTGCTCACGAACAATGCGCGACTGAAACTCGCGAAACAGATCGGCGTAAGGAGATCCCAAAGCCGAGTTTTGTTTGGCAGGCGTTGGATAGATCATCACTTTGCCGGGCACTTGCGGCGACATGGTTTCACGGATTGGAAAAAGGCCGTGATCATCCTCAGTCCAACTGATTGATCCATGAAGCTTGCCGAGATAGACAAACCCGTCAACTGCAGTCCATTTCCGACTTGTCAGGTCCAGTTGTTCCGCCAAGGCATAACGGAATGTCGCTGGGTTGAAGCGTCTTTCGACAACGCCAGAGAAGCCATTTGCATATGGCAACCCGATCCGGTCCATTGCTGTTTCATTGAACAGGTCATAGTTGGTCGTGAAGATCCAGGGTCTTGGCAATGATCGATCGCGTAGTACAAGTTTCCGATAGAAAGCCTCATACAGCGACGAGACGGTATTGTCGCCATGAGCAAATGCCCCGGCAGTACACTTGGTCCAAAGGAATGCCTGGACCTTCTCTATTATCGAATTGATTACGACAAGCTGAGTTTTCGCTTGCTCGGCGTTGCTCAGTTTGAGAGAAAAGCGAAGGCTGAACAAAAGTTCCATCAATCGTTCGAGGTTATGAGAATAATCGTCGGAGCTGATGTCAATTCCGAATTGGTTGAGCAATAGATTACGCTCGGCAGTGCTCGGGAAAGCCGCTACATCTGGATCTCTCTTCTGTGTGAATTCTTTGGCAAGGGGCGCCATTGTAGGAATACCGAGCTCTTTGTCATCCCTCCACGAAGAGGAGCAACCAGCCCCGAGAAGAAACGCAACGTTTCGTGCATTCAGTGCCTCTCCAAGAGCCTGACGTACCTTTTCGGCACCGTCAGACCATGCGTATTCTGTAATACCGCTATCGGTACTCCGAATGAAACTGAATGAACGCTTCGGCGCATCTTCTTCAATAGTGTCTGCCATGCCCCTCTCCATGCTCGAACCCAGATACCTCCCGACGCAGACCTGCAAGAACAAAACCTGTTGGCCTCGCAGGTCTTCTCGCTAATCCCTTGTCTAACCTATCTGCAGCATTGGGATGGGACCTATGCAACTTTTAAGCGTCAGGTGCAGCAATGTCACGGGTTACTTATCTAAAGAAACAGCCCAGGTTTTCAGGGGTCTCGCTCATTGATGACCAAGTACACACTTCACAGAAGTGCGGGCGACGGAGGTATGTTAGTCAGCCCAGATTTGCTCGGTGTGCAAAACAAGCAAGTACCGGTTCGGCAAAGCCTTTGGGTCTTGGGGTGCTGCTAAAGTTTCTCATAGACAAAGTTTGCTTTCATCAGCTGAACTTTACGACCGTTGTACATTTATTAGGTTACTGTAAAATACAAGTTGCGCGATGTTCGTAAAGATTGTCAACTACCCAGAGTAGTTTCAATCTTCCATCATGAATTTCATTCCTGAATATGTGAAAGAACTATGCAGTTCACTGTTGTTTCTTATGCTGATCGAGCCAAAACATACAAGTCCATCACAGGCCAACGCGAGGCTTTCCTCTTTCGTGATAACTGGGATGACTACGGGTTCAAAACAACCTTCTTATTGGTGTATTTCGATGAAAACGGGGCGCGAATAGACATAGGTGAAGTCAAGATCATGCAGGTTGGCGTGAGCAGAGGCTATACACCTATGGAAGATACATTCGATGTTCTTGATCAGGGCTATGCAGCTCTCGGACAGGGCCAAGATTATTATGAAACCCTACTCGAGTTGGATGAAGAGCCTCGATTGGAGATATTGAATTCACTTCGAGATGTCGTTTGGAATCAGGTCGCAAGAGACGAGATTCACGATGAGGTTGCTTATATTGATTCGCTAATGCGTAGTATCGGTGAAAAGCGCTTCGCTAAGTTGGTTAAGATCATCCTGAACGAAGCTGAACTGACGCCGTTTAAGTTTACTTATAAGTTTCCTAATGTGGACGAGCGAATTCTTTTTAAAGTTACTCCAAACAGCCGCCCACCGTCCAACATCCACGTTGTTATCGGTCGTAACGGGGTTGGAAAAACGACTCTCCTCACGTCTTTAAGCTCCTTATTGCGAAACGGCCGCGACAGACGTCTTGGTAGGTTAATTTTTCACGATGATGAAGACACTGCTGCGAAAGATCAATTCGCAAACCTCATTACAGTGGCGTTTAGCGTGTTTGACAAATTCGACCCGCCACCACGTTCACTAGCGGGGCTTCTGCGAAGCAGAAAAACCGGCACAAAAAGCGGAATACAATATAATTACGTTGGTCTGAAGAAACGTATTCGAAGAGGTGACGAGCGGGCCACAGGGAATAAGAATGACGCAGACCTCCAAAAGGACTTTGTCGAGAGCACATTGCGTTGCCTGCGCAGTGCCAGTCGGCCGCGTTGGCAAGCTGCTATGCGCATTCTTGAGGCGGATCCTCTATTTGCGGGGCTTCAACTATCGAAACTTCCAGACCTGCCAACAAACGAAATTGAGGATCTTGCTGGAGCGTTGTTTGAAAGTGCCAGTTCTGGTCATAAAATAGTCCTCCTAACGCTTACGCAACTGGCTGAATTGGTTAGTGAAAGAACTCTCGTTCTTATCGATGAACCTGAAGCTCATCTTCATCCACCATTGATAATGGCCTTTGTGCGCGCGCTTTCTGATCTTCTTAGCAAGCGGAATGGCGTTGCAATTCTGGCGACGCATTCGCCGGTTGTTGCTCAAGAAGTTCCGTCCGATTGCGTCTCTTTGATGTTTCGTCACGGAGGAGAAATTCAAATTGAACGACCGGAAATTGAGACTTTTGCAGAAAATCTTGGTGTTCTGTCCCGGGAAATTTTTCGGCTGCAGGTCACAGAAAGTGGCCACCATAATTTGATAGCGGATGCAGTCAAAGACGCTGAAGATATAGAGCAACTGATGGATATGTTTGAAGACAGGGTCGGGGCAGAAGGCAGAGCACTTGCCCGAGCTATGCTTCATAAGGGGCGTCGCCAATGATAAACATTGCTATGCCGCAATATGACGCAGGCACGGTCTTTGACGCATGCGCTACACGAACCAAGAATGTTGCCCGCCGAAATGCATTGCTTGCACAACGCCCTTGGGCAGAAGACCGGGCGGACATTTACCTCCAACTTGCTCAGCAAAATGCTCTGCACGCTTTTGCTCCACAGAACCCAAATGGCATAAACGCCTCTGAATTGAGCGGAATTTATACACGTGTATTGGTAAAAGGTAGAGAAAGGCCAACATATCTCAGCCTGAGGGGCTTGGCTCGATATGGACGTTGTCCCCTATGTGCGCAGCGTGATGTCAAGACTCTCGACCACTACCTCTCTAAAGACGATTACCCTGAACTGTCGGTTTATCCTGCAAACCTCGTTCCGTGCTGCTTTGCATGCAATCACGACAAGGGAACCTATCGGGCTGTAAATGCTGACGAACAGCTTTTTCATCCTTACTTTGATAATTGGAGTGAGTATCGATTGATCAAAGCTGCGCTGCACATTGGCGTCGGCGTTTCGGTTGCCTACTCCGTCCGGGCCGCACGCGGCGTCGATGGCGAAATTGTTGAACGGGCTCGGCGCCATTTTGCCCAGCTAAATCTTGGACAACTTTATGCAGATAATGCTGCAGTCGAACTGGTGGATCGCAAACAATCGTTCGAAGAGATTCATGGTGCTGATGGTCCCGAGGGGTTGAGAGAGGAATTAACTAGGGAGGCTCGCAGTCGAAGACGTCGCAACCGCAACAGTTGGCAGTCGGTTCTATACAGCGCACTCTCTCGCGACGATGGATTTTGTCAGGGTGGTTTTAATCGCATTGACGATCCATGAGTCCTGGTGGGGATCGTCATCATGCTAAGGGTCCTTCTTAAAAACCTGTTCGGGATGGACCGGTTCCGAGATTCGATCTGTTTTGTGATTCAGCTTATTGCAGCATCTGTCTCGACGAACAAGGTTGTATGAAATTCAGTTTCTCACCTTGGTATCGTATCACTTTTGCAATCCAGAAGCCGCTCCTGGATGTACCGGTTTTTATTCTATGTATTGAACAACTCAAACACAGAGAGAAAAACATGAAGATGAAGATTGTCGATATTCACGCAGATGGGGATGCGGAAGAAGAGTATATTGATCTGGAAGTGTTGGTGGATTGTAATTTGAAATTTTATGCGTTGACGGACTCTACTTACACAGCGTCGAAAGGGATTTCGAACAAGCACAAGCATTTCTACAAGTTCCCGACGCAAGAGGCATCCAAAGGTGAGCGGGTGCGTTTGAGAACCGGTAGGAAAGCAAAAGGGCCAACCTCAATCTCGGGAATTGATTACTTGTTCCATTGGGAAATGAAGTCGGCGGTCTGGAACGATGCTGGTGATGCGGCAACGCTATATGAATTGAGCGCATGGACAACCGTCAAAACTTGATGGTTGTCTGAATTTCAGTCAGGTGACTCAGTTGAAGCCCTTTTCTCGCAACCACTGAATAAATACCTCTCTTTCCTCGAAGGGCAGACTTCTGAAATCGGTTTCTGCAGGGGACAGGCGACTTTTTTATTTGATCCTTACTATAACCTTGTCTGGACCACTGACGGACATTGGTCGATAGGTCAATCGCCCGCGTCGACAAATCCCAGTTTGATTGAATCCCTTGGAACCACCCAGACAACCCGATCAACGAGACTTTGGTTGATCTGGGCTGACTTTGAGAAGCCCAGTGACGGATTGGCGACCTGGCCTGATTTCTCGTGCTCCCCAAGTTTCTTGGGTGAACTCTACTAAATCATCAAAAAGAGATTCGGATTCGGTGAAATTTTCTAACTTTCGCGTATTTTGTTGGATTTTCGCGTATTTTGTTAGCCAATCTACCCATAACTCGTTATTTTTATTCATACTTGTAATTCTCATATTTTGTTGAACTTTACACTTGGGCGGGGCTGAGCTTGTAGCTGATTGCCTGTTGTTCTGTGCGTCGTGCTGATGTTGGCTGGACGTAGACCAGACGAAAAGGTATGGCCGCGCAAGGACAGCTCCTGTCGGATGACCTGCAAGCCGAGATTAACTTCTCGCCGGGCAATGCCTTTGCTACCTGCTTGACCTGTCGGCCGACCCTCGAGATCTTCCGCCGTCACCTTTTCCCACGCCAACAGATAGCTGTCTGGATAGCGTTTGAGAGATCGTAGAATCTCATCGCGCTCTCCTGTACTTTCTGAAATGCGCAGCGGCTCCGGGACCCCTGGCTGATATAGAATGCGCTGACCTTGAGATGTTGCCTCAAGAACTTGCCCCGTACGAGAGAATGTCCCGACAAGATCACCCTTGGGTGTCTCAAGCAACACTTTGCCAGGATCCTTCAGCCCATATGCAGACAGGAACAGTTCTGAAGCATGGGCAAGATCTTCGACCGGATAGGACTTGTTGTTGGTCGACAGATAAAACTGTGCAGGCCTCGGCGGGACAAGATAATCCAGAGCATTACCCTGACGGCCATTCAGCAACCACTTGTCCAGCGGTTCCGCGATCTCACCGGCAATCCGGAACACACCCTGCGGACCGAAACCATTCTCGGCACAGTAATCGGCAATCGGGCTCTCTACCCGCTCTACGTCGCTTAGATACATGTTGGCGTCGACATGATCATTGAGATCTTCAAAGGACCGGATACGATCGGCTGGCATCCGGCCTTCTTCCATATCCTTGAGAATTTCTTTCTCGGCGATGGAGATTTGTCGGCCGATCATCCGGTACTCCTCATGCTGCCGTTCCGGAAGATCCTCAAGCGGAAGGGCCGCATACCGGATGCCGTCTGTTTTGTCCGGACCCAAGGCAGTGGTGTGCGCCACCGGGACGATTTGATAGGTTGTTGATCTGCCCCCGGCCAGTTGCTTTTCAACACAGCCTTTGCGGACCAGATCTGCGAGATGCCGTGTTGCGGTTGGCTTGCTAACGCCGGTAAAGGCACTGTATTTTTTGGCCGATAGCCCTTGTGGAAAGACGCCATCGAGAAGTTTGTTCAAAGCTTTGCGTTGCTCAGGCAATAACGCTGTCTCTTTAAACTTGTCCCAGTACCTTGCCTTATCCAATGTCCGGTTGGCCCGTTCACTGGCGACATCCATGGCATGATCAAGTCGCGACAGGAACCAGGACATCCAGTCATCCACCGACATTGATCCGGAATGACTGTTTTCAATCGCCCGATAATATCCTTTCCTGTCTTGCAATATTGCCGATGACATTGAGAAGGCACGGACGGACCCGGCATCTCCCTGGGCGAGCGCCAAATCAGATATCGCACGGCCAATTCTGCCGTTGCCATCATCAAATGGATGAATGACTTCAAACCAGAGATGGGCAAGCGCTGCCCGTTCAAAGGCACTGATGGAGCGATCATGTGCACTATCATTGAACCACTGCAGGAACCTGTTCATCTCTGCAGGCACCGTCTCTGCTGGTGGAGCCTCAAAATGGACAACAGGTCGATCTGATGGCCCCGAGACGATTTGCATCTGTCCCTTCGGTCGATACTTGCCAATATCGATTTTTTCCAACCGGAATTCATTTTCGGGGAAGAGCCACCGATGCCAGGTGTAAAGCCGCTCGGCGGTTAGTTCCCTGTCAGGATTGGAAACGGCATCGAGTACCAGATTGGCAACGCCGTTGGACTTATCCGTGACCAAACCTGGTGTCTGGTTTGTTTCGATCAGACCAAGCTTGTTGGCCAATGATGATCTGACGGAATCGCGATCAAGTCGCTCGCCCTCGATGGCAGAGGATGCAATAATCGTCTCAAGCAGCACATCCAGAGCTGAGTGTCGTTCATCAGCATCAAGTTTCACAAGAGCTGATAACTGCCCTTGTTTTCGATGCAAAACATCCAGCTTCGGGCGCAAACGATCCTTGTGCCAGTGAAATTCCGGCCACTGCTTCGATTGCCACATCCAGCTCATCAAATCACCTCACCTCTCAAATGCTCGATGAGCCGATTATTATCCTTATTCGGCTCACATGGTGATCTGAACATAGCTTATATTCGGCTCACGTGTCAATTGAAGGCATCTCAAGCGGATAAGAACTGACGGAGACACGAATGCCGGAATATAGGGTGTAAACACCGCCTAGCGCCCTAGACCAGAGCGTTTCGACCTGGTTCCAGCCTTTTGCTCTGGTTTCTGAACCGTTCCAGATGGTGTAACACCGCGCGATTTCAAGGTTTTGTTGATCATAGCCAAGCCGGCTTCAAGTTCGCGTCGCTCGATGCGCCTTGATGATGCGATTTCATTGCCCTCGGATTTTATGGTTTCAATGGCTCTTTGGTTGTTGTGCGAGAGCTCTCTAAGTTCACGGATGGTCCGTTTGTTGATCTCGCTGCGCGATCACTGCAGGCAGGACGTATCGGGGCTCATGGCCCGCACTTTGTTGCAGTCCATCTTCCCATGCCGCGAGCATCCGCGTGCCGATCTCACGGAAGGCGGGCTTCTCGTTCATGTAGGTCTGGATCTCGCCGCGCGTTCTATCAACTGCCTCGGCAACCTGATCAATCAGTTCACCGGCATAAGCCGGGGTCAGGTTGAGACGTCTGCCCAAGGTTATCAGTCTGTCACGATCGGGCCATTTCGAGCTGCCATCAATGGTCAAAGCCATCTGATCGCGCGGCATATAGGCCGAGGTTGTAACAATGTCATATACCGGCGCAAGTGTGGGCGCGTCATCGACTGATGAATAGGTCAGGGCGAAATTCTTAAGATGAGCATCGCCATTCCGCAAGATCGCATTCAGTGCCAGGAGTTTGAAGAGTTCCGGAGCTTGCTCGCGAAAACGACCTTCTCCGAGAAAATCAGCCGCACGTTTGATGATTGCCGTCTCATAACTGCCACGGTATTTGTCATCTGTGCCACGCCCGTTCAACACCGCGAAGTCTTCCATGCCAAGATAGGTGCCGTCGCGCGTGAGGTCGAAGCGATCAAGCACCAGCGCCTCCCCACCTTCCGACAATTGAAAGCGGGGAACACGCAGCCCTGCATTCTGAGCTGCACGCAGGCAGAAATATTCATTTGCTGCCAGTTCTGGATACTCTTTGGGATCCCAGAGTTTGACGATATGGGTTGCGCCACGGAAGCTTTGTGACAGTCGGGTGCCGATATCGCTCATGTTATCTCGGACAAGTACCTTGGGCTGGACACCTGATATACCGGAGTGGGCTGTGAACCGCTCAAGCAGATCGTCAAACAGCGTTCCATCCCGGCGGCTTTTGAGGATCTCATCGACAGACTGAAACGGCACGTCTTCGCTGAGCGTGTCATCGGGTCCGGTGTACCGTAGCCGCCCCATCTGGGTGCGACCGGCAACCGTCAGAAGGTCGAAATCATCGAAATGCCCCAGTGCTTTGGCAAATTGCTGGCGCAAGCGTTCCCGTAGATAACCTTCTGGCAGGTTCATTTCGAAAACGGGCAGGAGATGATGGTCGTCACGCCAGGCGTCCAACCGCACGGGCATGGTCAGCGAAACCGCACGCTCGGGCTCTGCTCCATGATCATAGGAAAATGTGCTACCCCGCTGATTTCGGCGTTCCAGCAACCCTGCAAGACGGTTATCACTCCAAATTTTGATCATTTCTCAAATCTTCCAGGGTTGGGCGCCGTGATTTAGCTGGCGCGATCGTCAGAGTGTGTCCAAGGGCGGCAAGCAGAGCACAAATCTTGCCAAAACCAAGCTCGGGCAGCTTCCCGGTTTCCAGAGCAACCAATATGGAGCGGGATATCCGCGCTTTTGCGGCAAGGTCCACCTGACGCATGCCTTGCTGTTGTCGCTGCTTACGAATTTCTGTGCCGATCTCGAAGATATCCATGACCCTACCTTAAGTCCAATATACAAGACATTATCATGAAGATACATCGAATTGTCTAGTATATTGTACATTTGATAAGATCCAAGAGGCGTGCCCGGACGTTGAGGATGCGCTGACCTGATCAGCCCGACGAACTTAGCCAGTAGAATATGCCAAGCGCCCCGATGACTGTAAGGATCGATAGCCACGGGAGGTTTATCTGAAAAAAATACTTCAAACCCATGCAGAGCGGCCGCGAGAAAAACTGCTTTCTAAACTTGATGGCTTCTTCGAGAGCGCTTTCGCGTGTGGCCAGAGTTCTTTGTGTGTCGCGGGCCTGATTGGCAAGCCTCAGCAGAATGCCTGGAATATTGTGTAACACCAGACTGTCGGGAATGGATGCTGTGTCCAGTTCCTTGACAAGGACCGGGAGCATCCGGGGGCTATGTTCGAGGCTGCTATCCTTCGCGAAAACCAATCCGAATTTAGCGTAAAAGCGCTCTCGACGCCGGGCCACTTCCCTATTGATGCCAATATCGATCTCTTTCACCCGCGCATCTGGCCATTGACGTACCCATTCAATGATCTGGTTCATCATAAGGGATCCTAAACCGAGACCCCGCAACTCATCAGGATCGAGAAAAAGAACTGAATCGACAACGGCGGCAAGGTTATCCCGTGCGGAGTATGATGCATCGAAGTAACAGCCACGTGTGGGCCTGTGGGCCTGCGGATTGGGTCGCAGGATGATCCAGCAGTAGACGCGCAAGGTCGCACCGCTCAGGTGCCCGTTCACATCGGAGGTTCGGGTTTCTTCCGGTTGCAGATAGACCAGCCATTTGCCTGAGAATGGATCTTCGGCATGTGTGGCGTTGATAGAAACGAGTGTCGGGGCCAGTTCTTTGGTGATCGATGTCATTCTATTCCTGAGGGGATCACGCTGCGCGTCGGCCCGTCTGGGTCATTATGCTGAGCAGGACAGGTGGCATCTTACCCTCTGCGGCTCCTAGGGCCGGTTCTATCGTCTCAGGATTGTCAAACCAGAGGATCTCGATATCTTCCGCGTTGGCATAGCTGGTCAGGGCATCAAGGTTGGCAAACGTCCCGTTTCGGACCATCAGCAGGCTGATGACCTGGTCCGTATCCATGCCCATCCGAGCGAGCAGGGCAGCGCTGAAGCGCTCACGCGTGCGCGTGAGATTGCTCACCGGGCATGCAATCTCGGCTTTGGCACAGCGCCATTTGGCATCAGTCCATGGGCGATTATGCATTTCGGCCATGGTTTCAACCGTCCATTCTTCCCCACCAAGGTCCAGGGTTTCAATCAGATGGATCGATTGCTCGTCAACGGCAACCAGTTCCACGGTAGCTTCGGGCTTGTCGTCGAAGATATCGGCGGAAAAACCACCATCTGAGGCATTAATCAGCAGATTTGCCCTTGTGTCATATCCAAGCTCCTGGAGCTGATCGATCACGACGGCGATGCCGGCATCCGGCTGGAATGCCCGTGGTGGCCGGGCGGGAGGGCTGGTTTCGGCCATAGGGTCCGAGAAAACGAGCCCCGACGCGCTGCTCTCCGGGCTTTCGTCCTCTTGTGCGGCTGGTTTAGTCTCTGTGGTTGTGGGCTTTTCTGGATCAAGCGAGATGGAGATCGGCCCGCGGGGTGCTTCCGGCTCCGTGGTTTCTTGCTGAAAGGGGCGCGGGGACGAAGTCACCCATTCAACACTGGCCTCAATGCGTGGTTTGGGAATTCGGACCTTGAGCATTCTTCCAACCCCCTTGCCAGCTGACCGCGACGCAAGGGAAAGAGGGTAGAAGATGTACAGAAGGTATCTCAGTTTCCCGGCATGCGACGCCAGGTACCGGAGAGGTTCGGGCAGGAGCTTCGCGCCAAGAACCAGTCCGGCACCCAGCACCAGAAGGCACGCAACATGCGTGATCAGCAAATACAAGTGGCCGACCTTATAAGCATCAAGTGGCAAGCTTAACAGCTGAGCGAGCCCTGCGCGGTGTGCTGCGGACAGCCAGTTGATATCAAACAGCGCATATATGACGCCAATCGACAGAGCTGCGGCAACGATCAGCCCCAAGAGGGCAGACAAAAAGCGGATCATGACAAGATCTCCTGCAGGTCTTTGAGGTATGGGCCGATTGTGTCTGACCACCATCTGATCCGGATCGGGTGAGGTGTGCCGAAACGCTGTGGGTTATTTTGAAGAATCTTGATGCAGGAATCCGTCTCGGCTTTTCCTTTACAGAAGCGCTCGATGCGGATGCGGGCCTTCTCGGGGTCGGGGTAAACGCCCGCCAAGGCGTTTTCCAGCGCCAGCCTGCTTTCGCGCAAGGCTGCCCGATCCACCTTTGGCTTGCCCCGAATTTTCTGTGCCGTCACGCTTGTGCCTACAGATCGAGGCTGTTGAGGCGATCCGGTCCGGCTCAGCGCCTTGTGGGCCTTGGAGAACCAGCCGATAGGCAGATTGTCAAGGTTCCCTGGCATGTTTTGCAGGTTGGCGGCAATCAGCCCGGGCAGGAAACTGCTGGTCAGCGTCCCGGCCGGGGGAGGGAGTTCCTGTCTGATGTCCGCGGGGATTTCATCAATCTGATACCATCCACGCGAAGGCTCAAGCACGGCCCACCCATCACCAACCCGTATGGCACTCCATTCGTCGGGCAACTGCGAAACCTGCGCATAGACCGGGTGCAAAGGATCAGGTGAGGGGCAGGCAATATAAGCCATCAGCTTACCTTATCAGTCCGCGTGATGTCTTCCTCATCAATCGGCGTCCAGGTGATAGACAGCTTTGCTGGTTTGTAAGGCGTAATGGCTTCGAGTGTTACAGCATTCATTCTGGCATCAAAATCAGACAATGTTCTAATTTCTTTTGCTGCAACTGTCCCTGCTTTTCCATGGGTGAAGGCCTGGTTATAAATATCTGTCAGCCTGCGAATATGAATTTCCTCACGCGGAACGAGCGGGTTTTCCCAGCCTTCTCTCAAAGCTGAGTCTGAAGAGATGTAAACATCTTTACCGAACTCATTTTTTGCATCTGCCCTGTTTTTCTCATACCAGCCGCCAGGGCTACTTACAGAGATCATGTAGCGGTCATCCTTACGACCATGGGCGGATATGGCTACCTCGATTAAGGAGCCCATATGAAGGTAGAGTTCTTGCAACACCGGGGTCAGGTCCAAGGCTTTAGCAACGGCTTCAGGAGTTGTGGCCCGTTGATCGGGGACCAAGCGAAGATGGTTGTCGCGGTAAAAGAACTGTTCATTGCAATTGCGTGTTGCCGTTTGGCCTCGAAAATCACAGATGAATTCGTGGGACTGGATATCAGACCCATCTTCAATGACAGATACTGTTACTTTGTAGATTTCAGGGGCATCATCCCACCAGCAACCAGCGAGTACGGCAACGACGGGTACGAGCATCATAAAGCGAAGCATGTTCTTAGTCCTATTCTTCAGGAGCCATCACGGTTGCGACCGATGCCGCTTTCGCGCATCGCCTGGGTAAACGATTTGGTCATCATGTCGGCGAATTCTTTTCTCTCTTGCGGCGAGCCCATCATATTGCCATTACCGCCTCCGGTTGAAAAGCGGTTACTGCCAATTGGACTGCCCCCAGTTGGGTTTGCCGGGTTGGGTGGGCGTGACCCGCCGCGAAACGGGTTGGTCGCGGCACCGATTGCTGAGCCGACCAGACCATGTGCTGCCAGCGATTGACCAACACCTTGCATACCGCCCGCCGTAACATTTTTATTGCCTCTCATGATGTCTTTCATGCTGGCACCAGCCCCGCCACCCCCGAACAAGGCGCCGCCACCATATTTCATGGCACCGGCAGCGCCCCCGGCAGCGGCCATTTTTGCACCCATGACAACAGCAGCTGCCGGACCGGGTCCATCGTTGGCACCTGAAATATTTGACGCCAAGGTTTTAGCTGACAAGTGAAGGAGAACAGAAAGGAACCCTACGACAATCAGCATTAAATATTCGGGGGAAAAGACAATCCAGTCGCCCTCTCTGGATAACTCTTCTGCCTGAGCACATTGCTGCTGCGTTAACTTTAGGCTTTGTAACGATGGAGAGGTTTGGTCGTAATAGGTTAGTGCGCCTACAGCATTACGAGGAGGGGCCCATGCAAAGCCAGGATCACACCAAACCTTATAGACTAACCCATCTAGACCAGCATTTCGCGAAGAACTAAGTTTCGTCTCAATATCGTCTTTGAAGTTTGCAATCGCGACCATCGTAAAGCCCATGGCGCCGGCAGCGAAAACCAGGGTAAAGAATGCGCCAATGAGAATGCGTATGCCAGCTGTGCTGAAAGGTCGGAAGAACTTTACCGGGAAGAGGGCGATGAGGATGGGGGTGGCCGTTGCCATTGCGACATATTTAAACATGGCTTCAGCCATGAAGGCTGCAAAAATACCAAGGACAAACAGGTAAGGTAGTGTGCCAATAATGCTCATGATCACACGGGCAACAGCACCAGGGCTAAGAATGGTGCCATTGCCATAGGCAATATCCTTCATCATCAGCAAAACATCAAACATCTGCTGCTCAATCAGATCAGCAAGAACAGCATAGCCATTCACGATTGTTTGTCCGCCGACGAGGATGGTCGCTCCCTGGGTGTCCATCGCATAAGGTAAGTCAGATAATGTTGCATAGGTTGGGAGAGCGCGGAGTATCTCAATTGCAATAGCGAGAGACATATCCTCGATGGCCCAGAAGACCTGGAGGACCACGGAGGTGCTTCCGACTTGAGACAGCAGAATGATGGCGATCGTAAAGCAGGCAATGGATACCTTAAGCCCTTCGGCTCTTTCTTTTCCCTTCTCGGGCTGGAAAACCATGCTGAGAAAAACCAGCGAGATGTAAAGCGTGCTGCCGGTCCGCATAAAGCTCAGCATGGCTGGGGCTAACGTATCAAATACACCCGTCGAGAAGGCATATTTAATATGATAGAGCTCATTGAAAAAGGGGCCGCTGTAGCTGCTCATTTTGTCCGCACCTGTCTGATCAAGAACCAGAGGCAGATTGCCCCTATGGGCCCGGCGACAAGAAACACCTTCATAATCGGCATGAAGGAGGCGGCCGCGATACAGACAAGAAGAATAAAGATCAGGATCGAGAAGCGATCACTGGTTGCTTTTTCTTCTTTCACATTCTGAACCGGCTTGCTCTTGGCAATGCGTGTGCTGTCAGCATGGGCCCGGACAAGCCATGGCATCGCAGCACCGGCCTCATGGACCTGCATGGTAATGCCATACTCAATTTCCGGGGTTAATTGTACGTTCTGCCGTGCAAACCATTGACGAATGTCGTCGGTAACGACTGAGATGTCATCAGCCCTTGGCATTGTGCCAAAGAGCTCTTCAAGCCTTGCATCGTTTTCCTCAGACATTTGCAGCCTCGGACAGTTTTGCACTTAGTGCACGAGCAAGTTCCTTGGAGGACTTGCCTTCCTTGATCATGTCATCGATGTCTTCGAGATCAATGTTCGGATCAATGACTGAAATGAGGGATGCAAGCGTCGATGTCGCCGCGGTCGCGCGCGCCGTCTCATGATCGGACTGTGTTGCTGAGACCTTATCGAGTTTCGTGCGCAATTGCGATGTCAGCGCCGCAGCGGACTTGGTTGGTATTTGGCTGCTTGCGGGTGAATGCGCGTTAATCCAGGTGCGCAGTTCATCGAGCATTTCCTGTGCACTGGTAATCGCTGTATCGAGTTTTGCGCGTGAGGCAGCCACAGTGCTCGTTGAGCGACGTGTTTTCCGGGGTGATTGACTAGCATTGGTTGACTGAGATGGTCCGTCAGTCGAACTAGTATCTGAGGGGTTCTGAGCTTGGGTCGTTTCCATGGTCAATCTTCCTTACGTGGCTCAAAGCTGAGACTGAAATTCAATTTCGGAAATCCGGTGCGGCTTTTGTCCTGATAGGTCTTCAATCCACACCAGCATGTATAAGCGAGTGAAACGCATGCCCACCCAAGACCGGCCACGCCGAAATATTGGCTTGCAACGGGGTAGAAAAGGCATCCTCCCGACACAGCAAGCAGAACAACCGGGGACATGCGTCTAAAGAAGGAGGTGGCAGAGGATGCGCCTGCGGTCATGCATTCCCCTGAGCATCTGTTTTTAAGTTTAAAGGCATTCGCCCGCGCAAGCATTCGCCCTTGCTGACAGTGATGGCTTCCCCGCCATCGCGCAGGCTTTGCAAGAAAGCTCTGAGCTGGGCAGATGCACGTAAGGCAAATAGGTCCGGATCAATCTGTGATTGGGGCAAAACGACCTCCCATGAATGATGGATTTGCCTTAAAAATATTAAACTACAAGAAAAATTGCAATTGCGTTTTTATAATACTGCATAGAGCACGCCCCTTCGGTAGACTGAGGGGCGTTATTTTCAGATAGGAGCTTGAGGCGAGTGAGAGAAAAAGCGGTATCGAGCGGCTTACGCTGGGCAGCTAAACGAGCTCTTATTGTTGGGCTTGCGCTTTGGGGATTTCGTTTCGCCGTCCTCGACCTTTACATGATCCCGTCAGACTCTATGGAACCATCACTGATCGCTGGCGATGTGGTTGTTGTGTCGAAGTTCACGTATGGAACAAGGCTGCCCTTTACCAACACACATCTGCTTGCAGCCCTCCCAAAGAGAGGCGACGTTGCTGTTTTTAAACTTCCGTCAGATGTTTCGCAGTTTTACATCAAGCGTGTGATCGGAATGCCAGGAGATAGCGTTCGGATTGCCCAGGGTCGCGTCTATTTGAATGGGAAGCGTTTGCCGCGCCGACAGGTGCAAGACTTTGCTCTTAATCGCACGACGGCTCCACCGATCAAGGTGCCGCAATATCTGGAAACTGAGCCGGATGGCCCGACAAGTTACCGTATCATTGAGACCTATGGGGATAACGGGGCGCGTGACACGACTGACACGTATTACGTTCCACCCGGCCATGTTTTCGTGCTGGGGGACAACCGCGATAACTCGGTGGACAGTCGGGTATTCGAACAACCCTATCAGTTTGTTCCGCTTTCCCTTCTTGTCGGCAAAAAGATTGCTGCATTTTAGAAAAGCGTCTGCCTAGAACATCAAACCGGCCACTCGTCTGAAAGAAGATTGAAGAGGTCCACCATATGGAGTTTTGTTCGAGTATGCCGGTAGGGGACTTTCTAGAAGAGGTCATCCTGTGTCATTTCCGACAGAAAAACATCTTTCAATGCGTTTTGACACTGCAAGTATCCAGTAGCGGAGCACTGAGCTGCTCGGATCGGTGTATCGCCAAGGTCGGCATGCTCTTCCTTCAACCATTGATCCGCCTTTTGATCGCCGAGCCATCGATGGGCCAGCCTGATAAGGCGTTCTAATCTTGCCTGCGGGGACCCCACACTTCCGTTTCCGTCCTGCCACTCAGGATCCTGATCCACCCGTGTCGGTGGAGTTGGCAGTGTTGGCTTAGGACCATAGGGCTGATGAATGTCACGCTTTCTGTTTCTGGAATTGTCGGCCGCGACTTGCATCGGGACGATTTCATCGATGCGCTCGAACCATTCGTGCAGAAGATCAGCAACCATACGGATTGTATTTTCCGAATAATCGTCGGTCTTTTGATAGGGAAGGGCGATCAGCTGATAATCCAGCACGCCGATCCGCGAACCTGGAAGGAGCCACAGCGCACTGCGCAGTTCTGTGTTGTGAAGGCTTTCATTTTCGGAAATCAGGACATCGTCTGGCCGGTCGGCTTTTGATGCGGTTTCGATCATCAAGGCGACCTTATCACCATTTTCCCGATGGATTGCCAGAATGTCGATCGCGACTTTCTCGATCCAGCAATCTGTTTCGATCTTCCAACCCAACTTGTCGAGGATCGCACAGGCCTCATTCACGAGATCTTCATGCAGAGCGCCGGTTGCCTTCCATTCGCATGTTCGTGCGGCGTAAGGAGCGTGAGAAAAGAACCTGGTTCCGGTAATTGGATGCTCGCGAGGTACAGCCGTGCCGCCACAGCAAGGTAGGGTCAACCGTCCATCTTTGGCTTCCCGTTTCCAAAGCGTCCAGAGCTCATCAGATGCCTGAAAGGCATAGACGTTGGTTTCATGATTTCGAGCACGCTGCGCCATTGATGATCCTCCAGATTGCAGTCAACCGATTACCGGAAGTGAAAACAGCCTTTTTGCCCCTTATTGGGCCTCAAAATCGCATTTCGCATAAATAGATATGTGAGCACATGTTGTGCTCCGTAACCCAAAGAGGATTTAACATATGAATATTCAAACGACGACATTCCAACAGATGATGAACCTGATTGCTGATGCTCAGCAACGTCTCCAATTTACAGCTGATCTTACCGCCCGTCACGCGATGGCAGGCGTAAGTGACACTTGGTTTGGCAAGCTGATCACCTGTGCTCACGCCCGCAATCTTGATCACCTGGCTAAGGTGGACTCTATGGTGACGCAGTGGGCGACATATCACGGTTATCTGACTTAATCGAGGAGGCGGGCAGTGTGCCCGCCAAACCGGCCTGCACGGATGTGTAATTACCAGCCCGGGGGCGTAGCCGGGAATGTGATATCGACCTGCAGGCAGTGACCATTTGGGTGTTCATAAATGTAAAACCCTCCCGCGTTGATGTAGTAAACCGGTTTCCCCTCGACTTCGCCAAGTTTGTCGGCCGATGTTTCATAGTTCCCTTTGAGATAGTCGGACATCAAGGGGCCACTGACTTCAAGTATGCACTCGTTAACCAGTCGTTCCGGCGTCAAGTCGGGGTCAAACGCCTCGAGGATATCGTTTGGATTGTTTGAATCTGCCGCATAGGCCCGAAGTTCGTTCCATCGTTCAGTCGGCAGCGCCTGCAAATGCCTGGTGACCAGTTCCTCGAAGCTTTCACTCGCGACTTTGGGGATCAAAGGCACTGTGGTGGTCAGGTCGCTGCATCCAGGAACATTTCCTTGAATGCGACGCTCCATAACTTGTTGCGCCAGTGCATCGTCTTCTGGGTTGAGGTCACATTGAAACCAGCGGGCGAAATAGAGCAACTCTTCGAGCTGTGCATTCAGCGCTTCGGGGATATTGAAGACCTTCCAAGGTTGAGGGTGGTTTTCGCACTCCCGCAATATCTGGCGCGCCCTTTGCATCTCCTCCAAAAGCACTGACTGGATGCTGGCGATAGCATCGTCGGAGAATTCAAGATCAAGGTATGCATTGGCATCTGCAAAAAACGTCCCAGCAGGTCTTGGGTCCTGTGCGCTCAACTCATGAAGCCCTGGAAATTTTTCTGAAGGACATAACAAGGGGTGAATCGCCTTCTTCTTTTGCCGTTTCAACTTGGCATAGGCGTTGTTGAGGAGGGCGTCGAACAGGAACTGGAAGCCGTGACCGTTAAGAGTGCATCTGGCTGTCATGGGCGTGGACCTTCCAGCTGGATCATTGGGCCCTCTGCCACCCAACGCTGATACGCTTGTCGCTGAAGAAATTCGTTGTCAGTTTCATTCAGAACGAGTGGGCCAAGACTTTTTGGTTCGCGGTGTGGCAGCGGGGCCAATTTTACCCATGTACTTCTCATGCCGAGCCAGCGGAATATGCGGGGTGGATTGATAATCTTTCCAAGGCTTGGTTTTGCCATGCGCAATAAGAGCTCACGCCATTGCGATGTGTTCTGCTCCTTTCCGATGAACTCGCCGTATAAGCGTCGTCGACTGATGTATTCGGCAACCAGATCACAGAACCTCTTCCATTGAGGCCAGACGTTGTCATTGTCTAATGGGTTTATCCACCGTGCCGGCACTGAGAGTGTCTGGAGCCTGATATGGATGCCCATGCATTCCTGATGAAGCACCTCAGCGAGAGCGGTATTCTCCGCCGGGTCATCGTGATAGGGCAAATGGCCAGCAATGATCTCAGGAAAGTTCTCGAGCTGGGCTGCCAGATCGGCAAGAAGGCGCACCACCAGTTCTGTGCTGGCGGGAGTGTCAATCGTGTTGTTATCAATGACATTGATACGCGCGCCAAGCGACCTTTGAAAAGCAAACCAGGCAAACAGAATTTCTTGAGCTCGCTTGCGCGGGCATGTTTGTGCGTCAGTCATCTCAGGTCTCCGATCTTTGGATGCAAGAAGGTCTATGGCTAACTGTAGAGGATTGCACTTATCGGCGGCCAAACTCGCACTCATCGCGCATTTCTGGT
>NZ_CAXBKA010000016.1:0-15652 GCF_963976355.1 uncultured Sneathiella sp.
TCGTCCCAATATTAACATGCGGCTTACTACGATCAAATTTCTCTTTGGCCATTTTATCTCTCCGTTATTTCCGGCTGCCTAAGCTTATGTGTTACGCCAACTTCGCCAGAACTTCGTCTGAAACGTGTTGTGGCACTGGTTCATAATGGTCGAACGTCATGGTGAAGGTTGCGCGGCCCTGTGTCTGGGAGCGCAGGTTGTTCACATAGCCAAACATGTTGGCCAGCGGCACCATGGCATTTACGACTTGCGCGACACCGCGCGGTTCCGTTCCGGTCACTTGACCGCGGCGACTGTTCAAATCGCCCATCACGTCGCCGATATACTCATCCGGCGTGACAATCTCAACTTTCATCATCGGCTCCAGAAGCCGCAGACCGGCGCTGCGGGCAACTTCCCGCATTGCCGCACGGCCGGCGATCTCAAACGCCATAACCGAACTGTCGACATCATGGAACGCGCCATCGACGAGCACCACATCGACATCAATCAGAGGGAACCCGGCAAGCACGCCCGTCTCAATGATATCCTTGACGCCCTTTTCGACACCCGGAATATATTCCTTCGGAACCGAGCCGCCTGTAATTGTGTCGCTAAAGGTAAATCCGGCACCCGGCTCGCCCGGCTGCACAACCAGCTTGATGCGGGCAAACTGACCCGACCCACCAGACTGCTTCTTGTGCGTGTAGTCAAGTTCAGCCTGCTTGGTAATACTTTCGCGATAAGCCACCTGAGGTGCGCCAACGTTTGCCTCGACGCCAAACTCACGCCGCATACGGTCAACAATGATATCCAGATGCAATTCGCCCATGCCCTTGATGATCGTCTGGCCGCTTTCATGGTCAGAGGTCACACGGAAGGACGGATCCTCTTTCGCGAGACGATTGAGGGCGACACCCATTTTTTCCTGGTCGGTCTTGGTCTTCGGCTCAACGGCAATTTCGATCACCGGCTCTGGAAATTCCATCCGCTCCAGAATGACGGGCTTCGCAGAGTCACAAAGCGTATCACCCGTTGTTGTGTCCTTCAGGCCGGCAATAGCGACAATGTCACCTGCGCGTGCCTCTTTCACGTCTTCCCGGCTGTTGGCATGCATCTGAAGCATCCGGCCAACGCGCTCACGGCTGTTCTTGACCGAATTCAAAGTCTGCGTACCCGCTTCCAGCACACCGGAATAGATACGAACGAAGGTTAGCGACCCAACGAACGGGTCCGTCATCACCTTGAACGCGAGACCGGCAAAAGGTTCTGTATCGGACGGCAGGCGCTCGATATCCTGTTCCGTCTTCACATCGATACCATGTGTTCCGCCAATATCGGTCGGCGACGGCATGAATTCGATTACGGCATCGAGCAGCGGCTGCACACCCTTGTTCTTAAAGGCCGTGCCCGTCAAAACCGGAACAAAAGTTGCGGACAGCGTGCCCTTACGAATACAGCGGCGCAAGGTTTCCTCGTCCGGCTCTTCGCCTTCCAGATAAGCTTCCAGAACCGCTTCATCAGACTCAATAGCTGTCTCAAGCATCGACTCACGATATTCAGCCGCCTCGTCAGCAAGCTCCGGGCGGATATCGCGATATTCGAACGATGCCCCCATCTCTTCGCCATTCCAGACGATTTCCTGCATCTTGATCAGATCAACGACACCTTCGAAATCAGCTTCGGAACCGATCGGCAGTTGAAGAACAAGCGGCTTCGCGCCGAGGCGAGTCTTGAACATTTCAACGCAGCGGTAGAAGTCAGCGCCGGTACGGTCCATCTTGTTGACGAAGCACATCCGTGGCACATGGTATTTATCCGCCTGGCGCCAGACAGTTTCAGACTGCGGCTCAACGCCGGCAACACCGTCAAATACGGCAACGGCGCCGTCAAGCACCCGCAAGGAACGCTCAACCTCAATCGTAAAGTCAACATGGCCTGGCGTATCAATGATGTTGATGCGGTGATCTTTCCAGAAACAGGTCGTCGCAGCCGAGGTAATGGTGATACCGCGCTCCTGCTCCTGCTCCATCCAGTCCATCGTCGCCGCACCATCATGCACCTCACCAATTTTGTGAGACACACCTGTATAGTACAGAATACGTTCCGTGGTCGTTGTCTTGCCCGCGTCAATATGGGCCATAATGCCAATGTTGCGGTATTTTTCGATGGGCGTTTTGCGTGCCATGTCTGTAATCCTAGATCAAGCTTGCGTAAATATTTCGATTACCAGCGATAATGAGCAAAAGCACGGTTCGCCTCTGCCATCTTGTGAGTGTCTTCGCGTTTCTTGACAGCGCCCCCGCGCTCGTTCGACGCATCGAGAATTTCACCGGAAAGGCGATCCACCATGGTGACTTCGGAGCGCTTGCGAGCGCTAGAAATCAGCCAGCGAATGGCAAGGGCCTGTCCGCGCTCCGAGCGGACTTCGACCGGCACCTGATAGGTAGCGCCGCCAACACGACGAGACCGCACCTCAAGGTCCGGTTTGATTTTGTCGAGCGCTTCATGGAAGACCTCAACCGCACTCGAACCGGTTTTCTTCTCGATAATGTCAAAAGCACCGTAAACGATGCCTTCGGCAGTAGACTTTTTCCCGTCAAACATGAGGGAGTTCATGAACTTGGTCAGAACAACGTCCCCATATTTTGCATCAGGGAGAACTTGGCGCTTTTCAGCTGCGTGACGACGTGACATTCGATAATTCCCTTATTTCGGCTTCTTCGCGCCGTATTTGGAGCGACGCTGACGGCGATCCGCAATGCCTTGCGTATCCAGCACACCACGAATGATGTGATAACGAACACCCGGCAAGTCCTTCACACGACCACCACGGATCAAAACAACCGAATGCTCCTGCAGGTTATGGCCTTCACCAGGGATATAGCTTGTAACCTCAAAGCCATTGGTCAGACGAACACGAGCAACTTTCCGCAAAGCTGAGTTCGGCTTCTTCGGAGTCGTCGTATAAACTCTTGTGCAAACACCACGCTTTTGCGGGCACGCCTCCATGGCGGGCACTTTGTTGCGTGAAACCGGCGCCTTGCGGGGGTTTCTGATCAGCTGATTAATAGTAGGCATTCTTCTTCCTATCATGCGTTGCCGCAAACAGAACAGCCGCGCGCAGCTGCGGCTCTGCTCGCGGTCAGGTTTTTTGCGTCCACCCGAATAGACTTGACACGTGTGTTTTTTAAAAAAATCCTGACGACACACGGAAAATGACGTACACGACTTGCTGTCAGGAGCGCGCAATATATGGGTGAGGTCCGGCACAGTCAAGCAGAAAAGATTGCCTTTTTGTTAATCTTTCCGTGCGTTCCTTTTTGCGCTCTCAACTCCCCGCTTTTTGGCAGATTTCAAGAGATTTTGACACCCGGCAATGAAACGCGCTTGCCCATAACCATCTATTTGCCATTTTATATATAGAAAAAGCGGCGCCCGATACCGGGCACCGCTTTTAATCTCAGGCTATGCGCCGCTGCTGCAGCGACAGAACATACCGATTCCGGCCGAGCTACTCGGCGGCAGACGTCTCTTCCACTCCTTCGGATTCCAGTACGTCTACAGCAGACTCTGAATTCTCCTGGATCTCCCGGTCGCGTTTCGCCGCAATCAGCTTCATGCGGTTCATCTGCGACCCGGTACCTGCCGGAATCAAACGGCCAACGATCACGTTCTCCTTGAGGCCCAGCAGGGTATCCTTCTTGCCGGCGACCGAAGCCTCCGTCAGAACCCGTGTCGTCTCCTGGAAGGACGCTGCGGAGATAAAGGAATTCGTCTGCAGGCTGGCTTTCGTAATACCCAGCAGGATCGGGCTGCCTTCCGCCGGAGCCTTGCCTGCGTCGACCAGCTTTTCATTCTGCGCTTCGAACTCTTCACGGTCGATTTGCTCACCGATCAGGAAGGAGCTTTCGCCCTGCTTCTCGATCTCGACCTTCTGCAGCATCTGACGGCAGATCACTTCAATATGCTTGTCGTTGATCTTCACGCCCTGCAGTCGGTAAACATCCTGAATTTCATTGATCAGGAAGTTTGCCAGCGCCTCAACGCCCAGTACTTTCAGGATATCGTGCGGTGCCGGGTTCCCATCGAGAAGATAGTCGCCGGTACGGACATAGTCGCCCTCATTAACAGAGAGATGCTTGCCTTTCGGAATGAGATATTCGACAGGTTCCGCCCCTTCCTCTTCCGGACGGATCGAGACCCGGCGCTTGGACTTGTAGTCCTTGCCGAATTCGACGAAACCGTCCGCCTCGGCGATAATCGCATGGTCCTTCGGACGCCGCGCTTCGAAAAGCTCGGCCACACGGGGCAGACCACCGGTAATATCCTTGGTCTTGGACCCTTCACGAGGAATACGTGCCAGCACGTCACCAGCCTGTACGTCCGCGCCATCTTCAACCGACAGGATCGCATCGACGGGCAGGAAGTAGCGTGCCTCATGACCGCTTGGAAGTGTCAGAAGTTCCCCATCGCTTCCGCGCAGGGTAATACGCGGCCGCAAATCACTTCCCTTCGGCTGTGATTTCCAGTCAACAACAATCTTCCGGGCGATGCCGGTGGCTTCATCCACCTGCTCCGCCATGGAGACGCCGCCAACAAGGTCCTTGTAGCTGACCGTACCCTCAATTTCCGTGATAACCGGCGTGGTGAACGGATCCCACTGCGCCAACTTATCGCCCTTCTTGACCGCCGACCCATCGTCAACGAGCAACCGCGTACCATAAGTAATGCGGTGGCGCGCACGCTCCCGGTTATTGTCATCGACCAGAACCAGTTCGGAGTTCCGCCCCATCACAATCGGATTTCCTGTGCTGTTGACAACAACATTGCGGTTTTCAAGCCGGATCGTACCGTCATGTGACGCATCGATCGAGGAAATCTCAGCAACCTGAGCCGTACCACCGATATGGAAGGTTCGCATCGTCAGCTGTGTTCCGGGCTCACCGATAGACTGTGCCGCAATAACGCCAACAGCCTCACCAATATTGACGGGTGTCCCGCGGGCAAGGTCACGACCGTAACATTTTCCGCAGATACCGCCCTTCGTTTCACAGGTTAGAACCGAACGGATCAACACCTGCTCGACACCAGAGGTTTCCGCAAGAAGCGAGCTCGCCTCATCAAACATCTCGCCGCCCGCCACGATGACTTCATCCGTTGACGGATTAACAACGTCAACAGCCGCGGTCCGGCCCAACAGGCGATCGCTCAAGGTTGCGATGATATCGCTGCCTTCAACAACCTCGCGTACGGTCACACCCTTTTCAGTTCCGCAATCTTCTTCTATCACGACACAATCCTGGGCAACGTCCACCAGACGGCGGGTCAGGTAACCGGAGTTAGCCGTCTTGAGCGCCGTATCCGCGAGACCCTTACGCGCGCCATGCGTCGAGTTGAAGTACTCGAGAACGCTCAGGCCTTCCTTGAAGTTGGAGATAATCGGTGTCTCGATGATCTCGCCGGACGGCTTGGCCATCAGGCCGCGCATACCGGCAAGCTGTTTCATCTGGGCTGCAGAACCACGAGCACCGGAGTTCGCCATCATGTAGATGGAGTTAATGCCGACCTGACGATTGTTCTCGTCCATCTCCACGGCTTCAATGACTTTCATCATCTCATCCGCGACACGGTCCGTACATTGCGACCAGGCATCAATGACCTTGTTGTATTTCTCACCCTGCGTGATCAGACCATCGTAATACTGCCGCTCATACTCTTCGGCGAGTTTACGGGTATCTTCAACCAGTTTGTCTTTCGATTCCGGAATGCGCATGTCATCCTTACCGAAGGAAATACCGGCCCGGCAGGCATGCGAGAAGCCGAGACCCATCAAACGGTCCGCAAAGATCACCGTCTCTTTCTGCCCGCAATGACGGTAAACTTCGTCAATAACCTGCGTGATTTCCTTTTTGGTCAACAGGCGGTTGATCAGATCAAAGCTGATTTTGGCATTCTTTGGCAGAATTTCTTCAATCAGCATCCGGCCCGGGGTTGTCTCGACGACTTTGCGGATTTCGGTGCCGTCTTCCTGCACCACATTAATCCGGGTCTTGACCTTGCTGTGAAGGGTCAGAATCCTATTATCGATCGCGTGCTGGGCTTCCGCTACATCGGCAATTACCATCCCCTCACCTGGCTCATTCGCCATATCCATAGTGAGATAGTAGATACCAAGAACGATGTCCTGGCTGGGCACGATGATCGGCTTGCCGCTCGCCGGACTCAGGATGTTGTTGGTGGACATCATGAGAACGCGGGCTTCAAGCTGCGCTTCCAGTGAAAGCGGCACATGAACCGCCATCTGGTCACCGTCAAAATCGGCGTTAAAGGCCGTACAGACGAGTGGATGAAGCTGAATGGCCTTGCCTTCAATCAGGATCGGCTCAAACGCCTGAATACCAAGACGGTGAAGCGTCGGTGCGCGGTTAAGCAGAACCGGATGTTCCCGGATCACTTCTTCCAGAATATCCCAGACCTCCGGGCGCTCTTTCTCGACCAGCTTCTTCGCCATCTTGACGGTTGCCGCCATGCCCTTGAGTTCGAGCTTGGCATAAATGAAGGGCTTGAACAGCTCCAGCGCCATCTTCTTCGGCAGGCCGCATTGATGGAGCTTCAGCTCCGGCCCGACCACGATAACGGAACGGCCGGAATAGTCGACGCGCTTACCAAGCAGGTTCTGACGGAACCGGCCCTGCTTGCCTTTCAGCATGTCGGACAGGGATTTCAGCGGCCGCTTGTTGGCGCCCGTAATCACCCGGCCGCGACGGCCGTTATCAAAGAGGGCATCAACGGATTCCTGAAGCATGCGCTTTTCGTTACGGACAATGATGTCCGGCGCGCGCAGCTCGATCAGCCGTTTCAGACGGTTGTTCCGGTTGATCACCCGGCGATAGAGATCGTTGAGGTCGGAGGTTGCGAAGCGACCGCCATCCAGCGGAACCAGCGGGCGCAGTTCCGGCGGAATGACCGGAATGACCTGCAGGATCATCCATTCAGGACGGTTCCCCGACTCCATGAAGGCTTCAATGATTTTCAGGCGCTTCGCGAGCTTACGTGGCTTAGCTTCCGAGGTTGTCGTCGCCATTTCTTCCCGGATTTCGTCGCGAATGGTTTCCAGATCCAGGGAAGTCAGAATATCGCGGATAGCTTCCGCACCAATACCGGCAGTGAAGGCGTCCTCGCCATATTCGTCCTGCGCATCCAGATACTCTTCCTCGCTCAAAAGCTGGAACTGCTTGAGCGGCGACAGGCCCGGCTCAACGACGACATAGTTTTCGAAATACAGGATCCGTTCCAGGTCTTTCAGCGTCATATCGAGCAAAAGCCCGATACGGGACGGAAGTGATTTCAGGAACCAGATATGGGCGACCGGGGACGCCAGCTCAATGTGCGCCATGCGTTCACGGCGAACCTTCGAAAGCGTGACTTCAACACCGCATTTCTCACAGGTGATCCCGCGATACTTCATCCGCTTGTACTTGCCGCACAGGCATTCATAATCCTTGATCGGACCAAAGATACGGGCGCAGAAAAGACCGTCTTTTTCCGGTTTGAACGTACGGTAATTGATGGTTTCGGGCTTCTTGATTTCACCGAAGGACCACGACCGGATCCGCTCCGGCGACGCAATCGAAATTCGGATTTCATCAAAAGCCTGAGTGCCCTGTGGCTGACCAAAAAGGTTCATCAACTCATTCATGGACCATCTCTCCTTTTAAACCCCGGGGTCCCCGGGAGGCGCTTGATAAAGCAGCCTTAAAAAAATACCTGTTTTGATCAACGTCCCGGCCGAAGCCGGGACCCAATTGATCAGTAGCCGATCTGCGAAAGCTCCACATTGAGGCACAAGGACCGCATTTCCTTGACCAGAACGTTGAAGCTTTCCGGAATACCAGCTTCAAACGTATCGTCACCGCGAACAATGGCTTCATAGACTTTTGTTCGCCCTGCCACGTCGTCCGACTTCACGGTCAACATTTCCTGCAGAGTATAGGCGGCGCCATAGGCCTGCAGGGCCCAGACTTCCATCTCACCGAACCGCTGTCCGCCGAACTGTGCCTTACCGCCCAGTGGCTGCTGGGTAACGAGGCTGTAAGGACCGATCGACCGCGCGTGAATCTTGTCATCGACCAGATGGTGCAGCTTTAACATATAGATATAGCCCACGGTCACCTTGCGATCAAATGTCTCGCCTGTTCGACCGTCAATGAGCGTTACCTGACCCGAGGTATCGAGACCGGCAATTTCCAGAAGACGGTTGATATCATCCTCCTTCGCTCCATCGAACACTGGCGTTGCCATGGGCACACCATTGCGCAGGTTACCACCAAGCTCGAGGAACTGCTCATCGGACATGCCGGAGATTTTTTCCTCATATTCCTCATCGCCATAAACTTCTTTCAGCTTGGCTTTGAGTGGCTCAAGATCCGCCGATCCGTGACGGATACGGTTCATGATCTCGGTAACCTGTGTTCCGATACCATGGCTCGCCCAGCCCAGATGCGTTTCCAGAATCTGGCCAACGTTCATACGCGACGGCACACCCAGCGGGTTCAGCACGATATCGACAGGCTTGCCATCTTCGAGATAAGGCATATCCTCTTCCGGCAGGATCCGGGAGATAACACCCTTGTTCCCGTGACGGCCGGCCATTTTGTCACCCGGCTGCAGCTTGCGCTTAACGGCCACGAAGACTTTGACCATCTTCATGACGCCCGGCGGCAACTCGTCCCCACGCTGCAATTTATCGACCTTGTTCTCGAAGCGGGCGCGAAGACCGCCAATAGCTTCATCATACTGCTTCTTGAGCTGTTCGATTTTCTCCATTGCCTCGTCGTTCTTGACGCTGATCTGCCACCAAACGCCCGGATGCAGTTCCAGAAGTTTTTCGGACTTGATCTCCTCACCGGCTTTGAACTCACTCGGCCCGGAGGCAACCTTTTCTCCATCCAGCAGTCCCTTGAGGCGGTCATAAATCGTCCGCTCCAGGATCGCTTTTTCGTCGTCGCGGTCTTTTGCCAGATGCTCGATCTCGTCGCGTTCGATGGCGAGCGCGCGCTCGTCCTTCTCAACACCGTGGCGGTTGAAGACACGAACTTCAACAACCGTACCGGCAACACCTGGCGGCAAACGCAGGGAGGTATCGCGGACATCGGACGCCTTCTCGCCGAAGATCGCCCGGAGAAGCTTTTCTTCCGGTGTCATCGGACTTTCACCCTTTGGCGTGATCTTGCCAACAAGAATGTCACCCGGCTGGATTTCCGCCCCGACATAAACGATGCCAGCTTCGTCGAGGTTTTTAAGCCCTTCTTCACCAACGTTCGGAATATCGCGGGTGATTTCTTCCGGACCGAGCTTCGTATCACGGGCCATCACCTCAAATTCCTCAATATGGATCGACGTAAAGACATCGTCCTTCACGATCCGTTCGGAGATCAGGATGGAATCCTCAAAGTTATAACCGTTCCACGGCATGAAGGCGACCAGCACGTTACGGCCAAGCGCAAGCTCGCCCAGATCCGTGGAGGGACCATCACAAATGATGTCACCGGCCTCAACCTTGTCGCCCACCTTCACCAGCGGACGCTGGGTAATGCAGGTGTTCTGGTTGGAACGCTGGAACTTCAGCAAGTTATAGATGTCTACACCTGACTTGCTAAGATCCTGCTCATCCGTCGCACGGATCACGATGCGGGTTGCATCAACCTGATCTACAATACCGGAACGCTTCGCCGTTGTGGCAACGCCGGAGTCGCGGGCCACCCGCTCTTCCATGCCTGTACCGACAAACGGTGCTTCAGCCCGGAGCAATGGTACAGCCTGCCGCTGCATGTTCGATCCCATCAGGGCGCGGTTCGCATCGTCATTTTCCAGAAACGGAATAAGCGCCGCACCAACGGACACCAGCTGTTTCGGCGACACGTCGATATAGGTCACGTCTTCCGGCTTGGCGACAACATATTCGCCTTGCGCCCGGCAGCGCACGAAGTCTTCCGTGAACTGACCCTTTTCATCAAGGGCCGCGTTCGCCTGGGAGATCGTATGCTTGCTCTCTTCCATAGCGGAGAGATATTTAACGTCGCCGGTCAACTTGCCGTTTTCAACACGCTGATACGGGCTTTCGATAAAGCCGTATTTATTCACCCGCGCAAATGTTGCCAACGAGTTGATCAAGCCAATGTTCGGACCTTCCGGTGTTTCAATCGGACAGATGCGACCATAATGGGTCGGATGCACGTCCCGAACCTCAAAGCCCGCCCGTTCACGGGTCAAACCGCCCGGGCCAAGCGCCGACAGGCGCCGCTTATGCGTGATTTCCGAAAGTGGATTCGTCTGATCCATGAACTGGCTGAGCTGGCTGGAGCCGAAGAATTCGCGCACAGCGGCGGCCGCCGGTTTCGCATTGATCAGGTCATGCGGCATGACCGTATCAATCTCGACCGAGCTCATCCGCTCACGAATAGCGCGCTCCATGCGGAGCAGGCCAATGCGATACTGGTTCTCCATCAGTTCCCCGACGGAACGAACCCGCCGGTTGCCGAGGTTATCAATATCGTCAGTTTCACCATGGCCGTCCTTGAGGCGGACCAGAGTCTTAACAACTTCCAGAATGTCTTCCTTGCGCAGGACACGCACCGTATCTTCAACCTCAAGATCAAGGCGCAGGTTCATTTTCACCCGGCCAACAGCCGAGAGATCATAACGCTCAGAGTCGAAAAAGAGCCCATTAAACAAGGCTTCCGCTGTTTCCTCGGTCGGCGGTTCACCCGGGCGCATGACCCGGTAAATATCAATCAGTGCCTGATCACGTGAATTGCTCTTGTCGACCGCCAACGTGTTGCGGATGTATGGGCCGACATTCACATTATCGATATCGAGGGTCGGAATTTCCTTAAAACCGGCTGCTTCCAGCTGATCAATCAGTGCTTCCGTCAGCTCTTCTCCTGCTTCGACAAAAACCTCACCGGTTTTCTCGTTGATCAGGTCTTCGGCGATATACCGACCCACCAGATCGAGATGACCGACCAGCATGTCTTTCAGGCCTTCGTCCATCAGCTTCTTGGCGAGCCGCTGGGTGATCTTTGTACCAGCCTCGGCGACAACTTTCTGGGTGTCCGCATCCACAAGATCGCGGATCAGGCGGCTGCCACGGACGCGTTCAACATTGAACGGTGTGCGCCAGCCCTTTTTCTCCAGCTTGTAGTCCACACGATCGTAGAAATAATTGAGGATATCCTCATGACTCATATCAAGCGCCTGGAGCAATGCCGTAACAGGCAGTTTGCGGCGGCGGTCGATGCGGACATGCACAATGTCTTTTGCATCAAACTCGAAATCGAGCCAGGAACCCCGATAGGGAATAACGCGCGCTGCAAAGAGAAGCTTGCCGCTCGCATGGGTCTTGCCCTTGTCGTGGTCGAAGAAAACGCCCGGGCTACGATGCATCTGGGAAACGATGACCCGCTCAGTCCCGTTGATGATGAAGGTGCCCTTGTCGGTCATGAGCGGCATATCGCCCATGTAAACACTCTGTTCCTTGATATCGAGAACCGATTTCGCTTCCGTATCCGGGTCCACTTCGAAGACGATCAGGCGCAGCGTCGCTTTGAGCGGCGCACCGAAGGTCATGCCGCGCTGCTGGCATTCTTCCTCGTCATATTTCGGAGCTTCAAACTCGTAGGAAACAAATTCAAGGCTGGCCGTATCGGCGAAGTCCTTGATCGGAAAAACGGATTTGAAAACAGACTGTAAACCTTCATCGCCACGCGTCTCGGGCGGTGTGTCTTTCATCAAAAACGCATCGTATGAGGTTTTCTGAACCTCAATCAAGTTCGGCATTTCAGTTGCCGCCTCGATACTTCCAAAATTCTTACGAACGCGCTTGCGACCGGTGAACGACTGCAATATGCCCATGCCAAATCCCCGTATGTTTATTGGCCAACTAAAAAACAACCTCTCTCAGAAAGGCTGCTTGCCGGTCTTCACCAACCTTACCTTAACCAGGAGAGGGCGGAAGAACGTCCGACAAATTTCGCTCCGGTTTTCGGACTACCGGAAAAGCCACGCTTTTGAAATCCCGCCGGATTACCGCTTGCCTGCTTAGAAAGCGGCTGCGGGGAAGGCAGCAAAAGCCGCCTTCCCCGTTACCATTTCAGCTCCCCAAAGGTCGCCGCATCTGCACTGCTTATTTAAGCTCAACAGTCGCGCCTGCGCCTTCAAGCTGTTCTTTGATCTTGGCTGCTTCGTCTTTAGGAGCACCTTCCTTAACAGGCTTAGGGGCGCCTTCAACGAGGTCTTTCGCTTCCTTAAGACCAAGGCCCGTAATTGCACGGACCTCTTTAATGACGTTGATTTTCTTGTCACCGACAGAAGCAAGAATGACATCGAATTCATCCTTTTCTTCCGCAGCGGCTGCGTCACCACCTGCAGCAGCACCGCCAGCAGCGGCAACAGCAACAGGAGCAGCAGCAGAAACGCCCCATTTTTCTTCCAGAAGTTTTGCAAGGTCTGCAGCTTCCAGCACAGTCAGGCTGGAAAGGTCTTCGGCAATCTTTTCGAGATCGGCCATTGTACTATTCTCCTCAGGTAAACCTATTGGTTTCGTTTAAAATTAACTGGCTATTACATCTAACCCTGTTCGGCTTTCGCCGACAGGACACGGGCCAACTGACCGGCAGGAGCCTGAAGGACACCTGCGATTTTTGTCGCAGGGGCCTGAAGCAACCCGACCAGTTTTCCACGAAGTTCATCAAGAGATGGCAGGCTGGCAAGAGACTTGACCCCATCCGGATCAAGTTCCGTTGCTCCCATGGCACCTCCGATAACGATGAACTTCTCATTTCCCTTTGCATAGTCCGTGGCAACTTTGGGAGCCGCAACCGGATCGCTTGAATAGGCGATACCGACCGGGCCTTTGAGTTTACCGGACAGGGAACTGTAGTCCGTGCCGTCAAGAGCGAGACGCGCAAGCCGATTTTTAGTCACTTTGAAGCTGGCTCCGGCATCAAGCATCTTCACACGCAGATCTGTCATTTCCGCCACAGTGAGACCACTGTATTCGGCGACAACAACAACAGCTGCCTCGTTAAAGACACCGTTTAGCTCGGCAACCACCGCTTCTTTTTGCGATCGGTCCACTCGTCGTCTCCAGTATTAGGAATGTCATAATTACGCAAGACATTCCGTTTACATTTGAACCTGACTTGCGTCGGGTCCGGTTAAACTGTCCCAGGTCCACCTGAATTGCTGACACGCAGCGAATTATTTAGCTTCCCTGTCTATGCAGGCAACGGTTTGCTTTTAAATTCCCGAAAATAGATATTTCCGGGAACACCTGCAGTCTTGGACAGACGGGCTGGCGGACCAGCCCGACACTTGCCGCACCGAAATGCGGCAAATTCCGTATTCGGCGTTAGATCACGTCGCCGATTTCAAGTTTCACGCCGGGGCCCATTGTCGAGCTGACGGCGATCTTCTTGATAAATGTTCCTTTTGCCCCGCTTGGCTTGGATTTCGCCACGGCTTCGACAAAAGCCTTGATATTTTCACTCAAGGCTTCCTTTGTGAAGCTGGACTTTCCAAGGCCGGCATGAATAATACCGGTCTTTTCCGCCCGGAATTCGACCTGCCCACCTTTGGCAGCCGCGACGGCTTCACTGACATTCGGCGTTACCGTGCCCAGTTTCGGGTTCGGCATCAGGCCGCGCGGGCCCAGCACCTTGCCGAGGCGGCCAACAACAGCCATCATATCCGGCGTTGCGATGCAGCGGTCGAAATTCATTTCACCCGCCTGGATTTTTTCCATCAGGTCTTCCGCACCAACGAGATCAGCGCCTGCGGCGGTCGCCTCTTCCGCCTTGTCACCACGGGCAAACACGGCAACCCGCACAGACTTACCTGTGCCATTCGGTAACTGGATCACGCCGCGCACCATCTGGTCCGCATGCCGAGGATCAACACCCAGGTTCATCGCGATTTCAACGGTTTCGTCGAATTTCGACTTTGCGTGAGCCTTGATGATCTCGACTGCTTCGTCGAGGCCATAAAATTTCTCGCGGTCAATTACATCAACTGCGGCTTTTTGTCTCTTAGTCAATTTTGCCATGATCCTACCCCACCACTTCCAGGCCCATAGACCGGGCAGAGCCTTTGATAATATTCATGGCCGAATCAATGTCATTGGCATTCAGGTCTACCATTTTCGCTTCGGCAATTTCACGCACCTGTGCGACGGTTACCTTGCCTGCAACTTCCTTGCTCGGCGTGCTGCCGCCTTTTTTAAGATTGGCAGCCTTTTTCAGGAAATAGGACGCCGGCGGCGTTTTAGTGATAAAACTAAACGACCGATCGGCATAAACCGTGATGACCGTCGGGATCGGCATGCCACCTTCCATGTTTCCTGTAGAGGCATTGAATGCCTTGCAGAATTCCATGATATTCACACCCTGCTGACCCAAGGCCGGGCCAATGGGCGGGGATGGATTTGCCTGTCCCGCAGGGACCTGCAACTTGATATAACCTTTAATCTTCTTTGCCATTTTAAACCCTCTTCAAATTAAGGGGCTGTGGTACGACCATGGCCGGCCTCCCACAACGATCCGCACCATGCGGAATTTTCGAATATTCAGCTCTTCTCGACTTGCGAATAGTCAAGCTCAACCGGAGTAGAACGCCCGAAAATGGAAACCGAGACTTTCAATTTCGCCTTTTCCTCATCTACTTCCTCGACCTGTCCCATGAATGTCGCGAACGGACCATCACTGACACGCACTTCCTCACCCAGCTCGAACGTGACGGACGGCTTCGGCCGTTCAATCCCCTCCTGCACCTGATTGAGCACCGCCAATGCCTCCTTCTCGGAGATCGGCGTCGGTTTGTTACCATTCCCGAGGAAACCGGTCACTTTCGGTAGATTCTTCACAAGATGATATGTCTCGTCATTCATCTCCATATGGGCGAGCACGTAACCCGGGAAAAACTTGCGCTCCGCGTTAACCTTCTGACCGCGCCGAACCTCAACAACTTCCTCAACCGGTACCAGGACATCCTCGAATAAGTCCGCCATTCCCTTGACAATGGCCTGCTCCTTGACGGATTGAGCGACTTTCTTCTCAAAACCCGAATAGGCGTGAATGATGTACCAACGTTTTGCCATGTGATCAGGATCCCAGGGACATAATTGTTTTGATGACAAACTGAATGCCGGTGTCTACCAGGAAGAAGAACATGGATGCCAGAAAAACCATCACAAACACCATCCCCGTCGTCACTAGCGTTTCCTTACGTGTCGGCCATGTGACTTTCGAGGCTTCCTGCCGCACTTGGCGGATAAAAGCTCCTGGATTTACCTTTGCCATAATTCTTCAAAAATCCTTCAACCGGTGAATGACCCGGCGGTATACAAGACTTTTACTTATAGATCAACCAGATTGGCAGGAGAGGAGGGACTCGAACCCACAACCCCCGGTTTTGGAGACCGGTGCTCTACCAATTGAGCTACACTCCTCCGGTCTGAACGGGCAATCCCGGGTCGCCGAAATCAATTTCCGACGCCCGGGACTGACCATAATCTACATGTAATCTTTACGCTGACAAAAACAATCGACAGCCATTTTCCTTATTCGGTTACGGAGGATACGACGCCGGCGCCGACGGTACGTCCGCCTTCACG
>NZ_CAXBKA010000017.1:0-14756 GCF_963976355.1 uncultured Sneathiella sp.
AATCCCGCTCAAGTCACCTTTGACGAGGGTGAAACCAGCACTTTCAATTGCAACATCAGCGCCCGTACCCATCGCAATTCCGACATCAGCCTGAGCAAGAGCAGGGGCGTCGTTGACGCCATCACCTGCCATGGCTACCTGATGGCCTTCAGCCTTGAGTTCCATAATTAAATTGGCTTTGTCTTCTGGGGAGACATCGGCCCGAATCTCGTCAATGGAAAGTTTATTGCCAACGGATTTTGCTGTTCGTTGGTTGTCACCGGTTGCCATGACGATTCTGAAGCCTTGCTTCTTGAGCGCCTTTAAAGCCTCCAACGTCGTGTCCTTGATCGGATCGGCTACGGAAATGAGCCCGGCAATTCTTCCATCAATAACGACATGCATTACCGTCTCCCCCATATCTCGCCGATCATTTGCTGTTTTATCAACAGCAGAATGATCGATATTGAGAGTCTGAAGGAGTTTACTATTACCTAGGGCAACCGACTTGCCATCCACCTTTCCGGTGACGCCCTGACCGGTTACAGCTTCAAAGTCCTCTGCCTTATCAAGGGACAAGCCGCGCTCCTGAGCAGCACTAACAATGGCGTCAGCCAATGGATGTTCGGATCCTTTTTCGAGCGCCGCAGCGACAGAGAGAACTTCCTCCTCCTGATAGTCTGATTGAGCGATTACACCTGCTAGTTTCGGTTTACCCTCTGTCAAAGTCCCGGTTTTATCGACGATGAGCACATCGACCTTCGCTAATCGCTCCAGGGCCTCTGCATTTTTAATGAGCACACCAATTTGCGCACCACGACCGGTAGCGGTCATGATTGACATTGGTGTTGCCAAACCAAGAGCGCAAGGACACGCAATGATCAGAACAGCGACTGCTGCGACAAGCCCGTATGACAATGACGGATCTGGTCCCCAGATGGCCCAAGCGACGAAGGCAACTAAAGCAACCAGGATAACAGCAGGCACAAACTTGCCTGCAACCGTGTCTGCAACCTTTTGGATTGGCGCTTTGCTTCGCTGAGCATTAGAGACCATATCAACGATTTGGCTCAAGACAGTATCTTTGCCAACCCGTTTGGCTTGGATAATCAGGCTGCCATTCCCGTTGATTGTTGCTCCGGTTACATCATCATCTGGATTCTTTTCAATTGGAACGGGTTCACCCGAGATCATGGATTCATCAACTGACGATCGTCCTTCAACGACAACGCCATCGACAGGTATCTTGTCACCTGGACGAACTCTCAAGCTCATTCCGACGGTCACATCTTCAAGAGGAACTTCCCGTTCAGAACCATCATCTTCAATAATGCGGGCTGTTTTTGCAGCAAGACCCAATAACGCCTTGATTGCCGAACCGGTTCGTTCCCGAGCCCCCAATTCCAACAGTTGGCCAAGAAGCACAAGTACAACGATGACAGCTGCAGCTTCGAAGTACACACCGACATGTCCCTGTGCATCTCTGAATCCATCAGGAAAAATGTCAGGAGAAATCACTGCGACGACGCTAAATATATAAGCTGCGCTAACACCCATCCCGATCAATGTGAACATGTTGAGAGAACGGTTCACCACAGAATTCCATCCACGAACCATGAATGGGAAGCCAGACCACAGGACGACAGGCGTTCCAAGAATTAACTCAACCCAAAGAGTAACGCGTTCTCCAATCATTTCTCGGATGAAACCCAAACCAACAAAGGGCCCCATCGTTAGGACAATCAGCGGCACCGTAAGAGCTGCGCCTAACCAGAATCTCTTTTTGAAGTCTTGAATCTCGGGGTTTGGTTCCTCATTTTCTGTTGGTATATCCATCGGTTCCAGTGCCATTCCGCAGATCGGACAGGAACCAGGTTCGGATCGTATGATCTCCGGATGCATCGGGCAGGTGTAGCGGCGAGAAGCGGATGACGAAGCGCTGTTTGCAGCAGATGTCTCTTCCTTTGCGGATAATACGCTTTCAGGAGAGCTATCGAACTTGCTCTTACATTTCTGGGAACAGAAGTAATATGTCTCATCGCCGTACGGTGAGCGTGGTGTATCGGAATCCAGCGTGACCGACATGCTGCAAACAGGATCGGTTGCATGTTCTGCTTGATCCGACGTTCTGTGATTATGCTGGTGCTTTTTATGATGATGCTCAGACATGGTCTGCTTCCTGCTGTTATGCCTCAATGTCACTGCGGTTTATCAATGTCCTGAGTGATCGTGACTGTGCGCCTTGGCCGATTGGTTTATCCGGTTTGACAGGAACCAACGTTCAAAAATGAACACAGCAACAATCATCAAGGTTGCAATGAGAACAATGGATGGGTCGCTTTGCAATTTCATGCCGGCGAAAACGAGCAATACGATGATGTCAAAGACAATCGCTGTAATCATAACAAAGCCGCGTGCACCTATTTCCTGCCGTAGATACTTAAAACATCCCCAGTGGATGAGCACATCCATGACGAGATAGAAAAACACTCCAAGTGAAGCGATCCGGCTTAAATCAAAAAAGATTGTCAACAGCGCTGCCACGACAACCGTGTAAACAAGCGTGTGGTCTTTGATTGAACCGGACATTCCAAAATGACTGTGTGGGATCATCTCCATATCAGTCAGCATCGCGAGCATTCTTGAGACAGCAAACACGCTTGCAAGTAAACCGGAGGCCGTCGCAACGACTGCGAGCAGCACAGTCAGATAAAATCCGGTAGGGCCCAATGCAGGCGCTGCGGCTTCGGCAAGGGCATAGTCTTTGGCTTTTATCAGTTCATCCAAGCCAAGACTTGAGCCAACAGCGAGCGCCACGAGAATATATACGACAACGCAAATCAGGATTGAGAACGTGATCGCACGGCCAACATTCTTGTGAGGGTTCACGATTTCAGCGCCGCTATTCGTGATCGTAGTGAATCCTTTGAAGGCTAGAATTGAAAGAGCAATTGATGCTACAAAACCGGCTAGAGGAAAACTCGCGCCGTCAGTTGATGACGGCTCGAACGAATATCCACCAGCCCACAGAGCTGCAATTGCAAACAAAGCAATTCCACCGATCTTCAGTGTGGCCATGACCATTGAAAACACACCAACCGATTTGTTCCCAGCTCTGTTGACAGCGTATGCAAAAATGATCAGGCAGACACCCAAGACCGGTATAAGAACTTCAAGCTCTGTCAAGTCAAATGCGCGCAAGACATAGGTTCCGAATGTTCTTGCCACCAAACTCTCGTTGATAACCATCGAAAAGGCCATCAGTAATGCTGCGCCACCTGCTATGGCTCCTGACCCGTATGCTTTTTGAAGGATCATTCCGATCCCACCCGCGGACGGGAAAGCATTTGACATCTTTATATATGTATATGCGCTAAAAGCAGTGACAAGTGCGCCAAATAGGAACGACAACGGGAACCACTTTCCTGCAAGTTCGGCAATTTGTCCCGTTAAAGCAAAAATTCCTGCCCCGATCATAACACCGGTGCCCATGGATATCGCGCCAACGAGCGAGATACTGTTTTTCTTGTATTCTGATTGATGATCCATCCCTGCCTCACATTTGGTGTTTTTGGTACGCGATGCCGTTTGCTTCCTGTAGCTCACGTACGTAACGAATGATCCGTGATACCTGTTCCGAACTTACCTGAGGTTGGGGCGGCATATCGCCGAAGGGCCAGTGATGTTGTTTCGCCCCGTTTCCAACAGCAAGGTAGAATGCGCGGTCTGAATGATGACCCGGATTGTAGATCCGGTGTATCAGCGGCGGACCTTGTTCTGTGCCGCTTGCATTGCGTCCGTGGCAGACAACACAGTTCATATCGAAAAGCTGCTTTCCTACCATTGCTTCCTTGCTGAAACTGGGTAATGCAATCCCACTATCAGTCAGCTCAATATCTTTGATGTCATCTTTCCCGGGCAGAAACGAATTCAGGGTCATGGCGATGATCCCTACTGCGAAAAAACCGATGACCAGGTACTTTAACCAATTGATTTCTTTTTTCATTTCCTTCTGGCCTTTGTTTTATGCGTATACATCGAGTAGTCGAAGAAACGTCAGACAATGCGAACTAAGCAACCTTGGTCAGGTTGCTGCTGCCTATGATTTCGCTGAACTAGCCTTGCGATACATGAGTTTTTCGGGTGATTGCGCTGCCACCGACATAATTGTCTGGTGACGCTTCAAATGCTGAACGGCAGGTGTCTGAACAGAAGTAAAATACGTCGCCGCTATGAATGGTTGTTTTGGCGATGCGCGGGTCGACAGTTTTATGACAAACCGGGTCAACGGCGGAATGAGGGTGCTCCCATCGGATTGCCTCAGCATGACCGTCCGCTTGTTTCTTATTGTGGGTGTGCTTTTTGTGGCCAAACATGTGAGCACCGCAACCAAAGCGCATCATCAATATGATGAAGGCTCCCCAAAGCAACCAACTGAGAATATTTTCCATTTCTCTTTGCCATCCCATAAATACCTTTAAGTCCGACTGTTCTGAATGAAAACAGCATGGTGCCGAATACCGACGCGCAATCTTCACGCAAGCCATCGGCACGCGCAGAAACCAGAACAGTTATTCGCTATTTGTTTGGGAGGATCAGAATATGGGAGGTTGGAAAATCCATGACCGAGATACCGGTTGAAGGGACATTTCTTCTATCCCGTTCTGTACAGGAGAAAACTCGGAAATCGGTAGGATAATCTCGGTAAGGACCGCTGATGTGGAGTGACAAGAAACCTGAGGGCAGCACGAAGTCAGATCATGTTGGTGATCAATGTCGAAATCACTGATTTCTGCAGAATGCGCAGGAAAGGAGCCACTGGACGCGACTGCAATATGGGGAGCAAGCATTATAGCACTGATCCCGACAAGCAGGATCAGTACGGCGCGTATAAGTGCTTGCTGTGCATTCATTGATCAAATCCCCTCTGGGCAGAAGGTAACACATATGCCCCTGAATATCGAGTTACGTTGACCTACCTCAACTATGGGTAAGTCTTTTTTTACCCTGCTTCAGATAGAACCGTTACATCTGCAAACTGATTGTCCGTAATCTCGATTTCCTTGGAGATGTAAGGTTTGATTTCGGAGTATCTGACATGAGCATCGGCTTGCGCCTGATAGTAACGAAAGAGCTCTTTGAGCGGAGCGCCCATGTCTTTGTATGCAGTTAATACTGCGATTAGTGCTCCGAGCGTGAGGTCGCCCTTTATCACCAGATACCCCCCTATTGTGTAAAAGAAGAATGGCGTCATCTGAGATATAAAGTTGTTTAAAGACTTCATGGCGAACTTGTTTTTGTGGATAGAAAGACGAAGATCATGAAGTCGTTTGTATGACCCGTAAATATCCCGAGCACTTGGCTGGTGGTCGTTTGAGATATTCCCGATCTTCTCCCCGAGAACCCTGACTTCTTTCAGCCGCGTTCGAGACAAAGCATTAATTTTCTTTTGAAATCTGGGAATGACAAAAATCTGAAGCGGCAACAGTGCTGTTGCGGCGATGCCCAAGACCAAATCTTGCACGAGCATGAAAGCCAGAATAGTCAGGAACGTGCCACCTTGTAACAAAGGTAATACAATGGACTCCGATGCATACCCAGCTACGGGCTCTACCTCCTGAACAATAACCGGAATTAATTCCCCGCCTCTGGGGGACGGCTTTCGAAAGCTGAATTTTGAGATATCGAGCCGCAGGCGGCGTGACATGTGTTCTGCCAATGCACCGGATTGCAAATTGACCTGGTATTTCAATCCACCATGTAAGCCAATAGCCAAGAGGAACAGCATGCATAGTGCAAGCAACGTCTGCGTCTGTGACAGTTCTATACCCATATACATGATTGGGAAGTGTCCGGACTCTATGGCATTGTTGATGATTAGCTTCGGTAGTTCGAGACTCATGTAAAGTGCCGGTAGTGACGTTATTGCCAGCAGGCCCAGTTTTAGCTGTCGTTTCCATGATGCTCTGAATATGTACTGCAGGAGCGGTGTTCCGTTCTTTGAGAAGGACTTTTGAGCTTGCCACGCAAGAACAGATTTGCGGCGTTTTAAAAGCCTGTATCCCGTTGCACTGAGAATAATAATAAGTGCAACCGGAACCCCAAACACAACCAAATGGAAGACAAAATGAACCCACCAGTGTGCATCGCTTGATATGTAGTGCGTTAAACGGTGCCCCATATCGTGGACGATTTCCATCATCTGTGTCAGGTTCCTTCAAAAGGTTCGATAAAAACAGACAGGGAGGAAAATCCTCCCTGTCAGATGAAGCTTAGAAAAGAAGGCGGAGACCGGTCACGAGGTAAGTTGCTTCGTAATCCTCGCCGTCGTCTTTTGCAAAGTCTGCGGTTTTGCCAAGTTTGCGTTCATAGGCAACCCCAATGTACGGTGCAACGGCTCGGTCGATTAGATCATAGCTAAGCCGCAGTCCGATTTCTGCGCTTGAAAACCCGCGCCCGACCTCTATTTCGCGATCCTCAGAGAATGCTGCATTCAGCTCAAGCGAAGGTGTGAGGATTAAACGATTGGTCAACAAGCCTTCGTACTCAACATCAAGTCGCGCACTACCGTCTCCGGTTTCGCTGACAAACAGGTCAGCGTCGACTTCAAACCATTGAGGAGCAAGCCCCATGATACCAACCGTTCCATACCAACGATCTGTTGTGCTTGGCGTATCCAGACGAATACCGGCCTTGGCATCAAAGAAGTCACTGATTGGTGTTTGCAAGACCAGCCTGTTCTCGAAGTTTTCGTAAAGGTCGTTTTTGAGATCACGCTCGCCTTCGCCTTGCCAGCGCAGCTTCAACTCATCGGTTCCTACAAATGCGTCACCATCCCAAACAAAGAGATTTTCGTCTTCATCACCTGATCGGTATTCAAACTGCTCCATTTGAATGCCATAGAAGATGTGATTGTCTGCTTTGGCAGTGAACGAGAAGGACAGGATCGTGGCAAGAACACCACCACCAATCGCGGCCAAAGTTAGGGTTTTCATTGTTATTGAACTCCATTCTCAAGTGCTGCGACGGCTGGACCGCCCTCAACAATCACTTTGCGGAACATTCCAGAAGCCATGTGATAGCTCAAATGACAATGGAACGCCCATTGCCCTGGTTCATCAACTTCGGTTTCCGAATAAACAGTCATGCCTGGATTGATATTGATGGTGTGCTTTACCGGATCCCATTTACCGTTACCGGTATCGAGGATTGACCACATCCCGTGCAAATGCATCGGGTGTGACATCATGGTCTCATTGACGAACTTGAACCGTACCCGTTCGCCATATTTCAAGCGGATAGGTTCTGCATCTTCGTATTTGACGCCATTGATTGACCAAGTATAGCGCTCCATGTTTCCCGTAAGACGCAGTTCAATTTCACGCGTTGCCGGCCGCTCCGGATACAAGGGCTTCTGTGCTTTCAAGTCGGCATAAGACAAGAACTTGCCGCCATTCGCTGCTTTTGGTGTCAAACCACTGCCAGCGGCATAGAAAGGATCATCTTTGGACATCGCCATCTGAGAGTGATCCATCCCGGCCATATTCGAATGGTCCATTCCAGCCATACCGTTTCCGTTACCGCTGCTCATCGAAGAATGGTCCATTCCGGCCATGTCACCGTGATCCATTCCCATATCAGCCATTGTCAGCAACGGAGCGTCCATGCGTCTGGCTGGCATTTCAGCTTTCAGCCCTTCTTGCGGTGACAGCGATCCGAATGCATATCCCGAGCGCCCCATTGATTCAGCCATGATTGCATACGGCTTTTCAGCTGTCGGCTGAACAATCACATCGTAGGTTTCTGCAACCGAAATGCGGAATTCATCAACCTTGACCGGTTGAACGTTGTTGCCGTCGGCCTGCACAACAGTCATTTCAAGTCCCGGAATACGGACGTCGAAGTAAGTCATGGCAGATGCATTGATGAAGCGTAGGCGCACACGTTCATTGGCCTTAAACAGGCCTGTCCAGTTCTGCTCTGGTGACTTCCCGTTGATCAGACCGACAAATCCCTGAACATCTTCGATGTCGGTCGGCATCATGCGCATGCTGCCCCAGTCACCACGTTCCGACAACGTCGCACCGAAGCCATTTTCAGAGACATCACTGATGAAATCGCCAAGGGTGCGTTGGTTGCGATTATAATAATCGGGCATCATTTTGAGGTTGCGCAAAATACGTGCGCCGGAATGCGGGTGCTTGTCTTTCAGGACAACCACATACTCCCGGTCGAACTTGAACGGTTCTCGCTTTTTGGGTTCGATAATGATCGAACCATACGCCCCGTCCGGCTCCTGAAAACCGGAATGGCTGTGGAACCAGTAGGTACCGCTTTGCGAGACTGGAATGCGATATGTGAATGTTTCACCAGGCGCAATCCCCGGAAAGCTGATTTCCGGCACCCCGTCCATCTGATAGGGCAAAATAAGTCCGTGCCAGTGAATGGACGTTGCCTCATCAAGATTGTTGGTCACCTTGATGACAGCCTCTTCGCCTTCCTTCAAACGCAAGGTCGGGCCAGGGGAAGACCCATTATATCCGATACCTGTGGTTTTCATTTCACCGGTATCAATTGTAACGTAATCAACAGACAGATCGTAATTCGCCGCATTGGCTGTCGAAGACACAGCAATAGCGGCCAGCACACCCCAAAGGGCACTGCGGGCAAATTTCTGTTTCATTTTTTGAAATCCAAAAAGATCAGGTGCGCCAGAGGCCCAAGGGAGAAAAACCTCTGGCGCAGGAAGGTGGATGACCGATTACTGCAGGCGGACTTTGCCGACCATGCCGCTTTCATAGTGACCCGGGACATTGCAGGCGAACTCAAGTTCCGCTTTCTTGGGGAACGTCCAGATCACCTCAGCCGACTTGCCCGGTTCCAGCAAAACGCTGTTGGGGTCGTCATGCTTCATGGTCATTCCATTCCCCATGTCCATTTCCATCATGTCCATGTTGATCTTGTCGGCCTCAAGCGCTCCATGTTCCATCATCATCATCATTTCTTCCTGATGACCTGCATGCATGGCTGCAGTTCCAATGTTGAATTCGTGAACAAATTCGCCCTTGTTCTCGATAACGAAGCGAACGGTTTCACCGCCCCGGACAATGATTTTTTCCTTGTCGTAGAAATTGTCTTCCATAGTGATTCTGATCGTGCGCCGCACATCGGATATCTCGCCGGGTGCCCCGATTTCCGATGCACCGTCATTATGACCGCCACTATGACCCGCACCCGCAAAGGCAGGTGACTGAAGACCGACAAGCGCGCCAAGAATAAAGGTTGAAACGCTAACGCGACGCATAAGGGAATTCTTGAAGTTGGGCATGTATATGCTCCTAATAGATATTCAGTAAGAAGGCCCTCGTCCCATGTTCAATCACGACAACAGTCTGCGCTGCTGTAATTCAGGCAAAACGCTGTTTCATTCGAGGAACAGTGATTGAACCAGGCAAAGGGATGTTCGGAAAATCTGAAATATCTCAGGAACGCGGAGGCTTGGCTCTAACGTCCAAATCTGCGGAAGTCAAAGTCAGGTCCTGATACCAGTATGTTACCGCAAGCACCGTTGGGCTGGAAGACAGAACACCTTCTACTTCTTTAACGAACGGGCCGCAAACCGCCATACCGCAAAGATCCGCATGCATGTCACGTCGATCATGTTGCGAGCTATCAGAAACATCGATCATGACGCCGTGATGATTGTCATGGCCATGTCCCGAACCTGCTTGCACACCCTCAACCCCCGACAGCAGAACTGTCATGGCTATCGCGATTGCAAGAAAGCAGGAAAGAATGCGCACGGAACGTTCCTTAGTGATGCATTGCAACATACGCAATATCGGGCTCCCCCGGTTTCGTCAAGTGGCAATATTGTGGCAAAGACAGACTATTTCACGAATTTACATCTGCTGCTTGAGCCATCAGCAAGGTGAAAACAATAGATTACTGCATTCGTCGCCATGAAATCACGTTATGCGCTACAGATGAACAACCTGTTGTGCTGAGTTATTCACTAATCTGCGGGTATGACTTGCTAACAATCAATTTATAGATGAAGCACAATCAAATCCTATTAAATGCTGCGTAACCCAACAATTCTCCTAGTCTCTGGATATGGGCACAGAGGTGCAGCAATAGGATTTACTGTAGTTCGATATAGACAGCATCGCATCCTTGGGATAGAAGTAAACCATGCTCAATCGCATCAGGTTTTTGACCATACTTTTGATAGCTGCTTTTGCCGTCGGGACAAGTTTCCAGACGGTCAATGCTGCTGTTATGGAGGTCGGGATGCCGATGGCGGAATTGGCAATGGACAATTGTCAGGATTGTTCTGGCAGCGGCGACATCATGCCGGACTGCGATATTGCGTGCCCTCAGGTATCAACTATCGCAATTTCGCCTGTACAAGTTGCAATACCTGCACTCGCCTCAGTCGAGCATTTCGGGCCGACAGGCAGCCTTACCGGCCGCTCAAACTCTCCCGATCCATTCCCTCCCAGAACCAACACTCTGAACTGATATCTCCTTAATCCGTTTTGGTTTGAGGATATCAGTGTCATGGGGCATCACCGCGATTTCTCATGACATGCTTCGTGCCCGCAATTTTTGTTGTGGGCCTTACAGCTTCTTCAGACAAGGTTGGAAATCATGTTTTCCGATCTACGGGTGCCAAAATGTCGGCTTTGGTCGGTATTTCTTGGCGCAGTCGCGACATGCACCAAAGCATAGCTTCAGCTTCACTCAACGAGCAGGCGGCAATCCGCCCCGGCCTTGAGCGTCCCGCTTTTACTGGTGCCCGGCCTCTGAAGATCAAACCTTATAGGATCATTGTGAGCGGGATTCGGATTACGTTCTGATGCTCCAACTCCTTGAGAAACTTGCATATGAAAAGAAATACCATAGTCGCGGGCTCTGTTTCCAGACGTGCGCTGCTTCGCGGTCTCGTGACATGTGCTGGCCTCTACCTGTTGCCAGCAACAACCCTTGCCGCGGTTAGTGAAAGCTCAAACAGTGCAATTGCTTTTGATAGCAATGCGCTGATTATTGCACGCGGGTCATTGCTTCTGTATCGCGATAGGGATCGAAACTGGATAACATTGCCGGAGATGTCGGCAGGTTCCATTCTCACACTTGCAACACATCCGGAACGGCCGGGCCGAGTTATTGGTGGTCTGGATACCGGCAGGATTGTTCTGTCTGTAGATGGCGGGAAAAGTTGGGACGTACGTGGGCAAGGACTGCCAAAAGCGGCAGTCACTGCCATCACAACTGCGGCGACAAACCCAGATACCATATATGCCGCCATTCGCGGTGACGGCTTATGGCAGAGCGATGATGCTGGTCAGTCATGGGTGTTTGTCATGGACCGGCCATGGTTAGCGAATGCCGAGCGAGATCTGACAGCACTGTCTTCAGTCGATCTGGCAACCGGAATGGGTGGGATCTGGCTATATGCCGGAACCGATACCGGTGTAACGCGTGTGCCGGATTGTTTCTGCCGTTGGCAGGATGTTCAGCCGGGCGATGCCATGGATGCTCTTGCGTCCGGAAAGCAGGCAACTCCCAAAGTACCCTTACCTGAGGGTGAACCTGTGAGTGCGCTGGTCAGTGCGGTATCGCGACCGGCCACACTTTATGCCGGATTGCCATCCGGAATTTGGCAATCGCAGGATGCGGGTGTCACCTGGTTAAAGCGTTCAGAAGTTATCGCAACAGCACTCGCGGTTCATCCGCTACGCGCTGATGATCTCGTAATTGTGAATAACGACGGGGTTTTACAAAGCCCAGACGGTGGCAGGACGTGGACCGCCATTGCGAACATATGATGATGGAGAAACAGATGAGAAAATTAGTGATTGTGACAGGTGTTGCGATTCTGGCTGTTGCCGGAAGTGCTGCATTTACAATGTTTGCTCCGGGAAAAGGAGAGGCGCAAACGAACGTGACAGTAGCTGGTGAGAGAAGCAAATCGATCACAATCTATCGGGATCCGAACTGCGGATGCTGTGATGCCTATGGCGAATATCTTGAGACCAATGGATATCAGGTTACCCGTGTCGATGATCGCGATTTCGACAAGCGATCCGTTGCCGCCGGTGTCCCGGAGCAAGGGCTGGGCTGCCATTTGGCCGAGATTGACGGATATGTCGTAAGCGGGCTGGTTCCCGCCGAGATCATTGAACGGATGCTTGATGAACGCCCGGATATAACGGGTATCACGCTGCCCGGCATGCCACCAAATGCGCCGGGCATGGCACGTGAAAAAACCGGGACGCTGAAAACCTATGCGTTCGGAGAGGACGGCATTGCCGTTTACGCCAATGAATGAGTGTTTTGGACAGATGATGGATGGTTCGATGATGGGTGGCCCGATGATGATGCTGATGATGGCAGGAGGCGGTCTTGTGTTTCTTCTGATCCTTGCGATCCTGATCATGAGCGTTCTCGCGTTGTTTAAATATCTTCGGGGCGGGAAATGAGTGCGGTATCGCCCGGATCAATGGTCACCGGATTAATGGCTGGCGTCGGCATGGCTTTGTTGTTCGGCGTGATGGATGCCAGCGCGAAGCCCGAGAATCTGACTTTTCTCGAAAAGCCGCTCACTCCGGAACAGATAGCACTGGGCAAGGATGACTATGTTGAATTTTGCGCATCGTGTCATGGCTCAAATCTTGAGGGGCAGAAAAACTGGAAGCGCCGCCTTGACACCGGGCGGATGCCCGCGCCGCCACACGATGCCAGTGGCCACACATGGCGCCATAGCGATCAGGAACTGTTTGCGATCACCAAGTTCGGGGTTGGCGCTGTCGTGCCGGGGTATGAGAGCGATATGCCTGCATTTGAGGATGTGCTGAGTGATGAGGAGATCATCGCGGTACTCGGTTATATCAAGAGTGTCTGGTCGGACGAAGAACGCGAATTCCAGCACAATCTCAATCTTAAAGACGGGAGGGCGAGATGATTGCAGTCCCCAAAGAACATCGCCCGCAGAAACGGTTCAACCGGCTGATCTATTTCTTACCGCTTGGCATAGCATTGATATTGGGTGTGGCCCTAGCGAAGGGATTAACTCTTGATCCCAACACACTCCCCTCTGCCCTGTTGGGTAGACAGGTCCCGGAATTTGACCTTCCACCGGTAAAAGGTCGAACACAAGGTTTGTCGAGTACAGATATCAGAGGTGAGGTGTCGCTGGTCAATGTTTTTGCCTCCTGGTGTGTTGCGTGTCGCGAAGAGCATCCCGTGTTTATGAAACTGGCTCGCGACGGCACCGTCCCACTGCATGGCCTGAACTATAAGGATCAACCTGACGACGCTGCAGAATGGCTCGATAGTCTTGGTGATCCCTATACGAGAACCGGCGCGGATATTAATGGACGTGTGGCGATCGACTGGGGCGTCTATGGCGTCCCCGAGACCTTCGTTGTCGATGCGAAAGGGAACATTGCATACAAGCATGTCGGGCCGGTGACGGAAAAAGTGATGGCCGAGACCATTCTGCCAAGGGTCGAAAAATTGCGTAATGAGGCCTCAGGTGCCGGAACTGCGGAGGCACCTCGATGAAGAGCCTCTTGGTGCATATGAACCTGAAAGTGGGGTTTGCCGCTGGCATCATACTGGTGGTTGTTACCACATTGACCATAGTTTCGTTACGCAACGAGAAGAATGTCACCGATCAGGCAGCGGACAATGTAAGGCAGAGACAACAGCGCTCGTTTGTCATGCATGACGTTCCCCGGCCTCTTCCCGAATTCGGGTTCGAAAACGCCGAAGGTCAACCCATGACACTGAGTGATTTCGAGGGAACGGTCGTCTTGCTGAATGTCTGGGCTACCTGGTGTGTTCCTTGCCGCGAGGAAATGCCGACCCTGGATGCCCTGCAGGCCGAACTCGGCAGTTCGGAGTTCAAAGTCGTTGCCTTGTCGATCGACCGGGCCGGAGCGGATGTCGTGCAGGATTTCTATAGCGAAATCGGCATCCGGAATCTGGACCTCTTCATCGATCCAACCATGAAAACCACGACGGCTCTGGGCATCCCCGGTTTACCGACGACGCTTCTGATTGACAGGAACGGCCGCGAGCTTGGTCGACTTGTCGGACCGACCGAATGGGCGACAGCAGAGATGATAGATTTTCTTAAATCCCACATCTACACCGATTGAGGAAGGAACTCCTATGACCGAGATACAACAAGCCAAATCCGGTAATACCTCGCTTGGGCATGACGTGGTTCATGCCGTTCGATATTACCTGAAGGGACGTCGCGGTGTATTTGTGCTGGCTGGAACTGCCCTTGTCGCTGGGCTTGCATTTAACTGGAGCTGGATGGTTGCGGTCGGCATTGCACCTTTGCTCCTTTCTGTTCTGCCTTGCGTAGCCATGTGTGCGCTGGGTTTATGCATGAACAAAAAGGCCTGTTCGTCGAAAAAGAGCGCCAGCGATATCGCCCCTTCCTCCGATGAAATCCCGAAAAACAGTCTTCCCGGCAATGAGGCCGGAAGGTCCCCGGCTGCATCAGGCGCAAATATAGCGTCTTTAACTCCGCAGTCGGGACATGAGTCCACAACCGAAAGGAATGTTAAAGATGCGTAAGTCAATCAAACTCACCGCTATTGCCACAATGATGGTCGCGGGACTGGCGACAACAGCCCTTTATGCCCAGGAAGCCCAAACTCCGGACATGCAATCCCCGATGATGGAGCATGACGGCAATTCCGGCATGGGGGATATGCAGGGCATGATGGGTATGATGAAGATGATGAGCCAGATGG
>NZ_CAXBKA010000018.1:0-11053 GCF_963976355.1 uncultured Sneathiella sp.
GGGGCAACTCTCCAGGTTTTCGTATTGGCTTCTGGATGCGTTTCCAATTCTGGGGAAAATTGGCTAATAATTGCAACGTAATTCATTGAATAGCTGGGAACAAAATGCCCTAGAAAACTTAGCCGGAGGCACAACTCTTTCTAAGCTTCTGGATTTTCCTGCCACTTAAGGAAAAATCTCTCGCCAACAAAGATCACGGCGATCCCGATTAATGCGGCATAGATAACCAGCATATCAGTTGATGCTTTTACAATCAGGAAGGCACCAAGAACGATGATATCGAATATGATTGCCGCCAAAACGATAAATCCGTTGGCATTGACCTCATTGCGCAAATACCGATACACCCCCCAATGAATTAAAATATCCATGATGATGTAGAAAATCGCGCCGAGGGATGCAATGCGGCTCAGATCAAAAAATATGGTCAGGAAAATAGCAATCACGACCGTATAAACCAGCGTGTGTTTCTGGATATCTCCCGGCATCCCGAAATGACTGTGCGGCACCAGTTTCATGTCGGTAAGCATGGCCAGCATCCGCGAAACGGCGAAAACACTGGCAATTAGACCCGAAACAGTTGCGACAATTGCCAATCCTACTGTAAACCACAGCCCGTAATTACCAAAAGCCGGACGCGCAGCCTTCGCCAGCGCGAAATCCTTTGCCGCGACAATTTCGTCTAACGTCAGGTTTGCGGCAACCGCAACAGCGACAAGCACGTAGATGACAAAACAGATCAAAATCGAGATGATGATCGCCCGCCCAACGTTCTTGTGAGGATCAACGATTTCCGATCCACTATTTGTGATGGTCGTAAATCCTTTGAAGGCGAGAATGGCCAGCGCCATAGCGGCGAGGAATCCTGTAACCGGCATATCCAATGACGGTTTTGGTATAACACTTTCAAACGAGATGTCTGCGATCCATAAACCGCCAGCCGCAAATACAATAATTCCGCCGATCTTGAGAAACGCCATAAGAAGCGAAAATCCACCAATCAGGCGATTGCCGGATATGTTGAGCAAGAAGGCAAATATTAAGACACCGACGCCTAAAGCCGTTACAGCCCAGCCAACAGGCTCGGCATCGAACAATTGCATTGTGTAGGTGCCGAATGTCCGCGCCACCAAGCTTTCGTTGATGACCATGGAAAAGTACATGAGCAATGCACCGCCCGCTGTGACAACTCCCCGGCCATAAGCTTTTTCAAGAAACATGCCTATCCCGCCAGCGGAAGGATATGCGTTGGACATTTTGACATAAGAATATGCGCTAAAAGCAGTCACGACAGCCGCCGCGAGAAAGGCGAGGGGGAACAAAGCGCCGGCAAGTTCCGCAATCTGGCCCGTCAGGGCAAGTATGCCCGCGCCGATCATGACGCCGGTTCCCATGGAGACGGCGCCAATAAGTGTCAGGCTATCTTTTTTATAGTGCGCTGAGCGTTTATTGTTCTGTTGTGTTTCCATCGCTCTTCTCTCCAGTCTGGATATTAATTCTGAAGTACGTTGTCCATATCATACACTATTGGTTTACATGGGCTGAGAACGGCAATTCTCCGTTCGAAAGAGCAAGCCTCAAATCAATAGTTTCACCGACCTTCAAAGGTTCTTGGAAATTAGAAAGCCGCACAAATATATGAGTGGTTGTCAGATCAATACTTTCCTCTCGCAGCAATGTTATTGATCCAAGCTCCACGTAATTTTTATTGCCTATCCTCCCCATAATTTTTGACTGTAAGTTATCGGAATTTGAAACTCCGATAATTGTCAATTTCTCAGGGCTACTGTTGACAATTCGAAAGCGTAAGTCTCCCGACGTATCCTGATCGGATATAGTCACAACGGCATCGTGGATTTCAGCTGGTTGAAAATAGGCATCTGTATTGTCGGCAAATGCTGGTGCCTGATGCACCAAGAATAACGTTAACAGTAATGATATAATATGTATTCTAGGCATGATGTTTCCGTAGTTGGGGCATATATCTGGAGAGAGCCTTATGCCCCCTCCAGAATCAGTAAAAATCTGTAATCCGACGTTTTAGAACATCAGCTTGGCGCCGATAACGGCATACCAAATATCCGCACTTTCACCCTCTGCTTCGACGAAATTTGCGGTCTGCCCGAACTTGCGCTCATAGACAACACCAACGTAGGGCGAGAGAATTCTATCCCAGACGTCATAGCTCAGCCGCAAACCTGCCTCCACACTGTTAATACCGGAGCCTACACCGATTTCCCGATCACTCGAAAATGCTGCATCAATATTCGCGGAAGGCGTCAAGGTCAGATAGTTGGTTAGCAAGATTTCGTATTCGATATCGAGATCGGCAGAGAGCTTCCCCTTTTCACTGAGGAACAAATGCGTATCCACCTCGATCCATTGCGGGGCAAGCCCACTCAGACCAACCACACCATACCAACGGTCGGGCCCTTCGGGACTCGAATATCGAACACCCCCTTTAATGTCCCAAAAATCCGATATGGGGGTTTGCAAGGCAAGCTGGTTGGAAAGGGATTCAAAACGATTAACATTCAAATCCAACTCACCACTGCCTTCCCACCGGAGTTTCAATTCATCGGTCCCGATAAAGGCGTCGCCATCAAAAGCAAAAAGTTCTTCTCCGCCTTCTCCATAGCGGTATTCAAGCTCCTCCATCTGAATGCCATAGTAGATATTCGACTTTTCCATCGTATGACCGGCAACAGGCATCAGAACAGAAAAGCTGAGGGCCGCCGCGAGGAGGGGTTTCTTCAATTCAATCATTGCAGTTCTCCCTGCTCAGACGGATTAAGGCTTGCAGATTTCGGACCGCCTTCGACGACGATCTTCCGGAACATTCCGGCATCCATATGGAAAGACAGGTGACAGTGGAACGCCCATTGACCGGGTGCATCAACCTCTGTCTCTGAATAAACGGTTGTTCCCGGAGCAACGCTGATGGTGTGTTTGATCGGATCCCACTTGCCTGCGCCGACATCCAGAATGCTCCACATACCATGCAGATGCATGGGGTGAGTCATCATGGTTTCATTGACGAACTTAAAGCGGACACGCTCGCCATACTGGAGAACGACAGGATCAGCGTCTTCGTACTTTACGCCGTTGATGGACCATATATACCGCTCCATATTCCCGGTCAGGCGCAACTCGATCTCCCGCGTAGCTTCCCGATCCTCATAGAGAGGTTTTTGCGCCTTCAGATCCGCATAGGAGAGGAACTTGCCGCCATTTGCGGCTGTCGGGACAAGCCCGCTGCCGTTTGCATAGAAGCTATCCTTTTCCTGCTCCATCCCTGCCATGTTCGAATGATCCATGCCTTTCATATTGGAGTGATCCATTCCTTTCATGTTTGAGTGATCGTTACTCTTCATTTTGGAATGGTTCATTTCTTTCATCGACGAATGATCCATCCCGCTCATGTTTGAATGGTCCATACCCGCCATATTGCCGTGGTCCATACCCATATCCGCCATAGTGAGAAGCGGCGGCTCCGTCATTTCCGGAATTTCCGCAACCAAGCCGTCGCGCGGCGCGAGAGTGGCCCGTGCATAAGCGGTTCTGCCCATGCTCGCCCCGAAAATGGTGTAGGCCTTTTCGTCCATGGGCCGAACGATAACGTCATATGTCTCGGCCACACCGAGGCGAAGCTCGTCGACCGTGACAGGCTGCACGTTGTTTCCGTCCGCAGCAACCACCGTCATCTCCAACCCCGGTATGCGCACATCAAAATAGGTCATGGCTGAAGAATTGATAAACCTTAGGCGGATACGTTCTTTCGGCTCGAACAACCCCGTCCAGTTTTGATCAGGTCCTTTGCCATTGATGAGTGGAGTAAAGCCCTGTACATCCTCAATATCTGTCTTCATCATCCGCATGTCGCCCCAAGCCATCCTGTCATCGACGGTAGCTTTAAGGCCGTTCTTGCGGATATCCGAAAAGAAATCGCCAATTGTTTGCTGCTGACGATTGTAATAGTCCGCGGACATTTTCAAGTTTCGCAATATCCGGCTGCCGGAATGAGGGTGCGCATCGGTGAACTGAACCACATAGTCCTTGTCGAAACGAAACGGGTCGCGTTTTTCAGGATCGATCACAATTGCACCGTAGGCTCCGTCGGGCTCCTGAAATCCGGAATGGCTATGAAACCAGTAGGTTCCGGATTGCACGATCGGAAATTTATAGGTGAAGGTTTCACCCGGCTCAATTCCGGGGAAGCTTATTTTAGGCACGCCGTCCATCTGGAAGGGGAGGATAAGACCGTGCCAGTGAATTGACGTAGACTCATCGAGATTATTTGTCACATTGATCGTGACATCTTCTCCTTCCTGAAACCGGAGAACCGGTCCGGGAGATTTTCCGTTGTACCCAATCCCTTCCTTCTCGAAATTACCCGTATCGATAAGCACCTTATCGACTGTCAGGTTGTAGGTTTTTGCAATACTCAAGCCGGGCACAAGAGCAATCCCTGCGACCATCGCAAGGCCAAACAACATCTTTTGCATGAATGAATTTCTCATCCTGCTGTTCCTTTCTTTTTTTGAAAAATTGGAATGCGCAGCCGCTGTGGGCTGCGCAAAACATTTACTCAAAGTGAACCGCACCCATCATGCCGGAGGCATAATGGCCGGGAACATTGCAGGCGAATTCCAATTCGGCATCATCCGAAAATTTCCAGATAACTTCCGCCGTTTCCTTCGGTTCCAACAGCACACTGTTCGGATCGTTATGTTCCATGGTTTTTCCATTTCCCATATCCATCTTCATCATGTCCCGATTGATCTTGTCGGCTTCCAACACGCCATGCTCCATCATCATCATCATTTCTTCCTGATGTGCGGCATGCATGGCGGCTGTCCCGATATTGAATTCATGAACGAATTCTCCGGTATTGATGACCTTGAAGCGAACCGTTTCACCTTTCTTGATGGAAATCTCTTCCGGCTCGTAAAAATTATCTCCCATCTTGATCTCGATGGTTCGACTGACGTCCGCTGCGTTACCAGGGATACCAATTCCCGATTTCCCGCCGTGACCGCCATCGTGGCTGCCGGCTGCAACAGCAATCGCTGAACTTAATGTCAAAATGGCAGTGAGAGTTACTCCGGCAATACCGGACAAAAAAGTACGCTTAATCTTCATGTTATCAGTTCCTATTCCAGTCTCCATCTAATGCAGACCTCACTTCGGTCAGGCAGGGAGACAGATTCAAAATTCAGTATTCGAAGTTTGGGAAAGACGCATAACCGCATTGACAGCACAAACATGGCTGCCTTGAGAAATGGCCTAAAAGAGGAACTAATTTTTTGGGGGTTGCTCGGGTGGTGCAGAGGCCGAGGACGCCACTTGCACAGCAAAGGCATCAAACGAAGTTTTTGTTCCAAATGCTGTCGGCGTTACCTGAAAATTTGCAGGTAAACTGATGGCACAAGAAGTCATGCCGCATTTTTCAATATGATTATGCCGGTCGGTTTCGTGGCTTTTGGACAAATCATCTGCCGCTGAAACCATGAAATGAGTAGCACTCTCAATCGCTTGATGACTTTCGGCAGACGGTATAATCGCAAAAACATTAAGCGCAATGGCAATCGCCATGAAAAGGCTCACGCTTTTTCTGCACCAGTTCATATTTTTCCGAATTTCTGCCAACTGTTTCTCTCTAAGAAATACACTCTCATAGTCTATTTATATCCTGCCGGTGGATATTTCAACAGCCATTCCCGAAACGTTTATATACAGTGACGTGCGCAAAAGATCGAGGGTTAGAAATAAACAGCCCCCATGCAATGTTTAATCCTGTATCAGTCCAGTGGATTTGCAGCTAATTGCAATTGAAAAACAAAGTTGGTTATTAAAGCATATCCCTAATCGAGTGGGAACACTCTTTAGATATCTCATACGTAAGATATCTCATACGTACTTTCAATCTTCGTCAACATTGATCAAATTCGCATATTACGCTTTGTAGGTATCCCGCTCAGCGATCTGAAGAAGGTATTATTTTCTATGATTAAGCGATCATACGTCACTACATGGTTAGAACTATGTATCAATATTAGGATGGGAGGTCACGATTCGACTGATTAACGGAGCGTAAATTCTCTCGCCAGTGGTGTATCTATTCTTTAGTATTGGAATAATACTTATTTAATTCGCAATTCCTAACAAGAATGAGAGACTGACTTGACGGAGAAAAAGGGAAGAACTGTTGCGGCAATAGTATACCTGCTGACCTTAGCGGCCATTCAATTATGGGTCGTTGGCCAAGGCTTCCCCTTGAATGAAAAATTGCTTTGGTTTGCAAACGGCTTTGCGAGCTTGGTCCTCGGTAGTCGGTTACTCAACCCGCATTTTACGCCACCAGCAGATGTTGCAACAAATTCATTTGTGGCAGGCGGAACACTCATAGCAGCTGTAGCTGCAAACCCAGCTGGCTATGGCGATCAAGCAATAATATGGGTAGCATTCATAGTCTGTACGGCCTGTTTCCTATTTGCCCTATTGATTTTGCTCGTAAAGAGAACTCACGGGCTAGAAACTCGACCTTGGGTACTCGGGATAGAGCGAATTATTCGTGCTATCGGCGCGCCCAACAACATCTTTACATTCGTTATTCTGGTTTTGGCATGGGTTTTTCATCGCCAGTCCACCAACGAATTGTTCGCGATATTAACCGCGTGGACAATCATAGTTGGATTGAATCCCATAGAAGCCATGATCCAGCATATGGGATGGATTTTCGGAAAAATTACGAAGGACGAGGCGAAAATCCTTGGTGTTGTTGCAGCCCATCAAGCTCCCGGATTAGTGCTGATTAGACAGGACGATGATGTGCGACATGCTTCGGGTACTCTTATGGCTATCTCTGACGATCAAGGCCCTACGACTCTTGGCATTGCGCTAAACTACGTAGGCAGAGATGACGGCATTCTGTTGCGGACGCTAAGTTTACCTGTTCCGCTAGCATTAAAAGCGAAGACCGCCGCTGCAGCTGTAGGGCATGGGGCCGCCACTCTGCTCTCCCTTGATACCCCCGAGGCGCAGGAGATTCGAGTCCTCGAAAAAATTAGTTCCCTATGCGGTATTGTGGATAGCGACTCTGATCTCGAATTTATCCAGATCGAAGTGATCAATGATCGAGAGATATCTGAAGGGCGTCTTGTCGACGTCAAGCTCAGAGAAACCGACGTAATCTATCAGGTGATAGACGGAGTTACGCGGGAAGAAGCCGTGCAGCAAAAGAATAAGTATGGCTACGTTCGCGCGAAGGCGCGGAAGATCGGAAAATGGAGTGCTGAGCATGGGAAATTTGAGCCAGTCGAATGGCTTCCGCGAATAAACGCACCTGTCTTCGTGAAAACCACAGATGATTTTGTTCACAACGCAACCGCTGTTGGGCATTTTCCGGGCACAAACTATCAGGTTTCCATCGATATCTCTGATGCCGTCACGCATAACACAGCTATTCTGGGCATACTTGGTATCGGAAAAAGCTACCTTTCCATTGAAATGGTCGAGAGAATGCTCGCCGCAGGAATTAAGGTCATTTGCCTAGATCTGACGGACCAGTATGCAACATTGCTTTCAGATTTCATCGATGATACTTATCAGACTAAAGTAAATGCAGATCTGTCGGCTGCCGCAAATGGTCGTCCAGTCGCTCAAGGCAAGGATGAAGGCGGCTCGATACATGCATTTAGCGATGCCGTAGAAGAAAGATTGGCGCAATTTCTCGAAGCAAAAACTCAACAATCCATATTGATATTTAATCCGGCAGGCTTTCGTGTAAGTAAACAAGTCACGAATGCGTATAATGGAGCTGCAGCTTTCACCGATCTAACGCCGTCGGAAATTACTGCAATCTTTTCAAGCTCCGCACTCAAAGCATGCCAAGATTTGGGGATGACCGATCATGCACGAGCATGCTTGATCTATGAAGAGGCCCACAGTTTGGTTCCTGAATGGAATTCGGTTGCGTCGGATGGAGATAAGAACGCTACTGCGGCCAGTGCCCGCGCAATATTACAGGGTCGAAAATTTGGGTTGGGCTGTTTGCTCATTACACAACGAACTGCAAATGTTACGAAAACGATCCTAAATCAATGCAACTCGATCTTTGCCATGAGAACCTTTGACGATACCGGCAAAGAATTCCTTGGGAATTACATCGGCACAGAATATGCGCGGGTTTTGCCGAGCATCAAAGAAAGACACGCCGTCTTTTTTGGCAAGGCGTCATCATGTGACGATCCTGTTTTAATCCGTCTTAACGATAGGCAGAATTTCGTCGAGAGCTTCCGAGAACAACAAGCTGACGACACAAATGGCGATTAAGTGCCAGTTTTTTTTGGAGAAATCTCCAAACAATCGCGGGATTATATAGTTGGAAGCTATTTTTAAATTTACCCTTGTTCATAGACACACAGTTTCCGATTTTTTAAAATTTCACCTCACCATGTCTTCAAATCTTCCAGCACCCAGCGCTCCCGGGTTATCATGCGGACAGTTGCGGAAAACCTCGTGTGAATTTTTGCACCGAAGCCGTTGGTCGCATCGACATAAGAGGTCACTTTCCAGCGCCCGCAATCGAGCATAACAGCTCCGCCATCCAACCATGGGAAATCTGCGCTATCGAAATTTTTCAATCTCTCCTCAACTGCCGAATGTGCCTGTACAACGGCTTTAATTTCATCTCCGCATTTTTCCCGTTCTCCAATTTTTCTCTGCTTTTCTGCCTCTTTCATCGCAGCAAGACGTTCGGCCTCCAGAACTTTCTGCTTCTCTTGCTGCAAACGCGCCACTTCCTTCTTGTAAGACTCCGGGTCTATGTATTCTAATTCCTTCAACCATCTGTCGTCTCTTCCGAGAGTTTTGAGCTTTTCCAGATAGGCGACCGGATCGCTCTTCCTGAGAGCTGTCTGCTCTTCCTTTATGTCGAGTTGCGTATGTACATAAAACGCTCCGAGCGCAAAGATGCAGACCATCGCCGCGGACGTCCAACGCGCCCTGCCGAAAGGGATCGGCTGCGGCCTCCAGAGACAGATGGTGTAAACAATCGCTATCACACCGGCAAGGAGAGCAGGGATATATCCGTGCTCCTCAGCAAACATCGCCAGAACGGGTGGAACGGTAACCAGCAGCAAGATCAGCATGAATATGGCTTTGGCGGGAGATTTCTCCCGGGATTTTTGAGGGGCAACCTTTCGGATATCGGATTCTTCGCTATTTGGTTCTGAGACGGCTCTCTCCACCGTAACTCCAAGATTGATAATCTCTTCTGCCTCTCTTCCGCTGACCCGCAACAGTGCATAGCGGTCGTCACTGAAACTGATGTTTAAAACAATACTCCTGCCAAGATGCGTTTCCTCCATTATTGAGCGTATATTCTTTGGAACTTAGAGCTTGTTTTTCATAAAGCTGACCGGCACCTCAAGCGCGGCGACTTCTCCCTTTCTCCTTATCAGTTTAGCACTCCCGTTCTTTTTGAAATCTCCACCGATCACTCTGATCATGATCTGTCTCCCGTAGTTTGATGATCGTTCACCCCGGAGCCATGGGGGAGTGGTAAATGCATGCCGTTAATCGCCTGTAGCGCACTGAAATCGGCTTAAGGCTATATCGAGGTAAAAGGATGAAAGTGGGGCATAACACAGCGTAGTGAGCTTTATTTTGCCCTATATCAGAATATGCTTACCAACAGTGCTGCGAAGCTGGTTAGTTATACCATTCCTCACTGAACCAAGGATTTTTGCTGGCCGTTCCAACGACTACGCCGTCACTGATCAAAAGCCTGTATTCCTCCCAGCCGGTATAGGCACCATAACTGTTTTTGGCATTCACATTGGTATAGACCATATAGCCATAGACAGTCGGATCACCGCCGAGGACCGGAGCATTTCTCAGAAACGCCTTGAAAGGTATTCCGAATCGATATTGGGCCGAGAAGGGATCTTTCAGCCGTGTCTGAAAATAGCCCTTGATGATGGTTTCATAGTTATCCGGATAGATACCATAATCGGCTGAAGCCAGAACGTCCGGGTCTACCGGTTTGGTGCTGGAACAACCTGTCAAAGCGAGTGCAACAAGGCATGCAAATGCGATCATTAAATGTTTCATGAAGTTTCCCCTCGATACCAGCACAAGCAGCGCGCCCGCTGTTGCCTGATATTCCTGAACCTTGGTAGTCGGGGAGTTCGTAAACCGAACAAAGTACGGTCCCTGTAGTCTTTAGCCGAGGGCCTGTTGTATACACCACAGGCTCCCCGACCATAAGATCAAGGAAACGATATCATTTCCGGTTGATATCGACCGCTTTGTTAGGGGTTACGACGCCCCAGAACCATGCGTCTTGGTTCCACTTATACGATAGAGGGTATGGGGCTGAAATAGAAGGGAAAAATTGGAAGAACAGAAATATAGCTCAGCCTAAAAATTAAATCTTGAAGCCATTGAAGTTTTTCATAAAGGTGAAACGTTTTTGTTCTGGCAACCGGGTGCCCAATACTCTCGTTGTTTAGACACAGTAGATTCCTTCGCTGACGGATATCTTACCAGCATTTGTCATTTTCGGGCTTTCGGTAAAACATGATTGTCCGTCTCACAGAGACTATGATCACCAAGTGTCTCAATGACGCGGCAATCGGCGATCCGTCCTCCTTTGCATTGCTCGACCATACGTTCAAGCTCGTGGCGAAGCGCCTGAAGACGTTGGAGTCGCTTACCAATGTCCTCCAACTGTTCTCTTGCAATCGCATCTGCTGCCTCACATGACTGATCTGGATCGTCGGCCAAACTTATCAGGTCCCGGATGGCTTTTAGAGGAAAGCCAAGCTCCCGCGCATGGCGGATAAAACTGAGCCGCTGGACAGACGATTCATCATAAATCCGTTGATTTCCCTCTGAGCGCTGTGGCAATGGCAAGAGGCCGATTTGCTCGTAATACCGAATTGTTTGAACGTTGCAGCCTGTGCCTTTGGCTACACGACCGATGGTGAGCATATTGGACATGTTAATTTTCTCCTTGAACCTATAGTTACTGTAGATTGTATATATG
>NZ_CAXBKA010000019.1:0-10674 GCF_963976355.1 uncultured Sneathiella sp.
CTTCCGTCGATGATCAATGTCTGATCCTGGCAAGGGAGTGGCAGCGCCTTTGTGCCGATCCCTGGACGCTGGTCAATGCCTGTTTGCGCGTAAATGAGGCCATTGAGCGTGTCGGGTTTGATGGCGTCCGGAAAGCATTGGAAGATATTAAACGACGGGGAAAAAGGCCCTCACGGCTTGGCGTGTTGGATATTCTTGATGGGTTGGTTACCGAATGCGCCAAGCACGAAGAGGCGGATGCCATTCCTGATCATTGCGATCCCTCTGATCCGCCTGAATGGCAAGAGATAAGCCAAGTTGTTGCCCAGGCCGATATTCCCGGTTGTCGTAATCCGCGTCTCTGGCTGTCGCAGATCCGCGCGGTTCTCAGTGGCTGCACAATCGATTTAAAAGCCCGGAACCGGTGCGTTCAGGACATGGCGCGTCATCATTTGATGCCGGTTATTGAAGCCGTTGCCGGACGCCGGGGATTGCTGATCGGAGATGTGTCATGCGTGAGTTGATGATGTCCTCTGATCATGTTCCTGTGTCGTTTGAAGTGCGGTTTGAGGCGTTTCTTCAAGTGGGGGAGCGACCGTGAGACAGGCTAAAGCGGTTTACTTGAAGTGCTTCAATTTGGGAGTTGGTGCTGCGACGATGTTCCCGGGATATGAGGGGGCTGTTAGGCAAGCAAATTCTTTGAGGATTCTGCATGCTTTTGATCAGCGTATGAATGATTACCTAAATAAATAGAGGCCGTTACCGTGGGGTACCCTGCTGCTAACCTATTGATACCTTTAGGGCTGATTATGTGTTGGCATGGGGCATATAAGCTTTGATTTTGTTGAATAATTTCTGCTAACGTTCGGCCCGCACCGCCTACAAGTAATTCTGCGGATTTTAACCTTATTCAAGTGTATAGAATCTGCCCGGATAGGCTGCCAATCCTGCTCAATAACTCTCAATTATTCTCGCGTGTCAAAATAGTAGTTATGTAAATATATCGATTGACAAAAAAGGGTCTAAAAAAACGTAGCAGCGTACAGAGGGCTGGGACTAACTCTGCACTCGAAATAGATTGAAACCTGCATAAAGCGGCGAATTGGAAAGAAATTATGTCTAGACTGGGAAACCTCTCTCACATCGATTTTGAAGAACTTTGCCGCGATATTGCCAAAGCGGACACTGGAAAAAGATTTTCAGCGTTCGGTCCAGGGCCGGACGGTGGCATAGATGGTCGTCACTCTAAGGGGGCGGATGCCACTGTCCTGCAATGCAAACATTACATTGGCTCGACATTTACGGCGCTGAAATCGTCCCTCAAGAAGGAAGTTTCCAAAGTCTCCAAACTCAAGCCTAAACGCTATTTGTTCTTTACGTCACAATCTTTGACAACCAAAAAGAGCGATACCCTGGCAGAGATTGCCGGTGACATCCTCCAGCAACCAGAAGATATCAGGGGCCGTGAAGACATTGAAGGAGCCCTCAGAACATACCCAGAGATCGAAAAATCCCACATCAAGCTTTGGCTATCCAGCACCGTTGTCTTAGAACGCATCCTAAATTCCGGCCTTGAGGCGTTCACTCAGGCAACGAAAGAAGAAATTCTTGATGACCTCCGTGTGTATGTGAGGAACCAGAGTTTTGAAGACGCCACAAAACGTCTCGAAGACCAAAAAATCCTGATCGTTTCAGGGCCCCCAGGTGTCGGAAAAACGACGTTGGCAAAAATGATATCCTATCAATATCTTGAAGAGGGTTGGCAGTTCTACGCCATCACCTCGTTGGAAGAAGGGTTTACCAAGGTCGATGACGGAAAGCCTACGGTATTCTTTTTCGACGACTTTCTGGGGCGGATTGAACTAAACCGCCAATCGCTTCTTCAGCGTGATACTGCACTTGCAACATTCGTGAACAGGATTCGGCGTTCGAAGAACTCACGGTTCATCCTCACCACGCGGGCGCATATTTTCGAGGAAGCCAGAAGATTATCAGATCACGTTGACGATAAGAAATTGCAGCTTGCCAAATATATTTTGGATGTCGGTGCTTACACGAGAAAAATCAGGTCGCAAATCTTGTTCAATCACTTATCCGCTTCTGAACTGACGCAGGAGCATTTTGAGGCTTTGCTGGATGGAGATTGGCTGAAAAAGATCGTTGATCATAAAAACTACAATCCTCGCATTATCGCTTCCGTGTCGAGTGATAGCATCGATGCGGTGGAGCCTTCAGATTACCCTGCATACATCTATGATGCCCTTGAGAATCCGGAGCTTGTTTGGAGCAAACCGTACCGCGCATTGGATATGAAATCGCAAAACCTGCTGGTCGCCTTGTTCTTCGGTTCGGAATATGGGCAAGAAGTTGATGAATTGAGAGGAAATTTTGCGGAGCTGCATCGGATTGTTTGCGGCCATTACGGACAGCCGACCAAGCCAGGAGATTTTGAAGACGCATTAAAATCGCTGGAATCCGGTTTTGTCTCTATTTCTGGACAGCAGGTTAGCTTTGTTAATCCTTCCGTTCGTGATTTTTTGAAATCGTACCTCATCGAGAAAGAATTTCTGGAACTTTTGCCTGCAACAGCCAGGAGGGCAGATTGGGCAAAGCAACTTTGGCGGCATGTCTGCGAGGTCTTTAAGTCTTACCCTGAGATCAAACACAAATTCGCCAGCGCTTTTGGCAGCTATTCTCGGGTGATTGAAACCACGCCATCAATGAAAAAAAATATGCGGCACGGATATACGAGCTATTCGCCGGATGACCTGTCACTAACAGACCGCGTGGAAATGTTGCTCCAATGGTGGGAGGCAAGCGGCGAAGAGCATTTTATTGACAAAGCGCTCTCTGTGCTGTCCTCCAGCACACTGCGTTTGATTTCATGGCAAGAGGGCAGGGACCTACCGCAGCTTCATTGGTGGGTAAGCAACTTTGTTGACGATGACGTTTCCCAAAAGCAAGCGCTTCTGGAAGCTATAGAAGCGCGCTTAATAGAGGTTATTGAAGATCGCCTTCCACCAGACGAATTAGTTGCCGTTACCGAGAGTGTTCAGGAATATATGTCCGAGACGCTGTCTGAACTTGCCGCATCCACATTGGACGCGGCAATAGAGTATGAGTTTTCGGATACCAGTGAAGCCATTTCCCATCTGGATACCGAAAGTAGCCTGAACGAACATCTGGAATACTTGGACTCGCTGGCAAAGCTCACCGGACGCGATTCTGAAACGGCTAAATCGGTTGTGTACGACCGAATTTCGGAAATTGAAGAGTCTCGCCACGAAGAACGTAGCACCGGATTTTCTCCATCGAAACGACGAAGCGATGAAGAGTTTGGAGACAACGACTTGGTAAGTCTCTTTTCAAATCTGCTTCGGACATAAACCGCTATTCGCCGCCAATTTGCAGCGAACTGTCCCCGATGGCTTGGCCTTCTGCATCTTCAGTCATTGCAGTATCGACCATTGGCATGACATTCGATACCTCTGCTTCGGGCGTTGCGATCGGCAATGCAACATAAGCGTCGTCCATCATCATCTTGTAGTGGCCGCCATGATCGTTCTCTTCGAAGATGCGCTGGAAGACATTCAAGTATCTTTGCAACTGCTCATCAGTGCATGACACATAAAGATCGCCGTGGGTATGATGGGAGCCATCATTGATCCAAGCGAAAAGTGCAGAGCAGACTACTTTATCTTTACCCTCGAATTTCTCGACAATCTCGTCGGAGTCAATGCCGCCATAGAACGTGAAATAATGCTCAAGAATGCGGCGTAGCACATTCTGAATAATGGCGCTCGAAGGATTTTGTTGCCTGACTTCTTGCCAAAGCAATTCATAGCTGGACTTCACTGGATTTTCGGCATGCGGGTTGATTTCTGATTTTCCCGACATCTTACGGATGATCCAAAACCCGTGATTGAGTCTGCCTGCTCCTTTGGACTTCTTTTCTTTTTGAAAGACGATTTCTCTGTGAAAGTAGATGTTGTGCGTCAGGATGAAAAGCTGCTGCACAGGGCTAGTCCCCACACGCATCTCGTTCATGACGTTGAGGATCAGACTACAGACAATGAAAAGAACGTCTGAATCCAGACTTGAAACAGGATCGTCAAACACCACAATTCGGTCTGTCGTTCCGCCGCTTGTTCCAAACGATCCCTTTATCCAGAAATAGAAATACAAAAATGTGATGAAGGACTTTTCACCTTCACTGAGGGTGTTTTTTGCATCCGTGCCATCGGGCCGCCGGACTTCGTAAAATCCTTCTTTGGAGCTTTCAAGCAGATGGAAATTCGTGAATCCGAATGAAGCCAGCAGCTTGTTGATGTCGTCGATCGTCGGCTTGATACTGGTGATCTCACGCTCTTTGGCTTCGATCTCTTGCTTAACTTTTTCCAAGGCCTCGGACTTTGCCGTTATACGGTTTTCCAGACCTTGAATCGCCTTATTCAGCGCAGCACGATCTTGGCTGAATTTCGTATGGATTGTCTTGGTGTCTTCGAGAAACCGTTTCCAAACTTCCGCCGTCAGTGTTCGTTTGCGTGCTGCTTGATTTTTGAAGGTATCATTGTTCTGCGTGGCCTTTGTATTGGCTGCGCCGATATGACCATCAACAGCCTTGAAAGCCTCCTCGGCAGCTTCGAGACCAATTGGAAGGCTGGGATTTTCCTTCTTGCGCTTAATGGCCGCAATGTTCGCCTCCAGTGTGATCCGGAGCGTATGGATATCCTTCTCCATTGCGTCTTTGTTCAGAAAACGGTAAGGGCGAATAACAATTTCGTCGTATGCGGTTAGCAGCTTGCGGGCCTCTGTTTCGTAGCCTGCAAAAAGCGCATCCAGGGACTTGATATCGCTCAGATATGCTTCATCGAAATAGTTCTCCAGATCATTTTCAAGATTGGCGGGAACTTCCTGCTGGCAGAAGGGACAAGCATTCGCTGAATGCTTAAGGTATTCGCGGCCTTGCCGCACCCAATCGCTATTTCCAAGTTTTACGACAAGCGCTGCGATATCGACATCCTCTTTGCCGATGATTTTCTTTGCAAGTATCGCGTCGGCTTCTTTGACGATGAGATCGCTGTAGTCTGGCTTTATGATAATGGCCTCTTCGGTCAGATCGCTGGCAAAGACTGTTTTCGCAGCTTCCCGCAACTTTTCCAATGTCTTCAGAGTTGCGGCGTTCGTCTTGACCATTTCCAAATAGGTATCGCGAAATTTTCCGCCGTCGCTGTTGAGGCCTTTAAATGCATCTTTCAGGTCATCATATCTCTTTTTTTCCGTCCAGATGTCCTTCTTGAATTGCTTATCGAGTTTGTCGCACTCTGGTCGTTTTCCTGTTTTCCCGCCGCCGCCATCTAAATTTTGACGTAAGCCAATGAGTTCTTTTTCAATGTCGGCCCTGTTGGTATTCAGCTTTTCAATTTCTTTGGCGACTTCGACATTTCCACCGAATGTGTAGATACCTTTGATGTTACTGCTGTCATCAAAATGATCGCGCACGAAATCGCGATTGTACACGCGAGTGTCGGCTACGGTGCCATTCTTCCAAGTCAGGCTGCAATCCGGTGTCGAACTGGCATCTTGAATGACACGCGAGATCGTCGTTTTACCCGCGCCGTTCGCACCAAAAATGAAATTTACGTCCTTCAGGCCCTCCAGTTGCGCTCCAGCTGCATCGTAGGAGCCGATATTGGCAAGATGCATCGACTCAATCATTGATTTATTATCCGTATATTTTATTACCTAGAGTAACAATTTGCGATTGATTAGATTTTTACAAGATGTCTATTAGTCATATAGTTCTCGTAGACATAATTTGAAAATTAAACAAAAGAAGCCCCGCCACTAGGGCGGGGCTTCGGTCGAGGTCGGAGGCCAGATCAGGCCGCGTCGGTCAAAGCTTTTGACGCCACGCGCTGGGCCTCCAGCCATGGCGCAATTGAGGCACACTCAGTACCAAATTTCGCCCACACTTGCCAACAGGGAAAGAGTACGAAAGAGCACTATCTATCTGAAAAATATCATGTAAAAAATTGAGCGATGTTGAGAATTATAGGCAGACGCTTGGCTCATAACCTGAAGGCCGCAGGTTCAAATCCTGCTCCCCGTAACCAATAATATCAACGCCTTAGCTGAGAAATCGGCTAAGGCGTTTTTGTGTTTGGAAGCAGATTGGAAGCTTTTAGGGAGGGTGGTAATTGATTAACTGATTGATACGGCTATTTTGCGGGACTTGATTTGCATAATTCAACAGCTTCACCAGCAGTTAATCCCAAACCGCCATTGGCAGTATGAGCCCATGCCTGCGCATAGCATTGGGTTACTTCGAGTGCATTGGTCGCACGATTGCAGAGTTCTACAGCCTGCCCAGTTGTTAACCCCAGACCTCCATGGCTGGAATGAGCCCAGGCCCGGGCATAACATTGCACGACTTCGATGGTATTTGATGCGCCGTTGCATAATTCCAGAGCTTGACCGCGAGTTAGCTCCAATCCGTCGTCGTTAGGGTGAGCCCATGCAAATTCAAAGCATTGGATCGCTTCGCTTGCAACTGCCCTTGTACAACCAAGGAGCATTGTTACTAAGAACGCAAAGTATATGTATTTCATTACGTCCCTCGATAAATTGCAGTCTGTCTAACAAGTTTGCAAAAATCTTCGCCCAATGCAATTTGGCTTTAGCTACTTGATATTATTAATATGCCTGAATGCGTGGTGAGATATCATGCAATTGGCCTTAGCCTGTTGCCGTGTCTTGGTTCCAGCATGTCTAGTGTTTGTCATGGTTGCAATAATTCCATGACGTGTGTCGGGCTGGGTACTCTGCGAGTGAAATCTCATTTAAGCCAAACTGATAGTGATGCTCAAAACTTTTAATCCTGTCAGCAATTTCCTTTTTATAAGGAAATGTAGCGTCGTGCAGAACGCCGTTTTGATCACGGTGTTTTCTTTCTAGTCGAATGACTATTGGGACGTTGGTTTTGGTGTTGAGCATTATTGCGACAGACTCATCATGATCCCAGCTAACTAAATTCAAAACTTCCCTAGCATTTATCCAACGCGAGATCGCTCCTACGCAGTCTTCGCTGTTCTGGAAAACACGACTGTCGAAAACTGTGCGAACGAATGATTGGCTTCCGTCGTAAGATGGGATTGTTACGTCGCTTATAGGTGTGCTTGGGCAGGTGTGGGTTTCTTCATTGATCAGGTTGCTCACCGTAACTAAGTAACAATTGCCTCCCCGGCGGAGTTTGTTGGGGCATTCAAATGAAGTCGCGTTGTTCTGCAAAAAACTCTCTATTTCTCTGTCCAAGAGAGATCGCTCAAAGTTGCTCATGCTTGTAGTCATGATGCCTTTTTCGCTATCGATGCGGACCTTTGCAAAACGAAATATTAGGTCGTCTGTATCCTGGTATTCGCTAAAATGTAGTGTTGAGAAAAGACCGTCATGACTGAATTTTGCATGGCGCTTGAATTCACCTTCATAGCTGAAGTGCAGAGAACCACTCTCTTTCTTAATCCATTCAAACATTTCAGAACTGTAGTGGAATAGCTTGCCGGGTTCTAATAGGTTGTGATCTACAGAACCGTATTGAACCCAGTAGTTTGTAAATAGGCTTTCTTTTTTTCCCTCAAGGACCTTGAGAGAAATTCCTAATACATCTGCGATTGCCTCGGCGGTCTTGAGTGTTGTGCGACCGAGCCGCTCAATTCTTTTGATGCCATCAACGCTTTTATTAATGGCCTCGGCAAGCGCTTCCTGTGTGTAAGAAGCTTCTTTCCTATAGTGTGTAAAGATGTCAGGTTTGATGAAAAATGTTTTAGATTTAACCATGATGTACTCCTTTAGTTGTCTAGGAGCAGATGTGTATCATTGAAAATAGTAACCTAAAAGATGACTAAGGTGTATTATTCCCTGTGTGTTCTGTTTGGTGTTCGTTCGCACCTGCGAGTTGGCTCGGAAAACCTTGACGGTTTTGGCTCTATAAAGTCGAACTTCTATGTAATGAGCTCGGGCGTTTAACGGCGCGGCTCCGCGAACCGCCAAATGTAGTTCCGGGTGCTGTGAAGCGCTTTCCGACAATTTCGGCTAAATGGGTCGGACTTTCACAATATCCGGTCTAGAAATTCCGAAAGCTACTGACGGCCCAGTTGCGAGGCCTTGTGGCTGTTGGAAACTGACCTTTGTCAGGTCACGATGCTTCGTATCTGTCCTGTGTCCCAGAAACGGCTGCTTATTGCGCGATGTATTGCTGGCACGAATCTTGACAGGGTTGTCAGTAAAGCAATGGAGCTTTCCCAATCTGCCATTGACTGGCTGAATGCAGTCGTCCTGCCTTTCTGATTTTCGCTTGTCCCTTGCATCAAAACCTCTAAAGCTTTGTTCAAACGAGCAACAAGGAGGGTGCAAATGGAATTTTTTAATTGGGCGGATTGCTATGCCTATGTCCTCGAATGGTTAAGGAAGCAAGGTTACTCAAGGCCAATATTTGAATTGGTTTGCAGGATGGCTGCTCTAATGTTCTGCGAGCAGTACCGTGATTACAAGAAGTCTTGCAATGAAGAGATTGCCGAAGATGATCTCACGATTGTCGACGCTAAGCTCGAAGAGGTTGATGCGTCGACAATCGCTTTGGTCAGAGTTCGATACAGAGGAAGGGTCATCGTATTGGTCTTCGATACAAAGGGATTTGTTAGGTGTTACCTCGATGGTGAGCCTAAGAGTACCTTTTTAACCGTTCAGGAAGCCATGGACGCAATTGACTATGAGCTCGATTCCAAGTTAGAGCCCTAACACAAAAGCCTCAGGGTCAAACTTGGGGCTTTTTCTTTGCAGGCGTTTGTAAGTTTGTCGACAAGATGTGCTTTTGGCTAAGCCGATATGGCAATCGTTGACGATCCGGACTTCAGTTTTGTTGCTGCCTTTGTGTGATAAGTCTTTCAGTGGACTTCCTGAAGTGCTCAAATAGGGCACTTCAAACACAATAGTAAAACATGCTTGTAACGTGTGTCGATACAGGGTACATTAAGCCATGATCAATTCGTTTCGGGATGATTGGTTGGATGCCTACTATTTTAAGGGAATTAAGTCCTCCAACATACCCCGCACGATCGAAAAAGCTCTTAAGCGCAAGCTTGATATCCTTCATGCCGCGCATGGCGCGCAGGATTTGAGAGTGCCACCGGGAAATCGATTTGAGCATCTGCAGGGAAAGCTTTCTGACAAATGCTCAATACGAGTGAACAAACAGTACCGCCTGGTTTTCCGATGGAATTCAGGCCAGGCAGATGGGGTTTATCTCGATCCCCATACATACAAGTAGTGAGGTGATCCCATGGTTGAAACCGTCAAAATACCCGCTCATCAGCCTACCAGTGTGGGGGAGATGCTCAATGAAGAGTTCCTTGAGCCTCTGGAAATCAACCAGGGCAAACTTGCAGAAGCGATGGGTGTCGGTCGAAAGACTGTCAATGAGCTCTGCGGGAACAAGCGTCGAGTAACTCCGGAAACGGCATATTTGCTTGCAAAGGTTCTCGGCACGACCCCGGAGTTCTGGATGAACCTCCAGTTCATGAATGATATGTGGCGGGCGCAGCACTCCAAAACTCTGACAAAGAAACTGGAACGCGCTCAGCCACTTGTTGCTGCCTAGCGATCATTGCTGATGATACACTCCAACAAAAGCCCCGCCAGTCGAGCGGGGCTTTCTTCATTCAACATTGCATCATCAAAGCTCACCGTTTGAGGTTTGAGCTGCGTGTAAGTGATGGTGTAGATGTTTGCTCCATTGCTTTGAGAGTCTGTCAGCTTGTCCAGTATGGCCAAATCACTCTTGAGCTTTGTCCGTTCCTGCATCTGCTTGCGGCTAAGCTCAGGCTGGCCTCCATTCTGGCCGGGGCCTCTGGCATGAGCATCAGCAAATGGATTGAGCACCAGATCGAACGGGCGTGAACGGTCCTTTTGGGGATTTTACATATGTAAGGTAGAGGGTTGTCTCTCTGATCAACCGGCACAATTCTGCCGGTTGCCATTCTTTCCTTGATCAGGAAGAGAGCCGCTTGTCGGCAGTGATGATCGCTGGAAAATCAAACGTCACCTCGCATTTTCGATCCCAGCGTTCCTCGATCTCATCCCAGGTGGCGTGAATGGTCAGTCTGTCGATGATTTGCCGAAGCGGAATCACCGCTTCCGGATCTCGGGACCAGACCCGTAATTTGGCAATCAGTTTGTTGTGGCGAGCGAGAATGCGGTCGATGCTTTTCGGGATAGACGTATCGGTCAGTTCCCGTTCATATCGGGAAATATCGAGTTTCGTGCGATGGATCTGTTCTGACTTGTCATTGAAGAATGCACGGATTTCATGGGATCTGGAATCGGGCCCCAAGGCATCAATCACCTTGTTCAGGCCTGTACGTATATCCTCAAGCTCTTTTCTCAGTCGTTTGATCTCGCGTTCAAGTTTGGACCGCCTCTTTACCATGTCTGCATTGTCGAAATGCGCCATGATCATGTCCTGGTCAAGTGTGCTGATTGCCTTGATCACCATTGCGATAACCTCGTCATAATTGAGGCTCCGGTTGGGGCAACCTTTCATTTTACAAGAGTAGTGTCGTGCATAGGTCGCGACAATCTGTTCACCATGCTTGCCGCAATAGAGCTTGCCGCCAAAGACCGCATTTGCGCGTTTGCCGG
>NZ_CAXBKA010000020.1:0-5387 GCF_963976355.1 uncultured Sneathiella sp.
CGTCATACCTTTGCGGTTACCATGTATTTTGAACTGGTTCGCGCGGGCAAAGCAGAACCCTGGCTCAGCCTGCGAACATTGCTTGGCCATAGTCACATAACGACAACAATCAATACATATTTGCGGAGTGTACAAATTCGGGAAGCACTCATGACAGATACCCTGAATACGTATCTCAAGGCCCTACGCGATGGCTAGAAAGCGCATGGACAGATCTTTTCTCACGTATCGCCCGGGTGCGGCACCTGCCTTCGACAGGAACAACCTGGCCCGTCCGGAAAAGGAAGAGAGAGAATACGGGGTTATCCAAAAGCTGTCACCTGACGGAAAACTGTGTCAACTCACGCTAAACTGTCCCCGTACCGCAAAATCCAACCGCGGCAGTGCCCAGATCAATGTCAGCGACGATTGGCTGAAAGCCGAACATCTGTCTGTTCCGTTTGCTACGGCCATTTTCTCGCATATTCGCAAGTTTGGTCCCTCTACCCAGGTCAACAAGGTTCAAGCTCTCAATCGCTTCTTTGCTTTTATGTGCGAACAGGGAAAAGCACATTTTAAACTGTCGGATCTGACCACAACTCTTTTTAATGAGTACATTTTCTGGCTCGACACCCAACAGCTTACAAGCAAAACGAAAGCCGGGTTAATCTCCCCACTCCGTGTTGTATTGCACTATCTTAAACAAAATCCACAATATACAAGCGAAGTCCCTGGGGATGCTTATATCCAGCCAAATCCCTGGCCTGGAATAAACGAGCAAATTGCTCATCGACCAATTTTGGCTATCACCGATCTTGTAACGATTGAGCGCGCCTGCATCAAAGAAATGCAGACATGGATGCGCAAATGGGAAGAAGGAAACGACTTTATTAAATCAGGTAGAGAACGCCTGCAGGCGGGTGCTTCACCCACCGAGCATAGACTTGAAACATTGCTGGCAATCATTGAAGACCGCTATGGTGGCTATGTGACGAACAGCAAACAATTCTTTGCTGACGGCGATGGCCGGCGACGACAAATCGAGTTTTTCGGAGGGATCAAGGGTATTGCTCCGTGGCTGTATGCAACAAAGCGCTCTCTGGTCCCGTTTGTCGTGATGATGGCAATCAGGACGGCCTTCAATCCGGAAACCATACTGGCTTTACGAAAATCCGCCCTTCGGGAGAGCTCGTTACTTAAAGGAAGTGCCGAACTGGCGCCGAGATATCGGGTGGTCGGCGGGAAGAAACGCGCGCGAGGCGATCAGGTTCGAACCTATCCTCAGGATAGCACAGAGATTGATAGCCCGATTTCCATTTTCAACAATGTCGGAAAGCTGACCCGTCGCCTCCCAAATGCCGAGCACGATCCCGACCATGATATGCTCTTCATATTTCAGGGCAGAAATTACGGAAGGGCTCATCATTATCTCAATGCAACCTGCACCTTCCCTAACGCACTTTCTGCTTTCAGAAAAGATAATCAACTCCCTGATTTCAGCTTGTCGAACATTCGCCCCACCATCTCGGAGATTGTCAATCAACTGAGTAACGGGGATATCAAGGCACAACAGGCAATTCTCAATCATTGGCACACAGAGACAACGGAAACGCATTATGTGTCGGAAGCGGCCCGGCACCGCAGACGGGAAACATTGGGCAATCTTTTGAACCGACGGGAACGATATATCCGGACATCTGGAAAGTCCGATGACCGTATCAATCTTCCAAACAATACAGGTCGCGCCGCAACGCCGGGGTTTGAATGCACCGACCCCTATGATTCTCCTCTCGCATCCCAGTCCACAGGACAACTCTGCACCGCCTGGGGAGAGTGTCCGCTATGTCCTCGCGCCGCCGTGATCCCCGACAATTCACACGCTTTGGCACAACTGCTTCATCTCCACAATGCCATTGAGAAAGCACGTCACGATTTACCGCCAGGTCGCTGGCTATATTGGTCAACGGTACAAAAGGCCCTGAACAATTGGCTCAGCAAGTTCCCGGCCAAGAGTGTTTGGCATGAGGCCAAAAACATTCAAAGAACCCACGCCATTCTGATCGAATGACATGAACCCTATACAAACCGCTACAGCATATCATCTCATGGCAGCGGAAGATCTGCGGGAAACGAGGATCAACCGCCATTCCCGCTGGTCTGATGACAGATGGTTCTTCGACAATCTGACGCCAGGTCACGACGCTGCAGCCAGCACCATACGCTGGGATTTCATCATGCCGGACGGCAGTAAATTCGTTGATCCTAAATGGGCGATATTGCTCGACGCGCATCGTCGACTGGTCTGGTCATTGATTGTCGACCCAAGACAGCGACATAGATACAAGCCGGGCTCAATGGGCAAGCTCTCCCGGCGGGTTCATTATCTTGCCCGCTGGATGGGCAAATCCGGCTACGCTCATTTCGGCGCGCTTGATACCAACGCATTCGCCCAATATCTTGATGACCTGCTGATTGATAAACGCGATAAAGCCAATCTCAATGCCCTGTATCTTATGGAACATCTCGCATTACCTGTTTCTTTGGGATATCAGGCCCCTGTTCTGGCAAAAGCCGGAATTCCTGTACCGGGCAGCGCCCCCTGGCATGGCATGACGGCGTTCGAGGTCGCGAAACAGCTGGCAGGCAGGGAACAGGGATCCGTCCCGCCCGTCCCGGACCCCATATTTTTACACATAATGACCAGTGCCTTGCGCATGCTTGATGAAGCAGAGGATATCATTTTACAGGCTCGGCATTTCGCGGACACCAAAGACCTGCTGGTTGCCGAAAAATATGCACCAGACAGGCAGCATTTACGGGATCGCATCAACTCTCTGACTGACGCGTGCCTGATCCTCATCCAGGGATTGACGGGTATCAGAGTGAGTGAATTGCTGGGACTGCAAGCCTCTGATACGCCACTGGCACAAAATACCTTGCCCGATTGCATAAAAATTGAACCGTCGGCCAGCGGTCTTCATGAGATATTTTATCTTTCCGGTCATATCTACAAGACGACGAAAACGCCTCGCCCGGTCACCTGGGTCACCGGACTGCGCCCGGTCGGGAGTGATCACCTTCCTGTTCCGGTCAAGGCAATATCTGTCATCGAAAGGTTGTACGCCCCCTGGCGCACTCGAAGAAACATCAACGAACTGATTGTCGGTTTTAGCCGAACAAAAAGCCTGACCAAAGATGTGAAAGCCCATACTTTAAGTTGGGTCAATCGCTGCCAGAGAAGGTTCTTTGTCAGAAGCGGTGTTAAGGATTGGACTGTTACTTCTCATCAATGGCGCAAATCCTTCGCCCAATATGTCATCCGAAGCGACAGCTGCATGCTCCCGGTGCTTCGGGAGCATTTCAAACACATCAGTATGGCGATGACGGAACAGGGATATATAAATGCGGATCCAGAACTGAAACAGATCCTTGATGATGCTGCGGTTCAGTCAACGGTCTCTCTCATTGGCGAAATGATTGCCGGCAGAAAAAACGTCTCGGGGGCCCTCAGTGGAAAACTGAAAGAGACTGCGAATCAACTCGGAAAATCTCTGGACAACCGTCCCGAAGATGACCGCCCACGCGATATTGAAGAACTGGTTCGTACCTCGGGTATACGGGCACATGATATTCGCTGGGGAAAGACATCCCTCGGAACCTGCCTGTTTCGACAGGGAACCGGGAATTGTACCATCGGTTGCTCTGCCCGATGGGTGATCAGTGCGCCGCTATGGTCGGCCGCACGCCCGGATTTATGTTGGGAATGTCAAAACCTTGTCCTTGACGAGACTCATTTGCCCTTCTGGAAAGACCGCCGGGCCAAATTGCAAGATGATCTGAAAACGGCAACAACCAATGATGACTTTGCTCTCGCACAACTCTGCAAACAACGCCTCGAACAATGTATTATGGTGCTAAACAAGCTTGAAACCACCGAAGCTGCAGCTGCAGAAAACAACAATCCCGGGTAATGAAACCATGTCACCCACATCTGTTGAAGCCGCATTCATGATGGCGATTGATCGGCTCCTCGCGCGTCATGCTCTGAAAGCCAATTCCAGCAATACACCCAAAATCAACAAAAGTATGGTTGCGCGCGAAGCCGGGCATAGCCGGACAACACTGTACAAATATCCCAAAGTGCTTGAGAGACTGAAATCATTTGAGGCAACAGCAAAATCATCAAAACAAAATGAGATCATGAGTCTGCGTCAGGAAATCGCCAAATTAAAACAGGAAACCGGGACGGCGAGAGACCTGATGGCAGCAATGCTGCTTCAAATGCGCGAGATGGAACGACAAACGGCTTCAAGAATTCGCCAGGCAGTACGTATGACACAAGCAGAAGGTTCTGATACGTAATGGGCCTTCCACGACACAGGAAGACTCTTAACAAGCCTTTTACATCAATCGTGGTGTCTACGCCAAGCCTCTCCTAATGCACATGTCTCCCATCTTCCATAAATCATCCCACTTACGACAGATCACTTCCGCAGATCAGCAGAGAGGCGCCTCCCCAAGTTCATGCCTTTGCCCAGTCTGCCAGATTGACAAATAGCCCGAACCAGATTGACCATAGGCCAAGGGCGACGAAAACAAAGCCGGTCAACCAGCGGCGCGGACGCATCCAGTCTGCAAGTCCGACAAGAAGCGAAGTAAGTTGCGGCACGACCGAAAACGGTACCAATGGAAGTGACAACGACAGCGCAAAGACCGCCATCAGAATGAAACCCTTTGCGGCGGAGCCTGTTGCGGTTGCGGCCCCCATCAGGCCGAAAAGGATCGGCGCGGCGCAGGCGGGAATATTCAGGCCAAACGCAACGCCCTGAACCCATGGGTTTTTCGTGATCCGCCATCCGACTGGCGCAATCCGGATACGCCGCCGAAACCGTCCCCCTGCACCGAACAGGAAGACAATTCCGATGACCATATAGAGTGCCCCAAAGATCAGCCATGCCCCGGTCTGAACCCCGATCATGCGTTGTCCCAGCATGACGATCACGCCGCCGAAACCGCCCATGACCAGAAGGCGTGCGAGCATGAATGCAGCTAGAGCCCCAACCCGCATGCGCAGTGAACGGTCACACTGGCTGTTGAGAAACAGCATATGCGCGCCAATCGTGCAGGGCTCGATAAATCCCAAAAATCCCAAGCCCAGCGCAAGAAAGATCAGGTTGAACAGGTCCGGTGTCACGTTTGTAAATTCCTTATCATCGTCGCATGGTGTTACCCGGCACAACAGGACAGTCTGGCGACATCTCTCGCAAAGCCCTGAGCGGCAAGTTTCAGGCCCTCGACTGTGGTCAGATAGGGAAAAATCGTGTCGCCAAGTTCTTGGGCGGTCATCCCAAACCGTATGGCCAGCGCCATTGTCTGAATGCTGTCACAGCCCTCGGGTGCCAGTATCT
>NZ_CAXBKA010000021.1:0-5328 GCF_963976355.1 uncultured Sneathiella sp.
GTTGACAAAAATGTAGGAAAAAGTTCTGATAAATCTATGGCATCTGCTTTCTCAAAAATAGGGACGATCCTGATCGTGCTCTTAATTGTCGGTTTCGTAGGAAGCACTCCGGCCGGGGCAATGAATTCAGGCAGCATGTCTGTAGAGGTAGTGGATTGTCAGGATTGCGGCGTGACTGGAAATATGCAAAACACAGGTGCTGTATGTGCCAGCGTCTGCATCGTTTCTGTAGCGGTTGATAAGGCAGCCATTGATTCGACTCCTTTATATAATGTCAAAAAATCCCAATTTGAACGCCTGATTACTCGTTTGCACGAACGCAACGAATATCCAGAACCTCATCCCCCCAAACATACATCCTGATTACATGTTAGCCCGGCGCATCTGTCGCTGAAGGCTGGCATATGCTTGTCTTAGCAATCTATTGCTAACCAAGCAGTTGCGGTCCGCAAAAACATTTGAATTTTTTGCGGCTGGATCAACACCTGACGGATGTTCAACTTATGAAAAATCAACGAGTTCCGATGTTTACGCGGCGAAGCGTAATATCATCGACCGCAGCCGCCACGATCGGGGCAGTAATTCCGAGCTTGTGGGTGCCGAATGGCAGTGCATCCTCTGACATGGAGATAATGCTTCATGCCGCACCAGGCCAAAGTAAAATTAATTCTGGTTATGCAAAGCCCGCAACTTTATGGCGATTTAATGGATCGGTCCCGGGACCTGAAATCCGTATTCGCCAAGGAGCGCGTTTACGGGTCACCGTAGAAAACGGGCTGGCGGAAGATACAACTGTCCATTGGCATGGCGTTCGCACGCCAAACGCCATGGATGGAGTGCCTTACTTAACCCAGCAGCCAATTTCACCGGGCAATCAGTTTGTATATGACTTCAATGCGATTGATGCCGGAACCTACTGGTATCATCCGCACCAGCGCAGTTTTGAGCAAGTCGGCCGTGGCTTATATGGTCCCTTGATTATTGAGGAAGCAAACCCGATACAGGTTGATCGTGATGTAACTTGGATGCTGGACGATTGGCGGCTGGAAGAAACGGGAGAGATTGAAAACGGTTTCGGAAACTCCCACGACATGAGCCACAGTGGCCGAATAGGAAATTTCGTCACGATCAACGGTAAGAAGCAGGCAGCTTTTTCGGTCAGTAAGGGAGAACGTATACGCCTCAGGCTGATAAATGCTGCGAATGCCCGTATCTTTGGACTGGACTTCCAGGGGCACGACCCATTAGTCATTGCATTGGACGGACAACCTATAACCCCACATCGCCCAGAAAATGGCCTAGTCGTTCTAGGCCCGGCCATGCGGGTTGATCTCATATTGGATATGACCGGCAATCCCGGAGAAAGCGACGAAGTCATAGATCGCTTTTACGATGGCCTTACATATCAACTTACACGCATCAAGTATTCCGATGAAGTTATCCGGAACAGTCCACCCGACTGGCCAATTCAGTTACCAGGCAATCCTTTGAAAGAGCCGGACCTGAAAACCGCGAAACGTCATGAAGTAATGTTCAGTGGTGGTATGATGGGCAATATGGTCGCGCGTGACATGGGCATAAACACGACCACGTCTAGCTCAATGATGGGGATGATGCATTCAAAAAAAATATGGTTCATAAATGGGGTCGCAGCAGAAGGCCATATCATGGACCCGATGCTTACACTGGATATTGACCGCAGTCACGTAATTTCTATGACGAATGCCTCTGCCTGGTACCACCCAATACATCTCCACGGTCATTCCTTCAGGGTGATTTCTCGAAATGGAGAAAAAACACAATATCAGGAATGGCAGGACACAGTCTTAATGGCGCCGCGCGAAACGGTTGAAATAGCGTTCGTTGCCGATAATCCGGGTGACTGGATGTTTCATTGTCACATTCTGGAGCACCAAGCGAGCGGCATGATGGGTGTTATTCGCGTCGCCTGAAAATTCACATTTTGAAGAAGGGTAATTTCAATGATCAAGAAAGCTTTGGCATTTATTACAATTGGCGTAATTGCCGTCGCGGCCTACATATTTTATGGACAAGATGCAGTTGCAACGGAAGTTGCGCTCTATAAAAATCCACAATGTGGATGTTGTGAATCTTATGCGGATTATCTTCGGAAAAATGGATTTACCGTTACCGTAAAGCCGACACATGATCTGGTGTCAATGAGCAAGAAAGCGGGCATTCCAGAGGATTTTCAAGGATGTCATCTCGCCTTTATAGATGACTACGTGGTGAGTGGACACGTACCGATTGATACGGTCAAAAAACTCCTTTCGGAAAAGCCCGATGTAAAAGGCGTTACGCTTCCGGGCATGCCGACAGGTTCTCCGGGTATGGGAGGCCCAAAAACCGGACCGTTCACGATCTATCAGATCGGTGACGAGCAACCGACTATTTACACAACAGAGTGAAGGAGCAGGAAAATGATGACCGACCCAAACTGTATGTCAGGCGGAATGATGATGTGGGGGATGGGGATAGCAGGCCTTCTGGTCGCTATCTTGTTGCTGTTCGCAATTGCCGCCCTCGGCAAGTATCTCTTCAGCGGCAAGCTTAAATGACAAGAAAAGCCATTATCGTAAGTTTGCTGATAGCGGTATTGGTAGGTGTCGTTCTGGTAGGGTTTAGTCAGATATTCAACGCTGAACAGGACAGCTTTTCGGTGTCGATATCAAATGGCGACAGCGCCAAACCGCCAAGCATGATGTCTCTCAATGAAAAGCCGCGTTCGCTCAAGCCGATTTCCTTTACGGATGCAGAAGGTTCCGATCTCGACCTGTCCCATTGGCGCGGCAAGTTCGTTTTGCTTAATATCTGGGCAACATGGTGCGCGCCCTGCCGGGAAGAAATGCCAACCCTCGATAGCTTGCAACAGCAATTGGGCAGACCAGATTTTGAAGTCGTAGCTCTTTCAATAGATCGGGCAGGTGTTGGCGTCATAGAAAAATTCTTTGAGGAAATCGGCATCAAGCATCTGGGCATCTATGTCGACCAAACCACGAAGGTATCAACAGATCTGGGTGCCTATGGGATTCCAACAACTCTGCTGATATCACCGGAAGGACTGGAACTTGGGCGTCTCGCTGGACCGGCAGTGTGGGACAGTCCGGAAATGATTTCCTATTTACGCGCTCTTATTTCCCAGAAAGCAAAGGAGAATTGATAATGAAGCCTGCTGTAGATCAAAGCTCAAATATACTGATTGACTATCTAGTCTATCAGTACCGAACCCGCCGTTCGATGGTCCTGTTAATCGGCGGAATCATTATTGCGACTCCATTATTGGCATTCAACTGGAGCTGGCTAACAGCAATAGGAGTGTCGACGATACTAATCAGTGTTTTGCCTTGTGTTCTCATGTGCGCATTCGGGATGTGCATGAAAGGTGGCAAAGACTGCTCAAAGGACTCGGTTGCCAGCAATACCCCTGATGAAGGTGGCGGTAGTCAGTAAAGCCTGGGTTTCCCAGGAAAACTCGTAAACCAAAGGAAAGTACTATGAAAATAACTTCAATTATAACAGCGATAGCTATCGGATTTTTAGGATCGATGTCACTCGCCTTGGCAGATAGCAATCAAACTGAAAGCCAGAACATGAAATCAGACTCGATGATGCAGGATGGTCAGTCCCAGGGCGAAGAGGGAAAATCAAATAATATGATGGGTATGATGGATATGATGAGCAAAATGGAACCCATGATGAAGCAGTGTAGTGAAATGATGGAGGCTATGAACGATCATATGAAGTCCGAAAAGGACGCATAAAAAAACTTACGAATTTCAAATTTAGAGTAGTCGACCTTCGGCCAATGAAACGTTGGCCGGAGGTATTTCAAATGCAGGAAAAAATGAAATCGATATATTTTGTATCAGCTTTAATTGGCGGCCTGATATTCGCAATGTCGGCAAGCGCCAATCACCCTGGGAATAATCTTGATGAAGTGATGAGTGAGAAAGAAACTTATTTTCAGGCAATTGATGAACCGGTTGCACCTCCGTTTGAGTTAGTCAACGCAAGTGGTGAATTAATAAAGCTTTCAGGCTATGACGAAAAAATTGTCATTCTGAACTTCATATTCGCGAATTGTGCCGGTGTTTGTCCTCTACATTCTGAACGGATTGCTGATCTCCAGGATAAAATCAATGCCACTCCCATGCGGGATTTGGTTCAGTTCGTCAGTATCACGACAGATCCGGCCAACGATGCGGGGAGGGCCCTGGAGGAGTACGGAAAAACACATGGACTTGATCCGATAAATTGGACTTTTTTAACAAAAAAGCCGGACGACCCGGAAGATTTTACCCGAAAGCTCGCCGCAGAGTATGGCGTAAAGTTTCAGCCTGAAGAGGCAGGTCAACAGATGCACAGTGTGGTGACATTTATTATAGATCGTGGGGGCCGTTTCGCCGCCAAGTTTCATGGATTAAAATTCAAGCCAAACAATCTTGTTTTGTATGTAAATGGACTTTCACATCGAGAAACGCAACCAGAGAAAAATATTCTTACTCAATGGTGGGATACGGTTCTACACTTTTTTTTCAATCAATAGATTTGTAATGACCAAGAAGAAGGATACGATTGTTGATTGAAATTTCCGGAATTGGTGTAGTTGCGACGTTTTTGGCGGGTATTATTTCGTTTCTGTCACCGTGTGTCTTGCCACTCATTCCAGGGTACATTTCCTATATTGCTGGCGGTCAGTCTATAGTCGCCTCTGCTGAATTCAAAGCTCGGGAGAAATTCGCCGCTGCCGCTTTAAGTATGTATTTTATAATGGGTTTTTCTACGGTTTTTATTGCTTTGGGGGCCAGCGCCTCAACCATTGGCCGGATGTTGATTGGGTACAGTTATGAACTCAATCTGGTTGGTGGGGGTATTATCATACTATTTGGCCTGTTTATGATCGGACTGGCACAGTTAGATATTCTGCAAAGGGATTTTCGATTTCATCTTGCAATTCCGGGCGGACGTCCGGTCTCCGCCTATGTCCTCGGTCTCGCTTTCGGGTTTGGCTGGACGCCCTGCATCGGCCCCATACTTGGTGCGATTTTAACTGTTAGTGCCGCAAACGCGACCCTTCGAGAGGGGGTTATCCTTTTGATGATCTACTCGGTTGGCTTGGGCGTCCCATTTTTACTCGCGGCAATTTTTACAGACACTTTACGTCGCAAGCTTCGCACTATAGGACGGCTGGGGCGCCGACTCCATCAGGGGGCGGGTTTCTTGATGATCGTGATGGGCATAACGATGATGACGGGGCAACTCTCCAGGTTTTCGTATTGGCTTCTGGATGCGTTTCCAATTCTGGGG
>NZ_CAXBKA010000022.1:0-5210 GCF_963976355.1 uncultured Sneathiella sp.
ATCCTCACTCTGGATGATGAGGCGGCCCTCAATGCGCTTGGCAATGCGGGCACCCAATCGGCTGGATTGTGGGAGTTTCTCGCGACAGGCGCGATGAGCAAGCATCTCCATGCCGGACGCGCCGCAGAGGCCGGCGTCGTCGCCGCGGAACTGGCCGCTCTGGGCTTTACCGGTCCGCCGGCAATTCTCGAGGGACCAGCCGGTTTCTTCGCCGGCGCCTGTCCGGATCCGGATCCCGGTGCCGTTTTGCGCGATCCGGATGCGCCGTGGCAGGTTCACCTGACGTCGATCAAGCCGTGGCCAAGCTGCCGACATACGCATCCGGCCATCGACGCTGCACTCGCCCTGTCCGATCGGCTGGATCTGAGCAGGGTGGCGGCTGTCGAGGTCGCGACCTATGACGCGGCGATCGATGTCTGTGACCGGCCCGTGGCAAACAGCGAATATGAGGGCAAGTTTTCGATTCAGCATTGCGTCGCCGCTGCGCTGCAGCGCGGCAAGGTCGATTTTTCCGCGTTCGGCCCTGAGGCGCGGGCGCGGGCGGCGGATCTCGCGCGAGCGGTTTCGGTAAAGGCCGCCGATCCTTACGCAAGCGCCTATCCGGCGGCCTGGGGCGCTTCCGTCTCGGTTGTGCTCGATGACGGCTCGAGGCTTTCTGCCGACCGCCCGCAATGCAAAGGCGATCCCGATGCGGCTCTCTCAGCCGATGCGATGATAGAGAAGGCGCGCGAACTGATGCGTCATGGAGGCGTCAACGATTCTGCTCGAGTCATCGACGGGATCATGGAGATGCCTGACGGCGGATCTCCACCGGACCTTTCCCCTCTGTTGTTGTCGGCCGCCTGAAAGAGTGCACTTACAGCAGGCGCCGTCCAGCACGGGCCGTGACGACCACGACAGTGACAATGACCGCTGCACCGGCAATATTCGCGACAAGGTGGAGCGGCCAGAAGGTGGTGGCGGCGGCGCTGAGGATCACCGGGTACATCCAGATCGGGATCGGACCTTCCGAATAACGCTGGATCAGCGTGGTAAAGGCATAGATTCCAAACAGGCTGAAGAAGCCGACATGGATCACTTCCCAGAGACTTCCGCCGATCATCGGCGTATAGGCGAACAGAAGGGGGATAATATAGAGCCCCTTGGCGATCTTCCATGCCTGGAAGCCCGTCGCCATCGGCGGAGATCCGGCGATTCCCGCTGCAGTAAAGGCGGCCAGACAGACCGGCGGCGTCACGTTCGAATCCTGGCTGAGCCAGAAGATAATCAGATGCGCCGTGAGCAGGAGAGTCGTCATCGTCGCGGCATCGACAATTGCAGGCCGGATGACAACGGCGAGCTCGAACGGCATCGCGCTGACGAGCTGCTGCGCCTCCGCCGCCGTCATGCCGGACGGCACCTTGGCGACATGAGGCGAATCCACCAGCATAAACATCGCCGCCTTTGCAGGATCGGATATTCCGGCGACGAGCTGTTCCACGACCAGCCCGTCGGCCAGCATGCCGGACAGGGCAGGGGCCGAGAGGATGGCAAGGACGATATAGGCGGCTGTCACCGGCAGCCCCATTCCCAGTACCAGAGATGCCACCGCGATCAGGAGCAGAGCGAAGATCAGCGAGCCCTGCGACCATTGGGCAATCATCAGGGCAAAGGTGTTGGCAAGGCCGGATGTCGTCACCGCGTTGTTGACCAGCCCTACCGCAACCAGCAGTACGGCGGTCATGATCGATGTCTTCATGCCGAGTGCCAGCGCTTCGCAGATCTTTGCGGGGGTCATGCGGTTGGGCGTAAACCAGCTTGTTACGATCAGCGTGGCAATGGCGACGCAGGCGGCATAGCTCGGCGTCCAGCCGGAGACCAGCATGTAGGTCATCACGCCCAGTGGCAGAAGGAAGTTGAGCGCGCCGGCAGTGAGCTTGTGCCGGTCGACAATATTGGACTGCTCAATTCCGATCCCGTGCTTCATCGCCTCGACGCGGACGATAAAGGCAATCGACAGGAAATAGAGGATCGCCGGCACGATCGAGTAGAGCACGATCGTGCCATAGGAAATGCCGGTATAGGACACCATGACAAAGGCGCCGGCGCCCATAATCGGCGGCATGATCTGACCGCCGGTGGAGGCGGAGGCCTCGACACCGGCCGCGAACATGGCGCGGAAGCCATTCGCCTTCATCAGCGGGATGGTGATAACGCCGGTTGAAGCCGTATTGGCGACGGCGGATCCTGAAATGGTTCCTGTCAGGGCCGAGGCGAACACTGCGACAAAGGCAGAGCCGCCGCGAAACCGTCCGGCAACGATCTTGGCGAACTCGATGACGAAATCCGACGCACCGGAGGTGACCAGAAAGGCACCGAAAATCATAAAGAGGGCGATGTTGGCGGATGAGATCGTGGTGATGATCCCGAACATGCCCTCGTCGTTATACATGGAGCGGAACAGAACATCGCTCAGGGGCAGGCTGGCGGCCCGAAATGTCCCCGGCAGCCATTCGCCAAGAAACAGGATGTAGGACATCGCGACAATAATCAGGACAGGGATGATACAGCCGGTCAGGCGTCCTCTGCATAGGCGATCCACATCGCGGCGGCGGCGACCAGAAGTCCATAAAGGATATCGATACCGATTGCCCAGGGCCGGTCGGCATGGCGCTTGAACAAAGGCGATGAAATGGCGGCGAGAAAGGCAAATCCACCAAAATGGATGCAGTTCTGCCAGTGACCCGGTTCGGTCAGGTAGACATTTGTGGCGATGTGCCAAAGCCCGAACAGGACGATGGCTGTCATGGTCAGCCCGTAAGGCCATGGCTCGGCAACCGAATGACGGAAGTCGAAGACCTTTTCGCGGAACCCGGTCAGACCGGAAGGTCTGGTGGCATCATCGTTCATGCCGCGCGTCTTTTCTTAATTGAAATCCGGCGGCCACCGATGGGCGGCCGCCGGACTCCGAAGCTGGCGATAGACACGAAGAAGTCTTGGCTGCCTTACTTCGGCATCAGGTGATCGGGGATGGTGAGCCCGACCTCCTTATAGTACTTCGCGGCACCGGGATGCAGCGGCACCGGCAGGCCTGCCATGGCCTGATCGATGCTCATCGCCTTGGTCGCTTTATGGATGGCCTGCAGGAAAGGCAGGTTCTCGTAGATTGCCTTGGTCAGCTTGTAGACATGCTCTTCGGACACATCCGCGTTCACGGCAAGAAAGTTCGGTTGTGCGATGGTGACCACGTCCTTGGTTTGGCCGGGATAGGTGCCGGCCTTGATGGTGTAGGGCACCCAGAGATTGCGCCCACCATCCATTTTCTTGCGCTCTTCTTCCGTCACCGAAAGGATTGTGAACTTACCGCTGTTCGACGCCATCAGCTTGGTAACGGCCCCGGTGGGCGGTCCCGCACCAAGCCCGCCGCCGACAGCCTGGCCGTTCGCCATGGCATCGGCCGTCGGGCCAAATCCGGCATCCACAAGCTTGTAATCTTTTTCGATATCGATCCCGAGACCCTTGAGGAGGACCCGGTTAGAGCCGATCGTTCCGGAATTTTTCTTGCCCATGCCCATCGACATGCCTTTGAGGGCGATCATGTCGGAGGCTGTGCCGGACTTTACGTATTTGTTGTTGAGCACGAACTGCTCGACGTTCTGCCACAGCATGGTCACCGACCGCACGTTTTTCTGCGGTGCGGATACCGGTCCGGTGCCGGTCGCGGCATAGGAGCCGAACAGACCCTGAAGAATGGCAAACTGAGCTGTATTGGCGCCCAGCGCCTGGACATTCGCGCCGGAACCGGCGGAATTGACTGCCGTCAGGCTGAAATTTTCCTTCGGCAGAAGCTTGATCTTGCTCAGTGTTGCGATGGCTGTGCCCACGGGATGATAGGTGCCGGGTCGTCGCCAGTGCTGCGACGGCCAGCGCGGCAAAACCGGCGCCCTTCAAGTGGTGCGAAAATTTCATATCGTCCTCCTCCTTCCTGAAAATTATTATTCCGGACGGCGACCAGTAAGCCGACCGGATTGATGTAAACGGTAACACCAAAGTAGATAGGTCAAAAGCTCAATGATACACCCCCGAGTGTAAAGAATATGGGCCCTGGCGGCCATTTTTCGGGGTTCTTGAAGCTCCCGGCGAATACGATAAGACCGGTAGGCGAGCAAGACCGTTTAACGACGGAAGCCCCTATCGGATCGTGTTAAAATGAGAAATTATGCCGTTAGGTAAATAGTGGGAGAGGACATGAGCGATCAGGATCAGACCGGCAAGGCCGCGCGTTTTGCCGAGATGCATCGCCGGGACGGTATTTTCGTGCTGCCGAACTGCTGGGATGCAGCCAGCGCCTGTGTGCTGGCAGACGCAGGGTTTTCGGCCATCGCTACAACCAGTGGCGGGTGTGCATTCTCGCTCGGATATTGCGATGGCGAAAATATCCCGCGCGACGAAATGCTCGGCGCAATCGGGCGGATCGCCCGCGCAGTGTCGATCCCCGTCAGTGCAGATATGGAAGCGGGCTACGGAAAATCGCCCGATGCGGTTGCTGAAACGGTTCGTCTGGCCATCGAGGCAGGGGCCGTCGGCGTCAATATCGAAGACAGCGACAAGTCCGGTCCGCGCCAACTGCTCGATTTCAGCCTGGCCGTGGAGCGGATCGAGGCGGCCGTTGAGGCCGTTCGGGACAGCGGAATGGATATCGTCATCAATGCCCGTACGGACGGTTACATGATGGGAAATGACGACGGGGTATTTGAGGAAACCGTGCGTCGCGCAAACGCTTATCTCGGCGCCGGGGCCGGTTGTGCCTTTGTTATGGGCGCGCGGGATGGTGCCCTGATTGCCCGTCTCGCGCCCGCGATCGACGGTCCCCTCAATATCCTTGCCGGACCGGGAACGCCACCGGTGCCGGAACTCGCTGAAATGGGCGTCAAACGGGTGACGGTTGGGGGCAATATTGCGAAGGCCGCCCTCACGCTGGTCCGGCGGGCGGCTGACGAACTTTCCGGTCCGGGAACCTATGGCTTTGCCGAGGGGGCTTACAGTCAGCCGGAGATTCACCGGATTATGCGCGGTGAATGATCGATCTCGATCTCCGATTGTTTTTCTATATTTAACGAGGGTTTAACGGCAATCTGCTTGGATGACGGGAAGGAGTTGACCGTCGAAAGATGTCCAGGAAATCCAAGGCCGAGGAAGCGTCGGAAAAAAGGATCGCCCGTTTGCGGCGC
>NZ_CAXBKA010000023.1:0-4615 GCF_963976355.1 uncultured Sneathiella sp.
ATATGTGATCATCAAGTAAAACGTTGACCGCATTACAAGGCTGATGAGGCTCATCCTGATGCTGCTGTAGTTCGGAAATCTCCGCCAGAGATAGACCCAGAATTCTGCAGCGACGGATAAATCTCAACCGTTGACCATGCTTTTTGGTATAGACGCGGTAGCCGTTTTCTCTCCGCCCTACCGACGGCAATAGGCCCTGCTGTTCATAGAAGCGGATTGTTTGTGTGTCGATCTCTACTAACCGTGCCAACTGACCAATGCGCATTTGTCCTCTCCACCCTATTGACCTTATAGTTACTATATAGTTTTGAATGGTAACACTGTAATTTAAAGTGGAACCATGTCATGAGTATATTCTGTGATAGCCTTTCTGGTAGTGATGCACCTCCGCCATCGAATACCGATGAACCGAACGCCTCCGAAGCATCAGAGCAATGGATCAGTATTTATGCAGTGCCAAAAATGGACTGCCCGTCAGAAGAACGAATAATCCGCCTCGCCCTGAATGGCCTTAAGGAGATTCAGACCTTGTCCTTCGACTTGTCGAACCACCAGTTGGAGGTCGTACACAATGGCGAAGTTGCCGCTATCACTACAAAGTTGGAGACCTTGGGGCTAGGCGCTACGCTTCAGGAAAGCACCGCAGCCGATCCAGAGACCATCAAGACCGCCGAAGCCTCAACTACCTCTATCAAACAAGAAGCAGGCACCCTGCGCTGGTTGCTTGGCATCAATGCACTCCTATTTCTAATAGAAATGATTTCCGGCCTGGCAGCCCAGTCCACTGGCCTAATTAGTGAGTCTCTTGATAATTTCGCAGATGCGGCGGTATACGGGCTCGCCCTTTATGCTGTTGGGCATAGCATAAGAATGCAGGTGCGTGCCGCGCATCTTGCTGGTGTTCTGCAGCTAATTCTGGCTGTTGGAGCACTAGCGGAGGTGGTGAGACGCTTTGTATTTGGCAGTGAGCCTGAATCGTTGGTGATGATGGCTATCGCATTCGTCGCATTGATTGCCAATGCCAGTTGTCTGCTGCTCATATCCAAACATCGGGAGGGCGGGGCGCACATGAAGGCAAGCTGGATATTCTCGGCCAATGACGTGGTGATCAATCTGGGGGTCATCACCGCCGGCGTTTTGGTCGCGTGGACCGGGTCCAATTATCCGGACCTGATCATCGGCACCATCGCCGGGGTCATTGTACTGAACGGCGCCAAACGCATTCTGGCTATCAAGGGTTAAGAGCAGTGTCCGTTGCGGGCAAAAATCGCTCACGGCATGACCTATTGCCCATTTCTGGCGTACTTCCTGCGTCGGATCAGGCGATAAAATGTCTGGGGCAACAATCAATGGCCTATGGCGAGTCTGTTTCTGTACCCCGTTCTTTAATTGGGTGCAGACATGGAACACCTGTGCTGCATTCAGTTGCCAATTGAGAAAACCACCAACTCTTCTTCACACGAATCAAGCCGTGCCATGTGAAACTCGGTTTGCTGAAAGATGAAGGATACTTTGAAATGTTAATTCAAGTGTTCCAATTGACCTTACCACCCCAGCTATCAATTATTGTGATGCTGTGAGCTTGCCGTCAAATCACGATACGCATCCATCAATGGACGATCCACGGTGTCATGTTCCGTTCGCTCCTGATCAAGCTTTTCAAGGGCTCTTAGCATAAATTCGGCAATATCAAGCCTTTCGCAGCTGCAGGCATGTTTGAAAGCATGCAAAACTACATACTCCAATTGTTCATCACTTGAGGTCGTCATTTAATCGCTCCTTAATCCGGTATTGGGTAAGAGAGGTTCTTGCCGAGAAGAACTTCTCCTACCGGTACTTTGACGCACTCACGATCTAATAGAACTTTTCAGTTCTTTCTCAATCCAATCACGCGATCACAACATACGCATTACCGGCACAATTTTACGGAGCCGCAATGCATTTGTTAAAACAAAGACCGAAGACAACGCCATTGCGCCTGCTGCGAGAACAGGAGTGAGCAGAATTCCAGAGAAAGGATAAAGCAGACCTGCAGCAACAGGGATAAGTGCGGTGTTATAGCCAAAAGCCCAAAACAGATTTTGCTGAATGTTTCGCATCGTCCGGTTGGATACTTCAAAGGCATTGATGACGCCGCCAAGATCGCCAGACATCAGAACAATATCTGCCGACTCAATTGCCACGTCAGTGCCTGTGCCTATCGCGATCCCAACATCGGCATGAGCGAGAGCAGGTGCGTCATTAATACCGTCACCAACAAATGCAATCTTCCGCCCCTCTCCACGAAGATCATTCAAGGCCGCAACCTTGCCGTCTGGCAACACTCCAGCAACTACATGATCAATTCCAGTTTCCTCTGCAATTACCTGTGCAGTCTCAAGACTGTCACCTGTTATCATTGCGACTTTCAGGTCAAGGCTGTGAAGCGCTTTTATCACGTCCCTGCTTGAAGGCTTTACAGGATCTGACACTCCGATAACAGCAGCAACCTGTCCGTCAATTGCTGCGTACAATGCTGTTCGCCCGTTTCGTGAGAGCTTTTGAACAACTGCAGGAAAATCTTTGAGATCAATCTGTTCTCGTCGCATCAGGCGTTCAGTTCCAACTAGGACAGTTGCATCATCAACCTTTGCTCGGACGCCGTAACCAGTGAATGAGGTGAAATCTGTAACTGGTTGGTCTGCGTCAATATTCTCACGGCGCGCCGTAGATACGATTGCGTTGGCAATCGGGTGTTCCGATCTGGCTTCAACAGCAGCTACATACCTTAAAACTTCAAGTTTTGTGAAGCCTTGAGCAACCACAAAATCGGTTACCTCTGGCCGCCCTTCCGTCAAAGTACCAGTCTTGTCGAGCGCAACGATCTGAACGGAACGAAGTTCCTGAAGTGCGTCTCCCTTGCGAAACAAAATACCCATTTCAGCTGCACGACCTGTTCCAACCATGATGGAGGTTGGTGTGGCTAACCCCATTGCGCAAGGACAGGCTATTATTAGAACAGAAACACCTGCCACCAACGCCATTGTAACGGCTGGCTCAGGACCGAACAAAAACCATGCCAAGACACTTAGTGCAGAAAAAAACATGACTGCAGGTACAAACCATTGAGTTACGCGATCAACCAGACTCTGAATGGGAAGTTTGGTGGATTGGGCTTCTTCAACCATCCGAATTATTTGCGATAATGTTGTGTCTTCACCAACACGAGTTGCGCGAAAACTGAAGCCTCCTGCACCATTCACGGTTCCTCCTGTGACTTTTGAATCAGCTTGTTTGGCAACAGGAATTGGCTCGCCCGTTATCATGCTCTCGTCAATATGACTGTTTCCCTCAACAATTACACCATCAACCGGGATTCGTTCACCCGGGCGCACTATAATAACATCGCCAACTTGAAGGTCATCAACAGGAACAATGACGCTTTCGCCATCGCGTTGTACTCGTGCTTCTATAACTTGAAGTCCCAGAAGTTTTTGGATCGCCGCTCCAGTCCTCCCCTTTGCACGGGCTTCCAGAAAACGGCCAAGCAGGATGAGAACAATGATGACTGCTGCGGCTTCGAAATATACTGCGCGAACTTCCACAGGTATAAGTTCAGGAAGAAATGTGGAAACGGTAGAGAATATATAAGCCGCTCCCGTTCCGAGTGCGACCAGACTGTTCATATCTGGAGAACCTTTCAGAAGAGAAGGGACACCTCTGATGAAGAAGTATCTGCCCGGCCCGGCAAGAATTGCTGTTGTTAAGATAAATTGCAGCGTCCAGTAAGTTTGCTGCCCGATCGTGCTTTCGATAACATTAGCAAGTTCCGGGATGATATGACCGCCCATTTCGGTCAGAAAAATAGGCAGAGTTAGCAAAGCAGCCCAAAGCGTACGGTAGGCTATTTCACGCGCAACCTGTTTATTCTTGATAGAACTGTCCGTTGTTTCTTTGATCTCAGATGGATAACCGGAAGCAGTCAGTTGGGAGGACAATTCAGTCGGAGAGACAACATTCTGTAGGAATTTCACCGCTACAGTCTCAGCTGGAAGGTTGACGGCTACGTCTATTACGCCGGTGACTTGGCCAAGCGACTTTGAGATGCGATTAACACAAGAGGCGCATGACATTGAATTCACACTTAGAGTTACGTTGCCATATTGGGGGGCATAACCAAGTTTCTGAAGCGCTTGAGCAATCTCGACAAGCCTTTGCGCCTTGTCGACCTTCATTCGGGCTGTCTCATTCGCCTGATTGACCGATACTTCTCCGACACCTTTCATCGCGGATAGAGTTTGCTCGATTCTTGCTACGCAAGAGGAGCAGGTTATGCCATCAAGTTTTATTTGCACGTGATTATGGTTTTGCATCTGAACCTCTGATTGTCTGCTGTTTAAGCAAGTATGAAGGTTCCAGTCACTGGAAGGTCAAGTATTTTGTTCGAAGTGTCTCACACGACGTGTACTTTGCTGTTTTCTTCCAATTTTTCGGCAAAAAATAGCGCGCACAAGTCACTGCTAAGAAAGCCATTAACTGTTGGAAGGTTCTTCCTGGCCCGTCAACCAATGCGCCCCAAAAGCGGGAATGTTTCCAGCAGCCAGAACGCAAAGGCGGACATATAACCGGTCATCAT
>NZ_CAXBKA010000024.1:0-3607 GCF_963976355.1 uncultured Sneathiella sp.
TGGCGGTCTGGATGCCGGCGGCGTCGTTCTGTCTGTTGATGGCGGAAAAAGTTGGGACGTGCGCGGGCAAGGACTGCCAGAAGCTGCCGTCACTGCCATCACAACGGCGGTGACAAACCCAGATACCATATATGCCGCCATTCGCGGTGACGGCTTATGGCAGAGCGATGATGCTGGTCAGTCATGGGTGTTTGTCATGGACCGGCCATGGTTAGCGAATGCCGAGCGAGATCTGACAGCACTGTCTTCAGTCGATCTGGCAACCGGAATGGGTGGGATCTGGCTATATGCCGGAACCGATACCGGTGTAACGCGTGTGCCGGATTGTTTCTGCCGTTGGCAGGATGTTCAGCCGGGCGATGCCATGGATGCTCTTGCGTCCGGAAAGCAGGCAACTCCCAAAGTACCCTTACCTGAGGGTGAACCTGTGAGTGCGCTGGTCAGTGCGGTATCGCGACCGGCCACACTTTATGCCGGATTGCCATCCGGAATTTGGCAATCGCAGGATGCGGGTGTCACCTGGTTAAAGCGTTCAGAAGTTATCGCAACAGCACTCGCGGTTCATCCGCTACGCGCTGATGATCTCGTAATTGTGAATAACGACGGGGTTTTACAAAGCCCAGACGGTGGCAGGACGTGGACCGCCATTGCGAACATATGATGATGGAGAAACAGATGAGAAAATTAGTGATTGTGACAGGTGTTGCGATTCTGGCTGTTGCCGGAAGTGCTGCATTTACAATGTTTGCTCCGGGAAAAGGAGAGGCGCAAACGAACGTGACAGTAGCTGGTGAGAGAAGCAAATCGATCACAATCTATCGGGATCCGAACTGCGGATGCTGTGATGCCTATGGCGAATATCTTGAGACCAATGGATATCAGGTTACCCGTGTCGATGATCGCGATTTCGACAAGCGATCCGTTGCCGCCGGTGTCCCGGAGCAAGGGCTGGGCTGCCATTTGGCCGAGATTGACGGATATGTCGTAAGCGGGCTGGTTCCCGCCGAGATCATTGAACGGATGCTTGATGAACGCCCGGATATAACGGGTATCACGCTGCCCGGCATGCCACCAAATGCGCCGGGCATGGCACGTGAAAAAACCGGGACGCTGAAAACCTATGCGTTCGGAGAGGACGGCATTGCCGTTTACGCCAATGAATGAGTGTTTTGGACAGATGATGGATGGTTCGATGATGGGTGGCCCGATGATGATGCTGATGATGGCAGGAGGCGGTCTTGTGTTTCTTCTGATCCTTGCGATCCTGATCATGAGTGTTCTCGCGTTGTTTAAATATCTGCGGGGCAGGAAATGATCGCTGTATCGCCTGGATCATTGGTCACCGGATTAATGGCTGGCGTCGGCATGGCTTTGTTGTCCGGGGTAGCGGATGCTGGATCAACGCCCGAGAATCTGACTTTTCTGGAAAAGCCGATCACTCCGGAACAGATTGCACTGGGCAACGATGTCTATGCTGAATTCTGCGCATCGTGCCATGGTGCAAATCTTGAGGGGCAGAAAAACTGGAAGCGCCGCCTTGATACCGGGCGGATGCCTGCGCCGCCGCACGATGCCAGTGGTCATACATGGCGCCATAGCGACCTGGAACTTTATGCGATGACCAAGTTCGGGATTGGCGCTGTCGTGCCGGGATATGAGAGCGATATGCCTGCATTCGAGGATGTTCTGAGTGATGAGGAGATCATCGCTGTACTTGGCTATATCAAGAGTGTCTGGTCGGACGAGGAACGCGCATTCCAGCACAATCTGAATCCTAAAGACGGGAGGGCGAAATGAGTGCAGTCCCCAAAGAACATCGCCCGCAAAAGCACTTCAACCGGCTGATCTATTTTCTGCCGCTTGGCATCGCCTTGATATTGGGTGTGGCCCTGGCGAAGGGATTGACTCTTGATCCCAACACACTCCCCTCGGCCCTGTTGGGCAGACAGGTCCCCGAATTTGACCTTCCGCCGGTAAAAGGCCGGATGCAAGGTTTGTCGAGTACGGATCTCAAAGGTGAAGTGTCGCTGGTCAATGTTTTTGCCTCCTGGTGTGTCGCGTGCCGTGAAGAACACCCCGTGTTCATGAAACTGGCCCGCGACGGCACCGTTCCACTGCATGGTCTGAACTATAAGGATCAGCCTGACGACGCTGCAGAATGGCTCGATAGCCTTGGCGATCCCTATACGAGAACAGGTGCGGACATTAACGGGCGTGTGGCAATTGACTGGGGCGTCTATGGCGTCCCTGAGACCTTCGTTGTCGATGCAAAAGGGAACATTGCTTACAAGCATGTCGGGCCGGTAACGGAAAAAGTGTTGGCCGAGACCATTCTGCCAAGGGTCGAAAAATTGCGTAATGAGGCCTCAGGTGCCGGAACTGCGGAGGCACCTCGATGAAGAGCCTCTTGGTGCATATGAACCTGAAAGTGGGGTTTGCCGCTGGCATCATACTGGTGGTTGTTACCACATTGACCATAGTTTCGTTACGCAACGAGAAGAATGTCACCGATCAGGCAGCGGACAATGTAAGGCAGAGACAACAGCGCTCGTTTGTCATGCATGACGTTCCCCGGCCTCTTCCCGAATTCGGGTTCGAAAACGCCGAAGGTCAACCCATGACACTGAGTGATTTCGAGGGAACGGTCGTCTTGCTGAATGTCTGGGCTACCTGGTGTGTTCCTTGCCGCGAGGAAATGCCGACCCTGGATGCCCTGCAGGCCGAACTCGGCAGTTCGGAGTTCAAAGTCGTTGCCTTGTCGATCGACCGGGCCGGAGCGGATGTCGTGCAGGATTTCTATAGCGAAATCGGCATCCGGAATCTGGACCTCTTCATCGATCCAACCATGAAAACCACGACGGCTCTGGGCATCCCCGGTTTACCGACGACGCTTCTGATTGACAGGAACGGCCGCGAGCTTGGTCGACTTGTCGGACCGACCGAATGGGCGACAGCAGAGATGATAGATTTTCTTAAATCCCACATCTACACCGATTGAGGAAGGAACTCCTATGACCGAGATACAACAAGCCAAATCCGGTAATACCTCGCTTGGGCATGACGTGGTTCATGCCGTTCGATATTACCTGAAGGGACGTCGCGGTGTATTTGTGCTGGCTGGAACTGCCCTTGTCGCTGGGCTTGCATTTAACTGGAGCTGGATGGTTGCGGTCGGCATTGCACCTTTGCTCCTTTCTGTTCTGCCTTGCGTAGCCATGTGTGCGCTGGGTTTATGCATGAACAAAAAGGCCTGTTCGTCGAAAAAGAGCGCCAGCGATATCGCCCCTTCATCCGATGAAACCCCGAAAAACAGTCTTCCCGGCAACGAGGCCGGAAGGTCCCCGGCTGCATCAGGCGCAAATATAGCGTCTGTAACACCCCAGTCGGGACATGAGTCCACAACCGAAAGGAATGTTAGAGATGCGTAAATCAATCAAACTCACCGCGTTTGCCACAATGATGGTCGCGGGACTGGCGACAACAGCCCTATATGCCCAGGAAGCCCAAACTCCGGACAAGCAATCCCCGATGATGGAGCATGATGGCAATTCAGGCATGGGGGATATGCAGGGCATGATGGGTATGATGAAGATGATGAGCCAGATGG
>NZ_CAXBKA010000025.1:0-3462 GCF_963976355.1 uncultured Sneathiella sp.
CTTCCGTCGATGATCAATGTCTGATCCTGGCAAGGGAGTGGCAGCGCCTTTGTGCTGATCCCTGGACGCTGGCCAATGCCTGTTTGCGCGTAAATGAGGCCATTGAACGTGTCGGGTTTGATGGCGTCCGGAAAGCATTGGAAGATGTTAAACGACGCGGAAAAAGGCCCTCACGGCTTGGCCTGCTGGATATTCTTGATGCTCTGGCTGCTGAATGCTTCGTAGAAGAAAAGACGGATGTCGTTCTTGATCTATGCGATCCGTCCGATGCCCCGGAATGGCACGACATATGCCGGGTTGTTGCACAGGCCGACATTCCCGGATGTCGCAATCCGCGTATCTGGCTGTCGCAGATCCGGGCGGTCCTGACGGGCAATATAATCGACTTAAAAGCCCGGAACCGATGCGTACAGGATATGGCCCGTCATCATTTAATGGCGGTTATTGAGCTCGTTGCCGAACGCCGGGGTTTGCAGATCGGAGCTGTGTCATGCGTGAGCTGATGGCGTCCTCTGATCATTTTCCAGTGTCGTTTGAAGTCCGGCTTGAGGTGTTTCGTCATCAGGTGGCTGGCTTGTCGCGCATCCGACGCTGGAACGGAGCCTGTGATGTGAGTGTTGCCCAGCACTGCGTGCAGGCTTGCGATCTGGCTTCCCCCGAGACTGCCGGTTATGCCCTGATCCACGACATCGAGGAGTTTGATACCGGCGATATCACCACGCCGGTTAAGAATACCATGCGGTCGCTTGGTATCTGGCAGCGGTTTGCAAGCGAGATCGTCTTGCCGATCCGGCGACGGTTTACGCTTTTGGCCGGTTTGGAATGGCCATGGCCGGAAGGGGTGATCCGGGAAATCCACGAGATTGATCAGAAACTCAAGGCAACCGAATATCGCGATTGTGTCGATCTGTCACTGGTGCGGTTGTCCGCTAAGGACCTTGCCGAACCTTATCAGGATTACATGTTGCCTTGGAGCGCGACTAAGGCCGAGAATGTCTTTATGGAACGTGCGCAAAACGTTCTGCCAAGCATGGCAAAGTGCGATGCGGGCGATGTGCGAGAGCGTTCACATTGTTCTGGTCGCCTGATAGAAGGCGTCACAGACAAACATCACGAACTGATAGCGGATGCACAGGCTGCCATTACCTCCCTGATGAACGAGGCCTGTCAGACGAAGTTGCGTCTTGCCGAGTTGGAACAGGCATTCAAAACGCGCCAAGAGCAGCACTTGCCAACAAGCGACGACATGAAAAAGATGTCTCCAGAACAGCGAGAGGCGGCCTTGCAGCTTCGTGCCCAGCACTCTGCTGATTTAGCACTCCAGTCAGGTATGCGAAAGCGGCTGGCCTTCATAGAATGCGAGATCGCTCACTGGCAGGAGAGAATTGCTCTGGCCACAGCCTGATCTTGAGGAAATGGCCGCAATAATTCGACGAGTGCGATATTGCGTTTTTCAACACGTATCGATGGTGTATAAGAACTTATGTCTTACAAACATGCAGACGAAGTGCAGCAAGGAAATATCATGCCGGAAATCACGTTTGAGCAGGTGACGAATGCCAGAGGGGCGGATGGTCGCAAGCTCTGGCTGGAGTTTGAAAAGCAGCTTGCCAATGACGATGGCCGGGCAGCAAAAGCCCATCTCGAGGCTGGACGACCGGTATTTTACTGCGATCCGACACATGAAGGCAGTATTGTTCGCAAATGGCCTGATGGCCGGTGTGAACTGGTGTCCGTCAATGATGACGGGACTGTTGAAGTTCTCCGTGCCATCTGATGGCTCAGCTCTGGATTGTTGCTGGTCCAAACGGGGCAGGCAAAAGCACACTGGTCGAGCGGTATAACCCTGCAGAACCCCAATCTTTGCCGGTGGTTAATCCGGATAATATTCATAAACTTTATCCAGAGCGTGGTAGGGTTTATGCGGGCCGTGAAGCTATTTTGCAGCAGGAAAACCATCTTTCCTGTGGCGCTTCTTTCATCATAGAGACGACTCTTTCCGGGCAGCGCGAGCTGCAATTGGTCAAGGCGGCAAGATCAAAAGGCTACGGCATAAATTTTGTTTATGTCGGATTGCCTGATCCGTCACTGTCAATTGCCAGGATCGCGCAGCGCGTCGCAGCGGGAGGGCATCATGTGCCCTCTGAGGACGTAAAACGCCGTTATCCGCGAAGCCTTGCAAGGCTTGCCGAGTTCATCGGTGTGGCGGATCGGGTTTACATCTTTGACAACTCGAGAGAGCGCAGCAGATTGCTTTTGTGTCGTGTGAAAGGACGTACCCGAAAGGTTGCAAGCCAATTGCCGTCCTGGCTCAAGGCAGCTATCCCGCGTGCTTTCCAGAGGATCGACCGGGGAATGTCCATGTGACGAACCGGCAGAATTCTGCCGGTGCAGTCTCGACATAGTTAGGTTCCGTCAGGCCCGAAAGTTTTGTATAGGCCTAGAGGCTGATCCCAACATTTGATGTAAGGCAACATCTTGAAATCTGCTTTTAAATGTGGGGTTCCGTTGACGTAGAAGATGTTTCGCCGACTTTTGCGGCGCTTTACATCGACGTAACGCTTTAGCTTTTTCGCATCGTATACTGGATACCAGTTCCAATCATACCGCACAGCCGGAATATAGGTCAGTTGTTTATTGCTGACTTTGTATTGCTGGACTCGCCTTATCTCGGTGAGAACATAACCAGTTCCATCGCGTGCTTTTTCCATGACATACAAAGGCTTTTGTAGGGCGGTAATCAATACTGGTTCACCTTGAAACGAGACAACTGAAGGCTCAACAATTCGAACCAGTTTAGGCGTATTGAATCCTATTGTGAATGACGCTTGTCAGCAGCGATGATCGCTGCAAAGTCAAACGTCACCTCGCATTTTCGATCCCAGCGTTCCTCGATCTCATCCCAGTTGGCGTGAATGGTCAGTCTGTCTATGATTTGCCGAAGCGGAATCACCGCTTCCGGATCTCGGGACCAGACCCGTAATTTGGCAATCAGTTTGTTGTGGCGAGCGAGAATGCGGTCGATGCTTTTCGGGATAGACGTATCGGTCAGTTCCCGTTCATATCGGGAAATATCGAGTTTCGTGCGATGGATCTGTTCTGACTTGTCATCGAAGAATGCACGGATTTCATGGGACCTGGCATCGGGTCCCAGAGCATCAATTACCTTGTTCAGGCCGGTGCGGACATGCTCAAGTTCTTTGTTCAGCCGCGTGAGCTGACCTTCGAGCTCTGAGCGTTTCTTTGCCATTTTTGCACTGTCGAAATGTGCCATGATCATGTTCTGGTCAAGCGTGCTGATTGTCTTCATCACCATTGCGATAACCTCGTCATAATTGAGGCTCCGGTTGGGGCAACCTTTCGTTTTGCAAGAGTAGTGTCGTGCATAGGTCGCGACAATCTGTTCGCCATGCTTGCCGCAATAGAGCTTGCCGCCAAAGACCGCATTTGCGCGTTTGCCGG
>NZ_CAXBKA010000026.1:0-2803 GCF_963976355.1 uncultured Sneathiella sp.
CGTATGGCCAGCGCCATTGTCTGAATGCTGTCACAGCCCTCGGGTGCCAGTATCTGAGCGCCCAGCAAGCGGTCAGTTGCTTCATCTGCAATGAGTTTTATCAAACCGCGTGTATCACGGGCGGCAAGTGATCTGGGCACCTGATCAAGCGGCACGACAGATGTCTTGACCACAAAGCCCCGTTTCTGTGCCTGAACCTCGGAGAGACCTACGCCAGCAACTTGTGGATCAGTGAAGACAACCCAGGGCATCGTTGTGTTGTCATATGTCTGTTCGTCACGGTTATAGGCATTTATTGCCGCAAGTTTGGCGCCATAAGCTGCCATATAAACGAACTGGTCGCGCCCGGTCACATCGCCCGCAGCATATACATCAGGACGCGTCGTCCGCATGTACGCGTCCACAACAATTCCGCCATTCGAATTTACTTCAATTCCGGCCGTTTCGAGGCCTAATCCGTTTGTATTCGGCTTACGGCCTGTCGTTACCAGGATATGTTCAGCAAAAAGAACCTCGGCCTGGCCATCAACGTTAATGGTCAGTTCCGTTTTATCATTCTTCCGTTCAACCCTCTCGTAGGTGAGGCCCGTGCGAACGGATACCCCTTCATTCCTTAACTCCTGAGTGAGCGATGCAGCAATTTCCGGTTCTGCTTCGGGAAGAAGCCGTGACCGTGTCACCAGCGTAACCGAGCTGCCGAGCCGTGCAAACATCTGAGCCAGTTCACAACCGATATATCCGCCGCCAATCACGAGAAGTGATCGTGGCTGCTGATCAAGTTCAAGTGCCGTTGTACTGGTCAGACAGGGGACATTCTCAATGCCTGGAATATCGGGAAATGACGGGGATGTGCCGGTTGCAATGATTGTCTTTCTTGCAACAAGCTTTTTGCCGTCAAGCAGAAGACCGGTGTCATTAAATATAACGTCCCCTTCGAGATAATCGATACCATCATATTCGGGCAGCAGATCGATATATTTCTTCTGACGCAAACCGGAAACCAGATCCTCTTTAGCCTTGATCAGGGACTGCCAGTCAGCGACATGAGCGTTTCCGGAGAGGCCGGGAAAACGCGCAGCACCCGCTGCACCATGCACGGCCTCTGCGGCACGGATCATGGTTTTGGAGGGCACACACCCGACATTGACGCATGTGCCGCCAATCATTCCCTTGCCGATATGTGCGACCCTTGCGCCCTGTTCAGCGGCCGTAATCGCCGCCGAAAAACCGGCCGAACCCGCGCCGATGACAGCAAGGTCATATTCCTGTTTGTCGGTCGAACAACAATTGTTCATATTATTTTCCTTTCCGGGTGGTTGGTTGTGTATCGGTCTCGCAGCAAGCGCGCGCACGGGCTCGTTGTCGGTAGCCGTACAGTGCCAGGGCAATGAACAGGAGTAATCCGGGTATGAGGACATAGTCTATCCAGCCCAGCCATGCCGAGAGTCCAAGGGCCCCGAACGAGACAACAAGGATTGGTGTGAAACAGCAGATCACAGCAAAAATTGTTCCGACGATCCCGGTTTTGAAAATGGTGTTGCCACGCATTATTTAATCCCGCGCCTTGGCCGGATAACCGGCATTTGTCGAAGCGATCCCGATGGTTTCCACATTGGCGACTGACGGGTCGAAGGTGACAGTTGCGGTTTTTTTATCGAAGTTGACGTCTACGGCCTCTACGCCGGTGACGGCTTCCATCGCGGTTTTGACCGTCACCGGACACAGGGCGCAGGTCATGTTTTCGATGTCGAAAACGGTTGTTTGTTCATCCTGCGCTGTGGCGCTGGCAGCAAGCGCCGCAGTTGGGAGGTAGCCTCCCGGATATATGACAGCCAGTCCCAGGGCAAATGCCCCGGCCAGAATAATGCCTGTTCGTTTCATCTCGATTTCTCCTAATAGAACAGCGGTGCCCACCAGTTGATTGTCAGGGCCAATCCCACCAGCACGGTTGAGAACCACAGGGCGGCTTTGGTGATCAGTGCGGATTCCGGACGGGCGCAGTAAGACCCGTCGTCACAAGCTGGCTTGGTCTTGAAATAGACCTGCCAGAACCCCAGCCCGATAAATATCAGAGCCACCGTCGCGAAGAGTGGTTTGTAAGGTTCAAGAGCCGTCAGATTGCCGATCCAGGCCCCCGACACCCCCAGCATCAGAAGCAGGAGTGGTGCGACACAGCAGGCGGATGCAAGAATGGCTCCGACCACTCCACCAGTTGCAAGCAGACCTCTTTTTGTCTGCTTCCCGTCATCCGACAACAGGTCGTCCGATTTGATATCGTTCATGTGATTTACCTCGAATTCGATTCGCAGTTAAGATACAGTCTGTAGCTGCTACAGATTAAAGAAGGTTTTGATCACATGGACGATCACAATTCCGGGAGGCGACTAAAGCGAGCAGAATTGTCGAAGGTGACAGGCTGCCACCTTGAAACGGTCCGCTATTATGAAAAGACCGGCATGATGCCAGATCCGCGGCGCAGCAAAACGGGTTACAGGCTGTATGACGAAACACATGTTTCCCGGTTGCGGTTTATCCTGCGCGCCCGTGAACTGGGTTTTTCGATTGAAGATATCCGGGGGTTGCTGACTCTTATAGATGGTCAGTTGCAAACATGTTCGGAGGTCAAACAGCGTACGGAAAGCCATCTTGCTGACGTGCGCACAAAAATTGATGACCTGAAACGGATCGAACAGGTTTTGGCGGAAACGGCAGCTCAATGTTCAGGAAAAGATGTGCCTGAGTGCCCTGTTCTGGAAGCCTTGTTCCACGTTTGAAGTAGTAGCTTGTGAGTTCGGCTTCATCA
>NZ_CAXBKA010000027.1:0-2565 GCF_963976355.1 uncultured Sneathiella sp.
ATTGCTATGACACCGATCCGGTCAACCAGACCTTTGCCGGATATAAAGCCTTCCCCGTCGAGACTATTCGCCTGGGCGAACGTCCCGATGAGATCAATCCGCGCTATTTCGATGCGCTGATCGAACAGATCATGACTGGCCCGGAAGACGGCGTTGTCGTCATCGATAACGGGGCCAGCACTTTCCTGCCGCTGCTAGGCTATATGGTCGAAGCTCAGGCGCTGCAGATGCTGGCTGATGCCGGTCATGAAGTCCGGCTTCACACGGTCCTGACAGGCGGCCAAGCATTGAACGACACCATGCAGGGCCTGCATCAGGTTTTGCAAAGCGTTCCTGATATTCCGGTTGTCGTTTGGCTCAATGAGTATTTCGGACGGATCGAACGCAAGAATGCATCCGGTGAGATCGAGAGCTTCGAGCATTCAGGTCTCTACAAGAAAAACAAGAACCGCATTCACGCGCTGGTGCGCTTGCCCGAGGTCCGCAAAGAAACCTTTGGCCATGACATCGAGCAGATGATGCGCGCCCGCCTGACCTTCGACGAGGCAGGCAGCCATGCCGACTTTCCCTTGATGTCGCGCCAACGCCTGATGATGACTTGGCGTAGCATTGGGGCCTCCATGGAACAGGCGGTACTGTGATGGCCAGTGTTCTTGATGAGGCTCCGCCGCCGCCCCTGACCATGGACAGCATCGAAGAGCTGCGCACCCATCTGTGGAAAGTTCATCAGGTCACCGTCGAGGACGGTGATCCGGTGCTCATGATCTACACTATCCACAAGGTCGTGCTCGACGAGCACCGCCGCCTGATCGATCAGCACAACCGAACCCTGTCGGGGATCATTCAGGCACAGGCAGACGCCTTCACCAGTGATGTCACAGCCGCCATCGAGGACTTCAAGAATGAAGCCCTGACCGATGCCGTGCGCGAACGTCTGTCGGCCATGCAGGAAGCCGCCCGCCTCGCCGATACGGCTCAGGACCGCTTTCGCAAGATGGTCAAGCTGATCTCCATCCTCACCGCCCTCAATCTGGTCGCCGTCGTCTTCACGCTGGGCGTCCTCACCGTTTTGACGATTTGACGACAAGGAAAACCGATCATGGATAAACGTAATCTTCTCAAAATTGCTGCCATCGCAGGCCTCGCGACATTGGCGATGACCGAACCGGCCTTTGCCCAAAGTACTGCCGGTGGGAACTGGTGGGATCCTGTTGTTTCCTTCCTCGAACTGCTGGCTGAAGGTTTTGGCAAAATATTTGCCATCGCGCTGGGTCTTGGCCTTGTCGTCTATGGCGGCTGGGCGGCATTCACCGGTCGGCTTGATCCACAGCGCGGCATCATGATGGTGATTGGCGGCATTCTGGTGACCGCAGGCCCGGCCATCGCATCCGGTCTTCTGGGGGTTCTCAAATGAAAGCCGCCAGTGCTGTTCTTATCCAGGCCCAACGACAGATGACCCTGATCGGCCTGCCCGTCAGTTTGCTTCTCGTAGCAGGGCTTGCCGGTGTGCTGGGCTTTGTGCTGCCCGTCGTGTTCGACATTCCGTTTTTGGTCATACCAGGCGGTCTGCTCGGATTTATCGTCGCATGGATCTATCTCGTCAAACATCAGCGGATCAATCCGAACCATGACCGCGAGTTGCTGGTTGCCCCAATGTTTTGGGGCAGCCGCAAGGGCGCGCGCCTCCTGACCACAGGAGGGCGCAAATGATCTGGACCGATGTGATCACGACTGGCCTTGTGAGTGGGATGGCTGGCGGCTTGGTTGTTCCAGCTGGTCGTCGCCTGTTGCTGGGCGACATTACCCAAGACTGGCTCCAGGACGAGTTGGAGCTCGACGGAATTGATCCGGTTGATGGTGTCACTGTCCGTGGCAAGGATGGATCGCTTTCTCGTGTCTGGCATCTTCAAGGAACCAGCTATGACGCAAGGATCGAAACCGAGCAACAGAGCTTGCTGCTGGGCCGTCAATCGCTGCTGCAGGAACTTGGCAAACGCAACATCGCCGTGCGGCTGTTTGCGATTAAACGCCGACGCGAGATTGCCGCAGATGCCACCTGGCCGAATGCTGTTCTTGACGAAATCGGCACCGCAGAAGCACAGCAATATAAATCAAGCTACTTCATCGACTGGTATCTGATGGCAACCGCTCAGGCGATGCAGCCCCTGCTGGATGCCGAAGAGAAGATCCCGGCCATTCTTTCGGAATACCGCCCCGAGTTGCTTGCCCGTTCTGACGACGATCAACCGTGTCTTCTGACAGGGTTCTTGAATGGGCTGGTCAGTGGCGAATATCGCCGCGATCTCCCGGCCATCAGCCGCAATCTGTCGGCCAACCTTCCAGCCTCGGATATTCATTGCGACAAGGTGACGGGCACCATCACCACGCAGGTTCCGACACAGCAGTTTCAGAAAGTCATCACGGTTACCCTCTGGCCAGAAACAGTGTCAGGCCATCTGATTGGCGAGATCCTCGCCCTGCAGGGTGATATCGAGATTTGCCAGATCTGTGATCCATGGGGCAGTGATCAGGCAATGCTGGTCAACAAGCGCCGCATGGCCGGGG
>NZ_CAXBKA010000028.1:0-2280 GCF_963976355.1 uncultured Sneathiella sp.
GCGCAATCGTTCTCGCGTTTCAGCGTGTCGATTATTAGCTCGGCGCCTGATTTGGTGGGGTAGTTTACTTCTGCTTCCATATCGTTTCTATTTATAAGCCTTCTCACCCACCAGATCGTTAAACGGCAGCTCGTAATCCTTCCGGCGTCGCATCTCGATTTCGGCAAGTCTCTTGAACTGGCGATTGAAATTCTCGTCGTCGTCATCGTCCACGGCATCAAGTGCAGCGGCGAACGTTCGGATCAACTGGTTGTTCCAATACCTTTGAACGGTTCGCAGTTGTGCGAAGTCTAAGGCGAGTTCGGGTTTTGGGGTGGGTGATTGGTTCATTTGGTTTGTCTGTTTGTAACCGCTAAACCTCGATCTAATTAATCAACGCAGCCGCGCTTCTAGCTCTTGAATGTTCCGTAACCATGAAGGCTAACGGTATTTTTTTGGCCGATCTAAAGTTATAGATTTCCTCGATGAGCTTCAACATTTGCTCAGTTCCGCTGACTTTTCCTAGCATGGCAGGGTTCTCCTTCATCCTTTTCTTGAGTGTGTATAAATCAAACTCAGGAGTAAATAGGCATTTTGATAGTGCTGCAATAAAGGGTCTGGATTTGACGGCTGGTTGATCCTCTGCAAATTCCATAAACAGATCGACGAATGTGTCGGCCTGAGCTGTTTCTTTTATTTGAAACTCTCCATCTACCACGCGCTTTCTTGCGTTGCCGCTTCCAGCCCCCTCGCCAGATAGCATTGATGCTACCATGTTGAGCGGGATTCCTTTGTCGTGATAATTGAGCATCGTTATGTAGTCCTCCTTGCCCTGACTGGCGAAGCATTGAGCCGCTGACAGAATGCACCAAGCCTTTGAAGATACACCCTCGTCAACCAATTGGCGCGGCGTCCATTTCTTTTCCACTACGTATAGCGCTGATATTCCAGCTTGCCTGGCTGCTGCTAGTCTGTGATGTCCCGTATTGATGACGAGCGCCCCTTTGTCTCTATATGTGGATATGGCCATTGACGGAGGAAACCCGTTGCGCGACATCTTGGCTGCCAGGTCAGCAACCTTTTTTTCGCTGAATGCCCGCTGTAGCGGGTTTGGCTTTAGTTTGGAGTAGTCTGATATTGACTGTATTTGTGGTAATTTCATTGTTTTTATTTGTTGGTTTGTATTCTGTTTTTTGCATATGCGATGACCTCATGAAGCACTCGGTCGCGGCTTTCATCTGATGATAAAATCTTGTTCAGTTCCTGCTTGGCCATTAGCCAAAGTCGGTCTGCGTCGTTGGGTTTCCATTTAGGCAACCTTGTTCGGGTTGGCTTTTCATCGGGCTTGGCGTCCGGTTTCTTTCTTGCAGCGTCTATCACACCCTGAACGCCTCCTGATATGGCTTTGTGTTGCTCTGCCTCGGTCAGCTTTGAGACTTCGGAAGCGGCCCTGATGCTGACCTCTCCAGAGTCTGCCATGTCTTGAAGCTCAGGTATTCCTGTATTCACGATTGATTTTGCCCTCCTTATATTTCGTTGTGATGCTCCGCTTAATTCTGCGGCCCTCTCTATTGTTACGGCTGGCTTGTTTGGCATATGTCCCATGGGACACTTGCCGCCTGTATGCTGGTTCCCTCTATCTCCACCTGCTCTTAAATTCGCCATCCTAGCCCCTACCAGTGCGCGTTCGTTCGTGGTGTCGTGTCGGCGGTGGTCATTCAGGCTTGAGATTAAACTTAGCGGGTCATCACCGCTATAATCATCCATGCGAGGCTCAGTGCCAGCAATGGCGCAAGCCTTATACCTGTTGCGCCCGTCCAATATCCTTCCTTCGTAGGTTGTGATTGGCAGAAGTTGCCCTTTATTTTTAATGTCTTCCGCTAGGCTTTGCAGATCATCGTCTGACATCATCCGGTAGATGTTTGCGTATTCGTGGTTTTCTAGTTTGCTTTTCATTACAGCTTGTTTGTTTTTTGTTTTTTCTTCCATGCCTTAGCTGCCTGCATTTTTGCTTGCTGCTCAGGCGTGATTTTCCGCTTTCCTTTTACTCCTCCTTTCGCCGCCAGGTGCTTGGCAACGGTCTTGTCGCTGATGTCTTTTTGACAGTGTGGGCAAATCATTATCTGTATTTATCTTAACCGCTTATGCTTGGCAAGTATTATTTCGATTCTTTATCCTCTTTATCCTCGTTTTCATCCGTCACACTCCACAAAATGTCCCTGATTCTTACATCCATAAGGGATGATACCAAGACCATCTGATCGCAATCGGTCATGTGGTTGTCTTCCTTGTGCTTATAAA
>NZ_CAXBKA010000029.1:0-1892 GCF_963976355.1 uncultured Sneathiella sp.
CCATGCTTGCCGCAATAGAGCTTGCCGCCAAAGACCGCATTTGCGCGTTTGCCGGTGATGGCCTGGTTTCGTCGCCATTCCCGGGAACGGTTAATGGAGACTTCGCGCTTCTCCTCTTCTGTCGTGACTTTCGGGGTCAGCTTGCGTTCCCGTTGCCTAGACGAACGTAGATCAAGGGCTCGTTGTACGTTGGCAAACAGGTTTTCATCGACAATGGCCAGTTCGGGTATCGGCACTGTTACCCATTCGCTTTCCGGACGCATGATAGAGACTCGGTTGCCGGTTTCCGGGTGTTTGCGATACTGCATCTTATTGAACGTTATGGTGCCGTTATATAGCGTCTGACGCAGCAGGCCGGTCTGGCGGACAAAAGAACCGACAAGCGTTGTCGGGGCCCATTTCCCGCCGTTTGGTGCATCAATACCGCGTCGATTGAGGTCTTCACATATATGTTTGAGTTTCTGGCCGGAAGCATATGCAGCGAAGATATCGCGGACGATTGCGGCTTGTTGCGGGTTGATCGTTCGTTTGCCGCGTATAGGCTCGCCTGCTTCGTCAAGTGCGTGCACCAGATCATAGCCATAGAGCTTCCCGCCAGGTACGCCGCCACGCAGGACGGCGGCAATAACGCCTCTGTGGGTTTTTTCGGCCAGATCCTTGAGATAGAGCGCATTCATTGTGCTTTTCAGGCCAATATGAAGCTCGTTGATCAGCCCTTCGCTGACAGTTTCAACAGGGACACCGAGGAAGATCATTTTCTTGAAGAAATTGGCCGTATCTGCCTGATCACGGCTGATGCGGCTTAAATCTTCTGCGATGACAACATCAAACCGACCGTCAAGCGCGCCAATCAGCAAGGCATTGATGCCGGGGCGGTTTTCGATGTGAGCTCCGGACAGGGCCTCGTCGCGATATACCTCAACAACATCATATCCCTTGAAACGGCAAAATTCCTGACAGCGGCGGATTTGATCTTCTGAGCTCGTCCCTTGTTTGTCTGTCGAGTGACGAGCGTAAATTCCAGCTCTCAAGGAAGCCTCGTATTCTGGTTATGTTCTTATGATCGGTGAACAGGTCGGTTCAGGTAGGAAGGACGGGGGAACGGCCTCAATGCCGTCGTCTCTGCCAACTGACCCATTCCGGCATGAAGGTGCCGATACCTGGAGCAAGGATCTCAGCAATGATTTCGTCATTGAAATCGGTTTTTTCGAAAAGCTGGCGGGCAACGCCCTGGAACTTGTCGTGGGTTATCCGGCCTTTAACCAATGAACGGTTTTCTTCGAGCAGGCTGATTTTGTCACGAAGAGCTTCGATCAGTTCCTGCTGGTAGGTGCCTTGTGCTGACAGTGTCGTCTCAGCATGATATGCGCCGGTTTTTCGGATGGATGGCAGGACCTCGGATGTTACCCACTTTTTGAAACGCTTTGCTTCAGGCTTTCTGCTTCGAAGGATCAGCGAATAGAGCCCGCTTTCATTGATGATCAGCAAATTCTGATCACCGCCAGCGGTCCCCACAATGTGTGTACCCTTTTCGTCATCATCGAGATTTCGCAAACCGTTTTCCGCATCCCGATAGCCGAGTGCTTTACACACATCTGTCCCTACAGCCCAGATCTGGCCATCAATTTCGATGGCGCGAAAGTCAACGCTATCGAAGTTAAAGGTGATGATTTCGCTCATTTCAGCCCCTTGTCTGTCGATGATGCGTATTCCGCTCTGGTTGTGGACGCGCATCGGGATTCTTCTGATTACTCGACCGGGTGACTACTGCGCAAGTGTAAAAAGGCATGCTCTCGTAAGAATAGGTTTCTTAAAAAATGTAGCGATAACAGTGCATTGCAGAAGAATGCATGAGAGTGCATAAGATTGCACGAAAATGCAAAAGATTGCAT